>JAMCQP010000067.1 GCA_023381695.1 Bacillota bacterium | reverse complement strand
CGCCCTTTTTTCTATCATCTTCGATCCGGGGATCCTGGTGGTGGGGCCGGACAGCAAGTTCAAAACCATGAAGGATCTCCTCGACTACGCCAAGAAGAACCCCGGCCAGTTGAAGATGGCCAACTCCGGCATCGGCGGCGACGACTGGTACAACGCGCTGATGATCGAAAAATTGGCGGGCGTGAAATTCAACGACATCCCCTTTGAGGGCGACGGGCCGGCCTGGCAGGCCACCGCCGGCGGCCATGTGGACGCCAACACCAACAACCTGAGCACCGTGACCCCCCTGATCAAGGGCGGGAAGCTGCGCGCCCTGGCGGTCTACACCGAGAAACGGATTCCGATGTTCCCGGATGTCCCGACCCTGAAGGAACTGGGCATCAACCTGGTGGAAGGCTCTTACCGCGGGTATCTCGCTCCGAAGGGCACCCCAAGAGAGATCGTGAATATCCTGGCCCAGGGCCTGGAAAAGGTGACCAGGGACCCGCAATTCATCAAAGCGGCGGAAGATGTCAACCTGGAGATTGAATTTATCAAGCTCGACGAATTCAGGGCGTTCATCCAGAAGAAAGAGGAGAGCCTGAAGAAGATCGTGGAAGAGATGGGCCTGAAGGGCAAAAAATAGAAGCGAAGATCAGTGTGCATCAAGCCGCGGGCAGCGGGGTCTTTGCCCTGTTGCCCGCCCGGCGACAAAGAACGGCTCGCATAACCAAGAGAACGGCTTGACCAATCTGTAAGCAAGTAGGTGAAACAATGCAGGAGAAGGCCATCTCCCTGGCAGTGTTGATCTTCGCCCTGGTCTATCTGGCCAGTTCCATCGCCCTGTCGGTCGGCACCCTGGCTGAGCCGGGCCCGGGCTTTATGCCCACCGCGGTGGGGGCGCTGTTGTTGATTGTGGCGGCCTTTTATGCCTACCGTACTTTCCGCGGGCGCGCGGAGCGCGCGGAGAAAGAAGGCGGGAGCAGCTGGCTGAAAGCAGCGCCTCTCGGCATCGCCCTGGCGACGGTAGCCTATCCGTTTATCTTGCGGCCCCTGAATTTTCTGCTCTCCACTTTCCTCGTCCTGTTCGTTTTGTTCCGGTTGATGCGGTACAAGTCCACCCTGGCCTCACTTTTGATTGCGGCGGTGGCCACGATCGCCTCCTTCTTGATCTTTGCAAAATTGCTGGGCGTTGTTTTGCCGTCAGGTTTCCTGGAAGATGCGCTCACAAAGCTGTAGCTCTTACAAAGCTGTAGATGCTTACAAAGCTGTAAGGAGGTGAGGCTATGGATGTCCTTCAAAACTTGATGATGGGCTTCGCGCACGCCATGACCCCGATCAACCTCCTGTATGCCCTGGCGGGCGCATTCGTGGGGACCATCGTCGGTGTTCTTCCCGGCATCGGCCCCCTGGGCTCGATGGCCATCCTCTTGTCCTTTACCCTGAGCCTTGACGCCACCACCGCCATGATCTTCTTTGCGGGAATCTACTACGGCGCCATGTACGGCGGCTCCACGACGTCCATCCTGTTGAACATTCCCGGCGAGGCGGCGTCGGTGGTGACCTGCATCGACGGTTACAAGATGGCGCAAAAAGGCAGGGCCGGCGCGGCCTTGACCATTGCCGCGGTGGGGTCGTTTGTGGCGGGGACCCTGAGCATTGTCGGGCTCATGTTTGCCGCTTCCGCGCTGGCGGATGCGGCCTTGAAGTTCGGGCCGCCGGAGTTTTTCGCCATCGGCCTGGCGGGCCTGGTGATGCTGGTGCGCCTGAGCGGCGGCTCACCCCTCAAAAACATCATCATGGTGCTTCTGGGGCTGGCGGTGGGGACCGTGGGCACCGACCATCTTACCGGCCTGGGGAGGTTCACCTTCGGCATCAGGGAGTTAGGGCAGGGTGTCGAGTTTCTGCCGGTGGCCATGGGGCTCTTCGGCATCGCCGAGGTGATGATCAACGCGGCGCAAAAGGACGAGATTGCCGAAGTAATCAAGGTGAAACTGCGCGACCTGCTTCCTAAAGTTCAAGAGTGGAAGCGTTCCATCGCGCCGATGTTCCGCGGATCGGCGCTGGGCTTCTTCATCGGCCTCTTGCCGGGGCCCTCGCCGGTCATCTCCACCTTCGTATCCTATCTGACGGAACGGAAGCTTTCCAAGCACCCGGAAGAGTTTGGCGAAGGGGCCATCGAGGGCGTGGCCGGCCCGGAAGCCGCCAACAACGCCGCGGTGGGCGGGGCGTATGTGCCGCTCATGGCGCTGGGCGTGCCGTTTACCCCCGCGATGGCGGTGGTGGTGGGCGCTCTCATGCTCCACGGGGTGACGCCGGGGCCCACCATGATGATGGAACGCCCCGAACTGTTCTGGGGCGTAATCGCCAGCATGTACATCGGCAACCTGATGCTGCTGGTCTTGAATCTGCCCATGGTGCAGTTGTTTGTGAACATCCTCAAGATCCCCAGGCAGCTCCTTCTGCCGTTGATCGTTCTACTTTGCCTGGTAGGCGTCTACAGCGTCAACTCGAGCTATGTCGATCTTACCGTGCTGGGGATCTTTGGCTTTGTGGGCTTTCTTTTGAGGGGAAAGGGCTTTGAGCCGGCCCCGCTGGTCCTGGCGCTGGTCATCGGGCCGATGATGGAGACGGCTTTAAGAGAATCCTTGATGATCTCCCAGGGCCACATCGGCGATCTGGTCTTCCGGCCCATCGCGGGGACGCTTTATCTGGCCGTGGCGCTGGCCCTGGCGGCGCCGTCCGTGTTCAGGATGGTTCGCGGCAAAAACGCCGCCCGGCCCATCGCGGGCGACCAGGCGTAGAAATTTTTTTGCGGCATTGCTTAGCAGTGGGTACGGCGACCCTCCCACTGCTCCTTATTTTTTTATTTCTGCTTCTGATCCGTTCCGGCCAACGTCAGGACGGTCCGCACCAGTTCTTCATGGCTGAACGCCTGGGGGAAATTCCCCCATTGCCGGTTGGTTACAGGGTCAAAGTGTTCGGCCATCAGATCGAGATCGGTGGCGCACTTCAGGCACAGGGCGGCCAAGTCCAACCCCCGGCCCATGTCGCCGGCCAGAAGATGGTAACGCGCCAGCCAGAACGTTGGAAGGTAGAAGGGCAACGCCGCTCCCTCGAAACGGGCGATTCCCCCGTCCATGTTCAGGCCGCCTTGCGCGTCCGGAGCCTCGATAGCCCGGACCGTGGCCTCCATGCGGGGATCAGAGGGGTCGATCAGCCCGTAAAAAGCCAGCGCCAGGACGGAGATGTCCAGCGGTGGGCCGCCCGTGAAGGTTGCCGGCGGGTGGCCCGCGCCGTCGTTGTTTGCGGGATCTGGTTGAACGGCCCCATAAAACTGGGTAAACGCCTTCCTTTCCGGCGACCATCCGCGGGAAATGACCTCTTCGCGCACGGAAGCGGCCTGCTTCTTCCACCGCTCACGATCTGAGGCATGGCCCAGCTTGTCCGCAATTTGCGCGCCCGCCTCAAAAGCCGCGTAGCACAAAGCCTTCCCGTAGATCCAATGGCGCAACGCGTCTCGAAATTCCCAGATACCGTGTTCGGGACGGCGCCAGTTCGCCTCAAGCCAGCCCAGGGCACGCTGGATGGCGGGCCACCAGGAGTCCAGATAGTTTACATCGCCGGTGGCCAGATGGTGGCGCCACAACCCGTCGATCACGTTGCCGGTGTTATCCAGTTGAAACTGCGCCAGGGCCGCGTTCCCGAGACGGACCGGCCGTTCGCCATTTGGCCCCTCAAGCCCGGCGACGATGGTCTCCTCCGGACGGTGGCCGTCGATGTCGCAAAGGGGATTGGGCCAACTGCCGTCTTCGGCCTGCAAACAGCGCATAAAATCGTAAAACCGCCTGGATTCGTTGGTCAGGCCGGCCTCGTCAAACGCCAGCGCGCACAAATACCCGTCGCGCAACCATGTATAGCGATAGTCCCAGTTGTCGCCGCCGCCGGGGGTGGCCGGAAAAGAGGCCGTCGGCGCCACTATCTGGACTCCTGGTGGCTCGTACACCAGAAGTTTGAGCGCCAGAAGGGAACGACGGTACGCTGATTTCAGATCCATCCCGTCCAAAATAACAGACCCGCCTGAAAGAGCGGGAGGCAGCGGCTTGCTCGCCCCCTGGCCGGCCCCATGGGGACCCGCAAAAAGGCTGAAGGGATCCCGGGCATTTGCCAGCCAGGAAGTCCAGAAACGCCGGGCTTCCAAAAGTTCCACCGGGCCGCCTTCGCGGAAAACGGGCCAGGCTTCCCGCAAGAGCTCCACGGCCTTCCCGGGAGTTTCCGCGTAAGCCAGGACGATCCGGGCCCAGACCTCCCCTCCCGCAGGCAAGACAAGAGTCTTTTCGGTCGCCATCCCGCAAGCCACCGCCCAGTCGCGGCTCTCCAGGACCGTGATGCTATCCTTCAAAGTAATCCGTATTGGATAAGTGCTCACCTGGACCGGTTCGGCGGACCACTCGAGGTCAACCCGCACGGCGGCCGGCGTTTCATTGGTGAGTTTGAGGTCACGGATCAGGCAGGGTTTGCGCCATGGAAAATAATCGAAGACCTCCGCGCTAACGTTTCGGCCGTCCCGGTCGGCGACGAGCTCGACCACAGTATCAAGGATGTTCGTCCCATCGAGGTAGCGCTGCCGGGGCTCAAAGAGGTCTGCTGACCCGCAGCGGAATTTCAGGCTGAACTTTCCGCCCCGGCGGGGATCCAGCGCGCCCGCAAAAAGGGGGAAGGCGTCAAACCGTCCGGGACAGAACCATTGGATGGAGAGATCCGGCGCGATGAGGGCCGCGGTTTCGCCGTTGCCGATCAGGCCCAGATACGGTTGACGCCCATGGTCGCCGGATTTGGCGCTTTTGGGCCTGGCGTCTTCGGGTTTGGCGTTTTTATCAGGAGCGGCATTTTTATCAGGAGCAGCATGAGACACCGATTGATCACCTCGCGACCGACGAACCCCGTACCGCCAGGCGGCAGGAAAGGGTAAAATGCTTGTTTTCCAGCGGCTCGCCCTTGATCTGTTTGATAAGCAACTCCGCGGCAAGGCGCCCCATCTCGTAGATGGGTTGCTCCGCGGTGGTGAGGCTGGGCGACATCAAGCGGCCGAAATGGATACCGTCAAACCCGGCCACCGCCACATCCTCCGGGACTTTTTTTTCGTTGATCGCCAGTGCGTTGAGCGCCCCGATAGCCATCAGATCGTTGAACGCAAAGAGGGCCGTCATCTCCGGGTATTTTTCCAGGAGTTCGCAGGTGGCCTCCCGGCCGCCCTCCTCCGTGTAGTCTGCAACGGCGATCGCCCGGGGATCGACGGCCAGCCCGGCTTTTTCCGCGGCGCTCAAAAAACCGGTCCATCGGTTCTCAGTGGCCACGTAGCCGGGGGCGCCCTTGATGCAACCAATCCGCCGGTGCCCCAGCTCAATGAGGTGCTGCACCACCATCTCCACCCCGCCTGCGTTATCTCCGTCGACCCAGATGGTCTCCTCCTCGCTGGCGGCATCCCCGGGGCTGCCCAGGAAGACGTAGGGTTTCTCCCATTCGCGCAGCCTGGGAATCCGGGGATCCGCCAATCTTGGTTCGGTGAGAATAAAGCCATCCGCCTGCGCCACCAGCGGCGGCAGATCCTCCTCGCCGCTGGTCAGGGCCTCGCCGGTGGTGAAGAACATGGTGTAGCCCTGGCCGAGGGCGTAATCACCCACGCCACTGACGAATTCCAGGTAAAAGGGGTTGGAAAAGGTCCGGGGCGGTGAGGGGATCACCAGCCCCAGGGCGTTGGTGCGCCTGGTGGCAAGGCCCGAGGCCATGAGATTGGGGCGGTAGCGCAGCCGGCGGGCAAGTTCCGTGACGCGCCGCCGGGTCTCCTCGCTGATGCGTGGATCGCCATTTAAAGCCCTGGACACGGTGGATTTGGACACCCCGGCCCACCGCGCCAGATCGGCCATTGTCACCGAAATGGAAGTCACCTTCTTATATTTCTGTAATCGGCTCCTGGCCTTTAGTACCTCCAACTGCGTCAGCCTTTGACGGACCCGGCGAGGATCCCGCGAACAAAGTACCTTTGCAGGGAGAAGAAGACCGCCAGTGGAACAATCATGGTTACAAACGCCGCGGCGGTAAGGACATGCCATTGCTGTCCATAGGAACCGACGAGGCTGGAGAGAACCAGGGTCAAAGGCGCCACGCTGGAACTGCCGCCCAGGTAGATCAGAGCCACCAGAAGGTCATTCCACACCCAGAGGAATTGAAAGATGCCCAGGGAGGCCAGAGCCGCGCCCGACATGGGCAACGCCAGGCGGAAGAACGCGGCCGCCGGCGAAGCGCCGTCGATGTACGCCGCCTCAAAGAGCTCCCCCGGCAAGGAGCCGAAGAAGTTCCGCAACAGGTATACGGAAAAAGGCAACCCGTAGGCGGTGTGGGCGAGCCAGATGGCGGCGAAGGTCCCGGCCAGCCCGGCCCTGCTGTACAGTCGCAGGATGGGGATCAGGCTGATCTGCAATGGAACCGCCAGGAGCCCCACCACGATGATGAAGAGAGCCTTGCGCCCCGGAAAGTCCAGCCAGGCGAAGGCGAAGGCGGCAAAAGCCCCGAGAAGCATGGGCAAAAAGGTGGCCGGCAGGGTAATGGCCAGGCTGTTCAGGAACCCGCGCGCCATTCCGGTCTGCCCGAGAACCTGCCGGTAGTTGGCCAGGGTGAACTGCGTGAAATCAAACGGGTTCAGGAAGACCGTCCACCACCCGGAGTTGGCCACCGCCTGGGGAGGGCGCACCGAACTGGTGAGCAGGCCGAGGGTCGGCAGGACCCACGCCAGCGACATCAGGATTACCACCAGGTGGACAAGCGGCTGCGACATGTTGAACGACAAATTGGACGCCTTATAAGACGCATTAGACGCTTCAGACACACTATGAGAGCGGTTGGACATCAGTGCACCTCCTGTTCCCGGAACCGCCTGATGGAGACGAGCATTACGGGAATGATGGCCAGGAAGAGCACAACCGCGATGGCGCTTGCCTGCCCGTAGTTGCGAAACTCAAACATCTCCTTGTACATGCGGTTGGCCAGCACCTCGGTGCCAAAATTGCCGTTGGTCATCACATAGACGATGTCGAAGACTTTGAGGACGTTGATCATCATGGTGGTGGCCACCACCGCGACGGTCGGCGCAAGCGCCGGAAAGCTGATGCTCCGGAAGACCTGCCACTCGTTGGCTCCATCCACGCGCGCCGATTCCATGAGTTCCCGGGGAATTCCCTTGTAGGCCGCGGAAAGGATCACCATGGCAAAGCCGGTCCAGATCCAGATGCCCACCGCAATCAGCGCCAGATTGTTAATCCACGGCCTGGCGATGAGCCAGGCGACCGGATCGGAACCGAAAACGGCCCTGATCTGGTTTAAAAGCCCGATCTGGTTGACACCGGGCGGGGTATAAGCGTAGACAAACTTCCAGATTACGCCGGCGCCGGCAAAGGAGATGGCCATGGGCATAAAGATGATGGATTTGGCGACGGCCTCGTACTTGATCCGGTCGGTTAGCACAGCCAGCATCAGCCCCAAAACCACGGTCCCCACCGTGAAGACCGCCAGCCACAGCAAATTGTTCCGGAAGGCGGACAGCGTCGCCTCGGACGTCAGAATCCGGGCGTAGTTGTCCAGCCCCACAAAATGCTCGGAACGCTGATCGAGAAAACTCAGGTAGATAGTATTCATGGTGGGGTACACCAGGTACAGGCCAACCAGCAGCAGGGCCGGCCCCGCAAAAAGCGCCCCCCACCCGCGACCGATCCGCATTGATCTCACCCTTTTGATCACTGAAAAGTCTCCTTCCTGCTCCAAAGCTCCTTGCCGGCCAAAGGTTGCGCGATCTTCGGTCGAAATCGGCCTTGATCTCGCTTCCCTTGGCACCGGCTCGGAGCAACATGAACCCTGGATGGGTGAGGTGGCGGGGCGGCCCACGGAGGGACAACGCCCGCTATGTCGCAGTAAGGGTGACTTTTTCAGTAAATGCCCCTATTTTTCGAAAAACTTTCCCAGATGGTGATTACTTGTTCGTAGCGGCGCCCGAGGTGTAGGCCTGGTCAGCGGCGTCTTCGATATTCTTCAGGACGGAATCGAGGTCCTGCCCGCTCACATAGTCCAGGATACCCTTCCAGAAGGCGCCCGATCCTACCGCGGCTGGCATCAGGTCGGAACCGTCAAAGCGGAAGACCCTGGCATTCACAAGGATCTCCGCGGCCTGGCGCGTAAGCGGATCCTTATACGCATTCAGGCTGACGCCCTTATTCGCGGAAACCTTGCCGAGGGAGGTCACCCAGATCTCCTGGGCCTTGGCCGAAGCCAGGTAACGGGCGAAAGCCCTGGTTTCAGGCGTGTCGCGGAAAACGGCCACCATGTCAGCGGCGCCCAGAACCGGCGTGCCCCACTTCGGATCGATGGGAGGCAGGGCAAAGAAGGTATAATCCTTCCCGGCGGCGACACCAGGGTTGTTCTGCTTGATAAAGCTCTGGATGAACGTCGCCTGCCGGTGCAAATAGGCGCGCGGCGGGTTGGTGAAGAGCGCGTTCACCGAGTCGCCGAAGTTGGTGGAAAGCGTCCCGGCGGTGCCGCCATACAAGTATTTTTCGTTGCGGGCGATCTTGCCGAAGATCTCGAAGGCTTTCTTCACATGCGCGTCGGTCCACGGAATATCGTGGTTCACCCACTTGTCGTAAACCTCCGGTCCGGCGGTGCGGAGCATGATATCTTCGATCCAGTCGGTGCCCGGCCACCCGCTGGCGGCGCCGCTTTCAAGGCCGACAGCCCAGGGGGTCCCGCCGTTGGCCGCGATCTTGTCGGAGAGGGCCGTCATCTCATCCCAGGTCCTGGGGACCTTGTACCCCTTGGCGGCAAACTGCTTGGGGTTGTACCAGACCAGGCTCTTGACGTCGGCGGAGATAAAGATGGCCTGCAATTTATCCTTGTAGGCGCCCAGATCCAGCCAGACCGGTGCGTAGTCCTTTTTAGCCTGCTTCATGTCCAGAATCTTGCTCAGATCGACCAGGCGTCCTTCCGCGGCCAGTTCCTTCATCATTCCCGGATTGGGCAGCGCGGCCACATCCGGCGGGTTGCCGGCTTCCACGCGCGTCGTCAGAACCGTGGCCAGATCCCGTGTTCCGGTGAACTCGACCTTGATTCCCGTCGACTTTTCAAAGGGGGCGACCATCTTCTGGAAGGCCTCAAGTTCTTGCCCGCCCCAGGTGCCCATCATGGTGATGGTTTTACCGGCGGCGAGCGCCACGCTGCCCGTGGCCATCAACGCCACGACCAGCCCAAGCACCAGCGCGGATTTGAGAGATCTTTTGAACACGATATCCCCTCCTGTTTGAATTTAATCCGGTTGCGCAAGTTGCGTGGTTTGCGCCTAACAATCCTTTTGCGATGCATCTTATAAGTAGAACAGCGCATTATGCAACCGGTTGTACAATCTGAGTATTCGCCGCCCATGTCCGGATTCCTGCAAAAAGTCCTTGTTTTTCACATAATCATATGGTAATATAACCATAGAGGTGACGGAAATGGAATCTAATGGAACGATTGTTTCGAAACAGGTAGCGGTTTTCAAGGCCCTGGCGCATGAGACCCGGTTGCGGTTGGTGGAGATTCTGGCCACTGAAGGAGAAAAGTGCGTCTGCTACCTGGTTGAACGAGTGGGGTTCGACCAGTCCACGGTTTCCAAACACCTGAGCCTACTCAAGGAAGCGGGCATCCTCAGTTCCAGGAAAGAGGGGCTGAAGGTGGTTTACACGCTCAGAACCCCTTGCGTGCACCAGTTTGTGCAATGCGTGGACCGCATGAATGAAGATAGGGAGTGCGCGCTCGCCTGTGCCGGCGCCGCCGAACATGAAAAGGAGTGAACGTTATGAAGGAAGTGAAGGCATTTCTATGATTTTTGTCCACACGGTACATATGAATGGGATGGGGAGAACCAGCGGCCGGTGGTGAAGAATCCTTACAACTGCGTGGTGGGCTGCACCGGATGCGCCCCCCAGTGCCCTTCCGAGGCGGTTGAATTTCCGCCGCTGTCTATCCTAAGACAATATCGGGATTAGCAATACTGGGATTGAAAATGCGGGGAGGGGACGAGATGGGAATCTACCTGGACAATGCGGCAACCTCCTATCCGAAGCCCGAAGCAGTGTACAGGGCGGTAGACAGGTTTATGCGGGAGATCGGGGCCAGTTCCGGCCGGGGGGCGTATCGGCAGGCCCTTTTGGCCGACAAGGTGGTGTTTTCGGCGCGCGAGGCCCTGGGGAAGCTCTTCGGTATCCGGGATGCCTCCCGCATCGTGTTCACCTCTAATGCCACAGAGTCGCTGAACCTGGCCGTCAAAGGGCTCCTTAAGGCCGGCGACCATGTGGTTGCCAGCAGCATGGAGCACAATGCCGTGTGGCGGCCTTTAAAGCGGCTTGAAGCCGAGCGGGGGATCGAAATCACGGTGGCGCCATGCGCCAAAGACGGATCTCTTCGCCCGGAAGATGTCATAAAGGCCATCAGGCCCAATACCAGGCTGGTGGTGATGACGCACGCCTCGAACGTCACCGGGACGCTTCTCCCGGTGGGCGAGGTTGGGGCAGCGGCGCGGGATCGCGGGGTGTTGTTCCTGGTTGACGCCGCCCAGACCGCCGGGACCTGCCCTATTGATGCAGGGACGCTCGGGATCGATCTTCTGGCCTTTACGGGGCACAAAGGACTTTTCGGGCCAACGGGCACGGGGGGCCTTTATATCCGCGAAGGGGTGGATCTCCTTCCGTTCAAGGAAGGAGGCACCGGGGGAGAGTCGATCCTTGAGCATCAACCTGATCACCTCCCCGACCGCTTTGAGGCGGGAACGTTGAACATATCGGGAATAGCGGGCCTTCTGGCGGGGGTCGACTTTATCTTGACTGAGGGAATAGACCGGATCAGAGGCAAGGAGAAAGAACTGACCGGCCATTTCCTTCGGGCCCTGGAAATAATCCCTGGTATAGAGGTTTACGGGCCAAAGGACCCTGAAAAGCAGGTGGGAGTCGTCTCTCTCAATATCTCCGGCGTTATGGCCCAGGATGTGGCGTATGTCCTGGATGAGGTCTATGGAGTCATGGTGAGATCCGGCCTCCACTGCGCTCCCATGGCCCATAGAACCATTGGAACCATCGATCGGGGAACGGTGAGATTCGGCATCGGCTATTTCAATACCATAGAGGAGATCGATACGATGGTTCAGGCCCTCGCCGAGATTGCCGGCAAGACTCTAACCTGGAAATGAGGGGTGCGTAATGGCCAAGGCTTTCATTGTTCTGGACGATGAGGAGCAGATGCTTCTGGAAAGAATTTGTTTGGATAAGGAGGTAGACGAGGCCTTGCGTTTCCTTGAGAAACACATCGCTCCGAAGGTAAAGAAAGACATGCCTTGTATGGCCCGGGAGATCATGCAGTTTCAAAGGTAGGTGAAGAGATTGTTTCTCGAGGACATAACGCTCACCTTCATTGCCCCCTGCATCGCCGATCCGGAAAAGATCCGCCTGATTGCCGAGGTGTCCACGGACATCAGCGGGGTGATGCCGTACCTTAATGCGGTGATGAAGAATGCCACCTATAACAGGAAAGGACCCAGCTTTACCTTCATGAAGGAGTTCCGCCTGGTGAACCTTTATCCCGGAAAGATTACCATGGCGAAGGCGCTGAATACCACAGACGCCTGGCAAGTTTTGAACTGGATCAAGGACATGATCAACGATGTTTATGAGAAGCGCGACTCCATTGTACCGAATTATGAGCTGCGTTCCAAACCCACGGCGCTGCAAATTTACGGCTGGCTGCCGAGGAAAAACTGCAAGGAATGTGGTGAGGTGACCTGCCTGTCGTTTGCGGTCAAGCTCCTTTTGGGCGAAAAGAGCTTAGGAGGGTGCAGGCTCCTTTTTACCCCGGAATATGCCGAACAGAGGAAGACCATGCTGGAGATCGTGGCGGCTCTGGGGTATGAGACCGTGGAAGGGCTTGATTCCAAGACGGGATACAGGACGCAATAACAATAAGGTCATTTTTGCTAATATCAAACAAAAGAAGGCTTAGGAAATGATTTATTTGGAGTTGCCATACGTAACTATTCAGTGGGACGAATCGATTGCATGTGTAGCGATGAAGTGGAAAGGATTCATCCCCGGGGAAGATTTTCAAAACGGATTAAATAAGGGAGTAGAGTTATTGGCGGCAAAACAAGGCCGGAAATGGCTTTCCGATCTGAGCGAAATGGCGGTAATTTCTCAGGAGAACCAGGCGTGGACCGATGAAAACTGGTTTCCCCAGGCCGCCGCGACAGGGTTGCGGTTCATTGCCGTCGTTAAGCCCCGAAAAGTAATCCCGCAGATGTCGCTGCAAAATATTATCAACCATGTCGGGAATGCTGACGTTGCAACCGCTTTTTTCGACACGCCCGAAGAAGCCTGGCAATGGCTGGCCGCTCGATGAATTGAAGATTGGAAAAGTCTATCTTGAACAGGAGGGAGTTTTAGATTAGAATGCCGGAAGAAAAGCAATATGCCAAATCCAGACTCATTTTATACACGGTGATGATCGGCGCGTTTATGTCGATGTTCGACAGCGGGGTGGTCAATGTCGGCTTGCCGGTAATCGCCAAACAGTTCCGGGCGGATATTAACGCGGTACAGTGGATCGCCTCGGTCTATCTCCTGGTGATGTCGGCGTTGCTGCCGATCCTGGGCTCCATGGCCGACTATTTTGGCCGCCGTAAAATTTACAATTCGGGGTTTTTCGTGATCTCGATCTTTACGTTGTTTTGCGGATTTTCACTGAACCTGTCCATGTTGATTGGGATGCGGATTTTACAGGCGGTGGGCGGGGCGATGGTGATGGCTAACGGGATGGCGATCGCCACCGAAAACTATCCTCCCTCCGAAAGGGGTAAAAATATCGGATTGTTGGCGACGATGATGGCCATCGGCAGCATCGCCGGACCGCCGTTGGGTGGAATGGCCATTGGCCTATGGGGTTGGCGGTCGGTCTTTTACCTGACCTTTGTCGTCTCCATCGCCGGATTTGCCGTTTCCTATTTCTCCATACCCCGCGACCGAAAAGTCCGTGAGATCGGCTACCGGTTTGACTTTTCCGGTTCTTTACTGCTGGTCGCCTCAATTATCACTTTCATTTATGGGTTTTCCAATGTCACCAAAATGGGCTGGCGTAATCCGCTAATCTACGGCAGCATCACGGTGTTCGCGGTTTCTCTGATTCTGTTTATCGTGATTGAAAAACGGAAAGAGCATCCCGTGGTCCATCTAGATCTCTTCAATAACTGGGTCTTCTCATCATCGGTCATCGCTTCGTTGCTCTCGTTTGTGACGATGTTTTCGCCGACGGTGTTGATTCCTTTCTATTACCAGAAAGTTTTGGGACTCTCCGCCCAGACCTCCGGTTTGTACATGATGGCCTTTCCGGTGGCGATGGCGGTGATTTCCCCCTTTAGCGGCGCGCTTTCCGATAAAATCGGCGCGGTGGTCCTGACCACGTCGGGATTGGTGATTAACGGAATTGCTTTGATTCTACTAGCGAATATTACTTTGCAAACCCCAATTTATTTGATTTTAATTTATTTTGCCCTCATGGGGCTGTCATTGGGGTTGTTTCAGTCCCCCAACAACAGTTGCATCATGGGGAGTGTGCCCAAGAATAAGCTGGGAGCGGCGAATGGGATCACCCAATTGATTAAGAACATCGGCATGGTGATTGGGATCGCTTTTTCAGTCGCTCTGTTCACCGCATTTTTAGGGCCGCATCCCGTCAATTACGGGCAGGCTTTTATCCACAGCGTGCAAAAAATTTATTATATTGCGGCGGGGTTGAGTTTTACCGGAGCGGTTATTTCGGCGATCCGCAATAAAAAATCGAGAGCAGAGGTGAATTAAAAAGGAGGAGAAGAAAGAAAAGGAGAAATGGTAATAACCCATGTATTTCCGCGCCAGGGTGCGGAATAGGGGATAAATAATCAGCGACGGAGGTTATCACGATGGAATGGAAAGAGATGCTGGAAAATATTAAAAAAGAGAACGGGGAAGTGCCTAAACCCTTACAACTTTTAGGAGAACTTGATGAGACCCTGGCAATAAACCATATCGCCGACAAAAAGTTTGCTTACTCCAAAGCAACGCTTTCCCCGAAATACAAGGCGTTGATTGCGTTGGCGGTGGCAATCGCCATGGATGCCCAGGCATGTATTTTAAACAACACCAAGGCGGCCAAGAAGGCTGGAGCCAGCACCGCCGAGATTATGGAAGCATTTGCAATCGCCAAGTTTTCCAAAGGAGCCAGCGCCTTGTCGAGCAGTGCTTCGGCTCTCGAGTGGCTGGCTGGCAATAAATAATTTACGACAGGCTATCTTTAACCCCATATTCCGCACCCTGGCACGGAAATACATGGTTATTACCATTAATATATTTAGAAGATTTGTTCTAGGAGATCCTTTTAAGGAAAAGAGGCCGTACAAATTGTTCACACAGATCCTGTACCTGGTTTCGATAGGCTTTCTGGTTATTTCTTTTGCGAAAGATAGAAAAAAGACCCATGCTGCGCTGGTTAAGGCGCTTCGGGCCTTTCTCAACATCCTACCTGATTTTGCCACGGTCCTGGCCATCGTTGGCCTGGTGTTGACCTTTCTCTCGCCCGACACCGTTGCCGGCCTCATCGGGAAAAAGACGGGGGTGTTTGGGATGTTCATCACCTCCATTGCCGGCGCGATTACCTTGATCCCCGGTTTTGTCGCCTTCCCGCTTGCCAGGTCCTTGCTCGACAAGGGGGCGGGGATCATGCAGATCGCGGTTTTCGTATCCACCCTGATGATGGTGGGAGTGGTTACACTCCCTCTTGAGATAAAATATTTCGGCAAAAAGGTGGCTTTTCTCAGAAATATACTTGCCTATCTATTTTCCTTTGTGGTAGCCTTCATTATCGGAATGGTGGTTGCATGAAAGGCGGCTTAAATTTTGCTTAGAACCTTAAAACTCCTCTGGACCTACAAATACTTTCTCTTGATCGTTCTTGTGGATCTTGTGATTCTTTTTTTACACCCTGTAACGGGAAGGGAGGTATTCCGGCATACCTACTTCAATTTCGCGGAGATGATCAGCGTAATCCCGCCGATCTTTCTGTTGCTCGGGCTTCTGGATGTGTGGGTCCCGAGGGAGACGATCATCAGGTACCTGGGCGAACGTTCGGGCATCCTGGGCGTGGCCCTCAGCATCTTCCTGGGCGCCGCGGCGGCGGGCCCCCTCTATGGCGCATTCCCGGTGGCCGCCGTGATGATGAAGAAGGGCGCGAAGTTCTCGAACATCATGATCTTTATCGGGGCCTGGTCAACCTTGAAGATCCCGATGTTTCTCTTTGAGATGTCCGCCCTGGGAATCGCATTTGCCGTTACCCGCTGGATTGCCAGCGTAATAGGGGTGATCCTGATCACCCTGGTGATTGACAGGCTCGTTTCGCGCCAGGAGCAGGCTGCCATCTACCAGAGGCAGGAAGAAGCATATATAAAGTAAAAGCCGCTCAGGATGACCACGCCTCCCAGGGTAAAACGCAGAACCTTTCCCCAGATCATCATCCTGGAGTTGTTGGCCAGGTTTTGAAGGAAGCCGGTTGAGATGCCGGCCAGGATGATTAATGTACAGTGGGCCAGAGAGTAGATAAGAAGCAGCGCCCCGCCGTACCAGATATTCCCTCTTTGGGCCACGAAACCCAAAATCGCGGCTAAAACCGGGGTGGCACAGGGAGAGGAAGCTATCCCCGAAAGAATCCCCAAGGAAAAGGCTCCCCAGAGATTTTTTTTGATGGTGGGGAAGCGAAAAGCGGGGTTGGCGTGATCGAAGGAGATTAACCCGGTCAGCCAGAGGCCCATGAGGATCAAAAATACTCCCAGGAAAGCGGACCAGATATTGGAAAGCCCGTTCAACATCCTGCCCATCAAGGCCGCCAATGTTCCAAGGAAGGTCAGGGTGAGGGCCAGCCCCAGAGAAAACACGACAGCGATGGAAAGAGCCCGCGGGGGCCGGTTATCCGACGGCCCCGCGATGTAGCCGATGATCAGCGGCAGGGAGGTTAACACACAGGGGCTGAAGGCGGAGACGAGCCCTCCCAGCAAGGCGAAAAAGACGGCCAGCAAAGGACTGCTGGCCATGATTTGTCCGAAATTCTGGAGTAGGCTTTCCACCGGTGATCACCCTCTCTATTTTATACCCATGTTCCTGAAAACAACTTCTATTTCTTCCTTGGGCATGAAGCCCTCGTGACGGTAAACGATCTTTCCGGCGGCGTCAAAGAAGATCTGGGTCGGGATGAGGTAAATCCCGTACTTCTCTGCTTCCTCGGGGAAATCATCAATGTTGATGATGGCCACGCCCACCCTGCCCGCATATTCTTTTTGCAATTCCTCCAGAATCGGGCGCATGGCTTTGCAAGCCGTACAGGAATCTCGTCCGAGATCGATCAATTTGGGGATACCCGCCGGAATGGCATCCGCGGGGGAGATCTTGAGGGCGGTCTCCTGACGGTTCTGCAGGTAATAGCCGGTTAGCGCCAGTAAGACCGCAATAACAATGAGGATCATGGGGCGCGCTTTCTTTTGCAAAGAATCTTTACCAGGCATCAGCGTGGCCTCCAAACATCTGCATGACGTCTTTGACACGGCCCGAAGATCCTACCGCATCATCAACAACCTGATCCCCGCCAGCACCAGCAAGGGAGCGATGAGGTAGGTGACCACCTGTTGCAGCTTCGGTGTCCAAAACCGCTCGACGATCAGGGCCACCGCCGTGATGGCCACGTAAAAGTAGACCGCCCACAAAAAGATGGAACCGTTTAAGGCGCCTGGAGCCAGCAATAGCTGCGCGCCCAGGGCGCCAAGGCTGGCCATGAAGGTCCCCAGGGAGGCCAAAAGGTAGGCCGGGGGCGGGGCCAGTTTCACGCCCATGACCAGTAATGGCACCTGGAAGGGCTTGCCGCCGGCACTGATCAGCCCGGTCAGCACCGCGAAGATCCCCGACAGCCAGGCGACGGAAGGCTTCGCCTCAGCCGGCCGGGCGGGCGGTTTAATCTTTACCAGCCCCAATCGCAAGCCAACCAGGATGGCGTACAAGCCCAACACAATCAAAAACACCCGGACCGGCAACTGCAGGGCTATCCACCGGCCCAGCGCCGCTCCCAACAGGGCGGCGGCGATTACCCACCAGGCGGCCTGGCGCGGCAATTTGCGCAGCGCGGATTCGTTGCGGGCGTAGAAGAAGAGGCTGGCCAGGAACATCACCACCAGGTTGACCAGGATGGCCTGGGCCGCCCCGAACTTGAGAAAAAACAGGGCCAGCAGCACCAAAAAAATGCGGTCAATATACGATTTGATTGAGGTGGTCACAAAGCCCACTATAACAGGCACAAGCAACAGAGGCAGCACCGCCGCGTTCTCGAGGGAAGGCATCCTTGTTCCTCCTAACATCTTGTAATCTCAATGCTTAGGCTTAATTTTATACAGAATTACGGGAGAAGATCACTTCTTGTCTTTTTCGACGGCCATCAAAATCGCCTCCACACTTATTTTAGTTGCCGGATAACGCCGGGGTTGCAGACTGTGCGGACGCCCCGGCTTGTTTTGGGCACTTTTCACCGGGCGCATGGTGCAGGCGTTGCTTATCTGCATCCAGCCTGCACAATACGCCGTGGCACCCACAGCACTCGTCCTCCAGTTGAATTACTGAGTGAACTATGGCAAACTTCTCATGCAGAAGCTCGTTGATGGCATTCAACATCCTGGAATTGCCGGGGCTCTCCGGACAGGCGATGACATGCAAGCTCAGCATGGGCAACTCGTTGGAAAGGCTCCACACATGGACATCATGGACATCGGTGACGAAGGGGAGGGACCGCACGGCCTCGGAGATCGAATGTGCGTCAATCCCCCGCGGAGAGCGTTCCGCCAGGATACCCAGCGCGGAGCGCAGAATATCCCAGGCCCCCTTCAAGATTAGAAGACCGATGCCGGCGCTGATGATCGGGTCAACAAAGTACCATGAGGTGTAGCTCATGATCGCCGCCGCCAGAATAACCCCCATTGACGCGGAAGCATCGCCGATGACATGCAGGAAAGCGCTGCGCACGTTCAGGTTGCCATGGGCGGAATCTTTCAGCGCCAGAGCGACTATGACATTCGCCACAAGCCCGATGGCCGCGACGATGAGCATGGGGACGCTTTTGACCGGTTCGGGATGCAGAAGACGGCTATAGGATTCATAGAAGATCCACAGGGAAATCGCCAGCAAGGAGACGCTGTTCGCCAGTGCCGCCAGCACCCCGTAGCGGTGGTACCCATAAGTCATATCCCCCGTGGCCGACTTTTGCGCCTTTCTCAGTGCCCACCAGCTCAGCCCGAGCGCCAGCACATCGGCCAGCACGTGCCAGGCGTCGCTCAGGAGAGCCAGGCTGTTGGTCAGCAGGCCGCCGACAACTTCGGCGACGAATACCGCAAGGGTGAACCAGATGGAAAAGCCCATCCGCGAAAGGCGATCCTGGTTGTGGTTGTGATCGTGACCATGCATAATTATCACCTTCTGTGCCGGCGCATTTATAGCACCGCATTAAACAGGTACCCCACGGCGGTGATCGAGACCGCCAGGATCCCCACGAAAATCGCGATCAATTTGGGTTTCAACACGCGCCGCAGGATGATCATCTCCGGCAGCGACAAAGCGGTCACGGCCATCATAAATGCCAGGACGGTGCCGATGGCCATTCCCTTCTCCATCAGGGCGTGGACGATGGGGATCGTCCCGGCAGCATTGGAGTAGAGGGGAACGCCAATCAGGACCGCCAGGGGGACCGCCAGAGGATTGGAGCGCCCGGCGTACCTGGCCAGGAAATCCTGCGGGGCGTACCCGTGGATAAAAGCTCCTACGCCAATACCGACCACCACATAGGGCCAAACCTTTTTGAGGAGGTCCTTCATATACTGGTAGGCGTATTCGTACCGGTCTTTCCAGTTCAATTCGGCGATGGCCGCCTCCTGCATCTTGACCTGAAAGACGTACTCCTCGACCTCTTTTTCCAACTTAAGCCGCCCGATAACCAGTCCTCCGATGATGGCCACCGTGAGGCCGGCGCCGATATACAGGAGAGCCACCTTCCATCCGAAGAGCCCCCACAGCATGATGAGCGCCACCTCATTAACCATCGGCGAAGAGATCAGGAAAGAGAAGGTGACTCCCAGCGGCACCCCGGACTCCACGAAGCCGATAAAGAGGGGAACCGCCGAGCAGGAACAGAAGGGGGTGACGATCCCCAGAAGCGCGGCGATGATATTCCCGGCAAATTGCTTCTTATGGCTCAACAGTTTCCGGGTGCGTTCCGGCGAAAAGAAGCTCCGGATAATCGACACCAGAAAGATGATTACGGCCAGAAGCAGCAGGATCTTGATGGTGTCGTAGACAAAGAAATTTACCGCATCCGCCAGCCTTGTACCCCTGGCGAGATGGAGGGCCTGGTAGGTAATCCAGTTTGCGAATGCCTGTAGCATGGTTATTCCTCGCTTTTCACCAGTTCCGTGGTGATGATTTCGGTCAGCCTGGCCTTGGGTGGCACCATTCCGTAAACCTTGACCTCGTTGCCGATGACCAGGGCCGGCGTGGACATCACCCCGTAGGACATGATCTCCTTGATGTCGGTGACTTTGGTGATGGTGGCCGGGACGCCAAGCTCGGACAACACTCTTCGGGTCATTTCCTCAAGTTTAACGCAGTTAGAGCACCCACTGCCCAGGATTTTGATTTCCATGATTCATCCCTCCGTTTGATTTGGTTTGATTGCCGGCGCCTTGCAGGTTTGCACCCGCATGTTGCTGCCCAGCGCCTGCCAGCGTTCAAACTCCTGATTCATCTCGGATACTTCTCCGAGGTCCTGCCGGAGAAGGAGGCGCCACGTGTCCATAAACTTGTTTAGCCCCGTTTCGTCGGTCCGGTAGTAGACCCACTTGCCATCCCGGCGTTCGGTGACCAGCCCGGCGGTCTTAAGAATTTTCAGGTGTTGGGAGACCAGAGGCTGGCTGATGTTTAAAACCTCGACCATTTCGCATACGCAAAGCTCATGCTCCAGCAGCAATTTCAAAAGTTTCAGCCGGTTTGGCTCCGAAAGGGCCTTGTGGATCCTGACCATTTGCGAAAGCAATTTGAACACCTCGTATAAACGTATTGCAATCTACTTATATATATTATATAACAGGAGTTCTTGATTGTGTCAATGGTTTTTTAGAGTAAGCCTATTGACCCAATTACAATTATCTGCTACAGTTATATATGGGGTGGGGGGGCATGGTACAATGTCAAATGCCTCACAACAATTTATCCGTCAGGCAGAACCCGACCCTGGAGAGATGCAATTGTCGACTATTCAAATAAGGAAGGTGTCCACGGTGGAAAAGGGAATCGAGCCCGGCCTGGATTGCTGCGGGTCGGGAGCCACAGGAAACAACGAGAAACCAGGCGGTACTGGCTGTCCAAATTGCGGAGTCGAAGGCCAGAAGGTAAAAAACATTACGGTTCGAAGCATGGTCCTTGACAACTTGATTGAGAACGTCGGGGATCAGGACTTCTTCTTCTGCCGAACTCCAGATTGCCCGGTGGTCTATTTTGACAGCATCAGTGGCAGACGCTTTGATAAACACGACGTCAAGGTCAGGGTGTGGTTGAAGGAGACTGAGGATCCGATTCCGGTGTGTTACTGCAACGAAGTGACTGAGAAGGAGATCCTGGATGAAATCCTTAAAAACGGGTGCCCGCCTGCGCTGGAAGAGATCCAAAAGCGGACAGGCGCAGGCAAGGGCGGGAAATGTCTCACCCGGAACCCGTCCGGCCGGTGCTGCCACCCCGTCATCAAGGCTGTCATCCAGAAGGCGGAAAAGATGCCTTCGGAGGAGGGCTACTTATGACATACCTCGACGAAGACGTTCAGAAGGATATAATCACCCGGTTGAACCGTATTGAAGGGCAGGTCCGGGGAGTTAAGAAAATGATCGAGGAGCAGACGGACTGCGAGAGCATTCTTATACAAGTGGCTTCGTTGCGGGCCGGCCTCGGGCAGGTGGGGCGCATCGTGCTGGATGATCATTTGCGAACTTGTGTTATGGACTGTGTCAATAAGGGCGAGGGAGAAAAAGCCCTGGCCAAACTTGCTCGAGCCCTGGATCGGCTTTTAAAATAGAATCTGACAATCTGAGGAGGTGGCGTCTTTGAAGGAGAAGTTGGCGAGCCTTGGTTCTATCTTCACCGCCTTTCTGGCAGGTATCTGCTGACTGGGCCCAGTAGTGTTTCTGTCGCTCGGTCTGAGCGGCGTCGGGCTTTCCATGGTTTCAGCACTTACACCCTACCGCCGCGTCTTCATGGCGCTGACGGTCGTCTTGTTGGCGATCTCCCACTATCTCGTTTATAAGAAGGCTCGTAAAGGGACGTCGTGGACGAGCCAGACCATCCTCTGGGCCGCCACAATCCTGACGGTGGCAATTCTCGCCTATACAATAAAGAACCAGGGCCTGTAGCCGTAACCATATCGATTCAGACGTCAACCTTGATGGGAAGGCCATAGTTACTTATGACGACGGCAAGGCCAACGTGGATGCCATAAAACAAGCTATAAAGAGAGCGGGGTTCGGTGTGAAGTAACGTAGCCGCCAAAGGAAGGTTTATCATGAGTGGCTATTGCCAATCCCAGCCATGCGCCGTATGGCTGGCGGCCCGGCAAGTATTGCTCCAAAGTGGCCTGTGGCCTCTGGGAGCGATTGGAGCCCAAGTTTATCTACGCCCGCGATGTGCTCAATGCCTTGCAATGTGCCTTTGTTGGCAAAAATAAAAGAACCGTTCCGGATTTGGGTGGTGGAAAGCTCTACGCCGCCCCCAGGCAGACCATGGCTATTATCGGCAGTACGAAACAGGTCCAGCTATCAAAAGCGTTTGTCGATTTCGTCAAAGGTCCAAAGGGCCGGCGGATTTTGGAGAAGTACGGCTTTCGCCTGCCTTGACGCAGAGCACTAATGCAATTATAATATAAGCGAATGTTTATTTGTTAAGCGCCTTGCGCTGAGCGAATGGAGATTTATTTGCGTTATGTTTTGTGAACAGGAGGAAGTTCCATGCAGATTACCATTTCGGAACAGGCGGCGGAATACATCAGGAAAAAGGGTGGCCATGTCGTAATCTATCGAGGCAGTCTGAGCGGGTGTTGCGGCGGGAATGTCGCCCATCCCGCCATGGAATTGGGGAAGCCCCGGCGCGGTCCGGAAAATTATCAACCACTGAATGTAGCTGGGGTTAACGTTCACCTGGACAAAGAGGTGGCCTCATTTTCGGGAACGGCGGAGATCAGTCTTGACAAGGCGCTGTGGTGGAATACCCTCTCGCTTGATTACCGGGAAGAATAGTATGCTGGAATGGTAGGAGGAATAAGTATTGAAAAGAGTTACGTTCATCTGTACCGGCAATTCCTGCCGTAGCCAGATGGCCGAAGGGTGGGCGAAAAGCCTGGCTTCGGATGTTTTTATAGCCTCAAGCGCCGGGATCGAAGCCCATGGGCTCAACCCCAGAGCCGTAGCCAGCATGAAAAGGGCCGGTGTCGATATCTCCCGGCAAACCTCCAAACTTATTGATTTAAAGGAACTCTCCAGGGCGGATATCGTTATTACCTTATGCGGAGAAGCTGACGAAACCTGCCCGGCGGTGCCGGCCAGAGTCCACAGGGAACATTGGCCGTTGCCCGATCCCGCCAGAGCCACGGGTTCTGAGGAGGAGATTTCAGCCATGTTTGATAGGGTGCGGGACGAGATCCGCAGACGGGTCGAACAACTGGTGGCTGAGTATCGATAAAGATAGCGATTAAACATGAAAGGAATTATCTCGTGAGAGGAGGCCCGTTTATGTGTACATCCAGCTCAGGCGGATCCCGCGCCCTCGTGCGGGTTGTCGTGTTTGGCACTCCTCAAGGCGTAGTTAAGTGTAATTGCGATGTAGCGGATGGTAACGGCCAAGCATGTCCCTGGCGGAAATGGTGTCGGTTATGGGCAGGAAACTGAGGCCATGTTTGGGGATAGGGTTAGTATTGAGATGATTGACGTCACATCGGAGCAAATGATTAACTATTCGCTCGTGGCGGAGATCGTCGATAATCAGCAGTATCCTCTTCCCATAGTGGTGGTGGGTGGCAACATCTGCTCGGTTGGTGATATCTCCCTTCTTGTCGTGGTAGCCAGCATAGGTTTGGCCGGGTGATCCGCGCCGATAAGTCTCTTGAGACTGTTGCAATTCAAGCCTGGCAAGTCTCACGGCTCTTTTGCGATTCACAAAACAGTGCTCGCCGCTTTCCGATGACTCCTACAGCAAAATTTGTGGGAGCTTTTTTGCTCAAATTTTGCTTGACATTTTCCCGTGGTGAAGCATATAATGGCTTTGACAAATAAACATACTTAAATATGATTATCTCAAACCAGGACAAGGGGGTTAAATAATGAAAAGCGTCGCCATATATGACCCGGCCATGTGCTGCAGTACCGGGGTCTGTGGACCAAGTCCCAGCCAGGAACTGGCGCGGGTGGCAACGGATCTTCAACGCCTGATCCAAAGCAAGGTGGAGGTAAAGCGTTACAACCTTTCCCAGCAGCCGGGGGCCTTCATGCGGCAGGACGAGGTGCGAAAACTGCTCACCGAAAAGGGGCCGAATATCCTCCCGATAGTTGTGGCGGACGGTAAGGTGCGGGTTGTGGGGCGTTATCCCACCACGGCGGAGTTTGAAGCCTGGCTGGTGGAAGTTGAGAGGGTAGCTCACAAATGAACGCCACACGTTACCTGTTTTTTACCGGCAAGGGTGGGGTAGGCAAGACTTCGGTGGCTTGCGCCACAGCCATGAACCTGGCCGACGCTGGCAAAAAGGTTCTGTTGGTCAGTACCGATCCCGCTTCCAATTTGGATGATGTTTTCGAAACCAGGGTGGACCAGCAGCCCACGGAGATGGCTGACGTTACGGGTTTGTGGGCCCTGAACCTTGACCCGGAGGAGGCGGCCAGGGCTTATCGCGAGCAGGTGGTGGGCTCTTACCGGGGGCTTATGCCGGAGGCGGTGATTGCATCAATAGAGGAGCAGCTCTCCGGCGCTTGCACGATGGAGATCGCGACTTTTGATCTTTTTACTCGCCTGCTGGGTGATTCTGCCCAGATGGCCGGCTATGATCAGATCATTTTTGATACAGCGCCAACGGGCCATACCCTGCGCCTGTTAGCCCTGCCCAAAGCCTGGTCGGGGTTCTTGAGCGCCAGCACGCATGGCGCCTCCTGCATTGGTCCCCTGGCGGGCCTTTCGGAACACCGGAAACGATATGAAGACACCGTGTCCGCCCTGGCCAATGCCACCCTTACCACCCTGATCCTGGTGGCAAAACCCGAACCCCCTGCGCTGGCTGAGGCGGCGCGTGCCAGCCGCGAGTTGGGCGAACTTGGCTTAACTAACCAGCAACTGGTGGTCAACGGGGTGCTGGAAACCGATGAAGGGGATCGGGTGGCCGCGATCTTCAAGCAGCAACAGGCAGAAGCTTTGTCCCAGATACCCGCCGATCTGAAGAACTTACCGCGCCATGTGGTTCCGCTTCTGTCCGTGCCCCCGGTGGGTATTGCTAACTTGCGTCTTCTGGTGGAGCGGATGCGGCGCCCCGGAGCGGGAGAAACCGGAAAAAGTATCGTTTATCGGGAAGACTCTGTCGCAAAGAATGTTCCATTGGGCCTGGAGCCGGTAGTGGCCGACCTGGACCGTCGGAAACGGGGCGTGGTGCTCGTCATGGGCAAAGGTGGGGTGGGCAAGACCACCATCGCGACTGCCTTAGCCTTGGCCCTGGCGGAACGGGGACACCGGGTGCACCTGTCCACCACCGACCCGGCGGCCCACCTGGACCTGGCTCTGGCTGGCGCGGGAGTGGAGGTTGGAGACGGGTTTTCCGTCAGTCACATCGATCCGGTGGCCGAGGTTGCGGCTTACCGCGAGGAGGTGATGGGCACGGTGGGCGCGGGACTGGATGCGGACGGTCGCGCGCTTCTGGCCGAGGATCTGGCTTCGCCCTGCACGGAGGAGATTGCGGTCTTCCGGGCCTTTGCGCGAACTGTCGACCGGGTGGAAGAGGGTTTCGTGGTGCTGGATACGGCCCCGACGGGGCATACCTTGCTTCTCCTGGATGCCACGCAGTCCTACCACCGGGAGGTGGAACGCAGCACCGGCGAGGTGCCGGAAGAAGTGCGGCGGCTCCTGCCACGCCTGCGTGACCCGGAGCTGACCCATGTGCTGGTGGTGACCCTGGCCCAGGCCACGCCAGTCCTGGAGGCGGCCCGTTTGCAAGAGGACCTGCGTCGGGCCGGCATCGAGCCAGCCTGGTGGGTGGTAAACCAGACCTGGACGGGGGTCCCAACGGCCGACCCGGTCCTCGGGAGTTTATCCTGGGCGGAGGGGCCGTGGCTGGACAAAGTGGTCAAAACCCTGGCCAAAAGGGCAGTCCGTATTCCCTGGCAAATAAAAGTGCCCAAAGGCCGGGAAGGTTTGGTGCAGCTATTTTAAGCTCCTGCCGTCGTGCCAGAGAATTGGGGAAGAGAAGAACAGTGGGATGCGTTTGGAAAGGGGGTGTGAAGGCTGAAGACTATAGAACAGGCGGCGCCCAAAAAAGACACTACGCTACGGAGCCTGGCCGAAATCTTGAAAGCCTTGGCCGATGAGACGCGGCTTACGGTCCTGACCATGCTGCAGGACGGTGAGATGTGCGTCTGCGAGATCATGGAGGCTCTGCCTCTTTCCCAGCCGGCTGTTTCCCACCACCTGAAACTTTTGCGTCAGGCGGGGTTGGTAACGGATAGGCGGCAGGGCAAATGGATCTATTACCGTATTGATCCAGAAGCCCTGGAAGCGGTGGGTGAACTCCTGGAGAGCACTGTCATCCTGCCGGTCCGCCGCCGTCAAGCCACTGCCTGGGGCCGGCCACGGCGCCACCCGCGCTGCAAAAGTGATTCCGCGGAAGGTAAAGTTGATCACAATTGATTTTGAGGAGCGTGAATGAGGTGACAAGGGAGATTGAGGTTACAATATTTGGCGTGAATGCTCCAGCCGGAGGTTGTGGTTGCGGCTCCGGTTCTAATTCCGCCTGCTGCGGACCAGCTAAAAGCCTTAAAGATGAAGCCGCCGATCTGGAAAAAGTGTTGCAGGAGAAATCAGGCCCCGGGTTGAGGACAAAGTTTGTGGATGTCTTCAGCCAGGAAATGAGCGGCTTTCCGGAGATTGGCGCTCTCCTGCAAGAGGGCAAGGTGCGCCTGCCCCTGGTGGCGATCAACGGGCAGCCCCGCTTTCACGGGGGTATTTCCCGGCGGATGATTGCTGGAGCGGTGGAGCAGTTATTGAAAGATGTTGGTTGAGAAATTCGCGATATATATAAAAATTAAAATATATCAATTATAGGAGGGAATGTCCGTGGAACACAGCACGAATGCAAGACTGCCACTGCTTGACCGTTTCTTGACCCTGTGGATCTTTTTGGCCATGATTTTCGGTGTTGGACTTGGTTACGTATTTCCCGGCGTGGCGAACCTGCTGAACAGATTGTCTGTTGGCACCACCTCGATCCCAATCGCCGTCGGCCTGATTGTCATGATGTACCCGCCTTTGGCCAAAGTTAAGTACGAGGAGTTGGGCAAGGTCTTCAAAAACCGCAAGGTGGTGACCCTGTCCCTGATCCAGAACTGGATTATCGGGCCGGTTCTGATGTTCCTGCTGGCGATCATCTTTTTACGGAATTACCCGGAATACATGGCTGGTCTAATCTTGATCGGCCTGGCCCGTTGCATCGCCATGGTCATCGTCTGGAACAGCCTGGCCAAAGGCGACAGCGAGTACGCCGCGGCGCTGGTGGCGTTGAACTCCATCTTCCAGGTCATCTGCTACTCACTGTACGCTTATATCTTTATCACGCTGCTTCCCGCCTGGCTGGGCCTGAAGGGAATGCGGGTCCACGTGTCCATCGGGGAGGTGGCGACCAGCGTGGCCATCTACCTGGGCATCCCGTTTGTGGCCGGGTTTTTGACCAGGTATCTCCTGGTGCCGGCCATGGGCAAGGAATGGTATGAGAGGAACTTTGTGCCCAGGATTAGTCCGCTGGCTTTGATCGCCCTGCTGTTTACCATCGTGGTCATGTTTTCGCTCAAAGGCAACTATATCGTCAGGCTTCCCCTGGACGTGGTCCGGATTGCCATCCCGTTGATCGTCTATTTTGTGGTCATGTTCCTGGTGTCGTTCTTCTTGAGCGCGCGGGCGGGGATCAATTATGAGCAAACCACCACTCTTTCCTTTACGGCGGCCAGCAACAACTTTGAACTGGCGATCGCCGTGGCCGTGGCGGTGTTCGGGATTAATTCCGGGCAGGCCTTTGCGGCGGTGATCGGACCGCTGATCGAGGTGCCGGTGATGATCAGCCTGGTGAACGTGGCGCTCAATTTCCGGCGCAAAATGTTTGACGCCAGGGGCGTGCCCAATCAGAATTCGGCATAATCCACACGGTGGCAGGTTTCCTGGAGGCTGAAGCAGGAAGAAGGATGTGTAAAGCAGAATTTTATCAAAGAAGTTTATGTAAAGTTCAAGGCCGTGGATTTTGAATTTGCTCTTGCCGACCAGCCATAGGAGGGTTAATCGCATGCCCTGGCGAAAGGTGAATTTGCTGTTGGCGGTTGCACTCCTTGCCCTTTTTACCCTGACAGCGTGCAACCGCCCGCCAAAATACAAATGGGTTTCGCTTTCGGGAAACTCGATTGACTCCTCGATCTCTGAAACCCAGACGGTTCCACAGGCTTCTGTCTCTCCAACGCCTGTGGCTTCTCCTGGAACCTCCGGGCCTGGCGGTCCGGGTTCTTCCTTGCCTCCCTTGCGCGTGGCGGTGGCCGCGGTCATCTCCCCGAAAGAAACCCTCAAAAGCTATGACGAGCTCCTGAACTATTTGGGGGAGAAGCTCGACAGGCGGATTGAACTGGTCCAGCGGCGGACCTATGCCGAGATTAACCAGCTTGTGCAAAAGGGGCAGGTGAGCCTGGCTTTTGTTTGCACCAGAGCCTATGTGGACGGCCGCAAAAATTTCGGCATGGAGTTGCTGGCGGCGCCCGAGATCCGTGGCGAGACGGTATATCTTTCCTATGTCATTGTCCCGAGCCAGAGCGCCGCGCAAAGCCTCGAAGACCTGAGAGGAAAAGTTTTTGCCTTCACCGACCCGCTCTCTTTCTCCGGCAAACTTGCTCTAGAGTATATGCTCTGGGAGAGGGGAGAGGCGCCGGATTCGTTCTTTGCCAGGCATCTCTACACCTACAGCCACGATAACTCCATCAAGGCCGTGGCGGAGAAGCTGGTGGACGGCGCGGCGGTGGACAGCGCGGTGTACGATTACGCCCTGGCTCTGAACCCGGAATATCGCGAAAAGGTCAAGATTATCAGCCGCTCGATGCGGGTGGGGAACCCCCCGGTGGTGGTTCCGCCGGGGCTGGACAAGCAGCTGAAAGGCAGGATAAAAGGGATCCTTCTTTCCATGCACCTTGACCCGAAAGGGAAACAAATCCTCCAGAATCTGATGATCGATCGGTTTGTGGAGGCCGATGACGGCGCCTATGATCCAATCCGCACTATGATGGGCAAAATGGGGCGAACGCGGTGAAGAATGGCTTGCGTTACCTGAAAGACAGGGGCTACCATTTTTTCGGCATGCTGGCGGACAAGGCCAGCGTCAAGACGAAGATCATGGGAATTGTGCTGGGGCTGGTCCTGCTCCTGGGCCTGGGAGTGACGCTGCAGATTCAGTTCAGCCTTCCCAGGGCCCTGAATGAGCAACTGGAAAAGCGGGCGATCTCCATTGCCAGGGATGTGGCCGCCCGGAGCACGGACCTGGTGCTGACCAACAATGTCTTTGCCCTCTATGAACTGGCCAGAGACACCGCCAAAAACAACGAGGATGTCCGGTATGTCCTGATTCTGGACCGCGCCGGGAATGTCCTGGCGCACACCTTTGCCGGCGGCGTCCCGGCCGGGCTGGCAAAGGCCAATAGCGCCGCTCCCGCCGACCGGTACCGGCTCGAAATTTTCAACAGCGAAGAAGGGGTGGTCCGGGACGTGGCGGTGCCCATCTTTGAGGGACGGGCCGGTACGGCCAGAGTCGGGCTTTTGGAACATTCCACGCAAAAAGTGATGGTGGCCACCACCGAGCGGCTGCTTCTGGCCACCCTGGTAGTTTCCATCATCGGGATCTTTGCCGCCTATTTCCTCACCATGGTCCTCACCCGGCCGCTTTTCGAGCTGGTGGAGGTGACCAGAGCCGTGGCCAGCGGCAACCTCCGGCGCAAGGCCAATGTTTCCGCCAGGGATGAGATCGGGCAGTTGGCCACGGCCTTCAACGGGATGGTGGACCACCTGCGGGAGACCGATGTGGAAAACGCCCACCTTTGCGAGGAACTGAAACAGAAGGAGGCGATCCGGGCTCACCTGTTGGAAAAGCTCATCACCGCCCAGGAAGAGGAGCGCAAGCGCCTGGCCCGGGAACTTCACGACGAGACCGGCCAGTCCCTGACCTCCCTGATGGTGGGGCTCAAGGTTCTGGGGAGCGCCGGGACGCCGGAGGAGGTTCGCCGGCAGGTGGCTGGATTGCGGGAGGTGGTGGCCGGGACCCTGGAGGGGGTCCGACACCTGGCTCTGGAATTGCGCCCCAGCCTCCTGGATGATCTGGGCTTGATTGCCGCTCTGGAAAGGTATGTGCGGGAATACGGGCAAAAATACGGGTTGGAGGCCGATCTGCAGGTGGGAGGGTTTGAGGGCAGACGATTGCCGCCGGAGGTGGAGATCACCCTCTACCGGATTGTGCAGGAGGCCTTGACCAACATCGCCAGGCATGCCGGGGCCCGGAATGTGAGCGTCCTGGTGGAACACAAGGGCAACGCGGTGACGGCGATTGTGGAGGATGACGGAAAGGGCTTTGATGTGGCGGCTATCCTGGGCTCGCCCCTGGACGAGAAGAAGCTGGGCCTTTATGGGATGCGGGAACGCGCGGCCCTGCTGGGCGGCACTTTGACCCTGGAATCCCGGGAGAAGATGGGGACCACGGTATTTGTCACTCTACCGCTTGAAGAGACGGGGGTGGCCTGAGGCATGGAAAAGATCAAAATTCTGGTGGCGGACGATCACAGCGTGTTGCGGGCGGGGCTTCGCCTCTTGCTCAATGCGCAGCCGGACATGGAGGTGGTGGGAGAGGCGGCCGACGGCGAAGACGCGGTGGGTAAAACCCTGGAGTTGAAACCGGATGTGGTCCTGCTGGACATCTCCATGCCTTTGGTGAATGGATTTGAAGCCCTCGCCCGGATCAGGGGCGGCTGGCCCGCGGCCAGAATTCTGGTTCTTTCCATGCACGAGGATGAAGGCTACCTTACCAAGGTTCTCAAAGCCGGCGCCGCCGGGTATGTCCCCAAAAAGGCCGCCGATACCGAACTATTATCGGCCATCAGGGCCGTGCACCGGGGGGAGATCTTTATCTATCCCTCTTTGACCAGAGCCCTGGTGAAAGGGCTGGTGGAAACGCCGGATCAAAAGGATGCGCTCAAGGGCGAGACGGATAACCTTACGGAACGGGAACAAGAGGTGCTCAAACTGATCGCCATGGGCTACACGAACCAGCAGATCTCCGAGATGCTTACCGTGAGCGTGAAGACCGTGGAGACCCACAAGTCGCGAATCATGGCCAAACTGAACATGTACCGCCGCTCGGAACTGGTCAGGTACGCGGTCTCCCGGGGGCTGGTCTCGTTTTAACGACTTTGTAATATTGAACTGCAATCCCTTTTGGAAGGACTATGTGTTAAGACAAAAAGTTATTGACAAAGGCCAATAACCGGGGCATAATAAAGGGGAAGATACCCTGACTGGGGGTATCTTCCCCGGAGAGTGTTATGACCCGGGAGTGGATTCGTTCTTTTCTGAATGTGCTAGGGATCTCTACGGATTCCTAGCGTTTTTGTATGTTATCCCGGACTATTTTTATCGCCAGGCTGCATTTGGCATGGATGCCAAGGCACCGCGAAGCACAGGAGGTGCGAGAGCGGTGATGACCGCGAGGGCCACAGCCGGAGCGATAATTATGGAGATGCCAAATATATGTATCTCCATGAAACTTTGTTCAAAAGATCAGGGTTTTTCCTGACAAAGATCAGGTCTTTCCCTGATTTTTTTATGGCTAAAATCAGTCGTATAATCAGGATAAGGGTACTCCAAACATATTATTATTGTCATTTGCAGGCGGAGTTATCCACAATGCCAACATTCATTGACGCGGCAAAATATCTCCGAGCTGTCCGGCCCCACGCGGGACGGGCGGACGACAGGGTCTGGGGAGCAATCGCCGGACCTGCCCTTATTTGGCGAAGGAGAGCGGCATGTTTCGTGGGAGAGGTGGATCTATTTATCCCATGAAATATAGCTGTTCTCTTTTTTGGTTCCTGTCTTGTGAAAGCAAGAAATCGAATCGGGGAGGCTGATCAAATGGCACAGGTCAAGTACGGAATGGTCGTCGACCTACGCAAATGCTATGGATGCCATGCCTGCTCTGTGGCCTGCAAGAGCGAAAATGGCGTCCCTCTGGGTGTCTTCCGGACGTGGGTCAAACAGGTCGAGAAAGGGAAGTATCCCGAGGTCAGGAGATACTTCCTGCCGAGGCTGTGCAACCACTGCGACGAGGCGATCTGCGTGAAGGTCTGCCCGGTCCAGGCTACCTACAAGAGGGAGGACGGGACGGTCCTGATCAACTACGACAAGTGTATCGGATGCGGGTATTGTATCGCGGCCTGCCCTTACCAGGCCAGGTACATTGACCCGGTGCGCAAGGTGGCCGATAAGTGCACCTTCTGTGCGCATCGGGTTGATCAGGGGTTGGTGCCCGCCTGCGTGAACACCTGCCCGGCCCAGGCCAGGGTCTTTGGGGATCTCAACGACCCTCAGAGCGAGATCGCCAAATTAGTCGCAACCAATGCGGTCCAGGTGCTCCGGCCGGAGACCGGCCTGCGCCCCAACATCTTCTACATCTCGCCTGATGTCAATGCCATGAAAGGGGGAGAACTTGCATGGAGCCGAAGGTAGTTTACGATGTGTTTCATGAAATGCCCTGGGGGATTGTCACTGCATCCTATCTGTTTGTAGCGGCCCTGGCGGCCGGGACTTACCTGGCGGTGGTGCTCCTCAACCGGGCCCAGAAGGCTGAATACGGCTCCGTCACCCGGACGGGGGCCGTGACGGCGGCGGTGCTGGGACTGCTTATTCCCGTGCTGCTTGTCTCGGAATTACACCAGCCGCTAAGGTTTATCACGGTACTGTTCAGGCTCAATCCCACCTCTCCCATGTCCTGGGGAGCGTGGATCATGACCCTTTTTGTGATTGCCGCGGTTTTGTACGCCGGGTTGATCCTTAAAAAAGATTTCCAATCCGCCCGGAAGGTGGAACTTCCGGGAGCGGTATTGGCGGTGCTGATCCCGCTGTATACGGGGCTGGAACTCTCCTTTGCCCAAACCAACCCCCTCTGGCAAAGCGGGATGTTGCCGGTCTTTTTCCTGCTGGCGACGGCGCTTGGGGGTGTGGCGGTGGCCGTAATCGTCATGAAGCTTTCGGCCGGAACGACACTGGCAACGCCGGAAGGGGCCAAAACCGCCGGGAAAGAGGTTTCCGCCACATCGGAAGGCGTTGCCGGCGGGATCATGTTCAGTCTTGGCAAATTACTCAGCTTGCTTGTGGTGGTCAACTTCCTGTTGATCTTCATCATGCTTTTGACCCTGTCCAACGCCACGGCGGAGGGGGCGATCATCGCCGGCAATATCCTGGCGGGGATGCCGCTGGGCCTTCTCTTCTGGCTGGGCGAGATGGCAGTGGGGATCATCCTGCCGCTCTTCTTCCTCTGGTATCCCAGGACCGCTAAAACGATCTCCGGTCCGTTCTGGGCCTCAGGATGTGTACTGGTGGGCCTGTATGTCCAGAGGATTGTGGAAGTCATCGGCGGTCAGAGCGCGATCTTTTGAGCGCCATTTTGACGCGATCTTTTGAATAGGAGGGACGGCACATGGTTGAATTAAGCAGACGAAGCTTCCTGAAGCTGGGCGCCGCGGGAGCAGCGTTATTGACCTTGCAGGGTTCTTTCAGCAGCCTGACCGCTGCCAAGGAACTGACGGCAGGCGGCAAAAGTGTTTCGCCCAGGACCAAAAAGGAACGCCAGGGAATCCCCAGCGTCTGTCTGCAATGCGTGAGCGGTTGCGGGATCATCGGCTATGTGGAAGACGGCCGGATTGTGAAGATCGAAGGGAACCCGGAGCACCCCAACAACCGGGGCCGGCTGTGCGCCAAGGGGCAGGCCGGGATAAACAACGAGTACGATCCGGAGCGGATCCTCTACCCCATGAAACGCGTCGGGGCCAGAGGCGAGGGGAAATGGAAGAGGATCTCCCGGGAGGAAGCATATAGCGAGGTGGCGGCCAGATTGCGGGAGGTCCGGGACTTAGGTCGCCCCGAGGAGTTTGCCTTCCATTATGGCCGGAACAGGCTGCAGGATTACGAAAAACGGTTTATGTACGCTTTCGGTTCGCCCACCATTCTGGACCACACCGCCATCTGCGAGGCCAGCAAAAAAGTGGGGCAGGAGCTCACCTGGGGTACGGATGTGGACATCAATGACGCGCCCAACTCCCGTTACCTGCTCAACTTCGGGTGCAGCATCTTCGAAGCCCACGTGATCCATAACAGCTTCGCCCAGCGGGTGGTGGAGGGCCAGATGAACGGGGCCAGGCTGGTCACTTTCGATGTGCGGCTGTCCAACACCGCGGCCCGCAGCAACGAGTGGTTTCCCATCAAGCCGGGTACCGACGGCCTGGTGGCGCTGGCGATGGCCAACGTGATCATGCGGGAAGGCCTGTATGACAAGGAGTTCCTCGACACCTGGACCAACTATCCCTCGGACAAGCTGGCCCAGCATCTCAAGCAGTTCACACCGGAGATGGCCGAAAAGGAGAGCGGCGTGCCGGCCGCGGATATCCGCCGGATCGCCATCGAATTTGCCACCGCCAGGCCGGCGACGACCGTTTCTTACCGTGGGGCTTGTTCGCATGAGAACGGCGCCATGAACGAGCGGTGCATCATTCTCCTCAACGCCATCACCGGCAACGTGGATGTCAAGGGTGGCTTTTGCCTGCCACGATCCGGCAAGACCAAGGGCGCGCCGGATCCCAAGCCGGAAAAGCCGTCGGTCAAGAGCGTCCTGGCCAGCCCGCCGGATTACCCGCTGGCCAGCCACGCGGCAAATCAGCTGGTGTTGCCCATGATCAAGGCGGGCAAGCAGAAGATCAAGGTCTACATGACCTACTGGTACAATCCGGCCTATTCGTTGCCGGATACGGATCTGGCCATGGAGGTTCTCAAGGACGAGAGGCTGATTCCCTACTTTGTGGCCATTGATGCGTATATGAGCGAGGCCACGGCGCTGGCGGACATCATCCTGCCCGATTCCACCTATCTGGAGCGCTGGGATCCGGAAACCGCCGGGGCGTACTCCCTGGTGCCGTATGTCGCGCTGCGCCAGCCGGTTGTCCCGCCGCTGGGGGAGGCGGTCCCGGTCCGGGATATGTTCGGGGAACTGGCCAGACGCATTGGTGGCGGCATGGAGAAGTACTTTGACTTTGGCGCCACCGAGGACTATATCCGGGTGGCTGTTCTTGAGAATAAGGGGCTGGCGGAGGCGGGCGGGCTGGAGTACCTGAAGAAGCACGGCGCCTGGTATGATAAGTCCAAAAAGCCGGATTACAAATCTTACGCCAAGCCGCTCAAACCGGAGGAACTTGCCGGTGCTACGGTGGATGCCAACGGCTACAGCATTGTCAAGACGGATAAGAAGGGGAAGAAGCAGGTCGTGGGCGTGATGGTGGATGGGAAGCCTTGCAAGGGATTCCCCACCGGGAAACACGGGATCTCCGGGAAGTTTGAAATTTACTCCAAGAAGATGGAGGAGAAAGGGTTCCCGGCCCTACCCACGTATGTGCCGGTTGCCGCCCACCGGAAGATGAAGGATGATGAGCTGATCCTGACCACCTTCAAGGTGAGCACCCAGACCCAGTCCAGGACTGCCAACTGCAAGTGGTTGACGGAGATTTCCCACGATAACCCGCTCTGGATCCACCCCCGGACCGCGGCCGCCAGAGGCATCAAGGACGGCGACACGGTGAAAGTGGTTTCCAGGCTCAAGTCGGCGGTCACCAGAGCCCGGGTTACCGAGGGAATCCATCCGGGAGTGGTGGCGTTTGCCATGGGCTCGGGCCACTGGGAGTACGGCCGGGTTGCCGGGGCTAAAAACTTCAAGAGCGCGGACAGGGATACCGAGTTGATCTGGTGGGAGAAGCACGGCAACGGTGTCCACCTGAACAGTCTCATTCCGGTGGCGGCTGATCCGGTGGGCGGCGGGCAGCCTTATATGGATACGGTGGTTACGGTAACCAGGGCCTGACATCTGAGTGCGGGCACACTGTCTGGAAATGGCTTTTGACCCGCAGGGTACAGCAAAATCAGAAGGCTGTACCCTGCGATCCTGAAAACTCAGGGGGCATTGCGATGGCTGAATTCGAGATCAATGGGCAGGCAGCCGCAGAAGTGACTGAAGCCGCTAGCGGCACGGAATTGGCTGAAGCAGCACGGTGCCGTAGCAACTTATACGGGATCCTCTCCCTGATGTACAGTAAGGAGCCTACTGCGGAATTATTGGAGATGCTCAGGGAACCGGCATTCGCACAGGTTCTCGGGGAACTCGGCGTGCGATTGGGCGATGACTTCCATACCCGGCCTGACGACGAGCTTTTACTGGAATTGGCGGTGGAGTATGCCCGGCTCTTCCTGGGGCCGGGAAAGCACCTCTCACCGCATGAATCGGTATATGTGGGGAAATTCTCCAACCAGGAAGGACCAGGGCTGGAGGGCCTGTTGTGCGGCCAGGCTACGGTGGAAGTAAAAGAGGCCATTGCTGGGGCCGGATTCGAATTCCTGCCGGGTTACCGCGGGATCCCGGATCACCTGGGGGTTGAGCTGGAGTTCATGCAACTTCTCGCCGGCAGGGAGGCGGAGGCCTGGCAAAAAGGGGACCCACAGGCGGCCTTGAACTGCCTGGAGCAGGAGCACCATTTTATCAGCAACCATCTGGCCAGGTGGATCCCGCTCTTTTGCGGAAAGGTCATGGAATCGGCCAGGTTGGGCTTTTACCGTGAAACGGCCAGGCTTACCCGGACCTTTATCCAATCCGAGGAGGAGAATCTGCCTGCTTTGCTGGCGGGGGTGCGAGGGCAACAGAAATGTCCGGCTTGAGCGATCTATTCGGTTCGGAAACGCTTTTGGAGCTATTTACAAGACCGTTTCTGGAGGTCTGGTGGGAACATTGCCTCCACAGCAGGTATAGGAATTCCAGTTGTGCCCGGTGCGTCCAGGACTGTCCCACCGGCGCGATTCGCCTCGAAAACGGCCAGGATCCGGGAGCAGTGGACCACAAGCTGTGCCACGGTTGCGGCGTCTGTGAGGTTTCATGCCCTCAAGGGGTCTTCGGTCTCAGGGCGTATTCCAGGCGCCGGTTTCTGCAACGCGCTTTGACCTCCGATAGAGCGGTGATGGCCTGTACTTGCTTCGACGACGGCGATTACGCCTTCGGTGGCGATATTATTGAAATACCGTGCCTGGGCTGGTTGGACGAAGGTACCCTCTTGCGGCTGATGGCGGCAAGGCTCCCGCAGGGCGGGGCAGTGGGCGATGGCCGCCGGGAGCCCTCTGCCGCCATGGGCGGCGGGAAGGCCGGAGGCGCCGGTTTGGTCTTCGGGATCGGCCACTGCCGGGAGTGCCTTTCGCCCGCCGATCCCGTGATAACCCGCAGGGGGCTGGAAAGGGCGCTGTTTTGGCTCGCCCTTTTCGGTGCACGGGAAAAAGTGCAGGTGCAGGTGGAAGTCAGACCTGTTGCAGGGGGGCCGCCCGGGGGGATTGCCCAAGCGCGGGGCGGCTTGCGGAATTTTGTTAAGGAAGGGCGAAGGCGCACGGCGGCGGCCTTGCTGGACGTGTGGGGTACGGTGGAACGGACGGCTTGCGAGATCGAAGGCCACCAGCACCGTGAAGATTCCAGATCGACAAAGGCAATGTGGGAAGGCCGGATCCCGGAGGGCAGAAAATTTCTGCTGGAGGCAATTTCCGGTCTGGGGGAACCGGTGGAACAGGAGTTGGATGCAGCCCAGTTGTCCCTGAAGGAATTGCAGGTTGCCCCGAGCTGCGATGGTTGCGGGATATGTGCGCGCTTTTGCCCCACGGGCGCCTTGAGGCTGGAGACAGCACCGGCACCAGATGCAGTGGCGAGGGTGGCGCCGGAGACCGATGGGGGTAGGGATGGGGATGGCCAGGGAAGCCTTCTTCTCCGGCATAAGCCGCTGTTGTGCGTCGGTTGCGGTTTCTGCCGGGATATATGCCTGGGTGATTCCATCAGTTATCTGCCCACGGTGCACACTCGTTACCTTTGCCTGGATCGGGATAAGGTGTTGATCCGGTTTAAAAAGTTTATCTGTTCCAGGTGCGGCAAACCCTGGCATGAACGGGAAGGCGCGAGGGAAAGCGGAGGTGGGATCTGCCCGGAATGCGCCAAGGAAACCTCTCTGAATGAATCCATCTCCGGGATTCTGGAAGGCGGTCTGTGAAGATTTGACGCAAGTGGCGGAGCGGCAAAAAGTTATTGACAAAGGCCAATAAATCGAACATAATAAAGGGGAAGATACCCTGACTGGGGGCATCTTCCCCGGAGAGTGTTATGACCCGGGAGTGGTTTGGATGTTTTTCGTATTTGCTAGGGATCCAGAGGATTCCTAGCGTTTTTGTTGTTTACCCTGGAGCAACTTCGCCACCAGACGGATGGCGGCAAGCGCCACCGCCGGAGCGATTACTATGGAGATTCCGAACACAAATATCCCCATAAGCCCCACCTCCTCCCTGACTGGGATTCTCCCAGGCCCAACACTCCAGGCGGGAGGAGGATCGATAACTCCTGGATCAGCAGGCTTAAACCTGTCCAAAAATCATTATATCGTACAGAACTGGTTTTCGCAAGATTTTTCATGGTTTTAATACCAGAATCCTGTTAAAGAAGATCGGAGACTCCGCTCATCTCCTTCTACCGGCAATCAATTGGGTTTTCAGGAGGATCGGAGGGCTTTTCTGACCTGGCGTTTAAGATGCTGTCCAGGGCTTATCCCGCACCGGTGGAACAGGTGAATCGTCGGCGAGCGCTAATAAAAAGTCTTTAGCGGTACTCTGAAATTGGGGCAAAAAGTTGTTGACAAAGGTCAATAAATCGAACATAATAAAGGGGAAGATACCCCCTGACAGGGTATCTTCCCCGGAGAGTGTTATGACCCGGGAGTGAGCGAGTTTTTTCTGTGTTTGCTAGGGATCCAGAGGATTCCTAGCGTTTTTGTTGTTTACCTTGGAGCAACATCGCTAGCAGACGGATGGCGGCAAGCACCACCGCCGGAGCGATTACTATGGAGATGCCGAACACATATATCCCCATAAGCCCCGCCTCCCCCCCTGACTGAGATTCTCCCAGGCCCAACACTCCAGGCGGGGGGAGGTTCGATAACTCCCTGGATCAGCAGGCTTAAGCCTGTCCAAAATCATTATATCTGACAGAACTGGTTTTCGCAAGGTTTTTCATGGTTTTTATACCAAAAATCCTGTCAAAAAAATCGGGGGTTTTCCTGACAAAGATAGGGGCTTCCCCAAGTATGGCTCCGGCCGCTGTAATTTTTTAGCTTGACAGGCTGGTAATTTCCGGGTATATTTAAAGTAAATGAGTGAGATCTCATTTATAAATCTGGCACATCGCCATGCAGAGGGATCCAGATGAAAAGCGATAAGCGTGAGATCATCAGGCAGTCGGCCATCAAAATCTTTTACGCGGAAGGGTTTCACCAGGCTACCACCGACAGGATCGCCGCCGAGGCCGGGGTGTCGGTGGGCACGATCTACAATTACTTTCGGAGCAAGGAGGATGTTCTCGGCTATATCTTCCAGGTGGAGCTGGAAAAGCGTGTCCGGTACCTTGAGGGGCTTCAGAAGCAGGATCTTTCCATTGCCGATAAGTTCGGCGGCTTTTTGGCCATGCATTTCGCCCAGGTGAAGGAAGATCCGGCGCTGGCCAGCATTCTTATCCGGGAGCGCAACCTTCCACACAAGCGCAGCGTGGCGGTGATAGAAGATTTTCAGGCCAGGATTCTGGAGCACTTCGAAGGGATGTTTGAGGAAGCGCTCAAGAAGCAGGAGATCCGGCCCTGCAATCCCAAGCTCGCGGCGCTCCTGGTCTTTGGGGCGATGGAGGCTGTAATAAGCCGGGCTTTGGGCAAAGGGGCGGGAGGACTGGATCGGGGCTTCCTGGAAGATGCGGCCAGGGAGATCCCCATGCTGCTTTTTCGCGCGTTCGGCCTGCCGGATCTTGGCCCTGATCCCGATCAGCCTGACGGGCGGGACCGGCAAGCCCAACCGGGGGAGGAAGCTCAGCCGGTACACCAGGCGCGACCGGAGATGGATATTCTGCTAGATTAGCGCGTTGCCCTCACCCGGAGTACATGCACTTACCATGGTAGATTTTTCTCCAATAATGAGTGATATCTCATTCATTTTGGAGAACCGGAGATCATCTGGGAAGAGATGGAGGAGTTATTGCTTGCGGAGGTTGGCAACCTGCCCTCCCCAAAGTCAATTTGTGAATTCCGGCACATACCCTATTCGCATGTAGCGCAGTATCCAGAGTCAGATCTCAACGCAAAAGGAGGGATGTAAGGATGTATGTGAACAAGAAGCCAGTTATCGGATGTCTTGGCCTGGCGGTGCTGGCCTTGGCCCTGGTGTTGGCCGTTGTCCCGGTGGAAAGGGTATCCGCCCAGGATCAGAAGACTCCAACCTGCGAAAGCTGCCACGCCGGAGCAGCCCGGGACTGGGCCAGGAGCAAAATGGCCGGCGCCATGAACTGCTCCACTTGCCACGGCAGCGAGCATAATAAGGCCGAAAATGCGCGGCTGGTCAGAACCCCTACCCCGGCCACCTGCCAAAAATGCCATTCCAAACAGGTGGAGCAGTTTGCCAGCGGGAAACATGCCCTGGGGTGGAGGGCGCTGGAGGTGGTCCCCAATTTCGCGAAGCTGCCTGCCCCCGTGGCGCAGTCGGGTTGCATCGGCTGCCACCAGGTTGGCTACATATGGGCGGACGGCAGCCAGGGGAAGTGCGACTCCTGCCATACCCGCCATAGCTTCTCCGCCGCCGAAGCAAACGAGCCCGAAGCCTGCGGGACCTGCCATGCCGGGGATCACCCCCAGTATGACATTTGGAGCAATTCCAAGCACGGCAAGCTCTATCAGATGACCCGCGACAGCTCCCGGGCGCCGAAGTGCCAGACCTGCCATATGCAAGGCGGGGACCACAAGGCCATCACCGCCTGGGGGTTTCTGGGGATGCGCGGCGAGGAACCGGACCCGGAGTGGCGGAAGATCCGGGGGACGACGGAAACCATCCTGAAGCTCATCGGTCCCGGCAACGCCCCCGGCGTGACCCGGCAGACCTACGCTGAATGGCAGGCGGAGCGCCAAAAGATGCTGGATACCTGCGCCGGGTGCCATGCCACGAGCTTTGCCAAGCGGGCCCTGGAACGCGGCGACGCGGTCATCAAGGAGAGCGACAAGGTCTTCGGCCAGATTGGAATGCTGACCCTGAAGCTCCGCAACGAAAGGGCCATCGATGACAAGACCCAAAGCGCTATCCTGCGGGAGGCGCTCGCTTACAGGTTCAGCGCTTACATGGGAACTTTCCACGGGGCCTACCGCTACGCCTGGGATGAGGGCTACCTGCCGCTTACCGATGCCCTGGTAAGGCTGGGGGAGCGGACCGGTAAGTTAACCAATCAAAGGTAAAATTGACCTATCAAAGGCAAGCAGGGAAGAAAGGGTGATTTGAAATGCGCTCGAAGCAACCTCCGGCACCTGCGGTATTCCGGCTGGTCCTGGCAGTGGCGATGGCCGCGGTGCTGGCCGTCATGGCCGGCGCCGGCGCCGGACAGGCTGACGCCCAGAGCAGCAGCCCCCCAAGCAGCGGCGCCCAAAATAGCCGCGTCCAAACCGGCGGTTCCCAGAGCAACTGTGTGGAATGCCACGCCAAGGCCACCCCGCAGATCGTCAAGGACTGGAATCAGAGCAAGATGGCGCGGGCCATGGATTGTGCGGGATGCCATGGTACAGCCCATCACGAAGCTGGTGACGCCCGGCTGGCCAAGATGCCTTCCGGCACCACCTGTAGCGCCTGCCATGCCAGGCAGGCCAGGGAATTTGCCGCCGGCAAACATAATTTGGCCTGGGAGGCCATGCTGGCTGTACCCAGGGTCGCCGGCCAACCGTCAGCCATCACCGATACCGGCTGCGCTTCCTGCCATGGGATTGGCCGGGATGGCGGGAAATGCGATTCCTGCCATACCCGCCACAAATTCTCCAAAGCCGAGGCCAACAAACCCGAGGCATGCGTCGGGTGCCACCGGGGGGATCACGCCCAGCTTGAATCCTGGGAGAGCTCAAAGCACGGCCTGATCTATGCCGCCGAGGGCGATACCGGCCGGGCGCCCAAATGCCAGACCTGCCACATGCCATCCGGAAGCCACAAGACGCTGACGGCCTGGGGCTTTTACGGTTTGCGCGGTGAAGAGGCCGATCCCAAGTGGAAGGAGAACCGCGACCTGGTGATGAAGATGCCCATGCGGCTTGGGCCAGGCAAGGCCCCGAATGTCATGCGTGCTTCCATGGATGAGTGGAATGCCTTGCGATCGGAGATGGTGGCGACCTGCAAGAATTGTCATTCCGAGAGCTTTGCCAGGGAGCAACTGGCCAGGGGGGACGCGGTCATCAAGGCCACCGACACGGCCACGGCGGAGATTGTCCGGATTGCGGAGGGGCTTCTCAAGGATGGACTGATGAGCGAGCCCACGGTGAACGTCCTGTACCGGGAGATCCTGCCGCACCGGATGAACGCCTATATCGGAGCTTTCCACGGCAGTGCCGAGCTTGTGCACGAAGCCGGCTGGCAAAAGCTCACGCAGGACCTGGTCAAACTTCAAGACGAAGAAAAGAAGCTGCGCAAAAACCAGAAATAACAGGCGAACGTTGGCAGGGATGACAGCCCGGCATAAATGGGGCATAACGGACCGGCGCCGGATGCCGGATACCGCACGTTCCCATTTACGTGCGCTCCGAAGTGCGCCTCTTTACCTCGTCATGCACCCGCTCAAACAGAAGGCCCACGGCAAACCAGGCCGGGGCGTAGTCCAGGCGGATAAAACCGTTGATGGAATAGGGCGTGCGGCTGTAATCCCAGGGGCAGCTTCCGGTGACCAGTTTGAGCACCCACCCGGCCAGGTATTCGATGGCGAAGATCACGGCCATCCAGATTAGCCCGCGCACCCAGGCAGGCAGCGGCCGGATCCGATCATGGATCGGTTCCAGGAAGACCGCCAATCCGTAGATCGGGAACATCCATAAATAAGTTTTTCCGACCAGCCGCCAATTGCCATGGATAGCCGAACCCAATCCGGTCCAGATGATCTCCATGATCCAGCCCAGCAAACCGTAGATGATCAAACGCGCCAGCATGCCCGTATTTTTTGCAAACCGGCCGGGCGTTAAGCTGGCAAATCCTAGATGCCAAAATCCTGGATGGCAAAGATGCCAAAGGCCGCGGAAAAAGTCCGCGGCCTTCCTTCCGGCCCGTGAAACCTTTCCTGGGCCCTTGTCTTCCCTCAGTCCTTGTAATGGATCGCCTCGGTGGGGCAGCTCTCCACCGATTCCTTTGCGGCCGGTTCGTCGTCTTTTGGTACCACATCCACGATTACGTAAGATTTGCTCTCGTCGTTCCAGGCGAAGACGTTGGGCGCGGTGTCAATGCAAAGCCCGCAACCGATGCAAGCATCCTGGTCCACTTCTACCTTCATGGCACTTTCCTCCTTGCGCAATTATGGTTAGTTTTTGCCAGCACCCCGGCAGAGTATGCAGAGACCTTCTCGCGGCGCCCAATGCCGCCAGGGAATGCCCGATGGGGGCTGGCACCCATAATCCTTACTAATCCAATTATATTAATTGGAAAACCAAAAAGCAAGGTACCCGCAGAGGTTTAAGTGCTTTACTGCGCTGCTAACCGGGATGATGGCCATGTTTTGCCGTCTTTCTGCCCGGATAGCCGATTTAGGCGTTTTTCCCCGTCCGGCGGAGACCTGGCATAGTCATGATCTCCGACGCATGGCAATCATTTCCCCGGCCCCAGTAGTGGCAATTGTTCACCGTCGGTCTATGCGGAAAGCAGTGGTCAACCAATACGGCGATCCAGCCAAAAGGACTTTCCGGGAGGAACTGATCTTTTGACGGCGAACCTATCTAACGTTTGTCATGATCAGGGAGGGAATTGTTTATGCAGGATCCAAGAGTACCGATACTCGCAAAGAATCTTGTCGACTACTCCGTCCGGTTGAAACCCGGAGAAAAAGTCCTGATCGATTGTGTCGGCGCCATCACCCCATTGGCGCCTGAACTGATCAGGGAAGCTTACAAGGTGGGCGCCTTGCCATTTGTCAACGTGGTCGACCAGGAACTCCTGCGAGCTGTCCTGCTGGGGGCCGCCCGGGAACAGATGGAGGCCATGGCGGCTTTTGAAGTTCCCCGGATGAAGGAGATGGATGCTTACATAGGCATCCGGGCGAACGAAAACGCCGACGAGCTCAGCGACGTTCCGCCGGAGAAGATGGATCTCTACATGAAGTATTATTATCAACCGGTCCATTTTGAGGAGCGGATTCCTCGCACCAAATGGTGCGTCCTGCGCTATCCTACCCCATCCATGGCCCAGATGGCCAACATGAGCACCGAAGCCTTTGAGGACTTCTATTTTAAGGTCTGCTGCCTGGATTACGCCAAAATGTCCAGAGCGATGGACCCTCTGGCAGCCCTCATGGCGAAGACCGACCGGGTACGCATCGTGGGGCCGGAAACAGACCTCCACTTTTCCATCAAGGGAATACCGGTGATCAAGTGCGACGGGGACAAGAACATCCCCGATGGGGAGGTCTATACGGCGCCGGTCAGGGATTCCGTGAACGGCGTTCTGGCCTACAATACTGAAGGCGAATACAACGGAATGCGATTCAGCAACATTCGCTTCGAATTCAAGGATGGCAAGATCATCCGGGCCACGGCCAACGACACGGAGAAGCTCAACAAGCTCCTGGACACCGACGAAGGGGCCAGACACGTCGGGGAGTTTGCCATCGGCGTCAACCCGCACATCGAAAAGCCCATGCACGACACCCTCTTTGACGAGAAGATCAGGGGAAGCTTTCACTTTACTCCCGGCAATGCCTATGATGATGCCTTTAACGGCAACAGGTCCTCCATTCATTGGGATCTGGTGGTGATCCAGCGCAAGGAGTATGGCGGCGGGGAGATCTGGTTTGACGATCGCCTGGTGCGCAAGGATGGCGTCTTTGTCGTGGAGGAGCTTAAAGGGCTTAACCCGGAAAACCTGGTCTAGCTTGGCAGGAGTTTGGAGTCGCGGCAACGAATAGACAGACAAACAGGTTTTCCAGGTTATTTGACACTCCACACGGCTAAAGCCGTGGGATTCTTGGGTGATTAAACCGAAGTCTGTTTCCAGCATCGGAGTATGACCCCAGGTTCAGGGCTGTGCCAGCAGCCCGTCCTGGTCCAGTGCATATAGCAGACCAGGCTGGCAGACTGTTGCCATCTGCCACAGGCATTTGCTCAACATTGTTTTAGCGTCTTGTTCTTGACGACTTCAAATGTTTTACCGGCAGGAAGAATTAGCCTGCCGAACCGCCTACATTTGCTGTTTTCAAAGAGCATTTGCCCAACTAAATTATACCACAAAAAGGGAGAGAGCGGGAGCCGCCTTCATCCCACGATTAAAACCGTGGACTTTAGGCTACGTTTCTGTAAAACAATGTTGAGGGAGTGGCGGAATTGCTGAGTAACAAAACGGGTTTGACCTGGTGCCTGGCGGGGTTGCTGGTTCTTTCCCTGGCCATGGCTGCCGGCGCCACGACAATCGGGGGAGGGGGCGGCCCGGCGTTTGGCGTGCTTTCGCTGGATCTTTCCGAACTGAATGCCAAACTGGAGGCCTATGGGTTCAACAAGCTTGACGGTCAGATGATCATCTTCGGCGGCGGCGGTTTCGGCGGCGTGGAGCCCGGCTGGAATGTCGGCGGGTTTGGAGCGGGCGGCGTCCAGAAATCCTTCAACGGGGACAGAAAGGCCGAGTTTTCCATCGGGTTCGGCGGCTTTCTGGCGGAATACCGCAAGCCTTTTTTGGGCGATAAGTTGGTCTTTACCGCGGGCAGTGTGTTTGGCGGCGGCGGCGCGGACCTGAATCTGTTGTACGGCCAGCCCACCGGCGGGCAAAATGTTCTGGAAAACCCGCATAGCACGATGGTGACCAGAAGCTTTCTGGTGGCGCAGCCGCAGGTCGGCCTTCAATACCGGCTCAACGAATGGATGTCCATTGGAGGAGGCGCCGGGTATCTGGCGACGATGGGCGTCGGCTCGTGGACCCACGCCGGGATGGACGTGGGAGGCCTGCCCGAGAAACTGGGAGGTTTGACAACCTGGCTGAAGTTTACCTTTGGCGGCAAGGCGGAGATGGGCAGGACCCAAAAATAGGGGAATAAGCGGAGCTGGCGTGCTTTATCGGGCGCCAGTTTTTCTTTCACGCATTCAAAAGCGTGTCTGGTCGGTGGATCCGTCGTCGATGACGATGATCTCATACCGCGCCGGGGGGCAGGTTTGCCGGAACAGGGACTTGAGCGATTTCTCCAGGATCACGCGGCGGTTGAAGGTGGGGATGATC
>JAMCQP010000111.1 GCA_023381695.1 Bacillota bacterium | reverse complement strand
GCGCCAGATTACCACCTCCAACTCCGCCCCGCTTTTGATCAAGTCAATCAATGCGTCCCTGGCGAGTAGATGAAATTGATCTTCCGGCACAGCGATGGCATACCATGCGGACGTATCGACAAAAACTTTCATCCCTCACTCCTCTCGTTCCCGCCCGATATCATAGATATATTCGTCGTGGTTGGCGGCCCCGTCTTTTCCTCCTCCTGGTTTGCAAAAGCCAATCATCTGGTACAAAGGGTTTTCTTCCAGGGGGATGCGTTTTCTGTCCTCCTGCGCCAAATAGCTGCCAAGCGCCTCTCTTAGAATCTCCGATTCGCTCAGGTTGGCATTTTTTGAGAGCTTTCTAAGTTTTTGATCCAGTTCCCGGGTAAGATAAAGCTGACGTCGAACCATATCCTTTTCCATACTCTTCACCCAACCAGATTATACCATAGTGGTGTATACTTGTCAACAGATATACACCACTATATCAGGGCGCCATCGTAAACTCCTTCAAAGTTGCTCTCGGTGGTGATGCCGTAGAAGGACCTTGACCGGTTGAGGAGTTACCGGAACCGGGTGGTTGACGAACTCCTCACTGCGGGGAGTATCGGGCTGCATACGTCATCCTGACGGAAGAAAGGGTCTGCCTTGTTTTTATGGTTGGCCCTCACGAGGGGTTCTACGAGGAAGCTAAGCGGAGATTAATGAAGATAAATCTGTAGCAGGATTTTGTTGGGAAGACTTCCGATGCACTGATGGCCACGCACCACTACCTGGGCTTCCACACTTTAGTCGGGGAATCCATGAAGTACGTGGTGTTGCTCGGTGGCCAATGGGTGGCCGGCTTTATCCCCCGAGCCCCAGCTTGCCGATCTTGTATTGCAGGGTCTGCCGCGGCATCCCCAACAGCCGGGCGGCTCTGGCCACCGAGCCCCCGGTCTTCTCAAGCGCCCGGCTGATAGCCTCCCGCTCCAGATCTTCGACCAACTCCGGCAGGGGCCGGATCATCTCCGGCAAGATCCGGATGGCTTCATGGCCGGTATTTTTGGCCGGCGCGGGCCGCAATGGCGCCATAAATATTTCTGTAAGCCTTTCTGCAAATCTTTCCGTGTGGCTCCCTCCGCTCCCTGATTCGGCATCGCCCCTATTCCCCGCCCAATCCCGCAGGTGCCCCGGCAGGTGCTCTAACAGTATGGTATCGCCATCCAGCATGTTCATGGCTCCCTCCAGGGTGTGCTGCAGCTCCCGGACATTTCCCGGCCAGTCATAGGCCAGGAACAAAGCCATCACCTCGGGCGCCACCCCCCGTACCATCAGCCCCAGAAGCCGGTTGTACCTTTCGACAAAGTGAGCCACCAGAAGCGGAATGTCGTCCCGGCGTTCCGAGAGCGCCGGCAGCCCCAAAGAGATCACATTCAGGCGGTAATAGAGGTCCGCCCGCAGTTTCCCGGCCCGCATGGCCGCGCCGGGTTCCTGGCCGCAAGCCGCGATGATCCGCACATCCACCTCGCGGACCTCGGTCCCGCCCACCCGGCGCACCCGGCCATCCTGCAAGACCCGCAGGAGCTTGGCCTGGAGATCGGTCTGCATGGCGTCGATCTCGTCCAGAAACAACGTGCCCCGGTGCGCCAGCTCAAAAAGCCCCGGCCGGTCCACGGCCCCGGTAAACCCGCCCTTGCTGGTGCCGAAAAGAATTCCTTCCAGAAGGCTGTCCGGCAAAGCCGCGCAATTCTGGGCGATGAACGGCCGGTCGCGCCGTTCGCCGGCGTTGTGAATCGCCTGCACTAAAAGCTCCTTGCCCGTGCCGGTCTTGCCGTGGACAAAGACCGGAGAGACGCTGCGGGCCGCCCGCGCCGCCATTCTCTTGAGTTCCAGAATCCCCTGGTTCCGCCCGACGATATCGTCAAAGGTGAACACCGCGCCACCGACGCCAGCCCCGATGCTGGCGCCTCTTCCCTTTCGATCCGGCCCGGAGATCAACCTGCTTTGCAGGTCCACGACCCGTTCCGAGAGTTCACGAATCCTGGTGACGTCGCGGGAGATCTCCAGGGCCCCCACCAGGCAGCCATTGTCAAAGATAGGCATCGTGGAGTTGGAGGTGGTAATCTGGTGCCCCTTGTAATTGCGATAGGTCTGGGGTTGATCCGCCACCGCCTCCTGAGTCTGCAAAACCCGCAAAAGCGTGCTGGTCTCCACGGTCAAGGACGGGAAGACCTCCAGCAAGGGCCTTCCAATCACCTCTTCTTTTTTGAGGTTGTCCAGCGCCGCCGCCACCCGGTTGTACAGGACCGTTATCCCCTCGCAATTAACCACGTGGATGCCCTCGTCAATGCTATCCATGATTAATTCCAGGGCGCGCGCCACCATGGGGGCGAGGGCCGCATCGGGTTTACCAGCGTGTCTGGTCGCGGTTCGTCGAGCCACAGCGTGTCCAGGCGCAGCGTGTCCGGTTGTGGTTCGTCCAGTCGTCTTTCCCATGAAAGCCTCCCCAAGCTCGACGCTTGTGCTGATATTTTAATTCGCCGGGGAACGCCCTTTCCCTCCGGCCGTCACCGGGCAAAAAAAATTAAGCGTGACCGGACGGCCGCGCTTAATGGATGGCACCCTGCGATGTAAAAGTCATCTCTGCATACGGAACTGCTCGCTATTCAATTATTTCACTGCTGCATTCCGGTGGGCTTCAAAGCAATCCCGGCAGTAGACGGGACGCTCCTCCCTCGGTTTGAACGGCACCTGGGTCGGGGCGCCGCAGTCGGCGCAAACCGCATCGTACATCTGGCGGGCGCCGCCACCCATGCCGGAGTCGTTCCGCGATCTCTTCCTGCTGGTCCGGCAGTCCCTGCAGCGCGTGGGTTCATTTTGGAAACCCTTCTCCGCGTAAAACTCCTGCTCTCCCGCCGTAAACACAAACTCAGCCCCGCAATCCTTGCAAACCATTGTCTTGTCAACGAACGCCATGAACTTCAATCCCTCACTTTGGATGATTTTGGACCTTGCTCAGCTGACTGGTTTTTGCCCCCGCATTCGCCTGCTGGGGGCGCGGCGGAACTCCTTCAACTGCCGGGTGTAACAGGTGGTTTGGTCTGAATGTCATGGGTCGTTGCTGCCCTGAAACCGGTGGGTTGCCCCACTTGCCTGGCTTTAAAACCAGGTTAGACCTGACGTGTTCACTGGCGGATCTCAGCTACGGTGCTCAAAGGGGTCGCTTCGCCTGCGGCAAGCATCGGACTTAAACCACAGACCTGAACAAGTTTTCCATTTTTATTATACACGCACGGCTTAAAAAAAGCAATCATTTACAGAAACTTTTTGTTTTAGTCAATATAGCTAGCCCGGATCCGTTCCACCCGCCCCCTGGACCGCCCCTTTCCTGGCTCGCCCATTCCCAGTTTCCGGGTTCGTCCGCCTCCTTCACCCCATCTCCCTGGCAATTATCCCCAAAGCAGGATTTTCCGCCCCATCGTCAAATTATTAACCATTAACCTTAAAACGCCAGCGAACGGCAAACGCCAATGAACAACCCGTAGCAGCAGCGCAGGTGAGAAGGGGGGTTGATGAGTTAGCCGCAGGTTCGGGACGTCAATTCAGGAATAACCTCTCCCAGGGATCTCGTGACATAACCACCAAATGATCTCATGACAGAAAAAGAAGTTTGAGGAGGTTGAGCAGTTTGTCAAAAAGACGGATTCTATTGGTTTCTCTTTTGGTAATTGCACTGGTGGCCGGGATGGCCGCCATGGGGCAGGCCGCGCCCAAATCCGGCGGCACCCTGGTCTTCGGCCGGCAGGGAGATGCGGTTTCCCTCGACCCGGCAAACGTGACCGACGGCGAATCCCTGCGGGTCACCCGCCAGGTCTACGACGCATTGCTGGATTACAGCGAGAAGGACACCTCCCTCCGCCCGGCGCTGGCCACTTCCTGGGAAAACTCCGCCGATGGGAAGACCTGGACTTTCAAGCTCCGCAAGAATGTCAAGTTCCATGATGGGACCCCCTTTAACGCCGAGGCCGTCAAGTTCAACTTCGACCGCTGGCGCGACAAGAACAACCCTTACCACCAGGGCGAATTTGAATACTGGGTAGGCATGTTCGGCGGTTTCCCCGGCGTGGTGAAGTCGGTGGACGTGGTTGACGAATACACCGTCCAATTCACCCTCGAACGGCCGGTGGCGCCTTTCCTGGCCAACCTCGCCATGTCTCCCTTTGCCATCGCCAGCCCCGCGGCCATCAAGAAGTACGGCCAGGAGTACGGCAACCACCCGGTGGGCACCGGCCCCTTCAAGTTCGTGAAATGGGATCGCGGCGACAAGATCGTTCTGGAGGCCAACAAGGAGTACTGGGACGGCAAGCCGTACCTGGAAAAGCTGATCTTCCGGACCATCCCCGAGAACTCCGCGCGCTTGATGGAGTTGCAATCCGGCAGCATCGACCTGATCGATGGCGTGAACCCGGACGACGTGGCGCTGGCCAAAGCCGACAAGAACTTGCAGGTCTACCTGCGGCCCAGCTTCAACGTCGGCTATCTGGCCATGAACATGGACAAGAAACCCTTCGATAACCCCAAGGTGCGCCAGGCGGTAGCCATGGCCATCAACAAGGCCGGCATCGTAAAGGCTTTCTACGCGGGGCTGGCTGAACCGGCCAAGAACCCCATGCCGCCTTCCCTCTGGGGCTATAACGCCAAAGTAAAGGATTGGGCGTATGACCCGGCCAAGGCCAAGAAGCTCCTGGCGGAAGCCGGTTTCCCCAACGGCTTTGAGACCACCCTGTGGGCCATGCCGGTCGCACGGCCCTATATGCCGCAGCCGCAGAAGATCGCCGAGGCCATCCAGTCCGATCTGGCCAAGATCGGCATCAAGGCCGCCATCACCTCCTATGACTGGGGCATGTACCTCGACAAAACCTCCAACGGCGAGCACGACATGGCTCTCCTGGGTTGGACCGGCGACAACGGCGATCCCGATAACTTCCTCTATGTCCTCCTGGACAAGGATAACGCGGTCAAGCCCAATGCCAACAACATCTCCTTCTACCGCAACGAGCAGGTCCACAAGCTTCTCATCGAGGCCCAGACCATCTCCGATGTGAAGAAGCGGACCGCGCTCTATGAGAAAGCGCAGGAGATTATCCACAATGATGCGCCGATGGTCACCCTGGTGCACTCCACGCCGCCTCTGGCCGGCCGGAAGTACGTCAAGGGGTTCATCCCCCATCCGACGCAATCCGAGAGCTTTGCCACCGTGTGGCTTGACAAGTAAACCCGGCAGGCAGACATGCCGAGTAGACTGAACCCGTAAAGGTACCCGTAAAGGTGTCTAATGACCAAAGGGGTGGGGAGGAGGAAGTTTGGAGGGGCTTGGCCCATACCCTCCGCACCCCTTTGGAAAGTTCCAACCTGGATATAAGATTTACCCCGAAATATGACCCACGGAGGTATTCCAATGGGCAGGTACCTGGCAAAGCGCTTATTGCTTGCCATCCCCATCTTGTTTGGTGTTTCCGTGATCGTTTTTCTTTTTCTGCGCCTGATCCCCGGCGATCCGGCCCAGGTGATGCTGGGCGAAAAGGCCACGCCTCAGGCTCTGGCTGAAATCCGCCAGGAGATGGGCCTGGACAAGCCTCTCTACGTCCAATACAGCCGGTACATGGTGAAACTGCTGCAGGGCGACCTGGGCCGATCCATCACCAGCCACACCCGGGTTACCGAGGAACTTGGCGCCCGGTTCCCGGCCACCGTGGAGTTGACAATTGCCGCCATGATCGTCGCTCTCCTGATCGGCATTCCGGCGGGCATCATCTCGGCGACCAGACAGTACTCCTTCTTCGATAACGCCAGCATGTTCGTCGCCCTGCTGGGGGTTTCCATGCCAGTCTTCTGGTTGGGACTCATGCTATTATGGTTCTTCTCATTCTATCTGGGATGGTTCCCCATGTCGGCGCGGCTGGACGTGAGCTTTGACATCCCCACCATCACCAACCTCTATGTGGTGGACAGCATCCTGGCGGGAAACTGGGCGGCTCTGGCCAACAGCCTGTGGCATCTCGTGCTGCCGGCGGTGGCCCTGGGCACCATTCCGATGGCCACCTTCGCCCGGATGACCCGTTCCAGCATGCTTGAGGTGCTGCGCCAGGACTATGTGCGCACCGCGCGGTCCAAGGGGCTGGCGGAACGGCTGGTAATCGCCAAGCACTCCCTGAAAAACGCCCTGATTCCGGTGGTGACCGTGATCGGCCTGGAGTTCGGTCTTCTCCTGAACGGGGCGGTCATGACCGAGACCATCTTTGCCTGGCCCGGCATCGGGAAACTGGCCTTTGACGCCATCATGCAGCGGGACTTTCCCCTCTTGCAGGGCATCCTTCTTCTGGTGGCCGCCGCCTTCGTGCTGATCAACCTGGCGGTGGACATGATCTACGCCTACCTGGACCCGCGGATCCATTATGAATGAGCACCAAGCGAGCATTAAATCCGCAAGGGTAATAAGGAGATAAATAGATGCTCTACCTGAATTCCGAACAAGGCTTCCCCGGGCCCGCGCCCGCACAACCCGGACTGCCCGCGCAACCCGCACCTCCTGCCGTCACGGAGCCGACCCCGGTGGGCGACAATCTTGCACCTCAGACGACTACCCTCTTGCGCGACGCCTGGCGCAGGCTGCTGCGCAACCGTTCCGCCGTGGCGGGCATGATCGTCGTGGGGTTGCTGATCCTGGTGGCCGTCTTCGCGCCCCTCATCGCCCCTCATGACCCGCTGGCGCAGGATTTTGACAGCCGGATCCTGCCTCCGTCGGCGGGGCACCTTCTTGGAACGGACGATCTCGGCCGGGACATCCTGAGCCGGATCATCTACGGCAGCCGGGTCTCCCTTGCCGCCGGCATTCTTTCCACCGCTCTGGCGGTGGCGGCCGGGGTGCTGATCGGGGCGTTCGCCACCTATTACGGCGGCTTCTGGGACAACCTGGCCATGCGGATGATGGACATCATGCTGGCCTTCCCGCAGATCCTTCTGGCCATCGCCATCGTGGCGATCCTGGGGCCCGGCCTGACCAACGCCATGCTGGCCATCGGTATTATTTCCATACCAATCTACGCCCGGGTGGTGCGTTCCTCGATCCTCTCCCTCCGCGAAAAGGAGTTTATCGAGGCTGCGCGCGCTCTGGGCGCCAGCGATCTGCAGATCATCTTCAAACACCTGTTGCCCAACTGCATGGGCCCGCTGATCGTCCAGGCCACGCTGGGAATCGCCACCGCGATCATCGAGGCCGCCAGCTTGAGCTTTCTCGGCCTGGGCGCCCAGCCGCCGACTCCCGAATGGGGGGCGATGCTCAACGGCGGCCGCCACCTGCTGCGGCAGGCGCCCTGGGTGACGGCCTTTCCGGGGATCGCCATCGTGGTTCTGGTGATGGGGGTCAACCTCTTCGGCGACGGCCTGCGGGACGCTCTTGACCCGCGCCTCAAACAGTAGCACCATCAAGTGGCGTAAGTAGGGAGGCGGAACCTCTTGAGGCTGAAGATCCATCTGAAGATTCATCTGAAGATCCCTTTGAAGATCCAGCAAAAACGGATCCTTATCGCGGTATTTCCGGTGGTGGCCTTACTGGTTGCTGCCTTACTGGGCGCCTCCAGTCGTTCCTCAATCGGCCCCAAGCCGGGCGGGATCTTGACCGTCGGGCGGTTATCCGACTCCATCACCCTGGATCCGGCCAATGCGACCGACGCCGAGTCCTTCAAGGTCACCCGCCAGATCTTCGAAAATCTGGTGCAATACAATGCCACCACCACCCAGGTGGTTCCCGGGCTGGCCGCCCGGTGGGAAACCTCCCGCGACGGCCTGACCTGGCTCTTCCACCTTCGCCATGGGATCTACTTCCATGACGGCGCGCCGCTCGACGCTCCCGCCGTGGTGGCCAACTTCCGCCGGTGGATGAACCAGGATGATCCCAGCCATCTCGGGGATTTTGAATACTGGGGGTACATGTTCGGCGGCTTTCCCGGCCTGGTCCGTGCGGTGGAAGCCGTGGCGCCCGACACGGTGAAACTTACCCTGCGCTTTCCCTATGCCCCTTTGCTCTCCACCCTGGCCATGCCCCCTTTCGGCATCGCCAGCCCGGCGGCCTTTCAGAAATACGGGATCGACTTCGGCCGCCATCCGGTGGGGACCGGTCCCTTCGCCCTGGAAAAATGGCTGCCCGGGGAACGCATCATCCTCCAGGCCAACCCCAATTACCGGGGAACCAGGTACCCGGGAAGGGTGATCTTCGAGGTGGTGGGCGACCCATCCAGACTGTTCCAGGAATTTCGCGCGGGCAATCTGGACATCATCGAGAACCTCACGCCCGAACAGGCCGCCATCGTCAAACAGGATCCCGGGCTCAATCTCTACCTGCGCCAGGGGGTCAACCTGGCCTTCCTCTCGCTCAACACCACCAGAAAGCCGTTGGACAACGTGCTGGTGCGCCAGGCCATCAACCTGGCCATCAATAAGGCCCGCCTCGCCACGGAAATTTACGGCGGCCTGGCGGAGCCGGCCGACGGCCCGCTGCCCCAATCCGTCTGGGGGCGGGTTCCGGGAAATCCCGGAAGCCCCTTGCGTTCCCGTGAAGCTTCCTCGAGTTCCGGCTCTGACCTCCCGGCGGCCCGGACGTTGCTCAAGAAGGCAGGTTACGAGAACGGTTTTGCCGTCACCCTGTGGGTGATGCCCCTGCCGCGCCCTTATCTGCCCAGACCTCTGGCGGCCGCCGAGGCCATTCGCGCGGATCTGGCCGGCCTTGGAATAAGCGTGCGGATCCAGGAGCTTGACTGGGCCGACTTCCTCCAAAAGACCTCCCAGGGGGAGCATGAGATGGCCTTGATGGGGTGGACGGGGGAGAACGGGGATCCGGACAATTTCATCCACGCCCTGCTCGATCCCACCAACATCGGCGGCGGCACCTTCGGCAACACCATGTTCTACCGGAACCCGAAGCTGCACAGCCTGCTCATGCAAGCCCGCTCCATGACCGGTGAGGCAGCGCGCTCCCGGCTCTACCAGAAAGCGCAGGCCATCATCCAGGCGGACGCCCCCTGGGCGCCTCTGGTGCATACCACCCCGGCGGTGGCCACCAACCACGCCGTCAAGGGTTATGTCCCCCACCCTTGCGGCTATGACAACCTGGCCGGAGTCTGGCTGAAAAGGTAGGGAGTTATTTCGCTGAAAAGGTAGGGGGTTATTTCCTGGCCAGATAAACAAAGTTTGCGCCACACCTGGTGTCGCTCAACTGGCCGGTGACCTCCTTTTCCATTACCCTTCCGAATATTTTATTAAGCCGCGCGTAAAGTCCGGGGGCGCGGCTGGCGGACCAAAAGGCCAAAACCCCTCCCACACCGAGCAACCTCCGGAGCTTTCGAAGATAAACCAGGCTGTAGATGGCCCGGTTGGAGTCAATTACCACCCAATCCGGGCCGTTATCGATATCCACGGCAACAAGGCCATATGGGCCCGCCTCAACCTTATCAGCCATCTCCACCAGTTCAACCATTTCAACCAGATCCCCAACTGTCGCCCGGACACGCCGGTCACCCAGCGCGTTGCCGTTTAAAGGCGCAAAATATGTTCTGCCCCATTCCAGCACGCTCGGCTCAAGCTCCACCAGATCTACCTGCTCGACCTCTGGGTAGTCAAGCACCGCCCGCAAGGTACATCCTATCCCCAGGCCGCCAACAAGCACCCGCTTCACCGGCCTCTCCGCCTCCTGAAACGCCAGATAAGCCATCTCCTTTTCGGAGCGGCCGTTGTAGCTGGCCATCAAGAATACCCCATTAAAAATGATCTCGAAATGGTCACCCCGGCGCTGGAGCTGGATTTCCCCCCGCGGGGTTATCTTCTTTTCCAGAACCACAGTTTCAAATCCCCCGGACAGGAAACCACCCCCCACTCCCATCAAAATACCCCACCGGGGTATCATACAAAAATTGTACCCCTCCATGCCCCAAAAGTCAAGAAGAAAATGCTACTTTTTGTAGTACTTCTGGACAGATGCCCGCACTCCCCACGGTGCTCACAGGGCACGTGATATCTAACTTCCGCCGACAAAGGTCAATCTCCCGGCGGCCCGCTGGTACCCTTGTTGCGCCGCGCCGGCGTAACATCTGGCCGCCCCCGTCAAATCCCCCAGCGCTTCATAGAAACAACCCAGATTGTACAACGCCAAAAAGCTTCCCACGCCATGCACCGATTCGTATTTATGGCGGGCCTCCCCCAACTGCAGGCAGGTTTCGAAAGCCGATGCAATCTCCGATAAATCCTTCACCCTGCCGGATTCCATATAGGCCAGCCCGCGTAAAAAGTGCAGGTCCGTGTAGTCGGGGAACAACCCGATGGCCAGGTCCAACACCTTAAAGAGCGCATCAAAATCGCCAAGACCCTTGAGAGCATAGCCTGACGAGACCAGCAGCAACGGGAGATAGGCCGGCAGCCCCTTTATGCCGATGATGCCACCTCCACCCTCCGTTACAATAAGTTTTAAGGCATTCTCCAGGTACGGCCGGGCTTGCCGGTAATCGTTCATCACGAAATAAGTCCGGCCAGCCTGGTAGGCCAGGTAGGGATCCTGCGGCTGGCGCTCCAGGGCGGCCAAAAGAATCCTGAGATTTCGTTCACCATTCTTCTTTTGCGCTGCCATCTCCCCGGAGTACCCGCTGTGGGCCACCACCACGCCCGTCCGCCCAACCCGAGGTACATTTTGCTCCAACCGGGGCACGTCCCGCCCGGCTTGCGACGTATCGCCCCGCTGGACAATCTGCTCATGGATCGCCCCTTCGTAGTGATATTCCCCGTTGTTGGGAAAGAAGCGGCTGATCAGCGACGAACTCTGCCGCACCTCGCCGTCCGACAAAAATTCGCTGACGATCTCCACCTGCCCGACCCGTTTGTCCCGCCCGACCCTTTCGCCGCCAGCCGCAAAATCCCCCAGCTTCCGGCGCGCCCCCGGCTCGATGACCTCATCGGCATCCAGCACCAAAATCCAGTCCCCGGTCGCCTTTCCCAGCGAAAAATTACGGGCCGCGGCAAAATCATCGGCCCAGGGAAAGTCAAAAATCCCGATGCGGGGCAGGGGCCCAGCGCCCCCACCGGCCCGCGCGCCCCTGTCCGCATGGCCAGCATAACCTGCGGCAATCGCCCTGGTGCCATCCGTGGAGCCTGTATCCACCACGATGATCTCATCGACCACCCGGGCGGCGGCTTCAAGAGCAGCTCCGAGCGACCCTTCCTCGTCTTTGACGATCATACACAAACTTACCCTAACTCTTTGCATCCAAAAACCTCGGATCCAGCCTCTCGTTCTCCTGCTCGTAATACTGGCTCTCCAGGTAGGCGCGGACCGCCTCTCTCCAGCGCTGGATGAGCGTCATTTCGTCTTTGACCTCCCCCAGCCGGCCGGACAGAAGCTGCTTATTCTCCTCCGCCAGCTTTGCCAGATTTTCCAGGGTCTCGCGGAGCCCCGCCATCACCCGGCGCAGGTCATCCAGCTCCGAATCCTCTTTCACATCCGCCACGGCCCCCAGGGTAAACTCAGGAACCCCGTACCTCTGGGCCAGCTTCTCTTTCAGCGGCTCGATCTCCGTCTCGGTAAGCCTCACCCGGTCAACCTGCTCCGCCTGCCGCGCCAGCAACATGTTCAGCGCGGGCATGTCCAGAGACGCTGCGTCACTCTCCTTC
>JAMCQP010000081.1 GCA_023381695.1 Bacillota bacterium | reverse complement strand
GGCCGGCGGCATTGACCCCTTTAACCTGCCCGCCCTTTTTGACCGTCTCGCTGAAGACCTTGAACTGGCTGCCGGCCACCAGGTCGGAGATGTCCTGCAATTCCATCCCGAAACGGGTATCAGGTTTGTCCGAACCGTAGCGGGCCATGGCCTCATCCCAGGTCAGGCGAGGGATGGGCAGGGCGATCTCCCGGCCCAGCGCACTGTGGAAGACGTGCGCGATCATCTCCTCCGCCATGGCCAGGACGTCTGCGGCCTCCACGAAGGACATCTCGATGTCGATCTGGGTAAACTCCGGCTGGCGGTCGGCGCGCAGGTCCTCATCCCGGAAGCACCGCACAATCTGGAAGTAACGTTCCAGGCCGGAGACCATCAACAACTGCTTGAAAAGCTGCGGCGACTGCGGCAACGCAAAAAACTCCCCGGGATGAACCCGGCTGGGCACCAGGTAGTCCCTGGCCCCCTCCGGCGTGCTCCTGGTCAACATCGGGGTCTCGATCTCCAGAAATCCCCGGCTGTCCAGGAACCTCCGCGCCGCCTGGGTCGCCTTGTGCCGCAGAATGAGGTTGGCCTGCATGTTGGGGCGCCGCAGATCGAGGTAGCGGTACTTGAGCCGGACGGTTTCATCCACGTCCACCTCCTCCGCAATGGCAAAAGGCGGGGTCCTGGACTCGTTTAAAATCCGCAACTCCGTGACGTAGACCTCCACCTCGCCCGTGGACAGGTTGGGGTTTACGGTTCCCTCCGGCCGCGCGCCCACCTTCCCCCTCATAGCCAGAACAAATTCGCTCCGCAACTTCTCGGCGCCGGCAAAGATGTCCCGGCCGGAATCCGGGGTGAATACCACCTGGACCAGACCGCTCCGGTCCCGAAGATCCACAAAGATCAACCCGCCGTGGTCGCGTCGGCGCTGGACCCATCCCATCAGCACCACTTCGCGCCCGATATCACTCGCCCGCAACTGGCCGCACTGATCGCTGCGCTTCATTCCTTGCATCGTCTCCGGCACAATAATTTACCCCCTGTATCTGTTTAAGTGCGACTTTTCAGGGTGAACTAAATGATTTTAAACTATTTAAGAGCCTCTTTCAGGTGCAACGTGACCTCCGCGAGAGAAACTTCGGCCTGCTCGCCGGTGGCCAGATTTCTTACCACCGCCGCCTCTTTCGCCAGCTCCGCGTCGCCGACAATCACGGCATATCTGGCACGGCTTTTGTCCGCGGCCTTGAGCTGCGCCTTGAGGCTCCTGCCCAGGTAATCCATCTCCGCCGGAATACCGGCACGCCGCACCTGCGAGAGCAACGTCACGGCAGCCAGGGTGGCCGCCTCCCCCAGGGAAGCGATAAACACCTTCACCCCGTCCGGAGCCGGGGCCGCCGCCCCCTGCCGCTCCATCGCCAGGAGAATCCGGTCGATTCCCACCGCAAAGCCGATGCCCGGCGTGGGTTGGCCGCCGACCTCTTCCACCAGGCCGTCATAGCGCCCCCCGCCCCCCAGGGCGTCCTGAGCGCCGAGGCTTGAACTCGAAAACTCAAATACAGTCTTGGTATAATAATCAAAACCGCGCACCAACCGCGGGTTCACTTCAAAGTCAATCCCAGCGGCCTCCAAATAGACCTGCAGCCGGTCAAAGTGGTCCCGGCACTCCTCGCACAGGGAGTCGTAGATGGTGGGAACATCGGCGGTGACCCGCCGGCAGCTCTCCTCCTTGCAATCCAGGAGACGCAGCGGATTGCGTTCATAACGCCTCTGGCAACTCGGGCAAAGCTGGTCAACCCTGTCCCGCAACGAATCCTTCAGCAACTGCCGGTAAGCCGGCCGGCACTCGGGGCAACCGATGGTGTTGATCTGGACCCGCGCATCCTTGATGCCCAGCGCCTGGTAAAGGTGTACGGGCAGCGCAATGGCCTCCGCGTCCACCGCGGGGTGCCGCGATCCGAAGACCTCCACGCCGAACTGGGTAAACTGCCGGTACCTGCCGGCCTGGGGCCGTTCGTAACGGAACATCGGGCCCAGATAGTAAAGCTTGGTGGGATTTCCCGCGGCGTACAGCTTGTGTTCCAGGTAAGCCCTGACCACGGGAGCCGTGCCTTCCGGCCGGAGGGTGATGCTCCGGTCCCCCTTGTCCGTAAAGGTGTACATCTCCTTTTCCACGATATCGGTGGCTTCGCCGATCCCCCGCACAAAAAGCTCGGTATGCTCAAAGATGGGGGTGCGTATTTCATGGTACCCATAGATGCGACAAAGCGAGCGAATACGCTCCTCAACCAGGTGCCATCGCTCGACGTCGCCGGGCAAAATGTCGTTGGTGCCCCGGGGCCCCGTGACCTGCACAATGCATCGCTCCTTGTCCCCGCTAAGTCGCTTTTGAGGCGTGGGTTAAAGAGTTCCCCACTGCAAATGGCAGTGGGGAACTTCGGACTTCGGTTTACACTGCCGCGTGGCCGGCATTACCGCTTGGCGGGCGCCTGAGTGGGCGCGGCCGGGCTGGACGGACTGGACTGCTGCTGGGGCTGCGGCGTCTGCTGGGCCTGATTCCTGGCGGCCTCTTCCGCCGCCTTCTGCTGAGCCTTCTGGGCCTCTTGTTCCGCCTTCTGCTGGGCCTCCAGCGCCTTCTGGATGCCGGCCATCTTCTGCTCCTCGGCCTTGGCCAGCTCCGCGCGGTTCAATTCCTTGTAGATCTCCTTCAGATTAAGGTGGAGCATATAGTTGTTCGGCTCAAGATCCGAGGCTTTTTGATAGGCCGCAACAGCCTTGTCGGCCAGCTTCTTCTCCCGGTACAGCTCGCCAAGGGAGAACTGCAATGACGCATCGGAAGGCACCAGCCTGGCGGCCTGCTCCAGATTGCCCAGGGCCTTGTCGTTATCCTTCTTCTGCCTGTAGATCCGGGCGAGATCCGCGTAGATGTATCCGTTCTGCGGCTCGTCCTTCAAAGCCTTTTGATACAGATCCAGCGCCTGGTCGAACTTGCCGTCGGTCATGGCCTTGTAGGCGGCCAGGCGGTTGTCGTTCACCTTGATGTCAGCGTTCTTCTTCTCGGCTTCGAACCATTTCTGCAGGGTCTCCTGCTTCTTCTGTTCGGCAAGCTGCGCCTCAAGCTGCTTCTTCACCTTCTCGAAGTCGGGCCCCTTGGCCTCCTTCCTGGCCTCAACCTTGATAATATGGTACCCATATTTGGTCTTCACCGGCTGGCTGATCTCGCCAACGCCGAGGGAAAAGGCGACCTTTTCAAACTCGGGGACCATCTGGCCGCGCCGGAAGAAGTTGAGATCGCCGCCGGATTTGGCGGAACCCGGATCCTCGGAATACTTTTTGGCCAGGGTTGCAAAATCGGCGCCCTTGAGGAGTTGCTGCATGATCTCCTGAGCCTTGGCTTTGGCCTTGGCATCGCCGTCCGCTCCCTGGGGCACCTGGATCAGGATGTGCCGCGCCCGCACCTCTTCGTAAGCGTTGCGCAGATCCGCATCGGTTACCTTTGCGGAACCCTGAATCTTCTCCAGGCCCTTTTGCACCACCAGCTGGTCCCGGACGAGCTGTTTCAGCCGCCCCATGGACATCTTCTGCTGCTTGAGGGCCGCGTTAAACTCCTCCCTGGAGGAAAACTGCTTCTGGATCTCCGCAACCTTGTCGTCAACCTCTTTGTTGCTCACCTTGACGTTCAACTTCCGGGCGCCCTGGAGAATGATCTCTCCATTGACCATCTGGTCGAGTACATGAGCCTGAAAGGCCTCAAGTTGACTGGGAGCGATAGCCCCTCCCGCCGATTCCTGATAGGCGGCGGCCTGCTGGTACGCCTGCAAAAACTCCTGGCGGTCGATCTTCTTGCCGTTAACCACCGCCACCGGGCCGGCCTTGGCCCGGTCGCCCACCGCCGGCGCGCCGAAATAGACCAGCGTGGCGGCAAAAACGACCACAATAAAGATGATGACGCCTTTCATGCTCTTGCGCATTTTTGTAAAAATCATCTGGCTCCCCCTCTGGCTGAAATAAAACATGATACGATCCCCGTTAACATGTGCCTATTTTAACTTACTTCCTGTGAAATGTCAATCATACTTACTGGAAATGGTGGTCCAACCGTTCCACCTTTTCCAGTGGAAGGGCGATATGGTCTGCCGTTCCTCCCTCAGCCCGTTTCAGGGAAAAGCGCCGCCAAATCCCTCACTCCTCACAAAAAAGGGTTGAGCGCTTTTTCGTCGCCGATGGTGGTCATGGGGCCATGCCCCGGGTAGACCGGAGTTTCGTCAGGCAGAACCAGCAGTTTTTGCTGGATGGAACGAATCAGTGTTTCGGCGGATCCGCCGGGAAAGTCGGTCCTCCCGATGGACTCCGCAAACAGGGTATCCCCGCTGAAAAGCGCATCCCCGGCCAGAAGGCAGATGCCACCCGGAGTATGCCCGGGAGTGTGCCGCACCTGGATTGAAAGATGGCCGACCTCGATCACCTCGTCATCCAGGAGCTCCCGGTCGGCGGGCGGGCCCGCAAGCAATCCCGCTTCATCCTCAAGGAAAGAGGAGAGGTTGAGCCGGCTGTTGGTGAGCATGGGGGCGTCGGCGGCATGGATCAGGATCTCCGCGCCGGTGGCCTCTTTCACCGCCCGGTTCCCGGCGATGTGATCCACATGGCCGTGCGTATTGATCACGCACCTGAGCGTAAGGCCCAGACGCTTGATCTCCGCCAGAACCTCCGACGGCTCGCCGCCCGGATCGATTACCGCCGCCGCCCTGGTCTCCTCGCACCCGATCAGATAACAATTGGCCCCCATGGGGCCCAGGATGAACTGTTTGAAAATCACCCGGCACACCTCCACGCCCGGCGTCGCAAATTACGCCTTGATTCCGCTTCAAATTACCATTGCCCTCAGAATAATCTTTGGCTGTCCAGAAGCAGGGTCACCGGGCCGTCATTGGCCAATTCAATCTCCATATGGGCCTGAAAACGGCCGGTGGCCACCTCAAGGCCATAACCGCCCAGCCTCTGCACAAAATCCTCATAAAGCCTTTCGGCCTCCTCCGGGGGGGCCGCAGCCGTAAAACTCGGGCGGCGCCCCTTGCGGCAGTCGCCGTACAGGGTAAACTGGGAAACCACCAGCATCCGGGCGCCCACCTCGGCCGCCGCGAGGTTGAATTTTCCATCCTCGTCCGCAAAGACCCGCAGGTTGGCGATCTTTTCGGCCAGGTACGCTCCATCCTCCGGAACATCGGCTTGTCCAACCCCAAGGAAGATCACCAATCCCGGCCCGATTTCACCGGCAACCTCCCCATTAATCCTGCAGCGGCCCCAGTTCACCCGCTGCACCACCGCCCGCACCCGAATCACCTCTCAACGATCGTTCTTTGCAAAACCGCGCTGGCTTCTTCATCAGGACCGGCTGCGGACAAGAGCCTCCAGGCGGTTTTATCCACCCGTACCCCGGCCATAATGGTTTCGGCGCCACAAAAGATGGACCTGGGGTAGCCCAACAGCTTCAAGGGAACACCCACCTCCAGGGTGCGATCCCTGGCGGCAAACAGGACTCCGTTGGCTGGCGCCGGCCCCGCGGCGCGCACGTTCAAGCGCGGGAAGATCAGGGGAAGCCCCCGGCGCTGTCGCGGTTTTTGTTTACCGCTCTCCCGGAGCGTAACCTGGCCGGGAGGGCGCAGGAGCAGATCGAACGCCCGCCCGGGCGTGCCGGTCAGAACCTGCCCGCCAAAGGCTTTCAGATGTATGATATAGGTTACCGAAGAGGAGACCCTGCGGCGAACATCCACCCTGATATAGAGGTAACCGGTGTCCTGGGCCACGTCCAGAGCCTTCAGATCCGCTCCTCCTTCGAGGTTGCGGACGATGGTGTCCATCGTCGGATCCAGAATGGCTGCTCCGATCCCCTCCCAGTCCCGGCTATCGCCATCCACCCTGATCCGGCCGTCCGGCACCTCCGCAACCGTTACCGGGGGCAGAAGGCCATACAACTCGTTCTTGCGGGCAAAGCTGACCAGAAAGCGGCGCATCAACGCAATCTGGCTCCGGTATTTCAAGATCGCCTGATACTTGAGGGCCACGTCCTCCCTGGCCAGGTCCACCCGCAGCCAGCGGGTGCTCAGATCCGCCAGTTTGGTGGGCGGCAGCAGTTCCCCGTCGAGGTTCAGCCCTTTCGGAAGAGGCCAGTCCCCCCTGTGCACCAGATAGAGAAAGGACCGGACGGAAAAAGTGAACGGTTCTCCCTCCTCCTTGAGCTCCTCCAGGGAATAGACCACGAAATTGTACGTCGCCCAGTGATCCATGTGGGCGTCGTTGGGATGCGGCATCACCACCATGGTTGGCTGAAAGGATTGCATGATCTCCCGGAGATCCCTGACCACCGAAAGCCCCGCGTATGGAGCATTCTTCTGATAGCTGTCCACATAGGGCGAATGCTGCAACCGGGTGAACCTGGACGTGTAGAGGTTGTCGTAGTTCCAGTTGGTGCCCCACATCGCGGCCAGCCCGCGATCCGGATAACCGAGGAAGATCACGTTCTCCTTCTTGACCCCCAGGAGCTTCAAGGCTTCCAGAGACTCTCTTTGCCTGATGTAGGCAAATTCGATGTACCTTCGGGGCGTGACGCGCAAGGTCTTGAATTCGTCCTGAGCCGCATAGGTAAACCCGTCGCCGTTGGTCATCAGGACCACCAGGACCTGGGCCCCCGCTTCAACCGCTCTTTTGATCATCCCGGCGGCGCCCAGGATTTCGTCGTCGGAATGCGGCGCAAAGACGATGAGCCGGTCCGTCGCCTGCGGCAGGAGACTGGCCTTCAAGATCTTCTCCTCAACGCCGGTGGAACGGGATCTGAACCACGGCTCGATGATGATCATCGTCACGGCGACGGCTACCATCAATCCCAGAAACAATATCGTTCTCCTCGAAAAAAAACCCATCGGATCATCTCCTGGATCCCCAGCTTTTTACAGATTCCACGATCGCATCCTCCAGGGCCAGGCTTCGTAAAAAGATTGGGGTCTTGATTTTGGAACGGATCAGCGCCAGATGCACGTTATGGCTGGCCTTCTCCGTCCACCGGTGCTTGTAGGACTCATCGCCCCGCAAAAAGTCGAAGATCTGAAGCCTGTCGTCAATGGCATCCTTTATGGCGTGATACAGGAGCAAGGTGCCGGCGCTGGCCCTTTCCCAGGCGGGGTCGAACCCCCCCGAATAATAATAAGCCCGCCTCTCGTCCCGAAACGAATACAACGCCGCCACCGGCTGGCCATCGACTTTTAACAGGTACAATCCCAGCCGCCCGTTTTTCAAAAACCGCCGGGCCACGGAGAGGTGGAAGTTCCGGAACCCCCGGGTCAAAAAAGACCCCGGCAGCCCCTTCTTCAACCAGCGCGACTGATGCAGCCGAAAGAACTCGCCCATGGCTTCCTCAAGGTTCTCCGGCTCCCGCAGCCGGCGGTATTCAACCTCATGCTCGCGTTCCAGCCGGCGCCCGTAATATTTCAGGTTATCCCTGAACTTCTTGCCGAGGAGGCCAGGAAGCTCCTCCACGGTGGCCGGAAGTTCCAGGAAGGGGCAGACGCTCTGCTCATGCCGGTATAGATCCACCCCGCGCCCGGCGGCCAGCTCCGGCATCAACCGCACCAGAGGCGATCCTTCCGGAACCTCCTGCAAATCCAGGATATCCCAGCTCTTCTCCCGGGACGCAAAATGTTCAAGAATCACCTCCAGAACTTCGCTTTCATAACCATTTCTCAATATAAAGTCCAGATAATCGGTGCCGCCCGTCCCCAGGAGCATGAAACGCCGGTACAGATGAATCGCGGGACGTACGAAAGGAGCCACTCCCAAAAGGCATCCTTGCTCATCCTCGGCCAGCACGATGTAGAGTTTCCGGTTGCTTCCATGGTATGCCCACCAGGTGCTTGCCCATTCCCAGCTCTGGAAAACCGTGGCCGAGGCGGAGTCTTTCGCCAGTTCCTCCCATCTTGGTCCAAGCTGAAAGAACTCTTCTTCCCTCTGGATGACTTTGATGTGCATGTGCCAGGGTTCATCTCCGTATGACAGGATAATTCACGTCCGGCGTCGCACAAAACGGCGCCATAAAAAGTAGAGGTAGGCGGCGACCAGCACCGCCAGGGCGGCGGCCAGCGGCACGGAATACGGCCTGGCCCAGTGCGCAAAGGATTGCCATTGCCTTGTAAACAGGACCCAGACGGAGGCCCAGAAACCACACCACAGGAGATCGGCCACCGCCGACCAGGCTGCATAGGAAAGCAGGGGCATCCGTACCAGGCCGGCCGTAAGAATGGTGGGGGTCCGGGTGATCCCGATGATCCGCCCGATAAACACCACCCTGCCCCCCAGCCGGCCAAACCGTTCCTTGATCCGGTCCAGATCCTCCAGCTTCACCCGGAAATATCGCCCGTAACGGGCTACCAGCCGGCGCCCGCCGAACGCTCCCAGAGCGTAGCCGCCCAGGTTTCCCACCACGTTTCCCGCCGCCGACACCAAAATAATGGTTTCCAGCCGCATCAGGCCGATGGAGACCAGGTAACCCGCCGCCGCGAAGAACACTTCCACCAGGATCGGCGCTCCGGTGCCCTCCAGGGCCAGCCCAACAAACAGCGCCGGGTATCCCCAGCGGATTACAAATTGATACAGGGTGTCTCCATATTGCGCAACCTCGAGTCCCAAGACCATTCTCCTCAAGTTGGGTTGGCTCGAAACACATTGAGCACGCCTTCCACCTTTTTAATCTTCTTCATAACTAATTCCATATGCTCGACATCCCGGATATCGACCACCAAATTTATGATCGCCATCCGGTTTTTGGTGGTCCGGGCGTTTACCGCCACAATATTGGCCTTGGTCTCGGAGATGCTGTTCATGACATTCGTCAGAAGGTTTGCCCGGTCCACCGCCTCGACCTCGATCTCCACGGGGTAGGCGCTCCCCCCGCCCTCGTTCCAGTAAACCTCGATACGCCGGTCAGGAGCATCGCGCAGGTTGGCGACATTGGGGCAGTCCGCCCGGTGGACCGACACGCCGCGGCCACGGGTGATATAGCCGGTGATCTTGTCCCCCGGAACCGGGTTGCAGCACCTGGACACCTTCACTAAAAGGTTGTCGACTCCCGGCACGATAATCCCCTGGCTGCGCTTATCCGCCGACCCGGCTCCCTGGCGCCGCTCCTGGTACTTTTCCTTGAGCTCCCGCTTCTTGATCTCCAGGATCTTCTCATCGATTAGTTTACCCAGGACTTGCCGCGACGTCACCCTTCCAAAACCGACGCTTGCCAGAAGATCGTCGGTGTTGGCGAACCCGTACCGCTTGGCCACCTCGGTGAGCTTTTCGATCTTGAGGACTTCCGCCACATCCAGCCCGTGCTTCTTGACCTCTTTCTCTAAAAGCTCGCGCCCTTTTTCGGCGCTCTCCTCGCGCCGCTCCTCCTTGAGCCACTGGCGGATCTTGCTCCTGGCCCGGGAGGTCTTGACAAAGCTCAACCAGTCCTGGCTGGGCCCCTCGGCGGTCTTCGAGGTGAGGATCTCCACAAATTCCCCGTTGTGCAACTGATAGTCCAGCGGGACAATCTTTCCGTTGACCTTGGCCCCGATGCAGCGGTGCCCGATATCGGTGTGCACCGAGTAAGCGAAATCCACCGGCGTGGAGCTGACCGGGAGGGTCTTGACATCGCCCTTGGGCGTAAAAACAAAGACCTCATAGGTAAAAAGGTCGATCTTCAACGTCTCCATGAAGTCATGGGCGTCCTTCATATCTTTTTGCCATTCGAGGATCTGTCGGAGCCAGGCGATCTTGGCCTCAAAGTCCTTGTTGCCCTTGTCCCCCTCCTTGTATCGCCAGTGCGCGGCGATGCCGTATTCCGCCGTCCGGTGCATCTCCCAGGTCCGGATCTGGATCTCCAGCGGCTCGCCCTTGGGCCCCACCACCGTGGTGTGGAGGGACTGGTACATGTTGGATTTGGGCATGGCGATATAATCCTTGAAACGGCCGGGAATCGGCTTCCAGAGGACCAGGAGCGGCCCCAGGACGCCGTAGCAGTCCTTCACCGAATCCACGATGACCCTGACGGCCATCAGGTCGTAGATCTCGCTGAATTCCTTTCCCTGCCCCTTCATCTTGAGGTAGATGCTGTAAAAATGTTTCGGGCGGCCCTGGATCTCCGCCCGCACGCCAAGTTCAGCCAGCTTTTCCCGCAGGGTATTGGTTACCTCTTCAATGTCACCCTCGCGTTCTTTACGCTTTTTGGCCACCAGCTGGACGATGTTGTAGTACTCCCCGGGCTCCAGGTAGCGCAGGGCCTGGTCCTCCAGCTCCCACTTCAGCACCCACATCCCCAGCCGGTGCGCCAGCGGCGTGTAAATCTCCAGGGTCTCATTGGCGATCTTGCGCTGGCGGTCTTCGGGCAGGTGCTTCAAGGTGCGCATGTTATGCAGGCGGTCGGCGAGCTTGATTACGATCACCCGCAGATCCTCGGCCATCGCCAGGAACATCTTGCGCAGGTTTTCCACATGCTGTTCCTCTTTGGACTGAAAGGGAATCCTGCTCAACTTGGTGACGCCGTCCACCAAAAGACAGATCTCCTTGCCGAATTGGGCGGTCAATTCCTCCCGGGTGACACTGGTATCTTCCAGAACGTCGTGCAAGATGCCAGCAACGATGGTCTCCACGTCCATCCCGAGTTCCGCCAGAATCTCGGCCACTTCCACCGGGTGGTCGATAAAACTCTCCCCGGAATCCCGAAACTGCCCCTGGTGGGCCCTGTCCGCAAATTCATAAGCCTTCCGGATCAGATCGACCTTCGCATCCGGGTCGGATGCCAGTACCCGTTCGATTGTCTTTTCCAGTTTCCTGGCCACCAAATTACTACCCCTTCTCCCGCCCGGACCGATCATTCCTTATTATAAGCAACCAGCGAAAAAATGTCATATTTTGAAAGTTTCTGGCGTCCCCCCAGGAAGGCCAGTTCAATCACAAACGCCAGCCCGACGATCTCCCCTCTGAGCATCTCCACCCGCCTGGCGGCCGCCCCGATGGTCCCGCCGGTGGCCAAAAGGTCGTCCACCACCAGGACGCGTTGCCCGGGGTTGATGGCATCCTTGTGGATCTCCAGGGCGTCGGTCCCGTATTCCAGCTGGTAATCCACCCGGACCGTCTCCGCCGGCAACTTGCCGGGCTTGCGCACCAGGACAAAGCCTGCCCCAAGCTCATAGGCCAGCGGCGCTCCAAAGAGGAAGCCACGCGATTCCACGCCCACCACCATCTCAATCCGCCTGCCGCGGTAGTAGTCCGCCAGGGTGCGAACGGTGTACCGAAGCGCTTCAGGATCCTTGAGCAAGGTCGTAATGTCTTTGAAGCCAATCCCTTTCTTCGGGAAATCCGGGACCTCCCGGATCTTCTCTGCCAGATCCATGTTTCTCCACCTCAATCAAATTTTCCGGATAAATCGGCCGGTTTACCAGCCCCAGCAAGACATTGGCGTCAGCGGTCAGGACGAAGCGCTGAAAGGCTTCAAACTCCTCCCGCTCCCTCACGCCCTCATTATACCTGATGGAGCTTTCCAAGTCCAGTTTCTTTTCCGGAGGAGCAAAGAGAAAGATCCGCCGCTCTCCCCCTTCCCTGCTGCGTCCTATGAGGCCCATCTCGGCGAAGATGCCCAGGGCCGTGGAGACAGTGGCTTCAGTAACAAACCCTCTCTCCGGTTCATAGGCAGCCCCCCGGTCCGCGGCGCCTTGACCGGCGGCGCCCGGATCGGCGGCGGCGCCCAGGCTGTTGGCGGCGTCAGCGATCTCCTGATTGGTGGCGCAGGTAGCCCCCACGACGACCTCTACCCCCACGCCGGATCCGTTTTCAACCGGGGCTCCCCCCCCGC
>JAMCQP010000112.1 GCA_023381695.1 Bacillota bacterium | reverse complement strand
GGTCACCCTGTCCGCCGCCTTGCAGCGGGCCGATGAGATTGAAGGGATCAGCGCCAGATTCGCCGGGGTGCTGGCGAGCCTGGCGGTGTTCCTGCAGTCGTTTACGGCCATGGCCCTGGAATTGCCGGTCACGGAGTTGGTGGAGAAGATCCTGCGCAATACCGGCTACCAGAAGGAACTGGAGGATGAGCATTCCCCCGAGGCGGAGGCCAGGCTGGAGAACCTGCGGGAGTTTTTATCGGTGGCGCAGGAGTTCGTGAACAAGAGCGAGAACAAGAGCCTGGGGGCTTTCCTGGAACAGGTGGCGCTGGTGGCGGATGTGGACACGTACGATGACGCGGCGGACACGGTGACCCTGATGACCCTGCACAGCGCGAAGGGCCTGGAGTTTCCGGTGGTCTTTCTGGTTGGGATGGAGGAGGGGCTCTTCCCGCACTCCCGGGCGGCCTGGGAATCCGATGAGCTCGAGGAAGAGCGCCGCCTGTGCTATGTGGGGATCACCCGGGCCAGGGAGCGGCTCTATCTCACCTGCGCGGATCAGCGGATGATGTACGGCCAGACGGACCGGCGGCTGCCTTCCCGGTTCCTGGAGGAGGTCCCCGAGGAGTTGGTCAGGGACATCCGGGAAGAGAACGACGCTTTGCAGGCGGCAAAGGCGGCGGGGCCGGCGAACGCGGGTGGCGTTGGCGGCGCCGCAAGGCTGGCCGGAGCGGCCAGTGCGCCCGGAAGACAAAAGACGCCTGGATCGCCGGGCCTGACCTTTGCGGCCGGCGACCGGATCCGGCACGGCAAGTGGGGAACCGGCACGGTGGTCAGCGTCCAGGGTGAAGGGGGAAACGCCACCCTGACCGTCGCCTTCCCCAATGAGGGAATCAAACGGCTGCTGGTGGGGTTTGCGCCGCTGGAGCGCGTCTGATCCTTTGGCCGCGTGTTTAAAAAGGTTTGCGCATCAAAGCGCATTTGATGAAAGCAGGGGTGCAGGCTTGCCTTCGGAGGTTTTAGTGCTGGGCCACCGCAACCCGGATACGGATTCGGTCTGTTCGGCAATCGGTTATGCATATCTTAAGAACTGGCAAAACAGAAACCGTGATCAGGAGGATGAACCGGAGGAGATCAGAGCCGTCCCCGGGCGGCTCGGCCCGCTGAACCCGGAAACAAGCTTTGTGCTGGATTATTTCGGGGTGCCGGAACCTGTTCTGGTTCCGGACGTCAGGCTGCGGGTCTCCGACGTGATGAAACGCCGTTTCGCCGAGATCGGGCCGCGGTCGTCGCTCTACGAAGTGGGCCGCATCCTCGGGGAGACGGCGTCCAGGACCATCTGTGTCGTGGATGAGGAGCGGCGGCTTCTGGGAATTGTCACGGCCGGCGACGTGGCCAAAAAGTACCTTTCCGAACGGGCGGCCCCGATCCTCGGGGAGAACCCCGTATGGCTCCAGAACTTGTTGGTGACCCTGGGCGGCCACTGCCTCAATACCTGTGATCCCGCCACCGGCCGTTTCAACGGCGAGGTGGTCGTCGCCGCCCTGGCCACGGAGACCATCAGGCAGCGAATCCGGCCCGGCGATATTGTGCTGGTGGGGGACAGGAACGACGCCCAGCTGGCGGCCATCGAGGCCGGCGCCGGGTGCCTGATCATCACCGGCGGCTACCAGGCCGGCCAGGAGGTCCAGGAAGCCGCCATTTCCCGCGGTACCTGGCTCATCAGCGTTCCTCATGATACCTACACCACCGGACGGCTGATCAGCCTGAGCTTACCGGTGGCCACCACCATGAACAAGGCCGTGATCACCTTTCATCCGGATGAACTGGTGGACGAGGTCAAAAAAAAGATGGCCGCGCACCGGCACCGCAGCTACCCGGTGGTTGACGAGCAGAACAGGCTGGTCGGGCTCATCTCCCGGGGGAGTCTGATTGAGGTTACGGGCAAAAGGGTAATTCTGGTGGATCACAACGAAAAGAGCCAGGCGGTGGAGGGGTTGCCGGAGGCGGAGATCCTGGAGATCGTGGACCATCACCGGCTGGGGAATGTGCAAACCTTAACCCCGGTGCTCTTCCGCAACGAGCCGGTGGGAAGCACCTCCACCATCGTGGCCGGGATCTTCGAAGAGACCGGCTGTCCCATGCCCGGGGAGATCGCCGGGATCCTGATGGCGGCCATCCTCTCCGATACCCTGCTCTTCAAGTCGCCCACCTGCACGGCGCGGGATCGGGCCATGGCCACCCGCCTGGGGACCGTGGCGGGCGTGGACATGATGGCCTTTGGAGCCGAGATGTTGCGGGCGGGATCTTCCATCAAGGGGATGACCCCCAGGGAGATCCTCGGCGAGGATTTCAAGGAGTTCCGAATGGGGCCGCACCTGGTGGGAATCGCCCAGGTGGAGACCATGAACATGTCCGAGGTGGAAGCCATCAAGGCGGAGATCCTGCGGGAGATGAAGTCCATCCGGCAGGAGCGGGCGTACGGCCTGATGCTTCTGATGGTGACGGACCTGGTGCAGGAGGGCAGCGAACTCCTGGCGGTGGGGAAGGAACTTGGTTTCGTGGAGCGGGCTTTCGGGAGAAGCCTGCGTGGGAACTCCCTTTACCTGGCGGGCGTTATGTCCAGGAAGAAGCAGATCGTCCCGGCGCTGGCAAGAGCCATCGAGGCCCCGCAATTTTAGCAGTTTTAATCGAAGCCCGGAAATTTTAGATGAGACGAAAAAGTGTGCGGCAATCGGGCCGCACCGGAAAAGGGGTAATAGTGTTGAGGAACAAGTGCAGAAGTCGGTATTGAGAGAGTATGCGGAAGCAATAGTGATCGCCATTGTCCTGGCCCTGTTCATCATGGCCTTTGTGGCCCGTTCCTTTTCGGTCGAGGGCTCATCGATGGTCCCCACGCTTCACAACGGCGAAAGGCTTCTTGTGGATGAGATCTCCTACCGGTTCATCCAGCCCAGCCGGGGCGAGATCATCGTCTTCAGATACCCGGCCAACCCGAGCGCCAGGTTTATCAAACGGGTGATCGGCTTGCCGAAGGATACCGTCGTGGTTCGCGAGGGCAAGGTCTTTTTGAACGGCGAGCCCCTTGAGGAGGATTACCTCGGGGAACCCATCTACGGTGAATTCGGCCCGTACGTGGTACCGCCGGGGACGGTCTTCGTTTTGGGCGACAACCGGAACAACAGCGAAGATTCCCGCTTCCCCCTGGTGGGCTACGTGCCCCGCAACTATATTGTGGGGAGGGCGCTCTTCCGCTTCTGGCCGCTGACCAGGATCGGCCCGATCCACAAGCCGGCCATCTTCAGCAATAAGTGAACGGAACCGCCGAACAATCTTACGCGTGGCTTCACGTGGAACAAAATGTATGGTAATGAATAGTTACGCTCTTTTTACAACGATTTGCTTAAGTCTCCATTCGTGTTAACCGATATTTACTAATTTGGGTGATCCACGGTGGTGAAGAAGGTGGCAAAGAAGAAGGATGGCACGGGGAGCGCCGGACAACCGTCGCTCTGGGAAGAGGCGCGGGCCGCCCGGCTGCGGGAGCAGATCCGCTACCACGACCACCGTTACTATGTCCTTGACGAGCCGGAGATCAGCGACGCCGGGTACGACCGCCTCATGCGGGAATTGATCCAGCTTGAGGAGGAGCACCCGGAGCTGGTTACGCCGGACTCTCCGACGCAGCGGGTGGGAGGCGCCCCCCTGGAGGCTTTTGAAACGGTCATCCACCCCGCGCCGCTGTTGAGCCTGGCCAACGCGTACGACGCCGGGGAGCTCCGGGCCTTCGATCGACGGATCAAGAAGGCGCTGGAGACCGAAGATGTGCAATACGTGGCGGAATTGAAGATCGACGGCCTCACCATCGCCCTGACCTACGAGGATGGCGTGCTGGTCCAGGGGGCGACCAGGGGTGACGGCGAGCGGGGCGAGGATGTCACCAAGAATGTGCGGACCATCAAATCCGTCCCGCTGCGGCTGGCTTCCGGCGAGCCCCTGAACCTGGCGGTGCGCGGCGAGGCGTACATACGGCGGGAGGATTTTGCCCGTCTGAACGAGGCGCGGGTGGCTAAAGGCGAGCCGCTCTTCGCCAACCCCCGCAACGCCGCCGCCGGAGCCCTCCGGCAGCTTGATCCGCGGGTAACCGCGGAGCGGCCGCTGGATGCCTACCTTTACGGCCTGCTCTACTGCCGTGAGAGGAGATTTGCCACCCAGTGGGAGTCGCTGGCCTTTCTCAAAGAGCAGGGGTTTCCGGTGAATCCGCATTCCCGGTTCTGCGAGGATATCGAGGCGGTGATCGCCTACTGCGACGAATGGGGGGAAAAGCGTGAGGAGCTTCCCCACGAGATCGACGGGATCGTGGTGAAGCTCAACTCGCTGGCGCGGCAGGAGGCCCTGGGCGCCACGGGCAAGAGTCCGCGCGGCATGATTGCCTACAAGTTTCCGGCGGAACAGGTGACCACCACGGTGGAGGATATCGTGGTGAATGTGGGGCGCACCGGAGCGGTGACCCCGCTGGCCATCCTGCACCCGGTGGAGGTGGCCGGGTCGACGGTGAGCCGGGTGGGTCTCCACAATGAAGATTATATCAAGGAGAAGGACATCCGTATCGGCGATACGGTGGTGATCCAGAAGGCGGGCGACGTGATTCCCGAGGTGGTGCGGGTCATCCCGGAGAAGCGGACCGGCCGGGAGCGGGAGTTTGCCCTGCCGAAGCACTGCCCGGAGTGCGGCGCGGATGTGGTGCGCCCGGAAGGCGAGGCGGCGGCCAGGTGCGTGGGCATCGGTTGCCCGGCGCAGTTGCGCGAGTCGCTGATCCACTTTGCCTCCCGCGGCGCCATGGATATTGAGGGGTTCGGCCCGGCGATCATCTCCGGGCTCATCGAGCGGGGTTATGTGAAGGATCCGGCGGACCTTTACAGCCTGACCATGGATCAGTTTCTGAGCCTGGAACGCATGGGGGAGAAGCTGGCCACCAAGCTGCTGGCCGCCATCCAGGCCAGCAAGGACGCCCCATTGGAAAGGGTGCTCTTCGCCCTGGGGATCCGGCACGTGGGCGAGGGGGTGGCCCGCACGCTGGCCGGGCATTTCGGCGCCATCGACGCCCTGATGGCGGCCGATCAGGAGACCCTGCAGCAGATCCCCGAGGTGGGGGAGAAGATCGCGGAGAGCATCGTCAGCTTCTTTGCCGAGCCGCAGAACCGGCGGGTGGTGGAGAGGTTGCGCGCCGCCGGCGTGAATATGAAGGCGGCGGAACAGCCTTCTCCCGGGGAGCGACCCCTGGCCGGCAAGACCTTCGTGATCACCGGGACGTTATCCGGGTTTACCCGCGAAGAGGCCGAAAGCTCGGTCCTCCGGCTGGGAGGCCGGGTTTCGGGCGGCGTGAGCCAGAAGACCGATTATGTGGTGGTGGGCGAAAAACCCGGTTCCAAGTACGACAAGGCCAGGGAACTGGGGGTCCCGATCCTGGATGAGGCGGGATTTGTGGAGATCTTGAAACGATAGGAGATGCAGGGTAATTGGCCTTTCGGGTCGGGCTCAGCGTGGATACGAAAAAGACATCGATTGACGAGGCGGTGGCTCTGGGCGCGGAGAGCCTGGAGATCTTCGTCCCGCCCGACCTCGACTGGGAGGCCGATGCCCGGGCGCTCAAGGAAGCGCTGGCCGAGGCGGGGCTGCCCTGCACGGTGCACACCTTTTTGACGGCCATGCTCGCCCATGAAGACCCTGCCGTAAGAAGCCGGGTGCTGGCCAAGGCGCTGGAGATCGTGGATTTTACGGCCGCCATCGGCGCGCCGATCGTGACCTTCCACCCGGCGACCACCAGAAGGCGGGAAGAACCGGCGTCCACCAAGCTAAGCGGGGGGCTGGCCTGGTTCATCGAGCAGATCGATTACCGGGTGACGACGGATCTGGCGGATTCTTTCAACGCGACTATTGAGGCATTCCAGGCGTTTTGCGGCCGGGCGGAGGAGCGCGGGATCGCCATTGCCCTGGAGAATATCGATCACTCGCCGCTCTTTCACCCGAGGATCGACGAATACGACGACATCGTCCGGATTTTGGAGGCGGTGGATTCCCCGCATCTGAAGCTGTGCCTGGATGTCTGCCACGCCGAAATTTCGGACAAGCCGCCTCGGGAATGGATTCAGGCCCTGGGACAGGAGATCGCTCATGTCCATGTGAGCGACACCAGGGGACGCATCAGCTGGCAACACGGCCATCTGGCCATCGGCGAGGGTCACATCGACTGGCGGGGAGTGATCAGGGCGCTGGAGGAGGCGGGCTACGACGGCAACATGACCGTGGAGGCTCCGTGGGATAATTTCGGCCGGTCGAAGGAAATTTTAATTCAATATCGAACCTCTACGAATCAAGATGTATAGATAACCGGTAAGCAACCTATTGAGGCAGGTGAGGGTTGATGATCAAACGCGAAGACGTGGAGCACGTGGCCATGCTGGCCCGGTTGGAATTGTCGGAGGCGGATACGGAGAAGTTCACCCGGCAGCTCAACGACATTCTGCAGGCGGTGGACAAGCTCAAGAAGCTGGATACCGCCAATGTGGAGCCGACGGCCCACGCGGCGCCGATGAAGAATGTCTTCCGGCCGGACAAGGCGCGGCTGTCCTGGCCGCAGGAGGCGGTTTTGGCCAATGCGCCGGACCCGGTGGACGGCTTCTTCCGGGTGCCGAAGATCATGGAGGGTTAGAAGTCCGGCCTGGGGAAGCTGGAGGAGCCGAGGAGCCGGAAGGCCCGGACTGGAAGGTTGAGGGAGGTTAAGCCTTTGAATCTGCACGAAATGACGGCGCACCGCCTGCATGAGCTACTGAAGGCGCGGGAGATCAGCTCCACGGAGATCGTCGAGGCGGTCTTCAACCGGATCGAGGCGGTGGATGGGACCGTCAAGGCCTATATGACCCTGACCCGGGAGCAGGCCATGGCCATCGCGCGGGAGGCGGACGCCGCGTTCAAGAACGGCCAGGCCGCGCCGTTGACGGGGATCCCGCTGGCGCTCAAGGACAACATGTGCACCAGCGGCATCAAAACCACCTGTTCATCGAAGATCCTGGAAAACTTCGTGCCGCCCTACAACGCCACGGTGGTGGAGCGGTTCAGGGCCATTCATACACCGCTGGTGGGGAAGACCAACCTGGATGAATTTGCCATGGGGTCTTCCACCGAGAACTCGGCGTTCTTCACCACCAGGAATCCCTGGGATACCACGCGGGTGCCGGGCGGTTCCAGCGGTGGTTCGGCGGCGGCGGTGGCCGCCGATGAGGCCGTCATCGCCCTGGGTTCGGACACCGGGGGCTCCATCCGCCAGCCGGCGGCCTTTTGCGGGGTGGTGGGGATGAAGCCCACCTATGGCTATGTCTCGCGGTACGGGCTGATTGCTTTCGCCTCGTCCCTGGATCAGATCGGGCCTTTCACCAGGGATGTCACGGACACCGCCCTGGTGATGAACGTGATCGCCGGGCACGACCCGCTGGACTCCACTTCGGTCCGGCGGGAGGCGCCGGATTTTACCAAGAGCCTGGTCAACGACGTGAAGGGGCTGCGCATCGGCGTTCCCAGGGAATATTTCGTGGAGGGAATCCAGCCGGAGGTCAAGGAGGCGGTGGCGAAGACCATTGACCTGCTGGCCCGGCTGGGGGCGGAGATCCAGGAGATCTCCATGCCGCACACCGAATACGCCCTGGCCACCTACTACCTGATCGCCCCGGCGGAGGCCAGCTCCAACCTGGCCCGTTACGACGGCGTCCGGTACGGTTACCGCGCCAAGGAGGCGCCGGATGTGATCACCATGTTCAAGAAGACCCGCAGCGAGGGATTCGGGGCCGAGGTCAAGCGGCGGATCATGCTGGGAACCTATGCTTTGAGCTCGGGTTATTACGACGCCTACTACCTCAAGGCGCAGAAGGTGCGGACCCTGATCAAACAGGACTTCGACCGGGCCTTCGAGACCTGCGACGCCCTGGTGTCGCCCACCACGCCCACCGTGCCCTTCAAGATCGGGGAAAAGTCCGGCGACCCGCTGGCCATGTACCTGTCGGATCTGTTCACCATTCCCGCGAACCTGGCGGCCACGCCGGCCCTTTCGGTGCCGTGCGCTCTGAGCAAGGAGGGGTTGCCCATCGGCATCCAGGTCATGGGCAAGGCATTCGACGAGGGCACCCTGCTGCGGATCGCCTACACCATCGAGCAGAATACGGATGTGCACAACCAGAAGCCGAACCTGGCGGGGGCGGCCGGGCGGGACGCCGGCGGGCCGGCTAAAGACGCCGGACGGGCGCATGACACCGGGCGTGCATCCGGAAAGGATGTGAGATAGATGGCCTATATCGGGGATTATGAGATTGTGATCGGCCTGGAGGTTCACGCCGAGCTTCTGACGGAGTCCAAGCTCTTTTGCGGCTGCAGCACCGAGTTCGGGGCGGAGCCCAACACCCACGTCTGCCCGGTCTGCCTGGGGCTGCCCGGCGTGCTGCCGGTTTTGAACGAAAAGGCGGTGAGGTACGCCGTCAAGGCGGGGCTGGCCTTGAACTGCCAGATTGCGGATTTCAGCAAGTTTGACCGCAAGAACTACTTCTACCCGGATCTCCCGAAGGCTTACCAGATCTCCCAGTACGACCTGCCGCTGTGCCGCAAGGGCAAGATGCGGGTCATGGTGAACGGGGAGGTCAAGGAGATCGGGATCACCCGCGTGCATCTGGAAGAAGAGGCCGGCAAGTCGGTCCACTCCGCGGAGACCATTCTGGGGTCGGACTATTCCAAAGAGGACTACAACCGCACCGGCATCCCTCTCATCGAGATCGTCTCCGAGCCGGACATGCGCTCGCCGGAGGAGGCCAAGGCTTACCTGGAGCGTCTGAAGACCATTCTGCAGTATACCGGCGTCTCGGACGTCAAGATGGAGGAGGGGTCGCTGCGCTGCGACGCCAATATCTCGCTGAGGCCGAAGGAGGCCACGAAATTTGGCACCAGGACGGAGCTCAAGAACATGAACTCCTTCCGGGCAGTGCAGAAGGCCCTGGAATACGAGGCCGGGCGCCAGGAGGAGGTCTTGCGGCAGGGCGGGGTGATCGTCCAGGAGACCCGGACCTGGGATGAGAGCCGCGGGGTCACCATCTCCATGCGCGGCAAGGAGGAGGCCAACGATTACCGGTACTTCCCGGAACCGGATCTGGTGCCGGTGGTGGTGGAGAGATCCCTGGTCGAGGAGCTCAGAGCCGAGCTTCCCGAGTTGCCGAATTCACGCATGGAACGGTACATGCGGGAGTTCGGCCTGCCGGAGTTCGACGCCGACCTGATTGCCAGTTCCAAGCCGCTGGCGGACTTCTTCGAGGAGGCGGCAAAGCAATGCCGCGATCCCAAGGCGGTGGCCAACTGGGTGATGGGGGATTTCACGCGGCTGTTGAAGGCCGAGGAGATCGAGGCCGACCGGTCCAAACTCAGACCCCGCCATCTGGTGGAGATGCTGGCGCTCATCGACAAGGGCACCATCAGCGGCAAGATCGCCAAAACGGTCTTCGAGGAGATGTTTGCCACCGGCAAGGACGCGGCCATCGTGGTCAAGGAGAAGGGGCTGGTCCAGATCAGCGACGAGGGCGAGGTGACCAGAATCATCGACCGGATCCTGGCCGAAAACCCGCAGTCCGTGACGGACTTCAAGGCCGGCAAGGAGAAGGCCATCACCTTCCTGGTGGGCCAGGTGATGCGCGCCAGCAAGGGCAAGGCCAACCCGGCGCTGGTCAACGAGATCCTGCGAAAGAAGCTGGCCGGGCTATAGGGGCTGAGAAAACCCTCAAACACACCAGAAGTCCTTTGCGTTGCCTTTCGCCAAAGGACTTTTTGGTATAGGCGAATAGGCCGCCCTGGGTCCCGCAAGAGGAGATTTCAAGAAATGCGAGGGGATAAAGATGAAAGTGATCGGGCTGATCGGCGGAATGAGCTGGGAATCATCTTTGGAGTATTACCGCCTGATCAACGAGCTGGTCAAGGAAAGGCTGGGCGGGTACCATTCCGCCAGATGCGTCCTGTACAGCGTGGACTTTGAGGAGATCGAGGAGTGCCAGCGGGCGGGGAGATGGGCGGAGGCCGCAGAAATACTGGTGGAGGCCGCCCGGGGCGTTGAGAAAGCGGGGGCGGATCTTCTGGTGATCTGCACCAACACCATGCACAGGATGGCCGGCGAGGTGCAGCAAGCGCTCAGGATCCCCCTGTTGCACATCGCCGACGCCACGGCCGAAAAGGTGATCGAGAAGGGCATCAAGAAGATCGGGCTTCTCGGCACGAAGTACACCATGGAGCAGGACTTTTACACGGGCCGCCTGAAAGCGCACGGGTTGGAGGTGGTGATTCCGGACGAACCGGACCGGGAGGTTGTACACCGGATTATCTACGACGAACTGGTCAAGGGAAAGGTCCTGAACAGCTCACGGGAGAAATACAAAGATATAATCAACCGGCTGGCCGCCAACGGGGCGGAGGGAATTATCCTGGGTTGCACGGAGATTACCCTGTTGATAAAGCAGGAAGATGTGGCAATCCCTTTGTTTGATACCACGTTTATCCATGCCTGGCGGGCGGTGGAATTTGCGCTGAAAGAGAAATGATCGAGGGGTGACTGTATGAATAAAATTAGTGAGCCCGTCATCAGGGAACTTTCGCCGGAACTGGTTGACGATTTTTTGAACTTTTTCGACCACGACGCGTTTGCGGATAATCCGGAATGGGCGAGCTGCTACTGTTACTGGTATCTTTTCCCCGGGACGGACCAGGAATGGGAGACCCATACGGGTTCGGAGAACCGCGCGGCGATGGGCGATTTGATCCGGCGTGGTGAAGCACATGGTTTTCTGGCTTACCTTGACGGCCGGCCCGTGGGCTGGTGCCACGCCGCGCCGCGCACCGTCATCCGAAATGTTGAGCGCTTCACGGGAGCCCAGGCGGACGATGCCGAACGCGTCGGCTCGATAGTCTGCTTTGTCGTGGCCGAACCGCACCGCCGCCAGAGAATCGCCCGGCGCCTCCTGGAGGCCGCATGTGACAGCTTCCGCCGCCGCGGCCTCGAATTTGCCGAAGCCTATCCCCGTAAAAACGTTGAAACAGCCGCGCAGCACTTTCCCGGCCCGCTGGAGATGTACCTGGAGGCCGGCTTCACCCCCGTTCGGGAACTCGACCGTCTCACCGTCGTGCGCAAACCGTTGTTGGGATGACTGTTCCAGCTAAACGCGCCATCGGCCTTTATAGCTTCGATAAAAATTTGAAGTAGTCATCCAGAGTCCCGAATCCCAGTTGCTTTGCGATACTTCCATCATAACCCGAGTGTGGACTTTACTTTATCTGAATCACCGATTGCGGCGATCTTCAGGTAGTACGGCAACCGCTTGACCAGATTCGGCTGACGAAGGTAAAAGTCGACGTTTTCGAAGTAATCCTGGGCAGCGATAAAAAGCGTGTCCAAAAAATCTTTTACAGCTTCGTCCCTGGTCTCCCCGGAACCGGTTACCCCCAGGTTCTCCTCGCTTACACCCCAGAGGTTGTTTTCGGGATCCTGTTCCACGGAGACATTGAATTTTACGAAACCAAGCAGTTCATTCCAGACCTTTTCGGGCAACCAGTAAACTTCGCCGTGCCCGGCTTTTTGTCTTGTGACCCGGACAAGCTTATTTCGGTCAGTAACATTACGGGTGAGTTCGGAAAACCGGCTGCGGGCTTCGGCTACATTTACATCTTCAAATGCGGCTTATATCTGGTGGGAAGCTAATTTCAGCGGGCGGCATGAACGAGAGGGGGCGGTTTTGTGGCGGTTCCGAGCGGAGAGGGGACGGTGAATACCGTGCGCTATGTTGAAGGGGACGGAGATCCCGGTAAAGTGCTGATTTCGGCTGGAGGCCGGGAAATGGAGCTGGAAGTCCGGAGTCTGCCCCAGGAATTCCTCGACTGGCAGGTCGGCACGCGCCTGGAGGGGATACGCTCGTTTCTCACGGGCAGCCCCCAAATGAACGCCTTTGGCGCCCACCTTCCGGTCCTGTCCACCGTGGACACCACCACAAGCACGTTTCCGGTCAACTCAGCGGGCAAGGGCGTGGGTTTGACGGTCCGGAAGGAGTTACTTGAAGAGTACACGGCGAAGTTTGAAACCCTCATCAGAGAGGGACTCAAAAAGGGCTGGCACGAGACCATGGCCGGGCGGCTCGAAGCGCTGCTTGACTATTATTCCGACGCCTCAAAGTTCGACCGGACGGTGCTCTCCTCGCTGGAACTCTACGCCAGGCGCACCTATACCAACGTGCTGGCCGATCCCCGGGTGACGCTCCTTTACGTGGGCATGGGGGCAGAAGGGCTTAAAAGCTATGCTGTGCACTGTGTGGCGGAATTGGTGCCTCCCGGGGATCTTTTCTACCGTTTCGCCGCCGCGGTGCACGATCTCTTCCATGTGCCGGGGAAGCACCAGTATCCCTTTGCCTACCGGCTGTGGGTCTGCGAGGTTTACGACAAGGCGCCGGGGTCCAGGGCAAGCCAGCGGCTGGTCTAGATAAAATAGGACTAACCTTCTCTTTCGCTCTAAAAATCTTGACATGATCTTAACAAATTAGCCCTTGACATTCCCGCCAGAGGGCGGTATAATGTGAAAAAGTGTACTTTAGTACTTTAGTAGGGCGGAGTAGTCTAGCATTTGACGGGCGAGCAAGGTGCCCGGTAAGCGATGTAGACTACAAGTAGCCGATGTAGCCTTGCGAGTAGCGGAGTAGGGTCGGAGTATAGCGCGGAATGACCAGATCTGGCCGTCTGCAAGAGCAGCGGGCCGGTTTGTGTTACCGTTTTTGCAGCAGCTCCGGACTACCTGTTCGGGGTTGTTGTCTTTTTCCGGTAAAAGAGAGGAGAGATTACCGTGAAGAATTCCAATGGAAGGGCCGAAGGCAAGGCCCGCGGCGGCCACAAGATCTACATCATCGACGTGACCAACCGTGACGGGGTGCAGACCGCCAGGCTGGGGCTCTCCAAGCTTCAGAAGACCATGATAAACCTGTATCTCAACCAGATGGGGATCTACGAGAGCGAATTCGGCTTTCCGGCCCTGGAGCACGAGGCCAATTACATAAATGCCAATCTGGAACTGGCGGACCTGGGCCTGCTTTCGCCCATCGTGCTGGCCGGGTGGACCCGCGCCAAGGCCGAGGACGTCCACAAGGCCGTGCAATTGACCCGGGTGCGTCACATCAACCTTTCCATCTCCACCTCGGAGATCATGACCCTGGGCAAGTTCGGCGGGAAGATGACCCGGGAGGACGTGCTCAAGATGATGACCGAGGCGGTGGATGCCGCGCGCGAGGCAGGCTTGGAGATGATCACGGTCAACGCCGAGGACGCCTCGCGGACGGACGAGCGTTACGACGAAGACTACCTGCTGCGGTTCGCCGCGGCGGCCAAGGAGCACGGCGCCAAACGGATTCGCTACTGCGACACCCTGGGCTACGACAGCACCATCTCCATCTACGACTCCGTGAAACGGCTGGCGGAGGCGGTGCAGCTGCCCATTGAGATCCATTGCCACAACGATCTGGGGTATGCGGTGGCCAATTCGGTGGAAGGGGCCATGGGGGCCATCGACGCCGGGGTGGACGCCTACATCAACACCACCGTAAACGGCATGGGCGAGCGGGCCGGCAATGCGGACCTGGTCTCGGTGATCCTGGCGGTGACCAAATCCCGCGGGCTGAGCGACCGCAAGATTCTCGATGAACGGATCAACCTCAAGATGGCCTGGAAGATTTGCAACTATGTGGCCAACGCCTTCGGGTTGCCGATCCCCATCAACCAGGTCGGGGTGGGGGCCAACGCTTTCGCCCATGAATCCGGGATTCACGCTGACGGGGTCCTCAAGGACCACCACAACTACGAGCTTTACGGGCACGAGGAACTGGGAATCGGCGATGTGGAGACGCGCCGCACCGGCCGGGTGATCACCACCGGTGAATACGGAGGGATTAAAGGGCTCCAGTACGTATATGAGCAGCTGGGCATCGAATTAAAGGATGAGCACGAGACCCTGGAGCTGGTGCAGTACGCCTCGGCGCACAACCAGATGCCGCTGACGCCGGATGAGCTCTGGCTGATTGCCACCTACCCGGATCAGGTCCGGCAGATTATGACGCTGGCGCCGCCGGTGAAGGTAGCGGCGGCCAGAAAGCGCGTGGCGGCGGGGGCGTCCTGAGACGAGGGCCTGTCTTGAGACGACGGGGGCCTGTCCTCAGCCGGGTGCCTTCTGCGCTGAAATGTGCTGTTTAACAATATAACTGGTGTGTGGGGGAAGGAAGTCATGGGGTTGAAGGGCAAGGGGAAGACCATTGCCGAAAAGATCCTGAGCCGGCGCAGCGGCCAGGATGCTTACGCCAACGAGATCGTGGTCGCGAATCTTGACTATATCATGGGCCAGGACGGCACCTCGCCGCTGGCCATCGAGGCTTTCCGGGAGATGCAGGGGAGGAGGGTGCGGGACGCCGGCAAGGTGGCCATGGTCATCGACCACAGCGCGCCAAGCCCGCTGGAAGGGATCTCGGCCCTGCACAAGCTGATGCGGGAGTTCGCCCGGGAACAGGGGATCAAGCTGTACGACATCGGCGAAGGGGTCTGCCACCAGCTCATGCCGGAGCGCGGCCATGTGGCGCCCGGCGACCTGGTCATCGGGGCCGATTCCCATACCTGCACTTATGGCGCGATCAACGTGTTTTCCACCGGGGTGGGCTCCACGGACCTGGCGGCGGGGATGCTCTCCGGCAAGCTGTGGTTCAAGGTGCCGGAGACCGTGAAATTTGTGGCCAACGGCCGGCTGCCCGCCGGGATCTATGCCAAGGACCTCATCCTCTTTCTCATCGGCCAGGTGACGGCCGACGGGGCCACCTACCTGGCGGCGGAGTACGCCGGCGAGGCGGTGGACGCTCTGAGCGTGGAAGGGCGCTTCACCATGGCCAACATGGCCATCGAGATGGGCGCCAAGGCGGGGCTGATGGCGGCGGACAAAAAGACGGAGGAATGGGTGAAAGCGCATTCCCAAAAAACGTTTGAGCCGGTGGCGCCGGACTCCGACGCCGTGTACGCGAAGGTGCTTGAGTACGACGTGAGCCGCCTCGAGCCTCAGGTGGCCAGGCCGCACACGGTGGACAACGTGGCGCCGGTGCGGGAAGTGGCGGGAACGCCCATCCAGCAAGCGGTGCTTGGCACCTGCACCAACGGCCGGCTGGAAGACCTGAGGCTTGCGGCGGGGATCGTGCGGGGCCGGCACGTGCACCCGGAGGTGCGTTTCATCGTGGCGCCCGCCTCGCGGCAGATCTACCTGGATGCGATGCGGGAGGGCGTGATTCAGACCCTGGTGGAGGCCGGCGCGGCGGTGGTGACGCCGGGGTGCGGCCCCTGCGTGGGCACCCACAATGGGGTGCCGTCCGACGGGGAGAACGTGATCTCCACGGCCAACCGGAACTTCAAGGGGCGGATGGGGAACAACAAGGCGTTTATCTATCTGGCCTCGCCGGCGACGGTGGCGGCTGCGGCCCTGGCCGGGAAGATCGTCGATCCGAGGGACTATCTTTCATGAACGGGGGTTGACCGATGGAATTGCGGGGCAAGGCGCACAAGTTCGCCATGGACAATATCAACACGGACTACATCATCGCCGGGAAGCGCAAGTTTAAGACGCTGGACATGAAGGAGCTGGCCAGGTACCTGATGGAGGACCTGGATCCGGATTTCTACAGCAAGATCACCCCGGGCGACTTTCTGGTGGGGGGCAAAAACTTCGGCTGCGGCTCCTCGCGGGAGCAGGCGCCGCTGGTGATCCTGAACGCCGGGATCAGCGCGGTGATCGCCGGGTCCTTCGCCCGCATCTTCTACCGCAACGCCATCAACACCGGTTTGCCGGTGCTGGAGTGCGACACGGACCTGATCGGGCCGGGCGACGAGCTGGCGGCGAACCTGGAGGAGGGCGTGCTGGAGAACCGGACCACGGGAGTGCGCATTCCGGTCAAGCCGCTGCCCCGGGTGATGATTCAGATCCTGCAGGAGGGGGGCCTGGCGGCCCATTTCAGGAAATACGGCACGTTCAGGCTGGACGCATGATTCGGATGTTTAAGCCGGTGCATGATCCGGTTATGTTTGATTAATGTGGGTGCGCTGGTTGACGGGGTTAATGAAAGGAGGGGCCGGTGATGATACACAAGGTAACCTTGATTCCTGGCGACGGGATAGGACCCGAGGTTGCGGAGGCGGCTTGCGCGGTGGTGGAGGCCAGCGGTTGCCAGGTGGAATGGGAAGTGGTGGAGGCCGGGGAAGGCGCGCTGGCCAAATACGGAACCACCCTGCCCAACCGGGTGATCGATTCCATTCGGGAGAACGGCGTGGCCCTCAAGGGACCGGTTACCACGCCAATCGGGGAGGGGTTCAGGAGCGTCAACGTCTCCTTGCGGCAATGGCTGGATCTGTACGCCAATGTCCGGCCGGTGGCGAGCCTGGCTGGCATCCAGTCGCGTTACGAGAAGGTGGATCTGGTGATCTTCCGGGAGAACACGGAAGACCTCTACGCCGGCATCGAGCGCCGGGTGGACGCGGACACCGCCGAGAGCATCAAGAAGATCACCCGCCGGGCCAGCGAGCGGATCGCCAGAGCAGCGTTCAATTTCGCGCGCGAAGAGGGGCGCAAGAAGGTGACCGCCGGGCACAAGGCCAACATCATGAAGCTCAGCGACGGGCTCTTCCTGGAATGCGCCAGGAAGGCGGCCGCCGAATTCCCGGAGATCACCTATGAGGAAGTGATCGTGGACGCCCTCTGCATGCGGCTGGTGCTCAATCCCCTGGACTTTGACGTGCTGCTGCTGCCCAATCTCTACGGCGACATCCTCTCCGACCTGTGCGCCGGCCTGGTGGGCGGGCTGGGAGTGGTTCCCGGCGCCAACCTGGGCGACAAGGTGGCGGTCTTTGAGCCGGTGCACGGCAGCGCGCCACAGATCGCGGGTCGGGATCTGGCCAATCCCACGGCGATGATCCTGAGCGCGGCCATGCTTCTGCGACATATCGGGGAGACGGAGGCCGCCGGCCGGATCGAAGAAGGGACGCGGGCGGTGCTGGCCGCCGGAATCGCGGTAACCCCCGACCTGGGCGGAAAGACGGGGACCAGGGGAATGGCCGCGGCGATCATCGCGGAGATGGAGCGTTCCCTCGCCCATGCGGGGGCGCGGTAGAGGAAGATCCGACGCGAAATACAGCTCTTGAGGAACTCCCTTGCCGGGGAGTTCTTTTTTTTTGCCGGCCCGCCATTTTTATCGAGCCGGGGAGATGCCGAAGAGTAAAAGGAGGTATTCTGGACCCTAGAAATGTCCCGAATCTTATACAGGTATCCCGGACTTCACAACGGAAGTGGTCCAGTCAGGAGGAATCCGGATGCATTTGGCAAGGATGCCAGGGCGCCGCGTGATGTTTCTTTCTCTGGCGGTATTGTTGCTGGCGGAAGGCGGAACATGGGGGAGAAAGGCGCTGGCCGCCGGGGAAACCCAGGCGCAAGCGGCAGGGCAGATGGAAACGGGAGCCGCTGGGCAAGCCCAGGCGCAGATCCCGGGAGGAAGCCGCGCCATTCACCTGCCGGCTCAGGTGCGCCCGGGGCGGACCATGACCTACCGGGAACTGGTGGTCATGCAGATCCTGGGCCTGCCGGGCAGCGACGGAACGGCGATGGTGCGCATGGAGGCGGAACTCAGCGTCGTTTCGGGCCATCGTGACATCCGGGGGAATATTCCCGTGGAGATCACCTTCTCTCGGGTGGATTTACGTTCAAACATAGAACTGAAGGAGGATCCCGCCCAATTGCAGGGCAGCAAGCTTCAGGTGAAGATCTCTCCGGAAGGCAAAATTCAAGGATACCCTGGGGCTGTTGCGGGCCTGGAGGCCGCGGATATTGGAACGCTGGAGGCTGCCGTGGTTTCGGGAGGGCTGGGGTCCGGCGCGCTGGGAGTTCTGGAACGCGGCGGTTTGCTGCGAGTGATCGCCTGGGAACAGCCGCCGGCTCCTGTGAAAGTGGGGGAAAGCTGGCAAGGACAGGTGCATAAAACCGTCCAGACCACCCTGGGTCCGGTGGAATTGCAGGTGGACACCACGCATTCCCTGATTGCCATCGAGCAGAGGAATGATGCGGAGATCGCCCAGATCAACACCTCATCCACCGGGCAAGCCGGGGGAAGTTTCCCCGCCGGCCAGGGGCGCCGGCTGGGGACCCTGATCAGGCAAAACGGGCAGGGCGTGGCGGCCTTTGATCTGATCCGGAGAGTTCTGCTGAAGGATGTGGATACGATCCAACAGATCATTACCTCGCGGGTGGAAGACGGGGGCGGGGCCGAAAGCCCGGTTGTCCTGGCGATGCAGGTGGAGACCAGTACCACCCTGGAACTTATTTCACTGGCAGATGCGGACTACTAGATTGGTAAATTATTTACATTGGGCGTTAATTCAGAAGCTTTAATCCTGCGTTGAAATTAGGCAGGAGATTGGGCGCCGCCTGGAGAAAGATCAATCAGCCTGGAGAAAGATCAATCAGCCCAATTTGGATTTAAATCTGTGCCGGCGCCGGGGCGGCTCGCACCGGTACTTCGATGGGTGGAATAGGCCGATGCCTGAAGTTGCCGAAGTGGTGGTTCCTGTAAAGATCACCAGGACCATCAAAGTATTGAACTCGCTGGCCGATGAGACCCGGCAGAAGATTCTCCTATTGATAGGCACCCACGGAAAACTCTGCGTCAACGAGATCGCGGCGCATTTCTCGGTGAGCCGGCCGGCCATTTCCCATCACCTCAAGGTTTTGAAGGATTCCAGGCTGGTTTCGGCCGAAAAACTCGGCAAAGAGATGTATTACAGCTTTAACCGCGACTATGTGCTGGGCAGCCTCCAGTGGCTGATCGAGTATATCAGGAGCACCGCCAAGGCGGTGTGAGCCCGAAGCGGTCTGAGCCATCGAGGGTCTGGACCCCCTGGGCCCGAGCCGGGCCAAAGGAGGAAAAAAACCAGCCGGGGCGAAGAATAGATAGGGATTTCCGGGGTTGCATCCCGGGGTCACGCCCTGATAATGAGGTGGGTTATGCCGGATCAAAAAGTTGAAACCGCCGCCGGATCGCCGCTCAGATCGGCGGCCGGGTCATCGGTCGCGCTATCGTCCCTGCCATCAGTGGGGTCATCGACTGTGCCATCGGCCGAAGCGGCGGTTGAATCATTGGTTGAATCGGTAGTCCAACCCGGCCGGCGCCGCGGGCCGGTCAAGTTTATTGTCAATCCAGCCTCGGCGCATGGCCGGACCGAAAAGGACTGGCCAAAGATCGCCGCGATCCTGGAACGCCTTGGGGTGCCGCTTGAGGCCAGTTTTACCCGTGGGCCGGGCGATGGCATCGCTCTAGCGCGGCAGGCTGCCTATGACGGCTATTGGCTGGTGGTGGGGGTTGGAGGCGACGGGACGACTAACGAGATCGTGAACGGGCTTATGGAGTATCGTGCCGAACCATCTGTCGCCGGGCGCCGCCCCGGCCTGGACCAGGCTGCTCCGGTGCTGCCGGCGGTGGGCGTGATCCCCGTCGGCACGGGAAATGACCTGGCGCGGTCGCTATACATCCCTCGGAAGTATGAAGACGCCTGCCGGAGGATCGCCGAGGGACAGACGGTCTTCGTGGATCTTGGGCGGATGGTTTACCGGGCTGGCAATCAGGAGAGAAGCCGCTACTTTATCAATGAGGCCAGCACCGGTTTTTCCAGCGAGGTGGCCGACCGGACCAACCGGATGCCGAAGGTCATGCGCGGCACCCTGACCTATCTGATTAGCGTTTTTATCACGCTGGCGGCTTTTCGGAACCAGCGGGTCGAAGTGAAGATCGACGACCAGACCTACCAGCGCAGGGTGAATTCCATCGTGGTGGCCAACGGCAACTATTTCGGCGGCGGAATGTTTGTGGCGCCGAACGCCCAGGCCGACGACGGCCTCTTTGATTGCGTGGTGCTGGGGGATTTTTCCACGCCAGAGCTTGTTGTTAACTTTCCCCGGATCTACCGGGGGACGCACCTCACTCACCCCAAGGTGGAAGTCCTTCGGGGCAAAAGGGTGGAGGTTATCTCGCCTGACCGGACCATCCTCCAGGCCGATGGGGAGATCCTGGGGGGAGGGCCGATAGTCTTTACCCTGGTCCCGCACGCGCTGGAGATGGTAGTATGAGGAAAATGGCGTACGGCGAGAAAAGTGGCGTACGACGATGGCGCGGCGAATGGAGCAAGGAGGGAAGGTGTAAATGGAAATCCCGAGTTTTATGTTGTCCGGCCTTTATGTAAAGGGGAGCCTGCGGAACACCGACGCGGGGGTCGCCTTCCGCCTCAAAAATAGCCTGGCGGCGGGCACCGTGACGGAGGTCAGCCGGGTCAAGCTCGGCGACACCAGCCACCCGCTTTCCGATGTGGTCCTGAAGTCGGGCGACACGGCCATGAAAGCCAGCGAGATTACACCGCAGAACAGCGTGGCCTTCGGGGTGAATGTGGTGCTGGAGGTGCTCATCCCCGGCGCCAAACTGCCAGTCGGGGTGCAGAAGCTCGATCTTGCCGCCAGTACGAAGGAGTACGGCGCCCTGAACATCAGCGTCAAGGACGTGGTCAAGTAGGCGTGGTCTTTGGGCACGCGATCTTTTTGCGCGCGGTTTATCTGGCTTGACTGTCTAGTCGATGTCGGTTGCGCCATTTGCGCCGGGGGCTTCCTCGCCTTTTTCCGCCAGATCATGGAGGGCGGCGCCCAGCATCAACTGGTAGAGCGACCCGGTCTCTTCCGCCCGTTGCACCACCGCCTCATTGATGGCCTCCCCGGCGTTCAACAGGGATTCTCCGTCCGCGGTCTGGATATCAACCCCGACTTTCTTTCCCAGTAAAGCCAGCCGGTCGCGGCTGCCCAGAACGGATCGATCCCCCTGCAAGACCCTTTGCCAGTTGCTCCGGTTGCGGCCCTGGTGCAGGCCCCGGTCCAGCTCGCCGGCAAGCTCCCGCGCCCGGTCGACGGTCTGGTTCCACCGGAACCTCCTGGCGACGTCCGGCGCGTCGATCTGATGGAGGGAGACGACATCGATCTTCTGGATGAAAGGCGGCGCGAACCTTTCCGAGGGAACCGGCCCCCGGATGGTGATTACTCCCGGTTCGTAGCGCACGGCCCCGAAAAACGGCCCTCCGTCGCCGGCGGCCGGATTTGAGGCGCTGGCCGGCGGGGGCGGTTCATCATTCTTCAAAATTCCCGGAGAATCGGGGGTTTCCGGGCTTTCCGGCGTTTTTGAAGCCTCAGCCTCTTCGCCTTCCCGGCTCTCCATGTCGCCGGCGTCCGGGGAAGCTCCCCGCCGGGAGGAGGGCAGAATGGGAATCTGCGTGGAAACCTGTTCCCTCACGATGATCGCATCTTTTCCGATGGTCAAAACTTCATTGGCGGAGACGATGGGTCGGCCGTGGAAAGCGTCCTTGATCCGGCCGCTGGTGATGTAGTAGCCCAGGATCTGGCCGTCCGAGGGGTCGAACGTGAATTCATCCACCGCCCCCAGGTACTGGCCGCTCTCGGTGAGGACTCTGGTATTGTACAGCTCCACCCGGTTTTCCGCCAGGCGCCGGAATTCGAAGGTCTGAAGGGCCTTGACCAGCTTCCTGGCTTCTCTGACGGTCACCGCGTCCTTCCCCACGCTATATACGTCATGGATTCCGATTACCCGATCGTCCCGCGCCCAGCGGCTCTCGCTGACGGTATAGGCCACCACGGCCTTTTTTATTGGGTCGATGAGGAACCCGCGCAACTTGCCCAGCACTCTTCCGGCCTGGAGGTCCAGCACCGGCAGGCCGAGCAACTCCTTGCTCTTTCGCATGTTCTTCACCTCCGGCTATACTACATGTATATTTGGCTGAGGCCGGTTTAGAAGGGGGAGGCTGGCAGGAGGCAGGCCGGGAGCCTTTCGCGATGGGTCGGCATGGCGCAGGGAAATCTTTTTCCTTTATCCAGCAAAGAGTGTAAGAATTGAATGGTAGATTTCAGGACGATTTATTTCATAGCATTATGATATGATATGGTTAACTAAGTTAGAAGAGGTGAAAGAGATGGCCGGTTTGTCAAAAGACGTAATGTATAATGCTGTGATCTCCAATGAAGAACAATATGACGGCGTGTTTTTCTATGCGGTAAAAACGACGGGCATTGTTTGCCGTCCATCTTGTAAATCGAAAGTGCCTAACCGGGATAATGTGATCTTTTTTACTAATTTGGAGGAAGCCATCCGCCAGGGATACCGCCCCTGCAAACGTTGCCGCCCTGATATCGGGCCATGCTATGCGCCAACGATAGATGCAGTGGAAGCGGCGTGTGACATTATAAGCCAGGAATATGATAATCCGGGATTGCTCCGGGAACTGCCCCATCGTTTAGGGATTAGTTCGTCCCATTTTCAACGTTTGTTCAAAAAAACAATTGGGCAGACACCCAAAGAATATCTACAGAAGATTAGGATTGCAAAAGCGGCAGAACTATTGAGCAACAGCACAATTAGCAATATTGATGTATGCTTGGCAGCGGGATTTACTAATTTATCCAGTTTTTATGCCGCCTTCCGCAGTGAAATAGGGTTGCCGCCCAAAGAATACCGACAAGAGCAAGCACGAAAGGGGAGCCTGCAATGATAAAATTCTATGATAATTTGAAAACCGATGTTGGCACCATATATGTGGTGGCAGATGAAGTTGGTATTTGTAAAATAGCGATAACGGATGAAGACTGGCAAATGTATAACCAACAGCATCAGTGCCGTCGTGACGAGGAACGCTGTTCCTCCGCGATCAGACAACTGCGGGAATATTTTTGTGGCCAACGCCAGCAGTTTAGCATTCCTTTATCCATTGAGGGTACGGCGTTTTGTCGCCAAGTGTGGCGGGAACTATCCCGGATCCCATACGGCCAGGTGAGAACTTATGCGGCTATTGCGGCATCCATAGGACGCCCGAAAGCATATCGGGCCGTGGGTCAGGCTAATTATCTTAATCTCCTGCCCATCATTATTCCCTGCCATCGGGTTATCGGCAAGAATGGCAAGATGACGGGCTATAGAGGGTCTATTCCCATGAAACAATATCTATTGAATTTGGAAGGCGCGATAACTAACTAACAACGGGGAAAAGTTATGATGGGATTAACCTTGCCAATTGCGGCAGTCTCGGTGGCTGTTTTTGCAAAATGCGGTAAAGGCGCGACTAGGACTATCAAAGAAACCCACTCCCGATGAGCTTAAACGCTTGGCTCTCTCCTGGCAGGGCTGGGAGGCGCATGTGACGTTTTATCTTTGGCGGACTTTATTTAACACGTGAGGGCTGAGTGTGCGGCGGAGAAGATCCGTAAGGAGAAGGTTGGGGACAAATGGCAATGACGAAGGGCTCCAGAGGTAATACGCAAGGTAATAGGCGAAGTGACACGCGAGGTAACACGCCCGTGCGGAAGGGTGAAACGGTGGAATTGGAGCTCACCGGGCTGACCCACAGCGGCGAAGGGGTGGGCAGACGGGAAGGGTTTGCCGTCTTTGTCCCGGGAGCGTTGCCCGGCGAACGGGTGAAGGCGCGGGTCACCGGGGTCAAGAAGAATTACGCCACGGCTTTGCTGGATACCATTCTCCAGCCCTCGCCGGAGCGTCAGGAACCGGTGTGCCCGGTCTTCCGGGAGTGCGGCGGGTGCCAGCTCCAGCACCTGAAATACGAGGCGCAGCTGGCCTACAAGCGGCAGCTGGTGGTGGACGCGCTGAATCGGATCGGCAAGCTGGATCTGGATCATGTGGTAGTCCGCCCAACGCTGGGCGTGGCCGATCCCTTTCACTACCGGAACAAGGCGCAGTACCCGGTCGGCTTTCGCGGCGGCCGGGTGGTCACCGGATTCTACACCGCGCGCAGCCACGATATTGTGCCCATCGCCGATTGCCATATCCAGCACCCGCTCAATGGCCGGATTGCCGGGGTGCTGCGCGGGCTATTGGAGAAGTACCGGCTGAGCGTCTACGACGAACGAACCGGGCAGGGGCTGATCCGCCACCTGCTCATCCGGACGGCGGCGGCCACCGGCGAGGCCATGGCGGTTCTGGTCACCAACGGCCGCGATGTGCCGCATCTGGAGGAGATCGCGGCGGAACTGACACGCGAGGTCCCGCAGGTGGCCGGCGTGGTGCAGAATGTGAACACGCAGCGCACCAACGTGATTTTGGGCGACTACACCCGGACCATCGCCGGGCGGGACGAGATCATCGATGAGATAAGATTGAAAGTTGATGAGCAGGCTGATGAAGGCCGGAAAGATCGAGCTGACGCCCTTAAATTTGCCATCTCCGCCCGGTCCTTCTTCCAGGTCAATCCTGTTCAGACCGGGGTCCTCTACGGCAAAGCCATACAGTACGCGGCCCTGGAGGGGAACGAAACTGTAGTGGACGCCTATTGCGGCATCGGCGCCATCTCGCTATTTCTGGCGCAGCGGGCCGGGTTCGTCTACGGCATTGAAGAAGTGGCGCCGGCCATTGAGGACGCTCGCAAGAATGCGGCGCTGAACGGTATAACCAATGTGGAATTCCTGACGGGCAAGGTGGAGGATCTGCTCCCCAGCCTCTACAGCAAGGGCATCCGTCCCGAGGTCATCGTGGTGGACCCGCCTCGCAAGGGCTGCGAGGAGAGCGTCCTGCAAACCTTTGTGGCCATGGCCCCCAGACGGATTGTCTATGTGTCCTGCAACCCCAGTACCCTGGCGCGGGATCTGGCCCTTCTGGCGGGAATGGGGTACGAGACGCGGGAGGTCCAGCCGGTGGATATGTTTCCACAGACGAGTCACGTGGAGAGTATAGTTCTGATGACGAATAGTGGTCAAAAGGATAAATAAGGCACATTAACCACAAGATGTTGTGGTTTTCAAGCGAAAGATGAGCAAAAAACGGGCTAAAAAAGTGCATTTTTCGGCCCGTTTTTTTATGGCTTTTTTATAGATGACATTTGGGATTTCATCTGTCCTCAGAGGTTCGATACAAAAATGTTGAATTTTTACACCCGCTTTTTATACGCCCTCATCGCGAAGATATATGCCACAAGCATAATTCCGACGCACCACGCAAGAGCAACCCATATATCATTACCAACCGGTTGACTAGACAATAACGCACGGATGGCTTCCACTATTGAGGTCACTGGCTGGTTTTCGGCAAAGGCGCGAACAACCGACGGCATCGATGCGGTTGGCACAAACGCCGAACTGATAAATGGAAGGAAGATAAGCGGGTAGGAAAAGGCGCCTGCACCGTCCACCGATTTTGCGGACAGTCCGGCAATCGCCGCGATCCATGTCAAGGCCAGCGTAAACAGCGCGAGTATACCGGCCACGGCAAGCCATGACAATACTCCTGCCGACGAGCGGAAGCCCATAATGAACGCTACGAGAATGATGACGACAACCGAAATCGCATTGGATAACAGCGAGGTCAGCACATGCCCCCACAGCGCGGTCGAACGCGCAATCGGCATGGAGTGGAACCGTTCGAAGATGCCTCTTTGCATATCCATAAACAGACGGTAAGCCGTATAGGCGATGCCGCTTGCAATCGCAATCAGCAGGATGCCGGGCAGCAGATAATTTACATAGTTATCCGTGCCGGTTTGAATGGCACCGCCGAACACATAGACAAACAGCAGCATCATCGCGATCGGAGTGATGGTGACCGTGATGATGGTGTCCATGCTGCGGAAAATATGGCGCATGGAACGTCCAAGCATAACACCCATATCCATGAAAAAATAGTTCTTTATCGTTTCCATTTACTTTTCCTCCTTCTTGCCGACGATTGCGAGGAATATCTCCTCCAAGCTCGGCTGTTTTTCAATATATTCCACCTTCGCGGGCGGGAACAGCTTTTTCAGGTCTGCGAGCGTGCCGTTAGCGATAATCCTGCCCTCATGCAGAATGGCAATCCGGTCGGCAAGCTGCTCGGCTTCCTCTAAATACTGCGTGGTCAGGAATACCGTTGTGCCATTAGCAGCAAGCTCTTTGACAGTCTTCCAAACCTCGATGCGCGCCTCGGGGTCAAGCCCGGTGGTCGGCTCGTCGAGGAAAATGAGCTGCGGTTTCCCCACAAGGCTCATGGCGATGTCAAGCCTGCGGCGCATACCGCCCGAATAGGTGGAAACCCCGCGGCCGGCGGCGTCGGTCAGGCCGAAGCGGTTCAGTAGATCATCCGCGACCTGACGCGGATTTTTGAGGTGCCGCAGCTTGGCGATCATGATCAAATTTTCCCGCCCGGTCAAGATCTCGTCTACAGCGGCGAATTGCCCGGTCAGACTGATCGACTGCCGCACGCTTTCGGGCTTTGACGCAACGTCGAAGCCGTTTACGGTGGCGGTTCCGCTATCCGGTTTGAGCAGCGTGGTGAGTATTTTGACAATCGTTGTCTTGCCCGCACCGTTGGAGCCGAGCAGGGCGAAAATACTGCCTTTTTCCACCTCAAAATCTACGCCCTTTAGAACATGAAGTTTCTTGTAGGACTTTTGCAGCCCTTTCACTTGAATTGAATTGTTTGGCATATTCTTATCCCCCTTATATAATAGTAACCTTTGATAAATCGATGACCCATAAGCCTTTAAGCGCAGCATAGGTCAGCTTATCCATCGTCGCGCCGTCAAAGCAGATGGTTTTCATGGCAAGGTAAGATTTGTTTGTCACGGAAAAAGGTAGAGTGAATGACACGTTCTTGAGTGTCGCTCCCCTAAACGAAACGTCGTTCAGTGCAGACTTGTCAAACTTGACACCGATAAAGGTTTGCCCGTCAAGACATAGCCCTCGCAGGTCGGATTTTCCGAAGTCTACGCCGTTGAAGATACATCTTTCAAAGATCGTTTTTCTCAGGTCGCACATGATTAGGTTGACGTCGGTCAGCTTTACATCGATGAATTTGGCCCCGGCCAGCCCCAACTTGCTGAATTCGGTGCGTACAAGAATGGTTTTGTTGAAGCTCGCATCCGCAAGGTCAGTGACGGAAAAGTTGCAGTCTGTCAGATTTGCGCCGTCAAAATTGGCTTCACGCACATCGCTGACCTCAAACGAGGTACCGGTCAGGTCTGCGCCAGCAAAGTCGGCTCCGCGCAACGGGCTCACTTTGAATTTTCCTTTGTGTAAAATAACGCCCGCGAAGTCACTCTTTTGCAGATCGATCGCAGTGAGGTTTATCCGCACTTGGCGCTCCAGCGAGCGGGAAAGGCCGGCGGCCTCCCGCACCGTTTGCTCAATGTCGCCGATGCTGTCGATGGTCATCTGAAAAGCCGTTTCATCGTCCTTGCCCTCGGCTTTGAGTTCATTGAAGCGTTCCTGTAAATCTGAGAGCAGGTCGGCCTTTAGTTCGGCGACGCTTTTCACCCCGTCGTAAGGCGCAAAAACGCCGTTCAAATAGTTTGTCAATTTCTCATTCATAACATCAAATCTCCTTTACAATAATTTATCGAGTACGCGCTTTGCATACTCCCAATTGCCTTTGTTGCTGGCGTAAGTGGCCTTACCTTTTTCGGTAATCCGAAAATACTTACGCCGTCCGCCCTGAGATTCATCGCCCCAATACCACTCGATATCGCCATCCGTCTCAAGCCGCCGGACGCTGGAATACATCGTGGCTTCCTTCAATTCATACTCGCCGCCCGAGCGCTCGGCAATCAGCTTGACGATTTCGTAGCCATAACGATCCGCTTCGGATAAAAGCCGTAATATCATCGTGTCGGTATGGCCGCGCAGCAGGTCGGATGTGATTTTGTTATCGCTCATATTATCACCTCCACATTTGTATTATACGACATGTTACCATGACTGTCAAGGTAATATTTTAATTTTATTACTTTGTTTATCCCGGATTTCGCAAGCCTACCATGCAAAAGCCAAATAGCGGCTAAAAAGTGGTTGTAAATCCCAAAAAGTATGGTCTCGGGATGCAACTTGCCGTGCTACGCAGCCTTGGAAGGGTAAATTCCCGAGAAATTCTTTCCGGCGCAGGGCCAAACTCGCAAAAACCCAGTAAATGGATAACCCAAACTAAACGGTGGCTCAGCACCGCCGGGATCTGGAAAAACAGCCGCCGCATCCGACCCACCGTAAACCTCTTATACCCTGGGGCGGTCAGTTCTTTTTGAAAGGCCAGAAAGCAATTGTAGGCCACCATCTTCAAAAGCAGATCCGCCCAGTTGGCCATGAAATTGCCCGTGGGGAAATGGTCAATGCCAAAGCCGTCTTTCATCTCTTTGAAAGGAAACGAAAGTTTCCTTCCTCAGGCAGAAACCAAGTGGGCGCTCAGGTTGCTCTCCAGCAGAGCCCTATCCTCCCAGATTGGCAAGAGCCAATTAATATTTTAACCATAAAAATTTTTAGTAAAAATTCCATTTACACAAATTAATTTACACTACCTACCTGATGATGACGCAGGAGAGTGGGATTGATAAGTTCGACGATGTGCTGTTTCGAAGGTTTGTGGAAGAAGTGATGATTCAATCGATGGCTGAGGTGGCGTTTGTGTTTAAGGTGGGGCTTGAGGTGCGGGAGGTACTGTGATAAAAGGAATGCCGGTCGGGATTGTGGTGACTTCGACCGGTAGTTCGCTATAAGTATAAACGGAGATGCCCTTCTGAAAATACGTATGATAATTTCAACGAAATGACAAGTGTGTCATATGACATACTTGTCATTAGTAATGTTATATGCTACTATATTATTTACAGGAGGCGATAATGTGCCGAAAGAAACTTTTAATAACCTGAGCAAAGATAAAAAACAAAAAATCTTTATTGCCGCTGTGCAAGAGTTTTCAACTAGGCGTTTCAGCGAAGTGTCAATTAACCAAATCGTTAAGACGGCAGGAATACCTAGAGGTAGTTTTTATCAATATTTCAATGATAAAGAGGATATTTTTCTTTATGTATTTACAGAAATATTGAAAGAAAAGCAAGAAATTTTGCATAGCACAGAAGATGTAAATCCGGATGCAGATGTTTTTGAAGTCTTAATGCAAACGATCAGGGCATCATATCAATGGAGCAGGGCTAAACCGGAATATAGCCAGATAAGTTTGCTGATGGAGATAGATAACAGTGAATTTATTATCAGACTCCGTACTGCATCGGCCAATGAGTTAAGAAAAATGGTTGAACGTGATAAACAACGCGGTCTCATTAAGCCGGAAATTGATCCCGATCTGGTCGTGGAGATGATTTATTCATTCATTATAAAGGAGTATTTCTGGATCGGATTGGGCGAAGATATGTTTTTGAAAAGGATCAACGATATCATAAAAATAATCAAGGAAGGAATTGCATGCGTTTAAAAGTCTTAAATTATGATGGACTGATTGGGTTGAACTAAAAATAGAGAGGAATGAATGTCATGGCAAAAGAAGCGGCAAAAACAGGAGCGGGTCCAACAGCTTTAATAGCTATTGAGCAATACTTTCCCAAAAAGGAACGTATCGTCGAGGATGACTTGGCCTGTCAGATACTGCCGACCGGGAGAGCTTTTTTATGGTTCATGCGCTCTAAGTCGCTCAGGGATTGGATGGTTCGGGCAACTGAGAAAGACTTTCCCGGCCTCTGGAGCGGTATGATGTGCAGAAAGCGGTATATTGATGAGAAACTTATCGATTCCTTCAATCAGATTGACGCGGTAGTGAATTTAGGTACGGGATTTGATACTCGGGCATACCGGTTACCCGCTCTTTCTGAAAAACCTGTTTGGGAGCTTGATCAACCTGAAAATATCGAGTCTAAACAGGCCCGGCTCCTTAAGGTCTTCGGGAAAATTCCTTCACATGTCAAACTTGTTCCCATAGACTTCGACCGCGAAGATTTAGATTCCGTTCTGGAAGCACAGGGTTACTCTACAGACATGCGGACATTTTTCATCTGGGAAGCTGTCACTCAATATCTGACTGAAAAAGGCATTAGAACAACGTTTGATTTCCTGGCTAAAGCTGCCCCTGGCAGCCGTCTTGCTTTCACATATGTTCTCAAGGACTTTCTCGATGGCCAGGCTATGTATAGCTGGGAGAAAGGTTACAAAAGGTATGTGGAAAATAAGATTTGGATTTTCGGAATGGAGCCGGAATCGTGGCCGGATTTTCTAAAAGAGTACGGTTGGCGGGTAATCGAAGATATAGGTTATGATGAAATGGCCGAGAAATACGTTAAACCTACTGGGAGAATACTTGCATCAACACCGATAGAGCGTATGGTCTATGCAGAAAAGTTGTAGAATCTATTAGGACATTTCAGAAAGGGCGACTGCTAAAACGTTTAGGTGTTTACGGCATACTGTTCAAAATTGCTAAGTAATGATTAAGCAAAACAAGTTTGCGCAACACTATTCTGTGTATCACGGAGATAAGTTGTTAAAGGTAAATGCTATTATCAAGCTGAACAGGAGCATTCTGTTCTTAATCAAACCCTTCCTTGACAAATATTGCTTTTTGAGTGATGAATCCTTGTCAAGGAGGGATTTTAGTGACAGATGAGCAAAGGCAAAAGATTAAAATGCTGCACCCCATTGTATCGGTGTTTCCGGCAGTGAGGGAGTTTCAACGCATAACATAAACAAAACCCCTAACAGAGCAGCTACCCCTAATCTATATTACCAGACCCCGCGTTGCTGCACAACCCATTTGTCGTCAGGACAGGATTGAAGGAGAGGGAACCATGGATCAGATAATAACGGGTGTTATGATTATCAACACCCGTTATTATCTGACTTCGGATTCAACTATGGCGAGTAGCTGGGTGCTGTTCGCCAGCCTTCTGTCATAAGTATATTAAATATGACAGTTGATTTTATGACAAAATGGGCATATACTATTCAGTAAGAGGAGGGATTACGATGCCCGAGTTGGAACACGTTGGGAAGCGATTTAAAGAGTTAAGAGAGCAAAGCGGACTTACGCAAGGACAAATCGCCGGATATCTAAAAGTGGACCAGAGCTATATATCCAAATGTGAAAAAGGTGAGCGCCAATTCAGCGTCGATATCCTTGAGAAGGCGGGTAGCCTTTTCGGGTGTCCCATCGATTACTTCATGAATCCAGAAGTTCAATACTCCCCGATGCCTGTTGCGCTTCGTGCCAGCGGTATTGCCGCTGATGACCTGGAAACCATTGCGGCAATTAATAAACTGGCTTTAAACCTACGCCATATGGAGGGCCTATTGGAGGAAGTCAAACCGTGAGAGAGAAGATCGAGATTAATTCGGAAGCAATCACCCTCCGTAAATACTTTGGCGAAGATGCCTATTCTCCGATTGATGTTTTTTCCGTGCTCAATAATAGCGAGGATATAACCGTTGTGTTTTATCCGATGAGTGAACGAATCAGCGGAATGAGCATCCGGGATGGAAAGGTAAAACTAATTGCGATTAACTCAACGCTGACTTACGGCCGTCAACGATTTACGGCGGCTCATGAAGTATGCCATCTGTTCCTGCATGAAAACTTCAAAAGCATCGTCTGCGGTAAAGATATTGATCAAAATAAAGACCCTCAGGAAAAAGAGGCGGATATGTTCGCCTCATACTTTTTGGCGCCTTACGAATCCTTGAAGGATTTTATCAGTACCAGGCTCAAAAAGGAGAAGAACCGTCTGGATGTGAACGATGTTATAAAAATCGAACAACATTATGGGCTGAGCAGGCAAGCAACCCTATGGCGCTTGAAGAACGACGGATACTTATCTTTTGATAAGGCTGAGACCATGAAGACGGGAATCATTTCAACCGCAAAAAAGCTTGGTTTTGACGTTAACTTATATTTGCCGACGCCCCAAGAGAAGCAATATTACACATTGGGACGGTATATTGGACTGGCGGAAGAATTGCGGGAGAGAGAACTGATTTCCAACGGGAAATACGAAGAACTCTTATTGGATGCTTTCAGAGGCGACATTGTCTATGGTTTGAACCACGATGGAGAAGAGCATTATGACTGAGCAATTGTTCTTTGATACGGACTGTATCTCCTCTTTTTTGTGGGTTAAACAGGAAAATATACTATTGAGGTTATATCCAGGCAGAATCGTGTTGCCGCAGGAGGTTTATGATGAATTATCAAATCCAAGCATTCCTCATATTAAGGGTAAAATCGCCGTTTTAAGGTCCAATGGAGATATTAGCACCCAACAGATTTTAATCAATACTGAAGCATATAGATTATACCATGCGATGGCGATCACTCCTCCCAAGGGGGAAAAGGTCATCGGTAAAGGAGAAGCAGCGGCGTTGGCTTTGGCAAAAGTTTACGGAGGTATTATCGCCAGTAATAATCTAAAAGATGTTAGAAAATATATAGAGAAGTATCGCTTGAAACACATAACTACTGGCGACATTTTGGTGTCTGCATTGAATACTGGTTTAATAGACGAAAATACGGGGAACCGAATATGGATCGATATGATTTCTAAGCGCAGATTACTGCCTGCGGCTTCATTTTCTGATTACCTTCGGGCAATATAATATGCCTCCACACGCCCGAGGTAAAGCAAGAATCAGCACCGGCCGCGCAGCGTGAACCAACACGCGGTCCATTGGCGCGGACGGCTGCCATTACACCAGTTAGATATCCAGGCCTTCAACAGAAATACTGGATATTTTCGATGATAGAAATAGAATAGTACTACTTGAGGGACGATAGACTGTCAGTTGATCGAAAATTGAAGAAGAGGGGTGCTCCTTGATGACAAATAGCAAAATGAATCCTAAGGTTGATGAATTTTTAAGTAAAGCCAAACAGTGGCAGGAAGAATTCGAGAAATTGAGGATGATCATCCTTGACTGTCAGCTGACCGAAGAATTGAAGTGGGGTAAACCTTGTTACTCGTTTCAGGGAAGTAACATAGTTTTAATGCATGGATTTAAAGAATACTGTGCGCTTCTCTTTATCAAAGGCGCCTTGTTAAAAGATCCCAATGGTATTCTAATCCAACAAACGGGGAATGTACAGGCTGGGCGCCAGATTCGGTTCACCAATGCTCAGGAAATAGTTGAGATGGAAGCCATTTTGAAAGCCTATATTTATGAAGCCATTGAAGTGGAAAAATCCGGTTTGCAGGTGGAATTTAAAAAAACCACAGAGTACACAATTCCTGAAGAATTTCAAAATAAATTAGATGAAATCCCTGCCTTGAAAACGGCTTTTGAAACATTGACGCCGGGACGGCGAAGAGCATACATTCTTTATTTTTCTGAGCCCAAACAATCCAAAACTCGACAGTCTAGGGTTGAAAAATGTATGCAGCAAATTCTCAATGGAAAGGGATTGAATGATTAGTATATTCGATGAGACGGCGGATGAGTTCGTGGAGGAGATGCGGGCGTATGGCCCCAAAATCCTCCAGGAACTCAACGAATTCTTCTGGTGCTGGCTGGAGGAAGGATACACCACCGCCCCCAAGAAGGAATTTACTGAAAGAAGCCGAACAACTCGTACAAGCCAACGTTATTCATGAAAAAGAAGATATATACGATCTCACTTTTGAAGAACTTCGCGAAGTCGTACGCACAAATAAACTGGATTACCAGATCATCAGCAAACGCAAAGACGAGTACAAATTATATGAAAAACTGACTCCCCCACGTGTGATCACGTCTGATGGTGAAATCATTGCAGGTGAGTACAAACGAGAAAATCTCCCTGCCGAAGCTATTGTAGGCCTACCTGTTTCTTCCGGGGTTATAGAGGGACGAGCACGTGTCATCTTAAACATGGAAGATGCTGATCTGGAAGATGGAGATATATTAGTCACCTCCTTTACCGACCCTAGCTGGACACCATTGTTTGTATCCATAAAAGGCCTGGTCACCGAAGTTGGTGGACTGATGACCCACGGAGCAGTTATCGCACGCGAATATGGCTTACCAGCAGTTGTCGGTGTAGAAAATGCCACCAAACTGATAAAAGATGGGCAACGAATTCGCGTGCATGGAACAGAAGGGTATGTAGAAATCTTATAATGGGGAAGATGTTGTCAATAGCTAAAGATTAGTCCTCATGGACGCGGAAACTGCGTTGCGCAAGGCAAGGAAACTGCTCGCACCGAACGGTAAAGTACTTATTGTTGGTTGTGCTAAGAATGGAAAACTCACCGATTGGTTAATTGATATAGGTAGAACACCGTTCGCTTGGATTGGGACGAAACTGCACGGCGAAACAAACCCCGGTGTGGTGACGCGTAATCCTACAGTTATCTTTGCCGAAATGCGGAGCTTGGCGTATGTCGAATTCCCGTATTTGGAAGTGCTGACGATGAAGCTTGGTTACAAAGTTACAGTAAAACCTGCAGCTTAGGTGCTTTGGCGGTTTGTCTGAATACAGCAGGGTTTACATTTACCTGGAATTAACCCCTGATAGTTATTGAACCAAGGCCGGGAGGTGAAGATATGGGCATATATAAGTTACTCGACTTGTATAAGGCTGCCATAGATGAGCGTAGGCCCTTTGAGGGTGAGATGCTGACTCGCCTCAAAGATTACTACCGCATTGGCCTCACCTGGTCCTCCAATGCCCTTGAAGGGAATACCCTTACGGAAAGTGAAACCAAAGTGCTGCTTGAGGATGGGTTAACCGTGGGGGGCAAACCCTTGCGCTATACATTTGAGGCAATTGGTCACGCAAAAGCCTATGATTTCATGTTCACACTGCTTAAAAATAGAACCATCACGGAGAGCGATGTCCTTACAATGCATCAAATGTTTTATGAGAGCATTGAAAGGGAATATGCCGGAAGATACCGTGACACGGAAGCGTTTATAAGCGGTTCCAAGTACCCGGTGACAGAACCAAAACGCATAAAGACAGAGATGGATGAATTGTTTCAATGGATCGTATCGGAAAGAGACAGGCTTCATCCAGTAGAGTTTGCGGCACAGCTCCACAAGAGATTTGTCTTTATCCATCCGTTTAAAGACGGGAATGGCAGGATCGCCAGGCTCATTATGAACACCGCCCTGATACAGGACGGGTACCTGCTGGCTGTTATTCCGCCGGTGCTCAGGCATGAATACATTGAGCTTTTAGAGAAAGCCCATAAGCATGACAAGCCCTTTGAGCATTTTATTGCAGAGCGGGTTATTGAATCACAAAAGGAAGTCATGCGGCTTTTACATATGCTGATACCCAAGCTGGACAATGGCATGGGTACGTAGCCATAGCATAGGTTTCGCGCGGAAAAGAGAGGGGTAAAATGAAACAGTTTGCAGATAAAGTCGCTATAGTAACAGGCGGTGCATCGGGAATAGGGAAGTCCATATGCACTCATCTGGCTGAAAACGGCGCAATAGTGGTTGGCATTCCGGCCTAACTGCATTGGAGTATCAACCAAACGTTGTCGAACTGACGGTTCCTAAGATCCTCTTCCCGAATCCAAAAGTATAACCTGCCTACGTCACCCCACATCATCCCGCTCTGGTCGTCCGAGTCTATTTGAACGAGAAGCCGCCAATCCTTTGCCCCGCTCCGGAGTTGTTGAGCTCTTGGGTCGTTGTAGCCCGAGGAGTCTCCCACATATAGACCATGAAAAGCAAGTTGACACTCCAACAGCATGTCGCCTTGCATCTGATCGGGATGGCCAAGAACTCGGTGTACCCCCGATGATTCTGAAAGTAAGCCGAGACTCTCAAGCAGGTCGTAGTAGGCTTCCCAGTCCCTTTTGGATAGAGGTTCCGAGAATAACTCGGACTCCGGCGGGGGGAGTGTCAGTTGCGAGGAAAAGTCCACCTTACAAGGGTAGAACTGCCCTTCTTCAGGCAGGGTGGATGGTAAAGATGTTCGTTCAAGACCTGTCTTGTTCTCCGTGAAGAGAACCCTCCAGCCGCCTCGATCCTGGGGATCGAAACCCCATACCGATTGTTTTGCGTCGTAGAAAAAGTACAAGATGCCATGGGTGGGTAACACTTTCTCGGTGTCGTAGGGAGCAAGTTCTTCAAAATTGATCTGGCAGATGAACGATAGAGGCTGCCCATTCCAGGCCGGCCAGTCCCAACCTGAAGGCAAGTCGGGTAACCCGCCGATTTTTGATGAGCCGACTGGAATCGTATCTTCCGGGCAAACTGCAGTTTTCATAAGAATCGAATTCCGAATCAGCCCTGCCAAATCGTCCGCTAAGCTATCGGATACTTTACTTTTTCGGATTGCGCTCAATATGGCATTCTCTGAAAGTGCGTCCTGTGAAAGTGCAGTAGAATTAAAGACTAAGATGGTTCCGGAAATCGTTAGAATGCCGAGGGAGAGGGCGATTATAAAATGGTAGATCCACATGGCAGATCCTCCTCCAGTTTTTCCCAGCTGTCATGAAATGCTCCACCTCTTGCATCGGGCGTTCCAAAGCCTGGCTATAGCCATTTCTCCAGTTCCAGTTCGTCACGAAGTCGAGACCCGTGGGGAAGCTTCCCGCCTGGTGGACTTGCTCTGGCGCAGGGTGGGGAGCCTGTATTTTTGACGAAAAACGGCAGAGGCCGCTATGTCTTCTTGGATATGCAGGAGTACGAAAAACAGCAGGCTGTAATCAAGCTGCTGGTCAAGCTCTCCGAGGCGGAGGATGCTATTAAAACAGGGGAGGGATGGAAATCACTCGATGACCTCAAGAAAGCATTGGGGGTCCGAGGGATTATTTGTCGATTCTTGCTGTATTCAGACAAATTGCCAAAGCGCCTATTTGCAGATGATCTGCCTAAGAGCGACACCTCCGAACAATGGCGAAAAACTCCTGCTCCAACGCCTGGTGACGGGGATCTTCTCTAGACATGTGGCTTAGTTCGGATTGAAGCCAGGCCATCCGGATCTCAAGCAGCAACCGCTCATCTTTGGAAGGGCGGCTGCCCTCTGATAGGGCGTCCTGTTGGCTTTGCGTTTTTCTCTGGCGCCTGCGCTCGTATTCGTCATAATCTGCATAGGTTGCGATGCGCTGCCCCTCGATGGCCAGGAGCTTGGTACACACTCTCCGCAGGAGATACCGGTCGTGGGACACCAAAAGTAGTGTTCCGGTGTATGCTTGCAGAGCCTCCTCCAGTTTTTCCCTGGCCGGAAGGTCGAAGTGGTCTGTCGGCTCGTCGAGAAGAAGCAGGTTGAAGCTGGACAGCAGCAGCTTCACCAGCGCCACGCGCTTACGTTCCCCGGTACTGAGCACGCAAATGCGTTTGCCGATATCCTCCGCCGAGAAGAGAAAGCATCCAAGCATTGTCCTGGCCCTGGTGACGGCCTCGGCCGCGTGCCATTCAGCCACCTTCATGACCTCTTCCAGCACCGTAACGCCTGGGTCAAGGCTCTCCAGTTCCTGATCCAGATAACCGATTCTGGCTCCGGGGGTCACCCACAGACTGCCTTCCGTCGGCGTCAACCGGCTGAGAACCAGATTTAGCAGGGTCGTCTTCCCGCATCCGTTGGCCCCAACGATCCCCACCTTCTCTCCGCGGAAGACACTGAAATTTGCAGACCTGAACAGCAGCTTGTCAAAGGATTGGGTCAGTTCCTCCGCCAGAAGTATCCTTTGCCCGCTGGCCCCCTCGTTGAACCCCCGGAGAGTGATTCCAGCCTCTTCTTTGGGTTTCTCGACACTGGACTCCTTCATTCCTTCCAGCCGCTTGAGGTTTGATTTGGCCCGTCTGGCGATGCGCTTGGCCCGCCCTCGATAAAACTCCTTGACGCCTATGCGGATATCGGAGTCCTTGCCCGCGTCCCGGTGGCTCTTCTCAAACCACTGCAGTTGGCGGTCAATCGCTTCCTCGAGCTTATGGATGCGCTTTTGCTCGCTTTCATACTGGGCCAGCTGCTGAACATAGGCAGCCTGTTTGGCCTCTCGGTAGTCAGTGTACGTGCCCTCATATTCAACGGCCTGGGTTGGTGAAAGCTCAATCACTCGTGAAACAACGCTGTCCAGGAAGTAGCGATCATGAGACACGACCAGAACAGTCCCGGGGTACCCCCTGACGAAGTCCTTCAACCAATGCAGGCCGTCCTGGTCCAGATGGTTGGTCGGTTCGTCCAGCAGCATCAGTTCTGGACGGGACAACCAGGTCCTGGCCAGTGCCAGCCTGGTCTTTTGGCCGCCGCTCAATGCCGAAATACGCAGCTGTGATTCGGCCCTGGTAAACCGGAACCGGCTGAGCGCCTCCGCGGCGCTGGCCCGGGCGGCCGAACCCAACCGGGCTTCCTCCGCGAGTAACACGTTCCATGGGGTATTCTCGGAGGCAAAGTCAGGGTCCTGCGGCACGTACGCTATTAGCAACCGGTCTTGGAACCAGGTAATCGTTCCCGAGGTAGGGACCTCCACGCCGGCAAGGATCTTTAAAACAGTGGACTTACCAACCCCGTTAGGGCCAATAAGGGCGACTTTCTCCCCTTCACGGATCAGGAAGCTGATGTCTTTTAAGATGTCATGGAAGCCGTAGGATTTTGTCAGCTTATCGACTTGAACCAACGGTCTGAGCATGAAAAGACCCCCTCAAAATCAATGTAGGGGGTGAGACCGAAAGCAACCAACATCTGCATGCGCGAATCCGGACGCAAATATGCAAAAGCGGTGACCCAGTCACCGCTCCCATATTGGCACATCAAGCAAAGATGCGGGTTCCGCAGGAACCCAACAGGCCAAATGCAAACAGCCGGCAACCTGCCAGTCTCACCTTAGTATGTGACTGATTTCGGTTCCAGCTTTAAAGCGCATGGCCGTCTCCTTTTCTAAGCCGATCAGAAGCGATTTTGCTATTTTGGCCATGCGCCACTGGTTCATTCCTCCAAGGTGCATTGTCCTGGGGGTACAACTCAACGGTCTTCCCGTCAACGATCTTCTCGGCGCCGCGGCAAGGAGAACCAGAGCTGATCCAGCCACTGCAGGTCTTCTTCGCCGAGCAAGGGCTGCTCCGCCGCGGCCAGGCTGGCGTTCAGCTGTTCCGGACGGCTGGCGCCGATAAGGGCGGAAGTAATTCCTGGTTGTTGGATGACCCAGCGTACCGCGGTGGTCGTCATGTCATACCCGTGTTCGGAGCACCAGAGCCGGTACTTCTCCACGGCCTCAAATGCTTTATCCATGATGGCAAAGGCAGTCCGCTTGTCCGCCTGATTCCCAAAGGTCATGGTTCCCAGGCAGAGATTCGTTACTTTTAGACCTGAACGCCCAAGTGACCTGATCTCCATGGCAGCCTCCTGATCATGCCTGTTTGGCATACTTTTCCTCTATATACCAAGCTATACCTTAGAATATACCCGAAGTCAAGAGATTTTTTTGCGCAATTGAAAAGGCGTTCCTCATGGGGTAAAATTGGCATGGTGGGTGATTTCGGAGCGAAGCTGTGATGAGGCGTAGAGATAAGGTACGGAGGAAGGGAAGGGGTAAGGAGATGCAAACGAAAACGGAAAAGCAGAAGATGTTGAGCGGAGAGCTGTATCGCGCGGCGGATCCGGAACTGGTCAAAGAGCGCGAGAACGCCAGGAGGCTGACTCGTCTGTTCAATCAAACGGTGGAGACGGAATATGACAGGCGCGCGGGGCTTCTGAGAGAGCTTTTCGGCCCGACCGGCGGGAACGCTTATGTGGAACCGCCTTTTCGTTGTGATTACGGGTACAACATCCACGTGGGGAAGAACTTTTACGCCAATTTCGACTGCGTATTTCTGGATGTCTGTGAAGTCCGCATCGGCGATAATTGTTTCATGGGGCCGGGTGTACATATTTATACGGCCACACACCCTGTAAATGCCGTAGAACGAATCGCGGGGCCGGAGTTCGGGAAACCCGTGACCATCGGCAATAACGTGTGGATTGGTGGGAAGGCGATTATCAATCCCGGCGTGAAGATCGGCGACAATGCAGTCATCGCCTCCGGGGCGGTAGTGACCAGGGATGTGTCGGACAATGTGGTGGTGGGAGGAAATCCCGCCAGGGTAATCAAGGAAGGATCATCGAGTTGTCAGAGAAATATTCCGATGTGACGATGGACTTTGCCGATGCAACATTGATAATGATATCGGAGTTCGAGAACATAAAAGAGATCATCACCATTGACTCTGAGCAATCGGTCACGCCAAAACCTATGAGTTCATGTTTACGCTTCCTAAAAATGCAATGATAACGTCTAATATAAGTGGTAATACTCAGGTTCTGGGACATGCTGAAAATAGATGGAGGTGCTGATATGGAAAAACGGATTCAGGATGAATTGAATATCCTGAAAGATATTATAGTAGACACCGTTCCCGTAGAGCAGATATTCCTGTTCGGTTCCTATGCAGGCGGGACACCGCATGCTGATTCGGACTTGGACATTTATGTAGTGATGCCGGAAGATGCCGGCATCAGAGAAATTGATGCGATGAGATTGATTCGCAAAGCGATTCGTGACAAAAAAACAATGCCTGTGGATGTGATGGTTGGCAAAAAAGATAAGTTTAATCAGCTCAAATCTGCTCCTAGTATTGAACGGCAAATTGTACGGGAGGGGATGGTGCTGTATGGATAACGTAACGCAAGCCCGGGAATGGCAGAGATTTGCTGCGATGGATGCAGAAATGATGAACGCGCTGATTTACCCATCTTTTTTCAGGTAATCGGCGCCCGCGCGCAACGATGAACCCACCTCGGGGAACCGCTCCGCCTCCCTTTTCAAAAACAGGCCGGCGTTCCACCGCCCTTCTCCCACCACGGTCTGGGCATCTATCTGGCACATCAACCGTTCCATGAGCATGGGCAAAGGGGCCTCCGCCGGGAATTCCTGTTCATCAGCCGTCGCTCCCCGGAAAACGTCACGGAAATGCGCCGTGGAAAATCCCGCCACCCGCGCCACTTCATCCATGCTGATCTCAGAGTTCACCCGGTTTTCGATATAAGCAAACGCCGATTTGAGAAACAGATTGTAGTCCACCAAGCCACCTCCGGAGGATATGCCCATTATACTCCGGTCTCCGCACTTCTGCTCGACAATTTTGCGGAAGGTCCCTGCTCCCGCAAAGCGGCCCGGCCTTCGTCCGGCGAGAGGAATCGCATGATCGCCCTTCCCAACCGCTTGATTCCTTCCTCGATGGCCTTCGGAGGCTGAACGGCAAAATTGAGGCGCAGACAGAGCTTGTTGTCCGAGTCGTCTGAGCCGCCCAAATCGTCCGGGAAAAAGTCGCTGCCGGGCGCAAAGGTCACACCTTCCTCCAGAGCCAGCGGAAGCAATTTTTCGGAAGATAGATTGCCGGGCAGGCGCAGCCAGATGAAGAGCCCGCCCTGTGGCGGATCCACGCGCACCCCGGCGGGCAGGTGGCGGTTGAGCGCCAGTAGCATGGCGTCCCGCCGCTTCCGGTAAACCTGACGGGAACGGCGCAGGTGGGCCTGGTAGCGCCCCACGTTGACGTATGCCTCCAGAACGCGCTGGATCAGGTTGGAGGTCGCCAGGTCATTGACTCGTTTATAACTCACCAGTTGGTCATAGACCGGCCCTTCAGCCACCAGAAAGCCCACACGCAGCCCGGGCATGAGCATCTTGGAGAAGGTGCTGATATAGATGACCCTGCCTCCCGGGTCAAGTGCTTTGAGGGCAGGCTGGGCGCGGCCATCGTAACGCAAGTCCCCCACGAAGTCGTCTTCCAGGATGGGAACATTATAGCGATCCGCCAGAACAACCAGCTGGCGGCGGCGCTGGCCGCTCATACAGGCGCCGGTCGGGTTGTGAAAGTTGGGGATGGTATAGATAAGTTTGGGATGGTACCGCTCAAGCAGTTCTTCCAGCATCTCCACCCGCATGCCGCGCTCATCGGTCGGGATGCCAATGACCCTGAGGCCCAGGGACCGGAATAGATCCAGTGCCCCGCCGTAGGTTGGGCTTTCCACCAGGATGGGATCACCTGGCTTGAGGAGAAGCTGCGACACCAGTGCCAGTGCTTGCTGCGAGCCGGAGGTGATCAGGATGTTTTCAGCACGCGCCTGAAGGCCCTGGCTGGCCAAAACGTGGGCAATGGTTCTGCGCAGGGGAGTATACCCGCTGCGTTCGCCGTATTCCAGGGCAGTGATGCCGTCGCGGCGCATGACATTCTGGATGGCCTTGCGGAAGTCTTCGGCGGGGAAGAGGCCGGCGTCGCCGGTGCCGCCAGCGAAGCTGATTTGATGGGGATACCGGGCGGTTCTTGCTCCGGGCAACTCTTCCGGCAACTCTCCCTCTGATACTTCTGGTACCTCTAATATCCCTGGTACCCCTGATACCCAGCATCTGAACTGCAAATCCTGCTGCCAGAGCGGCCAGGGCGCGCCGGGGCCATCCCTGGGAAGGGGTGACAGGGGGCTGGACGGCAAAACATAAGTGCCGCTGCCGACCCGGGAGCAAACCAGGCCGTCGGCCTCAAGTTCAGCGTAGGCATTTTCCACGGTGATGCGGTTGACCCCCAGGTCCCGGGCAAGCTGGCGGGTGGCGGGCAGGCGTGTATCAGGCGCTATACTGCCCGTAAGTATCCCCTGGCGCAAAAAAGCCTCGATCTGTTGGTAAAGGGGTTCGGCACTCTGCCGATCAAGCGGGATGCGCATCGCTCTCCTCCTTCGAAGCCGCTCCACTGAATTGGCCTGATAAATATCAGGTGGTATTGGCTCTATCCATCACGCCAATTATACCATAAAATATGGGCAGAGAATATGACGCTGGGTGAACCCGAGGAGACCTCTTATCCAAAGGAGGGGCATCTAAAGGGGGCACCAGAAGGAGAACGCCAAAAGTCATGCTCAACTCTGCCTCCGGCAGTTCGAATCTTGCGCGCGGCTATACCATCGCCCTGATCTGCGCGGCCATCCTGTCCACCACGGCCATCTTCATCAGATACCTGACCCAAACCTACCACATGCCCCCACTGGTGCTGGCCCTCTGGCGGGACGGCCTGGTGGCCTTCACCCTGCTGCCAGTTCTGGGGCTGCTATACCCTTCCTTGCTGCGGGTCAATCCCCGGGACCTGCGCTATCTGACCGTTTATGGACTGGTGCTGGCAATCTTCAACTCCCTGTGGACCATCTCGGTCTCCCTGGCCGGGGCGGCCATCGCCACTGTGCTGGTTTACTCTTCGGCGGCGTATACTGCACTGCTGGGCTGGTGGTTACTGAAAGAACGCCTGGGTTGGGCCAAACTCCTGGCGGTTGCCTTCAGTCTGGGAGGCTGCGTGCTGGTCGCGGGGGCGCTGGATCCGGCGGCCTGGCGCGGCAACCCGGTGGGGATCCTTACCGGCATTCTTTCCGGATTGTGCTACGCCGCCTATACCCTGATGGGCCGCTCGGCTTCGCAGCGAGGCCTGAACCCCTGGACGACCCTGCTTTACACCTTTGGCCTTGCCGCCGTTTTTTTGCTGCTCTTCAACCTGCTGCCAGGGCGGCTTTTGCCAGGCAACGCCACTCATCCGGCCGACCTGTTCTGGCTGAGGGATTCGCTGGCCGGTTGGGGCATTCTACTCCTGCTGGCGGCGGGACCCACTGTGGTAGGCTTCGGGCTGTATAACGTCAGCCTGGGGTACCTGCCCGCCAGCGTCGCCAACCTCATCGTCACCCTGGAACCGGTCTTTACCACCGTGATCGCGTATTTCCTGCTTGGCGAGCGCCTGAGCAACAGCCAGCTCGGCGGCAGCCTGATGATTCTGGCCGGGGTACTCTTCCTGAGAATCTATGAAGGCTGGCTGGCGGGCCAGGCTCAATCAAAGGAACGGCAAGCCGCTTCTGTCTAGATCGGCCGGGTTTCGTCCTTTACGGGCCGGATCAGGAAGTAGACGGCAGGTGCCGCCGCCAGGATCATCATGACGGACAGCCTCCACATCGGGGCGGAGACCGAACCGCTCAAGAGGGCCTCTTTAAGCGGCCCTGTGAAGAGCACGATGCTGATAATGCTTACAATAAAAGCGTTCATTGCCGCCGCGGCCCTGCCCCCCCAATCGGTTCCCCTTACAAGGCCTAATACAGCCGTAATCAGTACCGGAAAAGCGAGGGAGAAGAAGACCACGGCATCCCGGAGGACCGGTTCCCCCCAGTCCACGGTACCGCTTGCCTGCATGGTCATCTCCACCGTTCGCCCGGCGGCGCTGGCCAGGAGTCTTTGCCACATCATGCCTGAAAGCGCCAGGCCGGCGACGACCAGATATATTGCCGCGCCCCACCTCCGCCCGGACCGGCGGCCCAGCCCAGGCGGCAACAGGCGCCATACCAGGCAGACAGTTGTCCCGGCCAGGGCCAGTTTGGCTATCCAGAGGAAGATCCACGGGTTCTGCCGGCCTGCCGCCAACATGGCGTAGTTGTAGGCCAGGTTCGCGGCCACCCCGACAATCAAGAGGGGACCCCAGGCGCTGCCTTTCCGCAAGACCCACAGGCCGATGAGGCCAGCCGGGATCAGGAAAAATGCTTCGTAGAGGTCGCCGAGAGTGTTTAGCTCGAAATCGGTGGCCGGTGCGGATGGATAGTCGTAGCCGGTCAGCAGATGGAAGAGGATACCCCCCAGGGTCACCGCCAAAAGAAGCCCAAAGATCATGGTTACGCCGGATTTTTTCTGTTCCATGTTAATTCACCTCAACCCCTGTTTTTTCGATAAATCTTCTGCCAGGCACTTGAGCAGGCGCAAAGCATTCTCCCGGATCAGCCGGGACGACGCGGGCTCGAAGTCCACGACGGTGCGACGGGTGATCAACCGGCAGATTTCGCCGTGGACGTAGGCGTGAAGGAGATCCACCGTCCTTCTGGCCTCCTCCCACGTGACACCTGGGCCTAACAGTGGCTGAACCAGCGTCGTGAGCATGTCACGTGGCCGCGACAGTTGCGGAAGCAGCTCTGGCGGGATTTCCCCCTCAAGTGGTTCCAGCCACATGAGACGATACCACCCCGGGTGCGCCTGGGCAAACTCCAACTGGGCGGTGACGAATGCGCCGAACACTTCCGGACTGTCTGCCCTCACGTCCTTGAGGTATCGTCCCGTCCAGGACACACTCCTTTTGACCGCCTCCACCAGCGCTTCCCAAAAGAGGTTCTCCAAACCGGCAAAGTAGTTGTAGGTGTTGGTATGGGTGAAGCCGGCCCGGACGGCGACAGCCCGCAGAGTAACGCCCCGGCATCCGCCGGCCTGGTCGATGAGTTCCAGGGTGGCGTCAATAAGAGCCTGTCTGGCCTCCCCGCCCTTGCCTTCCTTTCTGTTGCGACGAGTTCCCAAGTTATTTCCCTTCCTGCACCGGCACCCGACAAGGTACCGTTGGTAAAATAACCACTGGTTATTACCAATGGTTATTTTACCATGACGTGTCTTCGCTGTCAATACTTACCATATGGAGACACTATTCCGAACAAGCATATTCTGATAAACGCAGTCATCATCAACGAGGCAAAGGACAGCTCTGCCATTGAGAATATTATCACCACACATGATGAGTTATTTAAAGCGATGAGCCAAACCGGCTATAAAAACCCTGCGGCCAAGGAGGTTGTCAATTATCGCACCGCGCTCTGGCATGGCTATGAACAGGTGAAAGAACGTGGGATGCTTATCACAAACATGATCGTGGACATTCAGGCGCACATCGAAAACAACCGAGCTGGAATCCGGAAGTTGCCCGGCACCGTATTAATGAATGAAACCACAGGCGAAACCATATATACACCGCCAGGCGGAGAGCAAGAAATTCTCTCGCTCATGGCCAATCTTGAAAAGTATATCAATGAGGACTTCGACGGCATCGACCCGCTGATCAAGCTCGCGGCAATCCATTATCAGTTTGAAAACATCCACCCATTTTACGACGGCAACGGGAGAACGGGGCGTATTGTCAACGTGCTTTACCTCGTTCTCAAGGAATTGCTGGACAGCCCGATTCTATATTTGAGCAGATACCTTATCCGCAATAAAACAGCTTATTACAGGCTTTTACAGGCGGTGCGCACCAAGGAAAACTGGGAGGATTGGATCGTTTATATCCTTACGGGTATCGAGGAAACCGCCGAAGAAACCTTGCAGTTACTCAAGCGGATAAATGCGGAAGTGGATTTGATGACCGCTGATATAAAAGAAAAGCTGCCGAAGCTTTACTCCAGGGAACTTATCGACCTGCTGTTTTATGAGTTTTACACCAAGATACAGTACATTGAAGAGGGGTTGGGTATTTCGAGGCGAACGGCAGTCAATTACCTTAATGCGCTTGAAAATAAGGGCTTTTTAGTATCCGAGAAACTTGGCAAGGAGCGGATTTACCAAAACAAGCGACTTTATGATCTGGTGAGTGGAATTTATATTGAATTTTTCTTGTAGTTTTCAAGGTCGGCCGCCGTTACATCTTCTGCTGGTACAAGCCGGTAATGGCGTTCGGTGCTGGTTCTTATTTCTCCGTCCTGCTGTACAAACTCGAATAATGAAATCAGATCGTCGCTGATGAACTGAGCTCCGATGGGCCGGCAAATCATCTTTTTAAATTTGGTTGCACACATGGCGTAATCCTGTTCAATCTGAACCACGCTTAGAATGTCTGAGCCACCTTTTGCCTGCACAGGGAATACATAGTGCACGCCTTTCCGAGACGTTGTCCCAGCTTCCGTAGAAATTGCCGTTCACAGTATTTCGCCGGATATCACGCGATAGCTGCCTTTTTGAATTCCGGTGGTGCACTTAGGCCATCTGTACTTTTGGCAAGAACATCGATTAGCAATGGGATCTCCTTGTAACCCTTGATGCGCCGGAATCTTTTCTCAACCTCAAGCAAAGCCGCAGCCATCCACCTGAGGACCTGATCTCCATTCTGCCACCTCTTCACATTTCTCGTATGGGCGGCTGTGCCATCGAAGGCAGACTCCATGGGGTTGGTGGACCTTAGGGTCTTCTTGAGAGTGCCAGGCAAGGCCAACCTGGTAACCGTGAGGGTTTCTTCCAATC
>JAMCQP010000041.1:10720-12451 GCA_023381695.1 Bacillota bacterium | reverse complement strand
GTGCTGCACCAAAACTTCGGCTACCTCCAGGCGATCCAGGACCTCATGCGCCTGCATCAGCTCGTGCGGATCCCGGGCCACCAGGTATTTGTCCTGGCCGCGCAGCGATTTGAGCTGCTTTTCGGCGGTTTATCCAGCGCCATCAGATCCCCCGGACAATTCTCGACACACCGCGGCTCCTTGAGCCCGCGGCAGCCGGTGCAACTTCTGGTGTCCACAATAACGCTCATCTTCTCACCTCTCCGTACCAATTGACATGAGAGTTGCTCTTAGCATGAGGGTTACTTCGGCAGGTAGCGATCCCCGGCAACCAGCTGCTGGTAGGACCGCTCGATCATTTCAATCGTCCCGGTCCCTGGATCGCGCCGGGAATTCACGAATTTCAGCCAGTGGCGGTCGTCCAGGTGCGGGTAATCCAGCCGGCTCTGGAAGGCGGGCCACCGGGTCTCCTTGCGGTAGCGCAGGTGCTGCACCAAAACTTCGGCTACCTCCAGGCGATCCAGGACCTCATGCGCCTGCATCAGCTCGTGCGGATCCCGGGCCACCAGGTATTTGTCCTGGCCGCGCAGCGATTTGAGCTGCTTTTCGGCGATTTCCAGCCGCTCTTCGTTCATCTCGTAGAAGCTGCTCACCCCGCCGGCATACTGGTCCATCACGCGCTGGAGCCGTTCCTCCATCTCCTGTGGCGTTACCCCGGCGCCTTCCTTCTCATGGCGCGCCAGAGGCGCCAAGGTCCGCTCCCGAAGATCTCCAATCTGCTCGCACAGCCTCTGCTCACCGGCGGCGTCAATTGCCTGGCCGCCCTTCATGCCCTTCACATATTCCACGGCCGCCCTGGCGGCGATCACGCCCTCCGCCCAGCAGCCGCTCACAAATTTGTACGGCGCGCCGCCCGCCACATCGCCCGCCGCGTAAAGCCCGGGCAGCGTGGTGCGCCGGTCGGCCTCCACCCAGTACCCGGCCTGGCAGTGCCCACCCACGATATACGGCTCGGTGCCCTGGATCTCCACCGGCTCCCGGGCGGGATCGAACCCGTTTGCCGCCCAGAAGAGCACGATATCCGGGTACATATCCAGAAACGAAGCCTTGAGCTCCCGAACCTTCTCCGGCGTCAGGTGGCGGGTGTCCATGTAGCAGGGGCCCCGGCCCGCCTTGACCTCCTGGGTAAGCCCGTAAGCCCGAAGCGGCGTGGGCGCGCCCTCACCGCCCCAGTGGGCGTAGCGCGTGGCCATGAAACGTTCGCCTTTGGCGTTTACCTGTGGCGCCCCAAACCCGAGGGCCAGCGTGCCGGTGGGCGATATGATGTCCTTGGTTCGCACCGCGATGAACCGCATCTCAAAGCTGGTCATCTCCGCTCCCGCCCGGATCCCCATGGCGTAACCGGCGCCGGTGTTGAACGGCGAATACCACATCTTGTGATGGGCGCTGCCGTCGTTATTGGGCTTGTAGACCCCGGCCGCGCCGCCGGTGGCCACAATGGTCGCCCCGGCCCGGATCACATAGAAAGCGCCATCCCGGACCCCAAACCCCACCGCGCCCACCACCCGGCCGTCTACCAGAAGCAGATCGGTGGCCACCACCCGGTTGAGCGCCACGGCGCCGGCTTTTTTCGCCGCGCCGGCGATGATGGGCTTCAGGGACTCCCCGTTAATCTTGATGTTCCACCGGCCGCGGGGCTCGTATTGCCCCTTCGCGTTCTTCTTCACGGGCAGGCCGGGTACTGGGTGGAGG
>JAMCQP010000041.1:0-10710 GCA_023381695.1 Bacillota bacterium | reverse complement strand
CCCAGCTCTCCACCCGCGCCACCACGGCGTTGATCTCGCGGGCCATGCTCAAGACCAGATCCTCCCGGATCAGACCCATGGCATCCGCCCGGACATATTTCACAAAGCCCTCCGGCGTCTCCCCCGAATTCAGGTAGACGTTGATCGCGTTCATGCCGGCGGCCAGGCAGCCGCTCCGGTCGATGTGCGCCTTCTCCATGACGAGCACCCGCAGGTTCGGGGCCCTTTCCCTGGCCTCCACCGCCGCCAGGCAGCCCGCCGTACCGCCGCCGATGATCAGGAGATCCGTCTCGATCTCCCGGTAAGGCGCTTCTGCCCGGCAGGGCGCCTTTTCTTTTTCATGCGCCTGATGAGGCATCTTTCCACCTCCAAATAGACTGCAAATAAAATAGAGGCATAGTTTCGGCCATCGGGCCTACGTCTAGCCTCCAGTTGACTGGTCAGCCTTGCAAATTTTCCCGTTTTTCGGGGGCAACCGCATCTTCTCTGTCTTTTCGATCTGAATCACCTGCCCGTCCTGGACCACAATGGTTACCAAACCGAACTTGATGCTCTGGATGGCATCGGTGATCTTCTCCAGAACGTCGGCGCCCTCAAAATGCCGGCATTCCCCGCGGCCGCTCCCCGCCTGCGGACTGTACTTTCCGCAACCTTTCTGCGGGCACAACCCGGCTTTGGTGGCGTTCATCCGGATCCCCTTCCTTAAACTCAACTTGCCCCGGTCATACCCCCTTTGTGATCTTTGCCTTTTTGAGCCTTGCCCCAGCTTATGTCTTGAATCTGACCCTTGATTAACCTCTAACTGGAATCCAAAATATGCGGCCAGAGCATGGAAGGTACCTTGTATACATGGAGGTTATACCACAATGGCCCCATATTTTAAGGCGGTTGCGGCATGCTTATGGAAAGAAGACGCGCGCTGTGGTAAAATAATCCCAAAGGCAAGGAAATAAGTCCAGGTCGGGAGGTTTCGCCTTGAAATCAATCGATTTTCAATCCTATATGGCGCAAAAAGTACCACACGAGCGTATCCTCTTTTCGTTGCACGCCACCCGCCCGAAGCTGGACAGACTGCGTGATCGTCAACCGGCCGAAGAAGCCCTGCTGATTCGGGCCATGCGGGATAACTGGAACAACGCCCTGGAATCCGGGAAATTGCAAAGAATTTCCGAGAAGGAGATGGTCCTTCATTATGGACAATCAAGCCGATAATCGGGAACCAACTCCTGGCGCCCTCCGAGCCGCCGATTTTGACGAGCTGCGCCTGAAATTGTCCGACGCCGTGGGGCTTGAAAACCCGCTCGAACAACGCCTGGCGGTTACCGCGGTGATCACCGATGCTCTGGCGCCGGGATCAACCGGCGACCGGTTTTGGGCGGAGTCGATGCTGGCTGTTCACTACCCGGAGATTGATTGGCCTTATCTTCACAAGGAGGCGGCCCGGCGCGGTTTTCTCCCCGCCGTGGAGGCTGCGCAAAAAGCCGCCAAGAAGCACTTGCCTTCTTGACCAAGAGCGCCGGGCCTCCAATGCCTAAAAGAACGAGACCGCCTTGTCGCGGTCTCGTCTTGATGCCCGTACCAATTTAATTTAATCGTTCACCGAGTCTTAAATCGAGATGGTCACCGCGAGTTGGCGCTTACCAGCCCCAACCGCCCATCATGCCACGGCCGTAACCAGGGCCAGGACCGTAACCAGGGCCGAATCCGCCGTGACCCGGGCAACCAATGCCGGGGCCGGCACCCGGGCCATAGCCGGGGCCGTACGCGCCGTCAAAACCGTTCTTTTGCAGGTACTCTTTGCGGGCCTCAAGGTTCTGGATCATCCAGTCACCCTGCTGCTTGGTAATCCAGCCGAACTCCACCCGCTTCTGGATCATCTGCTTTTCGAGGTCATACATCTGGGTGTAGAGCCCCTTGAGTTCCTGCTGCTGCGAGGCACTCAACTGCTGGGGGGTGTTCACCGCCGCAAAGACGGCAGGCACCGCCAGAGCCAGGACCAACGCAACTACCACGGCAATTGCAAATCTCTTCTTCATCCAAGTCACCTCCTCAGGTTTCTAGGAACATTGTAACCGAGGACCTTGAAAAACTTATGAAGATGATATGAAGAACTTATGAAGATTTGGACTCAGCAGGCTGAAATTTGGGTCTCAACGGGTCGAAGTTTTGGGCCCGGCGGGTCTGGGCCCCACCAGCGCGGGCCGGATCCGGCAAAGAGTCCCCGCCGGAACGTACACCGCAAGCCGGACCGGAGTCCGCCGGACGGTAACCCATCCCAGGCCGGCAATCGCCAGATCCTGCAAAGGCAAAACCTCAAAACTCTGCCCTTCCCAGCCACCGCTGGAAAGCCTGTCCCGGCAGGAAACACAGGGCGGTTGCAACCAGTCGCCGCCGTGTTCGTCCCTGACTGCCTCCCAGCGTTCAGCAGTGGTGCGATGCAACGTTACTTCGTCCGAAACGAAGGCCAGGAGCACGCTGGCTTCCGGCCCGAGCATGCTGGTTTCCTTTCCACCCTCGTTGCTCCCCCCAACCTTTTCCACCACCACCGACGCCAGTCCCCCGAACATGAGAGCCTGACCCGCCTGCAGTTCAAAGAGCTTGCTGTTCAGCCCCCTGGTGGGAACCAGGCGGGCCGCGCAATCCGGGCAAAGCTGGTCGCCGAGGCGCCCGCGCGGAACGATCCCGGGCGTATCCACCACCACCAGCCGGACTTCGCCAATCTCTCGTTCCAACATGCCCAGCGTCGTTCCACGAAAACGCGAGACGGTGGGGGCGCCGCTTTCAACAACCCCATACTCCTTGAGAAGCCGCCTGACCAGGGTGGACTTTCCCACATTGGTCGCGCCCATGATCGCTACCCTGGTGGGCTCCCCTGCTCCTGGCCCCTTCGCCCTGGCGGGCCCGTCCGCCGTGTTGGGATGGCCAACACCCTCAGGGCCTTTCGCCCGCGCGTTTTTGGCCAGGGCACGGCTATGCCCCGCCAGCTGCCCAACACCGTACCCCGTCTGGCCGCTCACAGCTAAGACCTCGTCGGGCCGCCATCCCCCCACCGCCGCTTCTTGCCTCACCCAGGCGACCACCTCGGAGTACCGGCTGCGGACAGGCAACAGATCCACCTTGTTGACAACCAAAAGGACCGGCTTGCCCTCGCACAATTCCCGAAACTCCGGCAACCAGGTCCCCGCAAAATCAATAATATCCACCAGAAGCCATACCACGCCCGCATTCTTTACCGCGGCGCGCACCGCCTCCACGTACCGCTCGTTTCGCAGGTCAATGGGCGTCTCCTCAGCATAGTTGGCCAGCCGGAAACACCGGCGGCAGATCAGATCTTTCCCGCCCTTTTGCAGCACCTCGCGCGGGACATATCCGGGCCCGGCCGGGTTATCCGTCTGAAAAGGCGCCCCGCAACCCGGACAAATTCGTGGTTGTTTCATTATCTCCGCCCGGCCATCAAGTCGCTCTTGGCATCTTCGGAAGCCCAGCTCCAGGCCCGCTTGATCAACCGCCGCAACCGTCTGGCTTTGACCCTCTTCCCCCGGGCGACCTCTTCCGGAATCAGTCCCTTTTTTTGCAGCCTGGAAACAACCCCGTTCTCCACCTTGCGGACCACCCGGGTGGTCACGGCCTCGCGGTCGCTCATCGGGCTGATCAAGATGGTGTAGAGTTCCAGGCGGTTGCCGCCCCAGATGTCGGTAAAGATCTGGTCTCCCACCACCACGGTCTGCGCGGGAGACGTGCGCAGGATGCGCAATGCCTCTAAAAAGGGCCTCTTGCTGGGCTTGACGGCCTTGGAGATCGCCGGGATCTTCAATTGCCTGGCGAAACTCTCCACCCTGTCCTTCAGCCCGTTGGAGGCGATGCAGATGCGAAACCCCATCTTCCGGGCGTTCCGTACCCACTCCTGCACTTCTTCCGGCAGTTCTTCGTTGTCCCATTCCACCAGGGTGTTATCCAGGTCGATAATGATCCCCTTGATCCCTCTGGCCCTCAAGGACCTGAGGTTTATGTCAAATATCGAATTCACGCAGGCATTCGGGCAAAAAATCTCAATCACACGCGATGCTCCTTCCAAATGGCATTACATAATCGCATACATGCGGATCTTCATCCGGCAGTTCTTCTGCTATTACCATGCCATGTTTTGAAGCGTTTATCCCCCCTTCTGGCGGTCCTGCAAAAATTGTATGCGCATAATGGCTCACTTAATTATACCCGATCCCCCAGGTACTGGCAAGCCCGCCAGGAACCGGGCCGCAAGCTATTTTGTCGGGTTAAGACGCCGGAACGCCAGCAAAACCCCGAGCGACGTGGCGGCATCCGTCTGTAATTCCCCACTTTCTAGTTTATCGACAACTTCAGCCAGATCGAAAAGCCCGACCTGGATAAACTCCGACTCATCCAGACGCTGCTGCGTCTGGACCAGATCCTCCGCCAGAAAGAGGTGCATAAACAAAGTGGTGGAGCCGCTGGCGTTATTGAAGGAGATCAACCTGGTCAACCGGCCGGTCCGGTAGCCGGTCTCCTCCTCAAGCTCGCGGGCAGCGCATTCCCGGGGATCCTCCCCTTCCTCCATCCCGCCGGCGGGCGTCTCCCAGGTAAAACGCCGCAGGGCGTAACGGTACTGGCGCACCATGACGAGCTTGCCGTCGTTGGTGACGGGGATGATGCCCACCGCGGGCTTTTGTTCCAGGTAGACGTAGTTCCAGAGTTTTTTGTTCGGCAGCTCCACCCTGTCGCTGCGAAGCTTCATCCGCCCCTCGTAAAGGTACTGGCTTTGAAGCGTCTTCCATTCCATCTCTTCCAAACGCAATGTTGTACAGTCTCCTTTGCACACTTTTGAACAATAACCTTCTATGTATACCCGGCGGTTTCCTGCTTATGTCAGTTTGGATCAGGCGTGACCTTTTACTCAGCGAGATGGGCCGTGACCGGGACAAGGGGAAAAAAGAAGCGGCCTCAGGACAGCCGCTTCCGTCTTGAAAAGACGATGATGAATCAGGTTGGTGGTTATCGCGCGCGATGCGTTTATCTGGTTTACTTCTTGAACATCCGGTTATAACGGGCGATACTTTCATTCGCCTTTTTGGCGGCCTCCGCCATGGCCTCCTCCACCGTCATCTGCCCGGCCACGATCTTTTCCACCGCCTGCTCGACGATCGTCCGGATCTCCGGGAAGGTGCCGATTAAAGCCCCCTGGGTCGCGTAGTTGACCTTCGTCGTCTCCAACTGTTCCAGCGCCGTATCGGCGTTGGGGTTCTTCTTGTAGAAATCCATCAGCACCGGGTTCTTCCGCAGATCGCGGCGAACCGGGAAATAACCGGTCTTGAGTTGCCATTCCACCTGCTGATCGGGCTGGATCAGGAATTTGACAAACTCCCAGGCCGCCTCCATCTCGCCTTTCGGATGCCCCTTGAGCATCCACACGCTGCCGCCGCCGATGACCACGCCGTTGCGCCCGGTCCCGGCCGGATAGGGCAGAAAAGCCGTGCCAAGCTCAAAGTTGCCGGCGATGTTCTTCTCGTGCTGGGCGCGGTTGGCCGTGGAATCCATGAGAATACCGACCTTGCCGGCCCAGAACGGCTGCCGGGCTGGATCCCAGCCTCGCTGGAGCCTTGGGAAGTACCCCTCCTTGATCAGGTCGGTCCACCATTTCATGGTCCGGATCCCGGCCGGGCTGTCAAAAGCCACCCGGGTGACGTTATCCGTCCGGCCATTGTTATTGTCTGTAAAGAGCGCATTCTGGTTGGCCAGGTACTCCTCAAAGAACCAGGCAACCAGCGGCCAGGCCACCCCCCACTGGGTGACATTCCCGCTGGCGTCGCGCTTGGTGAGGCGTTTGGCGTATTCAGCGACCTCCTCAAACGTGCGGGGCGGCTTTTGGGGGTCGAGCCCCGCCTCCCGGAAGAGGTTCTTGTTGTAGTACATGATCGGCGTGGAGGAGTTGAACGGCATGGAATAGAGCTCCCCGCCCACCTTGTAATAGGAGATCACGTTTGGCTGGAAGATGCTGATGTCGATCTTGTCCCGATCGATAAATTGTTGGACCGGCACGATGGCTTTGGAGTCGATCATCACCTGGGTGCCGATGTCGTAGATCTGGGCCACGTGCGGCGGCGTTCCCGCCTGGATGGCCGCCTTGAGCTTGTTGATCCCGTCGTCGTAACTCCCCATGTAGACCGCTTCCACGACGACATCCTTCTGGGATTTGTTGAATTTGTCCACCAGATCCTGCACGGCCTGCCCCATGACGCTGCTCATGGAGTGCCAGAAGAGCACCTTGGTGGGCACCGCCGCCGCGCCGGACGCCGCAAATAGCGCAACCAGCGCGGAGATTACCAGAACCGCCAGCAGTTTTTTCATTTCTTGCCCTCCTTTTTGTTCAATCACCATTTGGATTCTAACCTTTAAGCCCCGTCATCGTGATCCCCTTGACAATCTGTTTCTGGGCGACCAGAAAAGCCAGAAGAGTGGGCAGGATCACCAGCACTGCCCCGGCCATCACCACTCCCCAGCTGGTGCCCGCCTCCTCCAGCAGGAACATGGCGATCCCGATCTGCACAGTCCGCATGCTGGTGGAATTGGTGGCCACCAGCGGCCAGAGGTACTGGTTCCAGGCGCCAAGGAAGCTCCAGATGGCCAGGGCCCCCAGAGCCGGCCGCGACAGGGGAATCAGGATGGCCGCCAGAAACCGCAACCGTCCCGCCCCGTCTATCCTTGCGGCATCCTCCAGCTCCTGCGGAATGGTAAGAAAGAATTGCCGTAAAAGAAAGGTCCCAAAGGCCGTGGCCAGAAACGGCACCGTCAGCCCGGCGTAGGTGTCGATCCACCCCAGCTTCTTGACGATGAGAAAGGCGGGGATCAGGGTGACATGCCCCGGGATCATCAACGTCGCCAGAAAGATCATGAACAGCTGATCCCGCCCCCAAAACCGCAACCGGGCAAACGCATAGGCGGCCAGGGCCGAAAAGGTGATCTGCCCGAGGGTGATGGCCGTGGACACGATAAGACTGTTCAAGATAAAGCGGCCAAACGGGTTGGCGCCCCAGGCATGAACAAAGTTGCCCGGGAAGAGCCCTTTCGGCAGGAGCCGCGGCGGGTAGGCAAAAAGTTCGTTGGGTTGCTTCAGGCTCCCGAAGAAGACATAAATAATTGGAAAGATAATAATAGTTGCCGCGCCAATCAGCATCAGGTAGACAACCAGGTTTTCCAGTCTTGCCTTTTTCATCCTCAAACCCGCCTTCCTCCCCAACCTTTTCCCGCAGCCTTTCTCCCCTTATTCATAGTGAATCCTCTTTCCCAGGACGCCAAACTGAATCAAGGTCATGACCAGCACGATTACAAACAACACGTAAGCCTGGGCGGAGGCATATCCGCTGCGGAAATTGATGAAGGCATCCTGGTAAATGGAATAGACCAGCACATTGGTGGCTTCGATGGGGCCGCCGCGAGTCAGCACATGGATCTGGCCGAAAGCCTCGAAGGAGTGGATTACCGAAATGATCAGCACAAAGAAGAGGGTGGGCGAGAGCATGGGGATGGTGATATTCCGAAAAGCAGCCCATTTGCCGGCCCCGTCGATCCTGGCGGCCTCGTAAAGATGATCCGGGATCCCCTGCAAGCCGGCAAGAAGAATGATGGTGGTAAACCCCATCTCCTTCCATACCGTGGTCATCGCCACCGCCACCAGGGCCCAGTTGGGGTCGGCCAGCCAATTGGGCGGCTGCGCCACCCCGAAGCGATGCAGGAAGTAATTCAGGTAACCGACCGTCGGCGAATAAAGAAAACTCCAGATCACCCCGGCGATGGCGCTGGATAGAACCACTGGCGCAAAGAGCGCCGTCCGGTAAATGGCAATTCCCTTCAACGGCCGGTTCAGGAGTATTGCCAAAAACAACGCCAGCCCCATGCCGGTGGGCACCACCCCAAGGGCAAAGAGGGCGGTGACTTTGATGCTGTTCAGGTAGCTCGCCGAGGTGAGCAACTCCTTGTAGTTATCCAGGCCCACCCAGATCGTGCCAAGGCCCATGGGCCCGATCTCGTGCAGGCTCAGGTAAAACGACCAGCCCACCGGAATCAGGATGAACACCGTAAAGATCACCAGGGTGGGCAACAAGAAGAAGTACCCGGCCAGAAGATCGCCGCCGCGGCTTGCCCCAGACCGTCCAGGGCTGCGCCGCCGTTTTGTTTGCGATGCAAGCCCGCCTTTCCGTGCAGTTCCAGTTTGCTGCATTATCTCGTTCAGCGCCTCCACTTCCTCTGCTTCCTCCGTTAATACAAAAGTCCCGCCCAAAGGCAACATAGCCCCCTTTGAGCAGGACTTTCTCCGTATCTCCGTCCGTCCACAGGAGTTGATGGGGAAAAGCTATCAACCAGTAATACTTTCTATGAATCCCAGCAATTTCCTTCCAAAACAAACCTATAATTTTATGATTGCCACATCGCCCTTTCTGGTCAGGGAGATGAAGATAAAGGCCACCGCCAGCGAAAGCGAGGACGCCACAAAAAGTACACCATACCCCAATCGGTCCATCAGCGCCCCAAAGGTCGGCGGAGCCACCACCGCGGCCAGCGACGAGAAGAAGTAGTAGAGTCCGGTATAGGCGCCGATCTTGGCCTTGCCCGCCAGTTCCACCACCATCGGGTAGGAATTGATGTTGATCAACGCCCAGAACAAACCGCCGATCAGAAACAGGACGCTGATGGAGCCAGCCCTGGTCACGGTGGAAAGGACGGCCAGAATCACTGCCAGGCCCGCCACACCGATCTGAATCGTCCTCTTGCGGCCGATGGCCGTCCCGATGAACCCGCTGGGGATCGCAAAGATCAGGAAGCTGATGGAGAAAAATCCGAGCAAAAAGGAGCCCCGGCTCTCCTCAATGCCCAGCCCGAACTTGGCATACAGGGTAAAGAAAGCCTCCGCCCCGCTCCAACCGATAAACCAGAAGAGGATGGCGCCCAGGATGAGGAGGCCGCTCTTGTCCCGGCTGCGCACCAGTTCCATGAAGGCCGCCGCCAGCCCGACTCGTTCCTCCTTCTCCCCGACCTCCGGCTCCCGGATCACGCGTAATAAGAGGATCAGGACCACCACCATCAGGATGGAGACCAGCGCGAACGGGTACAGGTGGTTCATCCGGTACAGGCTGGAGCCGAAGAAGAAGGCGATCAGCGCTCCCAGCCCGCCCATGAAGTTGATAATTCCATTGGCCTTGCTCCGGAGCGGCGACGGCGTGAGATCCGGCATGAGCGCCACCGTCGGTCCCCGGAAGACGCTCATGGAGAGATCCACCAGGATTACGGAGACCATCAGGGTCAAGAGCGTGCTGGCACCCGGCAAGAGGAGGAAGAAGAGCGCCGCCGGCGGCACGCCCGCCATCAGAAACGGCAGCCGCCGTCCAAAGCGGCTGCGCGTCCGGTCGCTCCGCGCCGAAAAGTACGGTTGAAAGGTCAACCCGGCGATGTTGTCAAAGGTCATCACCAGGCCCACCAGCCAGGTGCTGGAAATGAACCCCTTGAGGAAGATAGGAACGTAGGAGTTGAAGATCGACCAGGTCATGGAGATGATAAAGAACCCGAACCCTAAAAGAAAGATCTTCTTGTAGTCCAGCCGCAGTCCTGACTCCATGGCGTCGTTGTTCACGTGCAACCCACCCCCGCAAAATTTTGTGTCCAGCCCCGACGCTGGCGAGGCCGGCCCAGGCCAGAGCCCACATAAACCTCTCCGTTGCTTAACCTAACCCTCTTCCAGCAGCTTCATCAGCCGATCCGGGTAATTGGTGATGATCCCGTCCACGCCCGCCTCGATGCAAAGCCGCATGTAGCCAGGATCATCCACCGTGAAGGGGTTGAGCATCAGGCCATGGCGCTTCGCCCCTTCCACAATCACCGGCTGGATGTTGTAGAAGAGCGGGTGGAGCGCCTCCGCTTTTACGCGCCTGGCGTATTCCCAGGGCTCAAAGAGGCCGTCCATGTACAAAATCCCGGTCTTCATCTCCGGCGCAAGCCCCTTGACCTTGTACAAACTGTAGTGGTTGAAAGAAGAGATCAGGATCTGTCCGGTCAGCCGGTACCTCCTAACCATCTCGATAAACCGTTCCTCGATCTCCGGGTAGATCACGATCCCGGTCTTCAGTTCCGCATTGATCAGCAGGCCGGGCTTCCCCGCCAGAAGATCAAACAGTTCTTCCAGGGTGGGAATGGTTTCGCCCGCAAACTCCGGCCCAAACCAGCCGCCGGCGTCAAGCTTTTTTAACTCCGCGAGAGTGTAATCCTTGATCAGGCCCTTGCCATTGGTGGTTCTATCCACCTGTTCGTCGTGGCAGACCACCAGGTGGCCGTCCCTGGTCATCTGGACGTCGAATTCCAGGCCGCCCACCCCGAGATCGAGCGCCTTTTTAAAGCTAACCATGGTATTTTCCGGCGCCTGGGACGCAAAACCGCGATGACCGATTACCAGGGGCTTTTGGCGCATTGAATGGTTCACTTCCATGCCTCCTTACTCTAGGAGAAGTGAACTACCCCCGCTTACGCTTCGCTAAGAAGCGGGGGCTTCTTGGCGAAAGTTTGGACGTTGGCTTCCTGTTTCATCAACCACTGCCCGCAGCTTGGCCTCGGGTCTTACACGATTTCCACAGGCGTAACTTCGGGCGGTTCCCGCCCTACGTGGAATCTATTTCAAGCAATGGCACTAAGTCCACGCTCCAAGATTAG
>JAMCQP010000029.1 GCA_023381695.1 Bacillota bacterium | reverse complement strand
CCCCTGGGTGCGGTGGTATTCATCGTAAAGAGCGCCGATGTAGGGCCCAAAGCAGGCGCCCGTCAGGACCCCGGAAAGGATGTCCACCATCAACGAGAGGCCATACCCCTTGGGACCGCCTACCGGCAGGACCAGGCCGTGAAAAGCCTCCGTGGGATCGGTGGTGGGGACGCCCTCGGCGTCGGTGGCCCAGGTGGGCGGAATCGGCTCTTTCTTCTTCATGGCCAGGATGATCTTCCCCCTGGCCACCACGCTGGTGGCCATATCGAAGACGATCGGCTCCTCTTCTCTGGCGGGAACGCTGATGGAAAAGGGGTTGGTCCCCAGATAAGCCTTCTTGCCGCCCCAGGGAGCCATGACGGAGGGGGCGCTGGTCATGGCCACACCGATGAACCCTTTCTGGGCCATCCGGCGGGTATAATAGGCCAGCATCCCGCAGTGGTTCGAGTTGAGGACTCCAACGGCGGCCAGGCCGTGATCCGTGGCCCGTTCCATGACCATTCTCGTGGCTTCCCAGGCCACCGCCTGTCCGGCGCCGTTGTCGCCGTCCAGTAGCACGGTGCCGCCGTTATCTCTCCTGGCCTTGAAAGCCGGGTGGGTGTTGATCAGCCCCCGCCGCAAACGTTCCACGTAGACCCCCAGGCGGCTGACGCCATGGGAATCCACCCCCCGCAAATTGGCTTCCACCAGATGCTCGGCGACGATCAGCGCGTGGTCGAAATTCAGGCCGTTTTTGAGCAAGACTTTGGTGCAGAAGCTGGTAAGATCCTTCCAGTTGTAGGTAGCGGCGTCCGACATTATTTTCATCCCTTCCTTTGCCCTGGGTCCTGCGTGCAACCCGGTATAGCCCGGGTAACCCGGTATAACCCAGACTGGACGCGGCTCTCTCAGACGCGCGTCACGCAGAACAGTTCGTTATGTTGCAACAACTCCGCCCTGGCCGGTTCACCGGAGGCCACCCGTTTGATGAGTCGCAAGAGTTCGGAGCCCGCCCCGGCGATACTCAACCCCTCAATCACCCCGCCGGCGTTGAAATCGATATTGAACTGCATCCTCTGGAAAGTGGCGCTGTTTCCCGTGATCTTGACCACCGGGACACCGGAAAAGCCGGTAGGCGTGCCGCGCCCCGTGGTAAAGGCGACGATCTGGCAACCGGAGGCGACCAGCCCGGTCACCGCCTCGCCGTCATGGCCGGCGCAATCCAGGAGATAGAGGCCGGGCCCTTTGACCTCCTCGCCGTAGGCCAGAACCCCGCGGATCGGCGATCTCCCGGCCTTATGGATCCCTCCCAGAGCCTTCTCCACCACGGTGGTCACCCCGCCGTCCTCATTCCCCGGAGAGATCAGGGCCGAGCGGTTCTGGATCCCGCAAGAGGCAGTGGCGGCCTGAAGCCTGGTCTCCATGTCGGCAATGGTGGCCATGATTGCCCCGGCAACCTGGGGATTGACGGCCCGGCGCGCCAGGATATGCTCCGCGCCCAAAAGTTCCGTGACTTCGGTAAAGATGGCCGCACCCCCGGCCTCGACGATCCGGTCGGCCACCCAGCCCAAAGACGGGTTGGCGGCCAATCCCGAGGTCGCGTCCGTCCCGCCGCACTTGAGGCCCAGGCAAAGCTGGGACAGAGGAAACTCCTCCCTTGGCTGCCGGGCCGCTTCCTCCACCAATTTGGCGGCAAGACGCGCTCCCTTGTCGACCGCCTTTAAGGTATCGCCTTCCTCCTGAATGATCACCAGCTCCACGGGTTTCCCCGCCTCGGCGATGCTCTCCGCCAGCTCCCGGGCCCGGAAGCGCTCGCAACCCAGGCCGACCACCACCACCCCGTAGAAATTCGGGTGCCTTCCCAGGCCCTTCAGGGCGCGGGCGGTCAATTCCAGGTCCAGCCCGACCTGACTGCAGCCGACGGGATGGCAAAAGGAGACCGTCCCGGCCACCCGGTCCGAGATTTGCCGCGCCACGGTATTGGCGCAAAAGACGGAGGGAATCACCGCAACCAGGTTTCTTACCCCGGGCAACCCCCTCGGCCTCCGGTAGCCCATAAAAGTCTCCATGAACGAGCACCTCCCTGAACCAACGGCGCTGTCAGCCGGACGGCCTAATCGCCCCTCCCCCGCTGGCAATAAAGATTATGCAGATGAATCCAGTTTCCCGCCGGAATGGCCACCCTGGCCCTCCCGATCTCCTCGCCGTACTTGATTACCGGCTGATCGGCCTCCAGGGGAATGAGGGCGATCTTGTGCCCAAAGGCGATCTCCTCCCGCGCCGTAAGCCGGATCGTCTCCTCTTCGCCGTTCACCACAACCTCTTCCCCGGATTGGACGTCGTTCAAGACCACCGCCACATTATCGCGAGGGTTGATCTTCAAGGCTCTGGGCATCCTGTGACTCCTCCTCCCACGGCAGCAGGCTTCCGTTCGCATCGAAACGCCAGTCCACGGCACGCAGCTTCTCCACGGCCGGCACGCCGGCCGGAGAGCCGGTTGTCATGCCGGTCGATGTTCCGGTTTGAGCGCCAGTCGATGTGTTTGCATACTCCACCAGCGCCGCCGGCGAGAGGGCCAGCTTCTCCAGATGAAGAGTGTTCTTGATCCAGCCGATCTTCAGCCCATCTTCCCTGCCCCGGAGCAGGGAGAACAGGGCGTCGTTGATGGCCTCGCGGTCGCTGGCGCCGATTACCGGGATCATGCCTCGCTGCACAAAGGTGCTGGTCAAGGCGTTTTTATAGGTCGCTTTAAAGTCGACGCTGCGGTGGAAATTCTCGGTGATAAAGTCCGCCAGCCCCATCCCCTGGGCATTCCCACGGGAGGAAGCCGCCAGGCGCAACACCACAATGCGTTGAATGCGCGGCGACTCGGGTTCCGGTTCCCCCCAGATGCGCCAGCGCCCGATCACATGGGGGTCGAGGCCGGCGCCGCTGTAGATCTTCCCGAGTTCCTCGACCACCAGCAGATCCAGCTCTTTGACCGGCAAGACGGGCTGGAGTCTGGCCGCCTCTTGCAACAGGCGGGCGTCTGCGGCCAGAAAATCCGCGGGCCGGACCAGTTCCAGCCGGGCCACCTTTCCATAGGCGTTCTCCACGATGGCCACCCCGGCCAGGATGAGCGCTTTCCGGAGCGCAACCGAAGCCGCCTCCTGAATCAGGCGTCCCATCTCCGCGGGACCGTAGCGGTGGAGGCGGGCGGCCTGGCGCTCCTTACCAAGGCCCACGGCGATCATCTTGCACAGCCCGCTCTGGACCGGGCCGCGCACCGCCGTATGGAGCTTGACCCGGTTGATCACCACGATGTGATCCGCCCGCCAGGCATTTTTGTCGCAGAGGACCGGGAAACCGTCCGCCAGCTCGCCGATCTGCTCCACTTCCATGCTGGCGATAATCGGGCACCCCAGATTGGCCTCCGTCATCCCCAGGGCGGTCAGGATCTCCCTCTGGCCTTCAGCCGTCCCACCGCCGTGGCTGCCCATGGCGTTCACCACAAATGGCTCGGCGCCCAGCTGCTGGAGATACTCCACCAGCGCCCTGACTAACGGCACCATGGCTGTGATGCCGCGGCTGCCGCCGGTGATGGCCACCTTCTCCCCCGGCCGCACCCTCTCCGGCACCCAACTGCTCGAAAGGAGGGAGGTCAGCGTCCGGGCAGGCTCAGCGACCTCTTCCCGGGGAAATTTTTGCTTGCACAGATACATCCGGGGCAGTTCCATCTTTGCACCTGCGATTTCATCTTCGGCGCGGCAAATCTTCCACGCCTCTTCAAATGCTTTAATCCCCAAGTAGCGCGCCTTTGTCCGCCTGGCCGGCATGGCGGGAATAAAGCCCGAGGAACCCGCCGTTCACCGGCGCCTCCCGGTGGGGCAGACGCCGCAGCCGGGCCGCGATCTCTTCCTCGCTCAGCAACAGGTCCAGCCTCTTTTGACCAATATCGATCTCGATCTTGTCGCCGTCCTGCACCACGGCAATCGGCCCGCCGACATGCGCTTCCGGCGTCACATGGCCGATGCAGAAGCCGCGGGTGGCGCCGGAGAAACGCCCGTCGGTAATCATGGCCACACTGTCCCCCAGGCCCATGCCGGTCAAAAGCGCGGCCGGGATCGACATCTCCCGCATTCCCGGCCCGCCCCGCGGGCCTTCGTAACGGATCACCAGCACATCTCCGGCCTTGACCTCCTTGTTCATGATGTGCCGCATCAGGTCTTCCTCCGAATCAAAGGTCCTGGCGGTCCCCACCTGCCTCCGGGGAGCGCCCTTGATGCCGCTCACCTTGACCACCGCCCCGTCCGGCGCCAGATTGCCGCGCAGGATGACGATCCCGCCCTGGGGTTGCAGGGGATCGTCCAGAGCCCGGATCACTTCCCCGCGCTTTACCGGCCGGAAATAACCATCAATTTTGCCTCCCGTTTTGCCTCCCGTGACCGTCCGGACATCCCGGTTCAAAAGCGGCGCCAGCACTCCCAGGACCGCGCCGACCCCGCCAGCTTCGTAAAAATCCCACAGGGTATACTTGCTGGACGGCCGGATCCTGGTTATGCAGGGGGTAGTGGCCGAAAGTTCGTCGATCTCGGCCAGGGTGAGCTCCACGCCCGCTTCCCGGGCAATGGCCGGCAGGTGCAGGATCGCGTTGGTCGAGCCACCGATGGCCATGAGAAAGCGCACGGCATTCTGCAGGTTCTCCCTGGTCAAAATTTGCCGCGGCCGGATCTGCTCCCGCACCATGGCCACGATTCTCTCCCCGGTCAACTTGGCCAGGCGCCTCTTGGCGGCAAAGACCGCCGGCACGCTGGCGGCACCCGGCAGGGAAAGCCCCAGAGCCTCGATGATGGCCCCCATGGTGTTGCCGGTGCCCATCATGGCGCAAACGCCGGTGGTGGCGCAGGTCTCCTCCTCAATGGCCTCGAACTCCGCGGCGGTAATCTTATTGTCCTTGAAGGCCCCCATGCCTTCCTTGATATCCGACATCACCCACTGCTCGCCGTCTTTAAAATGCGGCAGCATTGGACCCGGCGGCAGAAAGATCGTTGGAATGTCCAGCCTGGCCGCCGCCATCAGCATGCCCACCGGCGACTTGTCGCAGGCGGGTAGAAGCACCAGCCCGTCAAAGCCGCCCGCCCCCACCATCACCTCGATCTCCGCCGCCACCACCTCCCGGCTGGGCAGCGAATAGTGCATCCCCAACCCCTGGGCAATAGCGTCACAGACCGCGATGGTGTGAAACTCCACCGGGGTGCCCCCCGCGGCCCAAACGCCGGCCTTGACAAACTGGGCCAGCTCTTTGTTGGGGTAACTCCCCGGATGCATCTCCGACCAGGAACTGACCACGCCGATAACCGGCTTCTTGAGTTCCTCCCGGTGGTACCCGGCGGCCTTGAACATGGCCCGCGGATAGGCGCCCTTGATCCCCTCAAACAGTTCTTGCGAATTACGAGGCATCTTTTCCATCGACAGTCGGCTTCTCCTCCGGGCTATCAGGCCCCACCAAAAGCTTCACCTTGATCTCCACGTTGTTGATGTGCTCGAGCATCGCCCGGCGCGCCTCCCGCGCCTTGCCCCTTTTGATGCTTTCCAGGATCTGGTTGTGCTCGGTCTTCACCACTTCCCGGCGCCAGGGCATGGCCATCGACTGGCGCAGGCTCAACTCGAAGTACTGGCGCAAAATATATGAGGTGGTGGCGGCGGGTTGAGCGAAGATGGGGTTGTGGGTCGCCAGGGCGATCCGGTAGTGGAATTGGTAGTCCCATTCGGCGCCGATCCCTCCCCGGTTAACCTCCTCTTCCAGCCGTTTTTGCGCTTCCTCGATGGCCGCGACATCCTCCTCGCTGCGGCGCCGGGCGGCCAATCCGGCCGCCTCAACCTCGATGGCCCGCCGGAATTCCAGCCAGTGCAACAGTTGCTGGCTCTCCACCTCGGGCAACTGGGCCAGAAGATCGTACCGCGGATTCAATGGCAGCCGCTTGATGAAGATGCCGCTGCCGTGCCGGATCTCCAGGGCGCCGGTGGCCCCCAGGACGCTCAGCGCCTCGCGCAAGGTGGGTTTCCCCACCCCGAACATCTCGCTCAACTCCTGCAGCGAAGGCAACCGGTCGCCAGTTTCGTAATTACGGCTTTCGATAAGCTTCGAGATCTGCTCCATGACCTCTTCGTAAAGTTTCTTTTTGTGAACCACAAATTTGCCAGCCAAGCTAAGACCACCCTGCACTGCGAAATGTCTCACCAACTGTGGGTATCACCTCAACCGAAGAGATCACCCCAACTGAATTAGTGAGCAAGTCATCTTATGTGTAAGACAATTATGTTATTCGCCAGCGGCCTGGAAGATCCTCCTATAAGTTCATATTAGTTCATATTGTTAAAAATAAAACCTCCCACCCGGCGCAAACGTCGTGCAGAAGGCATTCCATGTCTTCCTTCCCTCGGACCGCCCTTTCCAGATCCCTTAGTCGCCCTAACCGGCATGCGCGGGCCGTTTACTTTTCTTTCTGGTATGCCATCTCCAGCACCTCGGCCAGGTGCAGGGCCCTGGCCGGCACCTGGTTGCGGTTCAGGCCGTCCGCCAGGTGCATCACGCAGCCGGGGCAGCCGGTAACCACTGCTTCGGCGCCCGTGGCGGCGGCATTCTTGATCTTGCGATCGTTGATCTTGACCGCCAGATCGTAATTCCAGACGCTGAAGGAGCCGGCGAATCCGCAGCATCGCTCGGCCTCGGCCATTTCCTTGAACTCCAGCCCGGGGACGGCCTTCAACAGCTTTCGCGGCTCCTTTTTGATTTGCATGCCCTTGAAATGGTGGCAGGGATCGTGGTAAGTGACTCGCATTGCCAGAGCCCCTTCAGGCGGCTGGAATTCCAGAACCTCCGTGAGGTACTGGGAGAAATCATAGACCTTTGCGGCCATGTCCCTGGCCCGTTCACCCAGCGTCCCCCCGGCGGCGGGATAATCCTCCTTCCAGGAAGTGAGGCAGGTGGCGCAGCTCACGATAATTGCGTCGGCCTCGTAACGGCTCATCGCCTCCAGGTTGGCCGCCATCAGCCGGTCCGCCGTCTCCAGATCCCCGGCTCCACGCGCCGGCAGGCCGCAGCAGGTCTGGTCGGCCGGCACAATCACCTCCACCCCGTTGCGGTTCAGGACGTCAATCACCGCCCGCCCGATTCGCGGATATAAATAGTTGGTCAGGCAGCCGGTGAAATACAGCACGCGGCGGCGCGGGGCGGTCTTGCCCTCCGCTCCCGGCCCCATCCTCGCACCCTGAGTAAGAGCGCTCCTTGTTTCTTGGTCAAGCTCGCCCCCCGGGCTGTAGGTTGCCGTACCTTTTGGCCGCAGCGGCCGGCGCGGCAACCAGGGAATGGTGCGCGGGACGCGGTTCCCGGGCAGGCGCAGGCGAATGCCCGAATCCCGGGGCACGCGGGCCAGCGCCACCCGCTGGGCCAGGGAACCCAGGCCAACCATGGCCCCAAAGACCTTCGGCCTGCCGAGCACGCCCCGGTACAGACCCCTTTTCATCCACCCGAGGCCGTGGCGGAGCACCATCTCCGCCCGACCCGCCAGGACGATCTGGTCGCCCTTGACCCCGCTGGGGCACTCCTGGAAACAGGACTTGCAGCCCAGGCACCGGGACAGGGCCCCATCAAGGTCTTTACCATCCAGCCTTCCTTCCATGAGAAGCTTCACCAGGAAGATCCGGCCGCGGGCCACGTCGGTCTCGGCGCCGCTTTCCAGAAATACCGGGCAGACCGCCCGGCATTGGCCGCAGCGGACGCACTTCATGATCTCCACGGCGAGAGCTTCGCCTGACAATGCCATGCCGGCTCACTCCCTTTCCACGGCCGTCTTATCCTGAGCTGTCTTATCAGAGGCTGTTTCACCCATTGCCACTGTCTCCAGGGCCATCTTACCGGGGTTGAGGATGTTATCCGGATCGAAGGCTTTCTTGATGCCACGCATAACCTCCAGGGCCAGGCCGTGCTCCTCTTCCATGTACTTCGCCCGGGTCAACCCCACCCCGTGTTCGCCGGTGGTAGTCCCGCCCAGTTCGAGGGCCAGACGATGGATGTCGTCGGTGGCCTGCCTGGCGTGCTCCACCTCGGCGGGGTCGCGCAGATTGGCCATCACGGCCGAGTGCAGGTTGCCGTCCCCGATGTGGCCGTAGGTCACGATGGTCAGGCCGTGGCGCGCGCCGATCTCCTGGATGCGGCGCAGGGCCTGCGGCACTTTCGTGATCGGGACGCAGATATCCTCCCCGTCGTAGACCCTGGTCACGCCCGGCTTCACCCGCGCGGCGGCGGCGCCCACCACCTGGCGGGCCTGCCACAGCTTGCCGAATTTCACCGGGTCGTCCGTCCATTCCACATGGCCGGCCAGCGGCCCGCAGACTCCGGCGATCTTTTCAGCCTGGTAGACCACATCCGCCGGAGAACCGTCCACCTCGAAGAGGAGGGCGGCCTCGGCCTGGGGAAGGACAATATCGGGTTTATAGAGCATCGCCGCCCGGATGGCGGTCTTGTCCAGGATTTCGATGGCGGATGGGAACAAACGGTTGCGGAAGACGCTGATCACCGCTTCTCCGGACTTTTCCAGGGTGTCGAAAGCGGCCAGAACGAGCCCGCGCTTTTCGGGCATCGGCAGGATCTTGAGGCGGATCTTGGTAATAATCCCCAGAGTTCCTTCCGAACCGACCATCAGTTGGGTCAGGTCGTAGCCGGAGACCGTCTTTAAAGCCTTGGAACCCTTGACACCCGTCCAGATGATCTCCCCGCCGGGCAAGACCACCTCCAGGCCCAGGACATATTGCCGGGTCGTCCCGTACTTTACGGCCCGCATGCCGCTGGAGTTGTTGGAGACCATCCCGCCCAGGGTGCACATCCTGGAACTGCCCGGATCCGGCGGGAAGAAGAACCCGAATCTGGCCAGGTGCGCGTTGAGATCGGCGTGAACGATGCCAGGCTCCACGAGGACCTGGAGGTTGTCGGTGTCCACCTCGATGATCCGGTTGAGCGAAGAGAGATCCAGGACGATGCCGCCCCGGACCGGCACCGCGCCCCCGGTCTGCGCCGTCCCCGCCCCGCGCGGGGTTACCGGAATCCGGTGCCTGCTGGCCAGCCGCATCACGGCAGCGACCTCCCCGGCGCTGTCGGGCTTTACGACGGCGTCGGGACGGTACTCCGTAAGCTGTCCCAAAAACGAGGAATCGAAGGCGTAGCATGCCATCTCCGTCTCTTTGGTCAGGACCTTGCCGGCCCCCAACTGTTTCTGGAATTCCAACGCCAGGGCTCCGTCAACCTTCATTCTCCATTCCTCCGTTCTCTAAACCCGAATTAGCTCAAGCCCCCCTGGCCTCAGTCTTTTTCACCACCACAACCAGGTTCTGCCTTACCTTGCCGTCCTGATCTTCCGGGTGGCCCGGTACCACATCAAAAGCGCGATGGCCCTCGGCAACCGCCATCCTTTCAGGAGTGAATAACTCTTGCCCGTCACCTTGCCGGGCTCCTGCGCGGCAATCTCCGCGAAGAAGCGGCCCACCACATCTTTGGGCACGCCCACGGCCCTGAGCACATAGGGAATGCTCTGGGCGTCGGCGGCCAACTTCGGGCTGGCCTTCATGTCCTTGTAAAAGTCGGTCTCCACCATCCCCGGCAGCACCGAGTGGATGGAAACGGGGTAGGCCCGGTACTCCCGCGCCAGGCTTTTGGTCAGGCTGGTCACCGCCGCCTTGGTGGCCGCATAAACGGTCAAGAACGGCGACGCTTCGCCGCGCCCGCCCTTGCCGCTCATGTTGATCAGGACGCCGCCGCCATTCTTGATGAAATAGGGGATGATCATCCGGCAGGCCTTGAGCATCCCGGTAAGGTTCACATTGACGATGGTGGCGATCTCCTCGGCGCTGATCTCATCGAGCGGCCTGAACCCGCTGGACAGGCCGGCGTTGTTGATCCAGACGTCCACCCGCCCCCAGGTCTGAACGGCGTGTTGCAGAAGCTTTTCAAGGTCGCTCTCGCTGGATACATCGGCCGCGACGCCGGATACCTTGAACCCCCGCCGCTGAAACGCTTCCAGGGTTTCCTTGACCGCCGCTTCGCGGCGGGAGGAGATGACCACCCGCCCACCCTCGGCGGCGCACGCCTCGGCAATGGCGCGGCCTATGCCGCGGGTCGAGCCTGTGACCACGATCACTTTTTCTGCGAGCTTCATGCTCCATCCACCTCTGTCTTTTTTGCGCATCTTTTTATGCGGATTGCCCCCGGGGAGCCCTGAACTTCTTGACAACGACCACCGTCAACAAGGCGACGATAGCTACTCCCAGGGCGATAGCCATGGCGATATTCGTTAAATTAGGTACCCTGGCCTCCGCGTAGATCTGGTTGGTTTGCCCCGGAATCAAGACCCACTCGAGGGTCTTGCCCTTATCGGCGACGCTGGCGGCGTTGCTGCTCTTTGGCTCGACGGGCAAGGTCAACAGGAACTTGAGCTTCATCTGGGAAATCATGGCATTGGCCAGCTCGGCTCCCTCACCGGTCTGTTTCATGCCGGTGAGATCGAAGTTACCGTTAAATTTATAGGTGTTTGCAAAAAGTCCTTTTTTCACCGCGAGACCGCTCTGGCTGCTCTCCACCTTGACCTTGAACATGCCGCTTTGCAATACCGGCAGCTCTTTCAGATCTTGGACGCGTTTGACGGCCTTAAAGCCCACCAGATTGCCTTCGGTGTAGCTGGAAACGGTAAACCCGCCTTTTTCGGCCTCCGCCTTCATTTCGGCCAGAGGGTCCTTCTGGTCTGAGAAACTCAACAGCAAGGGATCCATCGCCATCCGGTACTCCAGCTCGGCGCTCCCGTCCTTAAAAACCGTGACGTGAAACTGGCCGCTCACGCAACCGGAGAGCAAAACAGACAGCGCCAGCACTCCCAGAAGTCCAGGCAGCCTCAGAAAACCCGAACCCCTTTTCATGCTTCCCCCTCCCCATTTTTCAGCCTCCTCGCAGGGCTCTATCTCTACAGAACCTTGAAAGGCATCCCACCTGACCCCGGCATCGTGCATGGCCGCTTCCTTTGCGGCATGCCAGAAGTCGGGCCTGAGCAAGTTATCCAGATTGTTGTCTCCCCAAATCGGTGAATCAGAGAATCCGAAGCGCAGCCCGGCGATCTCCCGCAACAGCAACGGGCCCATCTCCAACGTGGCGATCCGCCCTGCCAGACTGTCGCGGCCCGCTTCTATGCGCAATGAAGAGCTGCCGGTGATGAGCACGCGAACCGCCTGGTTATCCACCAGGTTCTTGATCTGGGGCGACCAGTTGTCCAGGTTCTGGACCTCGTCAAAGAACAGATAGGCCGGCTCCCCCTCCCTGGCGCTTTCGTTGATACTCCTGCCCAGGATGTTTTCTTCGAACCAGCGGGCCACCGTCAGGATCGGCTCCTGGATCTGCCTTGCGGACTCCAGTTCATCAAAGGGAACATAGAGCAGACGTGAAGGTGGCACGCCTTGAGCCAGAAAATGCTCCATGATCTGGCGCAGAAGCACGGTTTTGCCCACGCGACGCGGGCCGCGCAGGACCACGGCAGGGGTCATGCCCTTTTCAAGGAGGCGCACCAGCCTCTCAAAAGGCCATCGTTTGAAAGGCGGCAAAGGCGGCCCGGGTTTGCCATCCCACCAGGGGTTGGTCTTCCGCAGGTTTTCGGTAAAAACCCAGGGTGGGATGGGGCCGAAGAGAGAGTCGCCAGTTTTTGATCCGTCCATATCTGGATCTGCCTCCTTTACCACCGCTGCCACCAGGTCCTTTAAATTTGCCCGCTCATCCCAGCACCTCCGCGGCGTAGAGTGTGCCCAGATTGGTCTCTCCTCTCCAACTGGGCCATAGAAATCACTTCAGAACCAATGTTTGCATTAATTATACCAAACATTGGTTCCGAATGGAAGAGGTTCCTGAGCCAACTTGATAATCAGGTAAAGGAATGGGAAATAACTAAAACTATAACCGTATGTTCTATTGCAGGTAGGCGGATGGCGCAATACTCTATGAGGCCGACAAAGCAGCAAAAGAGGTAAGAATAGAGGCAAGAATATATGAAATAAGGCCCAGAAGCAATGTTTATAAGCACTGACTGGGCCTATTTTTTGACCTACCGAAGAATTTACCCCGGGTCCGCTCACCCCAGCACTCTGGCGACTTCCTTCAACTGGTGGATGATGTGCAGCTTTTGCGGGCACTTCGTCTCGCATTCGCCGCATTCCAGGCAGGACTCGGCCTTCTCGCCCTTCACGAAGTTGTCCGGCTGGCCGAGCCGGCCGTAGGCCTCCCGGGCGTAATCCTTGAGGCCGTAGACCCGGTGGTAGTTCATGTACCGGAAATTCTCCGGGATATTCACCCCGTTGGGGCAGGGCATGCAGTAGTTGCAGCCGGTGCAGTACAGATCCGCCAGACGCCTGTTCTCCTCCATGATCTCCGCGATCCGTCGCCGCTCCTCCTGGGAAAGGTGCTCCGCCCGGGAAGCCGTGGCCACGTTCTCCTCCACCATCTGGACGCTCCCCATCCCGGAAAGCGCCACGCTCACCTGGGGGTTGGAGAGCACGAAGCGCAGCGCCATCTCCGCCGAGCTTTTGACCCCGCCTGGAATAAGGCTCTGGATTGCCTCCGACGGCGCCCCAAGGCGGCGAATGCGAGACGAAGTGCC
>JAMCQP010000031.1 GCA_023381695.1 Bacillota bacterium | reverse complement strand
GGGTTCGACTCCCCGGCGAGCTCCCAGAGTATCCTCGAATCTTGGCCTCGCTCCAGCGTAAGGACTGGAGCGGGAGGACGTCACCTCCACTAAACGAGATAGGGCTGCGAATCGCCCGTTAGGGTATTGGCCTGGACTCCCCGCCCCCGGGCAACTTCGTCCTTGCCAAAGGTGAAGGCGGCCCGGAGACCTTGATCGTCCAGGAACCGGGTGGGCGCTATGACATGCAGTTTGTCGAGCCTGAGCCGGCGGTTTGAGGCCAGGGTAAAACCCCAGTCGCCGAAGGAGGGGACATTCACATGATACCCCACAGCAGAGAGGCCGGCGCTTTTCACCGTCTTCACAATGGACCAGAAAGGCTGCGGGGCAAAATACGGCGAGGTGCTCTGGGTGACCATGACTCCCCCGGGAACCAGATGGCGGCCCGCCAATTCGTAAAACTGCGCGGTATAAAGCTTGTTCAACGACTCATTGTTTGGATCCGGCAGATCGATGATGATCGCTGCAAAAAGGTCGCTATTTTGTTCCAGGAACTTGTAAGCATCCTGGATCACCACTCTGACCTTCCGGTCGTCCAGCGCGCCGAGGTTGAGTTTCCGGATCGCCGGGTTCTTCCTGGCGAGCTCCACCACCCGTGCATCAAGATCCACCAGGGTGATTCGCCCCACATCCGGGTATTTCAGGATCTCCCGCGCCGCCAGCCCGTCTCCGGCCCCCAGCAACAGCACCTCATCATGGTTGGGCGCCAGGCTCATGGCCGGGTGTACTAAAGCCTCGTGATAACGGTATTCATCCCGGGAGCTGAACTGCAGGTTTCCGTCGAGAAAGAGGCGCAGATCATCGCCGTTTCTGGTGAGGACAATCTTCTGGTAAGGCGACTGCTCCACATAGACCACCCGATCCCGGTAAAGGTGCTGTTCGAGATACCGTCCCAGGTCATAAGACTGCGCAAAACCGGCGGACAGCGCCATCACGATTAAAAGCACCAGACCGGTCGCCAGATACAGCCTCGCCCGGCCTTTTAACCCCGCCTTTTCCTCTCCGGGACCGGCTTTAACCGAGCCGGCGGCCTCATCCTGAATCTCCCGCCGGTAACGGATCAGGATCAGCGCCACCACCGCCAGATTGACCAGTCCCATCAAGAAGGCGGTCCGGATCAGGCCGACTCGCGGCAGAAACAACAGTGGAAAAGCGACGGCGCCAATCAGCGAGCCGATATAGTCGAAGCTCAGGACGTTGGCCAGGGTTACCCGCAGGTTCCGGTGGCGATCCTCAATAATCCGCGTCAGAAGCGGAATCTCCAGGCCAATCAGGGTTCCGATGGCCACGATCAGGAGATACATCACCAGATCGTAGAAATCGGTGTAGGCATAGGCCGCGAAAAGCGCCAGGGCTGAAAAGCCTCCCACCAGCCCGAGCCAGGCCTCCACATAGATGAACCGGCCCACCAGGCCTCCCCGGACAAACCGGGAGAGGTAGGAACCCAGCCCCATGGAACTCATGAAAAGCCCGATGGTAATACTGAACTGGTAAACGCTGTTTCCAAGCAGATATGAAGAAATGCCCCCGATGAGAAGTTCGTACACGATTCCCCCGAGGGCGCTGAGGAATGTGGAAAAAAGCAGGGGGAGAGCATCCGCGATAGCCATTAGCGGATCGCCGCCGCCACGATGAGGGCCACCGCCACAAAAACACCCGCCAGGGCTACACCCGCCGCAATATTTCCATCGCTGATCTCCTTGCCGAGATCCCCCGGCGTGGCCCAGTCAAAGAGCTTGTACCCCACGATTCCCAACGCAAAACCGATCACCGCAAAGACCACGGAAGAGATGAATTCCCCCAAAAAGTTGCTCAAAGCCCACACCCCCACTTTATACTATTTCCCGAATCCGGTGCTCCCGCCTCGGGTCCCCCAGGTGCTGCTCCCCTGACTGCCTTCCCGGACGGTTCCACCGCCCCAGTGCGTGTTCATAAAATCAAAATGCCGGTAATAGGTCTGCCGTCTTCCCGCCACTTCAATGATCGTTTCCCCGTTGCGTTTGAAAAGCGTAACCAGCCGGTCACGAAAGAGGTTGTCGTACCGGAGAACCATCATCCGCTCATCCGCCGGCGAACTGGAATAAGGCTTCCGGATGGCGCCGATCTCCCGGGCGGTCTCCGGAACGGTTTTTGGGGAAATAAAATACCGTCCTCTATCCCGGTAGGTGACCTCCCGGTCCACCCAATCTTCGTCGTAGCTGTCCCAGACCTCTTTCTCATCGGTAATCCGGTCGGTAAAGACCCCCTTTGCGGGGTACTTCCTGGCAATCTCCGCGGTGATATCCGGTGCGCAACCAGCCAGGAGCAACGCACCGGCCAACAACAAAAGCAAAGCCAGGCCACGCCTGATGACGGCCACTTCCCCCCACCTGCCTCCTGCTCCCATTCACCTGTTTTGGCTTCAGGCGTCCTTTTTGAGGCGCGCCTTCAGGGCGGATAGTTCGTCCTCCACGTTCCGGTCTCCTTCCAGCCGGGCGAACTTCTCTTCCAGCGTGTCGGCATCCACCTCCTTGGCCGCCTGTGCCTGCGCCTCGGTATGTTCCACCTTGTCTTCCATGCGGTCGAATGCTTCAAAGGCGCTGTTCTTGGAGATGCCGGCCATCGTCTCGTGGATCTGTTTTGTGGCCTTGGCCCGTTTGCTGCGGGCAATCAGCATGTCCTTCTTGCGCTCGGCCTCGGCAATCTTGCTCTCCAGCTCGGCAAGGGCCTCTTTGAGTTCGGTGACGGCTTTGACCTGCTCTTCCCACTGCGCCTGGAAGCTTTTGGCCATGCCATCGTGGTCCTGTTTGCGCTTCAGGGCTTCCCGGGCCAGCTCGTCGTCCCCGGCGTTCACCGCCAGTTCCGCTTTTTGCAGCCACTTGGCGGCCAGATCGGCATTTTCACCGGCTTTTTGTTTGAGCTTCTTCTCCTCGGTAATGGCCGCCGTAACCTGCACCTTGGCTTCGTGATAGCTTTCCTTCATATCCCGCAGGATCTGCTCGATCATTACCTCCGGGTCTTCGGCCTTGTCCAGCAGCGCGTTGATATTGGCCCTGGCCAGCATGGTGATCCGTTGCAAAATACCCATTCGCCTGTCTCCTCCTCGATTTATTTGGCTGGGAAGATGTCCAATTCATAGGGCTTGATCTCCTTGCCGTAGCTCACCTCCAAGTCGCCACCCCAGCGTTCCACGCTCAAATAGTGTCCTCCGGAAGATTCATAGTCCCAGTACTCCACCTGGACCGACCGGCTGGATGATTCGGTGGTCACGGAAACGCCGCACCGGCCGTGCTCGTCAAGGCGGAACTTTTCTTCATTGTAGGTCAGTTTGTCAGGGATCGGTTCCGGCAGGTCCATCTCCACCTCCTGGTAGATAGCGACACAGAGGCCATCGTCATCTTCGGCCCCCAGCCAGAGTTCCCTGTCCCCATCCACCAGCTGGTAGTCGAACCACTCGTAACCCCCGTCGTAGTAGGCCAATCTTTGTTTGACCAGGTAATCCACGCCATCATAAGATACGATATCGCCAACCTGAATATTCAGAGGCGTTCGTTCCGCCACCGGCCGCGCCGGCTCCTTTTTGCGGAAAAGATCAAGCAGGCCCATCACGTCGCCCTCCCGAAGATTAAGTACCTATCGCCGCCCCGTCAAGTTCCCGGGGGTCCTGCGATCCCTTCAACAGAATTCTACGCAAACCCCCTGTCACCTCTTTATTTGCATAAGCCATGAACCGGGAAGCGAAAAAAACGGGGGGAGCGGGATCCCGCCCGCTCTCCCCGTGTAGAGAAAACCGATCTTATGCCGGGTCAAATCTTGAACTTGCTCACCATCTCCTGGAGGTTCTGGGCCATCTGGGCCAGCGTTTCAGCCGACGCGGCCATCTCTTCCACCGAAGCATTCACCTCCTGGGTGGAAGCCGCCACCTCCTCGGCCGAAGCCGCATTTTCCTGCGAGATGCTGGCGATGGCATTGGTCGCCTCGGTCACCTGGCCGGTACTGGCGGCCATCTCCTCGGTCGCCGCGGAACTCTCTTCGGTGATGCTGGCAATATTGTCGATGGCCTTCACCACTTCGGCCGTCTGGCTTTCCATCTCCTTGGCCGCCGCAAAGATCTTCCGGATCTCCTGGCTGGTCTTCTCCACTTCTTTCAAAATCTCGCTAAAAGCAGCACTGGTGCTATCAGTAAGCTGCATGCCCTTCTCTGTTTGCCTGGCTCCGTCTTCCATGGCTTTGACCAGGGAGTCCATGCTCCTTTGGATGAGCAAAATGGTATTTGTGATCTGCTTGGCGGCCTCACCGGACTGTTCAGAGAGCTTGCGCACCTCATCCGCCACCACGGCGAACCCCTTGCCCTGCTCACCCGCCCGGGCGGCCTCGATCGCCGCGTTCAGAGCCAGTAGATTGGTCTGCCCGGCGATATCATCGATGGCCTTCACCATTGAGCCGATCTCTCCAGAGTGGACACTCAGTTCTTTAATCTTTTCCGCTACGGTATCCGACGTCTGCCGGATATTTTTCATGCCTTCCAGGGTTTCTCTGACCACCTGGCCGCCCTGCTTTGCCACCTCGGAGGTTTCATTTGCAGTTGCCAAAAGCTCTTCAGAAGCCCGGGTGGCATTTTGAACAGTGGCGGACATTTTGGCGGTGCTGGCCGCGGTCTGATTGGCGCTGATTGCCTGTTCCTGGGCTCCCTTGGCGATCTGTTCAATGGCTTTTCCGAGTTGCTGCGCCGAGGCCGCCGTGGAAGTAGCCGACTGGGTCTGCTGCGTGGCGCCCTGGGCCACCTGTTGAATGGTCTGGGAGATCTGCTGGGTCGCCTTGGCCACCTCCTCGGAACTGGCCGAGAGCTCCTGGCTGGTGGCGGCCACCTGCCGGGCGGAATCACCCACCTCCCGGATCAACTTTCTCAGGTGGGCCACCATCTGCCGGAAGGCGTCGGTCATGGTCTCGACCTCGTCCCCGGTCTTGATCGGGGGCACCTCGCGGGTCAGATCGCCTTCGGCCGCCGCAGCCGCCACCTGCGTCATCTGTCCAATCGGGCCGGCTATTCCCCTGGCAATGAACGTCGCCACAAAGAACACCGCAATGGTCACAATTATGGATAACACAATGGCGATGTGTTGGAGAGAAGAGATCGCCCCTACCACTTCCGCGGTGGGTTGAGCGACAATCAACCCCCATCCGTTTCCGCGGAAATCGCCATATCCTTTCAAAGGGGCATAACCCGCCTCATAACTTACTCCTTCGTGAATGTAGGTGCCCCCTGCGCCCTTTCCGCTCATCAGCTCGCGGGCAATACGGGCCAATTCTTTACTTGCGCCTTCCGCCACATTCTCTTTTAAAATTTTGTTCTTATCGGGATGGGCAATGATCACCCCTTCCTTATTGATGATCCAGGCGTAGCCGTTCTCTCCAATTTCCTTGTTTTTCCTCTCCATAGAGTCCGCGATATTCCAGACCATCTGCATATCCAACTGCGCAACTACCACGCCGATGATCCTGCCCGAATCGGTCAAATCTCTAACCGGGGCGGAAAACCGGAGGATCGGACGGTTGAAATCATCTCCGATAGCTGCGTCCGTGTAATAAACCTTTCCTTTCATAGCCTCTTCAAAATAGTCGCGCCCCTGCCGGTTTATAGTGGGGCGATCCACGCTGTCGGCAATACGATCGCCATTGGCATTCATAAAGGATATGGCAAGGTAGGTATCCCCGTAAGTTTTTTGCACCGATTTAAGATCCGCCGTTTTGTCCGCCGCGGAAGCCGTTCGTGACCGCAACGCCGGCAGGTTTGCCACCACTTGAATGTCTCCGTAACGTTCTGAAAGGAAGAGGTCAATCGTATCGCTCAGGGCGGCGGCCTTGATATGAAAATCTTCTTTGGTCGTTTGCAGGAGTACTCCTTGCACGTAAAAATAAATCGCGCCGACGGCCAAAATTAACGGTACCAACCCGATCAGAAGAAAATACTTGAGAAGTTTGCCTCTAAGCCCGCCAAAAAACTTCATAATAAAAACACCTCCATTTGCTGATCTTTTCTGGTGCGACTACGTTTGTGGCGACTAAAGTATTTCAACAGGTTTGCTTCTTTCTATAAACGCAAATAAGGAGGTTCCGGATTTTCAAAAATTTGTCCAGTAACTTTATCGACCCCGTAAAGTTAATCTTAAACTTTTTGACGGAGCAATTAAGCATCAGCCCCCGGTCTCGATCCTGGGCCGAAATAAATCTTCTATCGGCGTTTTTAAAATGTACGCCAGAGCAAACAGCACCCTCTGGGAAGGATGCCGCTTCCCCGCCATGAGCTTGTAGATGTATTCCTGGCTGACCCCGGCGGCTTCCGCGACATAAGCCAGGGTCTGGCTGAAACTCTCGCCGCGCTTCTTGCTTAGCTCTTCCATGGCTTCCCGTAGACGAATGTCCATCGCGACAATCTTTACCCGCATCTCCGACTCCTCCCATCTTCTGTTTGAAGTACTCGAATCATCCTCCAACTTATACCATAAGTCTACAACCATTATAATATCTTTTCCCCGTTTAGTCAAAATACGCCTCCCGCCCCATCCCGCCGGAAAACGATTTTATCGACTTTAGGTCAGCAGGGCGCGCCCGCTCTTTGTCAAATTGTAACTTATGATTTAGACTAAAAGTCCAAACTTTTTCCCGGCGCCTGTTCTTTAAACCTGCCGGACCACAGCGCAAAAACCGCACTCACGAAAGGAGTCACCGGATGGACATCCGCAGAGTTGTCGGACGAAAAATCGATCAGGTCCGGGGCAATCGCTCATATGCCGCCTTTGCCAAAGCCATCGAAAAGAGCATCGGCGTCACCATCCACCCTACCTCATTGCAGAAGTATGTAGTGGGAGAAAGAGAGTGTTCACATCGCAATCTCAAAGCCATTGCCGACTTTGCAGGCATGCCGGTAAGCTGGTTCTTCGAGCCCGAAGTCATCCAGGAGACGCCGGCCAGTTATCCGAACCGGTTGGTCCCCCTGATGAACGACCCCCAGATCATTGAGCTCCTGGGTGAACTTCTCCCCTTCAGCGAGCAGGAAAAAGATGGGCTCTTAACCTTCCTCGAGGCCATCAAGCTGCGTCGAAAAGAGAAGAAAAAATAACTATTGACACCGTTTGGCGGTTATGGTAATATTTTTCTGGACTTCTAATTTGACTTGCAAAAAGTATTTCCAAATGTCGGCTGCGCATTCACATGACAAAGATCACACCCATTTTAAGGAGTATCCTGGCGTGGCAACGGTAACGAGCACCAAAGAGTTGAGACAGTTTAACAAAAAACGCGTGGTAGAGGCGTTGCGAAACCAGGACGCTTGTACTAAAACCGAGGTCGCGGCGGAACTCGGCTTAAGCTTTTCTACAGTCTCCAATATCTGCAATGGTCTGATTGCCGAAAATCTCCTGTTGGCCAAAGAATCAGGCCTTAATTCCGGTGGCCGTTCCCCTTATCTGCTGCATCTCAACCCGGATGGCCGGGGGACTCTGTGCCTGGATTTCACCAACCCCAACCGCGTTGGCGTCGCCTTTGTCAACCTCCACAACCGGATTTTGGCCAGGGAAACGCTCTCTTTTACAGGTCTGCCGCGTTCCTTTCCGGAATTGAGCGATCTGATCAAGCTGACATCTACCCGTTTATTACAGGAGATCCATCTTTCAGAGCGGGCTCTCCTGGGGACCGGGGCTGTAATCCCGGGGGTATATAGCAACCACCAGCGGATCGTCACCAATTGCACCAATCCATGGATCGAAGGGCTGGATCTTAAAGCTATTCTGGCCGAGATCTTTCCCTACCCGGTGGTCTGGGTGGAAAACGATGCGAATCTGGCGGCAATCGGCGCTTCGCTCTTTGCCAGAACCAGCCCAACGGTGCTTTTTATCTATATTGGACAAGGAATCGGCCTGGGGATTGTACATAAAGGGAAGATCTTCCAGGGCGCCAGGGGCTTTGCCGGCGAAATCGGGCATATTCCCCTGGGCGATCCCACGTTGAAATGTTATTGTGGCAACACTGGCTGCCTGGAAGGCATCTTATCCGTGCCCGGCATTCTCAGGCGGTATCAGAAAAACCGGGGGGCTCCATCGGGAGACCTTGATCGAAAGGAGGTAAAAGATTTTCTGGCGGCAGTCAGCCGTGGGGGCAGGATGATCACGGGCCTGGCCGAAGAAGTGGGGTTGTTGATCGGCAAAGCGGCGTCAATAATGGCAAACATCATTGATCCAGAAGCCATCTACGTAGGTGGCGAACTGCTGCCCTTCCTGAAATTAGCTTTTCCCTCCGCCACCGCCGAATTTGCGCGACGGGTGTTGCTTACTGAAGCACGATCGATTTCATTACGCCTGGCAGAGGCCACCGAGGATTTGCTTTACGCCGGATGTGCCGAGACGGTTTTCCAACACTGGATCCCGGAATAGGGTCACGCGCGGTTTTCAGGGCCGGTAAATCTAAAACATTGAGATTAGGAGGCAAACAGGATGAAGAACCAAAGCAGGCAAGGTAAAATGTGGCTGTTGTCCGGGGTTGTTCTGATCTTCATGTTTACGGCGTTTGGTCTCCTGGCGGCAGGCGCCTTCGCGGCGGAAAAAACGACGATTACCGTACTTTCCAGCGATGACTTCGCCGCATTTCGCAAGGCCGCCATTCCCGATTTTGAGAAAGCCAACCCCGATATCAAAGTGAATCTGATCTCGGTAGGGTACGATCAACTCCACGACAAGATCGTGACCGCTCTGGCGGGTGGCGCTACTGGTTTTGACGTGATCGATGTGGACGAGATCTGGACGGCCGAATTCGTGGAAGCCGGTTTTCTGGCCGATGTTACCGACAGAGTCACCGCCGAGATGAAAAAGGGCATTGTCCCCGCAGGCATGAACATCCTTACCTACCAGAATCGGTTCTGGGGCCTGCCCATGTTTGTGGACACCAAGTTCTTTTACTACAACAATGACCTCCTGGCCAAGGCCGGTTTCAAGACCCCGCCGCAAACCTGGGCGGAATTTGTCGAGCAAAGCAAAAAACTCCAGGAAAAGAAGCTGGTCAAATACGCCACCATCTGGGGTTGGGGCCAGCACGAAGGCCTGATCTGTGACGTCGTGAGCATCTTCCCGGCTTTTGGCGGCCGGTTCATCGAGCCCAACGGCAAATTTGTGGTAAACAATCCGGACAATGTGCGGGCCCTGCAGTTTATGGTGGATCTCCTTTACAAATACAAGGCGGCCGACCCGGCATCCATCACCGCCGACGACCGGTCCATGCTCAACTCCTTTATCGCCGGCGACGTGGCCTTCGGCCTGAACTGGTCTTTTGCCTGGGGAATCATCGACGACCCGTCCCAGTCCAAGGTGGCCGGGAAGGTGCGCCTTGCCCTTATGCCTGGCGAAAAGAAGAAGAGCGCTTCCGGGGCCGGTTCAATGGGGTTGGGAATAGCCTCCGGCTCCCGGCGAAAAGATGCGGCCTGGAAGTTCATCGCCTTCCTGGCTGAGCGGCAACAACAAAAGAACCAGGCGATCAATTACGGCGCCCTGCCGATCTGGCAGAGCCTGTACACCGACCCCGAGGTGCAAAAGAAGCATCCGGCCCTGGCCGAGATGAGCAGCCAGCTCAAGTACGCCGTCTCCCGGCCGCGCCTGACCTGGTATTCCGAGTTTTCCAGGGTTTTGCAACTTGAGGTGCACAACGCGCTGACCCAAAACAAATCACCCAAACAGGCTCTGGATGACGCGCAAAAAGAGATCGAACGCCTGGCCAAAAAGTACGGGAACAAGTAAACCCAGGCAATCATGGCAGGAGGAACCAGGGGATGGAGCAGTTCAAGGGAACCAGATTCAAAAGATCAGATTGGGGAGAACTCCGGTGGATCCTGCCGTTCGTGCTCCCGGCCTTTGCGCTCATCGCCCTGGTGATCCTGTACCCGTTCGGGCTGGCCATGTATTATAGCCTGACCGACTATAACCTGATGCGGCCCCTTTCCCGCTCTTTTGTGGGCCTGGGTAACTACCTGGAAATCCTCCGGAGCGGCTATTTTTGGGACTCCCTCTGGAAGACCACCTACTTCACCTTGCTTTCAGTAGGCCTGGAGTTCGTGCTCGGGTTATGGGCCGCGGTGTTTCTCAATAAAAAATTCCGTGGGCGAGGCTTTCTGCGGGCGCTGATCATTCTCCCCTGGGCCTTGCCCACGGTGGTCAACGGCATGATGTGGCAGTGGATCTTTGACGCCAACTACGGGGCCCTCAACGGACTTCTTTCCCAGTTGGGATTTATCAAACATTATGTGATCTGGCTGGGAGAGCCCTTTATGGCCTTGAATTCGGTGATTGTGGCCGATGTCTGGAAAAACTTTTCTTTCATCGCACTGCTACTGTTGGCTGGTTTGCAGACGATCCCGGCCGAGTTGTACGAAGCCGCCACCATGGATGGCGCCAGCGGTTGGAGACGGTTCTGGAAAGTGACGTTCCCGCTGCTCAAGCCGTCGATCCTGGTGGCCCTGGTCCTGCGGACTATAGAAGCCTTCAAGGTTTTCGACATCATCTACATGATGACCAAGGGCGGTCCGGCGGATGGAACGCAGGTGCTCTCATTTTACATTTACCGAGAATCCTTTCAGTTCCTACATCTGGGGTTTGGGGCAGCTCTATCCTTTATGGTGAGCGTGGGAATCTTGATCCTGGCGGTAGTGTACATCAAGGGGCTGTACACCGAGGTAGAGTACTGATAAACGATGTAGCACAATAACAAAGAGGCGGGAAACATGGGCCAAAGGAACATAGATGGAAAACTCAAAACCCTAACGGCAAAATCGTCGCCGGTAAGACGATTGCAGAATCTCCGGGCGATCCGGGCAGCCGCCTTCACCTATGCCGGCGCTCTCCTTTTGGGGTTGTTGATCCTGGCGCCATTTTTGTGGCTGTTCATCACCAGCATCTCGCCCCGGTATGAACTCGCTGCGGCGCCACCCCACTGGGCGCCGCAGCACCCGACCTTTTTAAATTACCAGAAGCTGCTCAACCCGTCGGGGAGCGCCGCCTTTACCAGTGGAGAGATTCCCCCTTTTGGCGAGGCGTTCAAAAATAGCCTGGCGGTGGCTGTGGCGGTAACCCTGGTTTGCCTGTTGCTGGGCTCCCTGGCCGCTTACGCCCTGGCCCGCGCCCGGTCCAGAAGCGCGGACCGGCTGATTTACCTTACCATTGGCCTGCGCATGGTCCCGGAGATCAGCCTGGTGATCCCCCTTTATATCCTGCTGCGCAGGTTTGGGCTGATCGATACCAGGTTCGGCCTCTTTCTGGTCTATGCCTCGTTCACCCTGCCCTTTGTGATCTGGATTATGCAGGGCTATTTCCGCACCATTCCCAGGGAATTGGAAGAAGCCGCCGCGATTGACGGCTGCTCGCGCTCCCAGGCGCTCCTGCGCATCGTGGCCCCACTGTCTTTGCCGGGCATGGTCGCCACCGGGCTGTTCACCTTCCTCCTGGCCTGGGATGAATTCTTGTTCGCCCTGCTCTTCACCGCCACCTACTCTTCAAAAACCATCACCGTGGCCATCTCGGAGTTTACCACCCGCCATCTCATCGACTATGGCCTGATGGCGACCGGTGGGATTCTGGCCGCTATTCCGCCGGTCCTGATCGCGCTGGTCTTTCAAAAAAAGATTATCCAGGGCCTGACTGCGGGGGCGGTGAAAGGCTAGCGTCCGGCGCCGTCTTGACAGGTCGCGCCAGTGATGCGCCATGCCATACCATTACCGCATCGCTGGCTTTGACGACTTTCTGAAACAGTAGTAAGGAGAGACATGCATGAACCTTTACCTTGCCGAAGTACTCCAGCAACCCGAGATCTTCCGGCAGATCGGGACAAACTACCGGACCGGCACTTTGTTTTTTGATCTGGCCGCCCGGCTCAACCATCGTTTTTTCAAGCGCGTAATCTTCTCGGGCATGGGCAGTTCCCTGTACGCCGCCTACCCTGCCTATCTCTATCTTCTTGAACAAGGCTTTTCCGCCAACCTGTGCGACACCTCGGAATTGCTCCATTACTATCCTTCCGCCCTGCAGCCCGAAGACCTGGTGGTGCTGGTATCCCAGTCCGGCGAATCCTTTGAAATCAAGGCCCTGCTTGCCAGTTTACAGGCTGCCGGCCGGCCTCTGATCCTCGGGGCGACGGCCAATCCAGAAAGCTACCTCGGTCAGCATGCCGACCTGGTTCTGGATATCGGCTGCGGCAAGGAAAAGGCCATTGCTTCTTCCAAGTCCTATATCGCCACGGTAATCACGCTTTATCTCCTGGCCCGTCAACTGGCCAAAATAAAGGGATCCGGCAGCGCTGTCCCCGGTGACGCTGCAGCCGATAATGTTGCAGCTGACGCGGTCATGGCCCTGGCGGAAGGCGCCGCCTTTTACCTGAACGGATGGGAGGAAGAAGCGGGCCGGCTGGTGGATTTTGTGGATCCCATCAGCCACCCGGGCCAGACCTACTTTTTGATCGGCCGGGGACCAGCCCTGTCGTCTGCCAATCAGGGGGCCCTCACCCTGCGCGAGACCACCAGGCTAAACGCCGCCTCTTTAAGCGGAGGCCAGTTTCGGCATGGCCCAAGGGAGATGCTGGGTCCGGAATTTCTGGCGATGATCTTCGCCCCATCCGGAAAGACCTCCGAACTGGGCTACAAATTGGCGCGGGAGGTTTGCCAGTATGGCGGCCGGGTGATCCTGCTCACCGACGGGGTAGAATCAGATCTCCGGCAAACGCTGGTGGTTAAGGTCCCGTCTTGCCCGGATGAGTTTCTCATGGCCGCCGCCTGCGAATTGCCCATTCAACTTCTGGCTTATGGGGTCTCGCTGGCTCGCGGCCTGGTGCCAGGAGCTTCGCAAATTATCTCCAAGATTACCTCGGAAGAATGAAAGGCAGCTGGAAAAGAGTGGCCGCGGAAAACGCAGAAAAAATGAGCCCGGGTCCGGTGGCTATTGTCGGCAACGTCAACGAAGATCTGATTTTGGGAGCGATCGATGACTACCCGGCCTGGGGCACGGAGGTCGTGGCGCCGGATTATCATTCACGGCCTGGCGGCGCGGCGGCCAATACCGCCCTGGCGCTTGGCAACCTCGGCCTGAGGACGACCCTCCTTGCCAACATCGGCGCAGACTATACCGGCACCGAGATCCTGGCCGCTCTGCGCGAGGCGCCAGGGGCGGCCATCGATACTTCCCGGCTCCAGATCCTGGACGGTGTGCAGACTGGCCTGTCCGTTGGAATTTCAAAGGCCCCTGGCAAAGAACGCAGCTTTATCACCGTCCTGGGGACCCTGAATCATTTTGGCGTGGCGGACCTGGAGAGTCAGGCCGAATTCCTGGAAGGGTGCCGGCTAATCCTGCTTTGCGGTTATTTTCTGCTTCCCGGGCTCCGCCGCCCGGAACTATCGGATCTGCTCCGGAAATTGAAACAAGCTGCACAGCGCCCACCGTTGATCTTATTGGACACCGGCTGGAGCCCGGATGGGTGGACGGACCAAACCCGCGCCGAAGTCCAGCGCCTCCTCTCGGTTGTGGACATCTTTTTACCGAATCGTGTGGAACTGGAAGCAGTAACCAAACTTCCGGATCGTTCCGCCGCTGTTTCTACCATCCTGGCGGCAGGGCCAAAGGCGCTGGTGGTAAAAGAGGGTTCTCGAGGCAGTTCTCTGTACACCCCCGCCGGCCAATGGGAGGTCGCGGCTATCGCTACGGATGTGGTGGATACCGTCGGCGCCGGGGACTATTTCAACGCAGGGTTCATCTGGGGGTTGGCTGAAGGTTGCTCTCCAGTGGAGGCCATGCAGCGCGGCAATGTGGTGGCCGCCCTCAACATCAGCCGGGATGCCGGCCGCCTCCGTCTTGCCACCCGCACCGAAGTGGAAGCCCGGCTGCTGGAAGCCCGGGTTTTATTCCAGGGATCTTTCCGCTAGCCGTCTTATGGGGAGATTGTCCGGCGGCCGGCCTCTGTCTCAACAGGATTTTGCCCGCAAATACCGAACTACCTGCTATAACGATTCTTGCCGGGATCTGGTGATACTAACCGCAAATGGCCATAAAAATCCTGTTAACCACCCTGAACGCAAAATTTATCCATTCCTCCCTGGCTCTCCGCTATCTTTACAGCTCCTGCCGGGATCTTCCCGTGGAGTTTCGGGCGGCGGAATTTGACATCAACCAGGAACTTCACCGGATCTATGGCGACATCCTCGGGAAAGATCCCGAGGTGGTCGCCTTTTCCTGCTACATATGGAATATTGAGCCCACTTTGAAACTGGTCCACATGCTCAAGCAAGTCCGTCCCTCCCTCACCACCCTGCTGGGAGGTCCTGAGGTCTCGTATGATCCCGGGGAACTGATGGCCAACCATCCGGCGGTGGACTACATCATCTTCGGGGAGGGCGAGGCCACCTTCCGGGAATTTTTGCAGTACCTTGTGGAAGATCAGCCGGATTCCCCCGAGCCGGAAGTCATCCTGGGCCTGGCTTACCGACGCCCGCCAGGCATCGAATCATCTGGGATCTCCAGCATCACCGTCAACCCTCCCCGGCCCCTCATCCAGGATCTGGATTCCATCCCCTCCCCCTTTTGCCAGCCAGAATTGCCCTTCCAACCCCTGGATGAGCTCCGAAATAAGATTGTTTACTACGAGAGCTCCCGTGGATGCCCCTTCGGCTGCCGTTATTGCCTCTCCTCGCTGAGCAAGGGGGTGCGCAACTTCTCACTGGATCGAGTCAAGTCCGATCTCCAGGTACTTGTGGACGCCGGGGTAAAGCAGGTCAAATTTGTGGATCGGACCTTCAACATCCACCGCGGCCGGGCACTGGAGATCCTGCGCTTTTTGGGGGAAAAGGCGGCGTCCAACGGCACAGATGCGACCCCGGCGCCCCAAATCAATTTTCATTTCGAGATCGCGGGGGATCTGCTGGATGACGCGTTTTTGGACTTTCTCACCGGGGTACCGCCGGGGCTCTTTCAATTTGAGATCGGCGTGCAGTCCACCAATCCTTTGACACTTGCCCTGATCGACCGGAAGACCGATCTTGGCCGATTGAAGGCCGCCGTTCGCCGTCTGAAGGCCGCCGGCAACATCCATCTCCATCTTGACCTGATCGCCGGCCTGCCGGGCGAGGACTACGCCTCGTTCCAGAGATCTTTCGACAAGGTTTTTGAACTTCGCCCCGAGAGGCTGCAACTCGGATTTTTGAAACTTTTGAAGGGCTCCAGCCTGCGCGAGCACGCCCGGAATTTTGGGTGCATCTACGCCGCGCAGCCCCCTTATGAGGTCCTGGCCACCGATGTATTGCGCTATGATGAATTACTGCGCCTGAAGCGGATCGAAGACCTCCTGGAAAAGTACTATAACTCCCACCACTTTGACCACGCCCTGGAGTTTTTGTTCCGGAACTTCTTCCCCTCGCCATTTAAGTTCTTTGAGGCGTTTTCAGCATACTGGGAGGCACGACGGCTCCACCAGATCGCCCATCGCTTGCCGGCCCTGTACCGGCATCTCTACGATTTTGCCGGTATCAGGCCCGCCATCCTGGAAAGCCTCCCGCTCCTGCGCGAACTGCTTCGCTTCGATTACCTCCTTCTGGAAAGGTATGCGGAGCCGCCGGAGTGGTTGACCGGGAGAGAAAGGAGCCCGGACGGGAGACGCCCGGTACATGAGTCCACGGAGGGACGAGGTGGCGGGCGTCCCATGGACGGGAGACGCCCGGTACATGTGCTTCTCCATGATCAGGAACTGCTGGCGAGGTACCTGCCGGATCTGGCCGGCCTGCCCATAAAGGAGATCGCCCGGCGCATCAGGGTGGAAAGCTTCGCCTTTGATCTATTTCCCGACGGCACAACAGCCATCGCCGGGTCGCCACCCCGTCAGACCCTGTTCCTGATCAGGTACGATCTAAACGGGCAAGACGGCCATGGCCCGGGAGAACGAGCCGGCCGATATACCAGCTTGGATCTTTAGAAGCATAATTGGATCTGTGGGAAGCACAGTTGGATTTGTAGGGAGCATGTTGGATCCACAGGAGGCACGAGCTTGGAAAGCGACATGCAAAGTGAGATGCCGGGAGAAAAGCTCATCTACCGGGTACCGCCGGGCGAAGCCGGGCTAACCGTGCAAAACCTGCTCCGCGGCAGGCTCGGTTTGTCCCGGGGTCTGGTGCGCCGGTTGAAAGCCCATGGGCGGATCGCCATAAACGGAAAACAAGCGCGGACCTGCGACCGGATCGCGACCGGCGATGAACTTGTCCTGATCCTGTGGGCAGGCCGTTCCGCCGGCGTCGTCCCGGAGCCCTTCGGACTGGAGGTCGTCGCCGAGGACGACGATTTTCTGGTGGTCAATAAGTCTGCCGGGATAGTCTCCCACCCGGTGCGCGACCACGTGTCCGGGACATTGGCCAACGCCATCGCCCACCACTTTCAATCCCAGGGCATTCAGGCGCCGGTACGCCTGATCAGCCGTCTGGACAAGGATACCTCCGGGCTGGTCCTGGTGGCGAAGAATGCCTATGCGCATCAGCGCTTCAACAACCAGATGCAGCAGGGCCGGATCGAAAAGAAGTACCTTGCCGTGGTTCACGGGATCGTCGGAGCCGACGAAGGATTCATTGACGCGCCGATTTGCCGGGACCCTGACCACCCGGTGAAGCGGATTGTGGCGATGCAGCCTGAACAGGTAGGGAAACCAGCCATTACCCACTACCGCGTATTGGAGCGCTGGGACAAAGTCTCCGGGGGACAGCCCGGTGAGCAGCCGCCAGGTTCCGACGCATTCTCCGCGACCGCCACGTCGCTCGAATTATCCCTGGAAACCGGCCGTACCCATCAGATCCGCGTCCATCTTTGCCACATCGGCCATCCCCTGGTTGGGGACAGCCTGTATGGCGTAGATGAGCGCCCTCCCAGCATAATTGGGCACTCTACCGACAATCCGAGCGGCGCGCCAGGCCCGGAGAATCAGACCATAGATGCGTTTATTGGCCGCCAGGCGCTTCATGCCTCCCGCCTTTCCTTCGACCATCCCCGGGAGGGGACGCGCCTCCTCTTCACTTCCGATCCTCCTGAGGACATGAAAACGCTTGTCGCCCGCCTGCGGAAACTCCAAGCCTCCGATCAAAACCGGTGATTAAAACCGGTGGGATACCCCGGCGGAAATGCCGAATCTCCAGCGCCCCTGCTCCGAGACGCCCCTGGCCAATTCCGCGGAAATAACTATTCCCGGCCGGAAGAGGTGGCGCCCGGATGCCGACCCTTCATCCATGGCGATATGGGCCTTCAGGCCGGCGCCGCCACCAATTTTGGGCTCACCCGGCGCTTGGACGCCGCTAAACCAGGCGTCGCCAATGTCCAAAAAGGTTACCGCCTCAATCTGGAAGCGCTCGGTGTCCAAAATTCCCGGCAGCAGGCTCTTGCCGTATTCCAGGTTCACCACGTACATCCGGTCCCCCTCAAAAGCCTTGTCCGGATAGCCACGCAGGAAATAGCCGGTGAAATCCTCATCCGGCAAGGTTTGAGACTGCAGCGTCTCCCCCAGCCCGATTACTCGCCCGAGAAAGTGACTATCGAAGCTAAAGCGCTCGTCCCCCAAAAACAATCCGTCCTGGCGGGGGTAAACGCCGTTTATCGCCGCCCCGCGAGCGGCAATAGTAAAATTGCTGTGCCCCAAAACCGGAATCACCTTCACCCCGGTGAGCTGGAAAGAATCGTATTCAAAGCGGTTTTCGCGCGCGGGAAAGCCGTGATCCCACCTGGTATACGCGGTAAACCCCGGAAACGACCAGCCAAGCAGGAGATCCGAGGCCCGCGTATGCCCCTGGTCGAAGGTCCGGGGGCCATCGTACAGCGCCCGACGGAACTCCTTTTCCGTCAGGCCGAGGCGCACCCTGGTTGCATCCCAGCGGTAACCAAGGTTTACCGTGGCGCCGGTGGAATACTCCCACATCGGGTATTCGCCATAGATGCCCCGGTAGGACACCATATTCCAGCCGGAGGCCCCCAGGTAAAGCCTGTCAAGAGCTTTGTTGAAGGCGATCAGCCCGCTTGGCTGCTTACTGAGAAATCCGTATCTTCCAAGGAGTTTCGCCTGGGTTCCCTCGTTATCAAACTTCCTGGTTACGGCCGCACCCAGATACCAGCCGTCCAGCGGGTTATAGCCCAGGACCGGTTCGGTGGCCAAATCTTTTTTCCCCGAACCCGGCTCGGGGTAATCCCGATCCGAATCCTTGGCAAGGTCGGGTTCGATCCCTCCCGCCATGGCCAGGCCGGCCAACAAAACCAAAAATACCGACACAAAAACTCCCACAAATAAAATTGTTCTTTTCAATAGCTTAACCTCCCTCCGCCGGTCATCCTACGCCACCAGGCACACACTTTGATCGTTTCTTCACTTTCGTTATTCGCTGCAAGTCCTGCATTTCCTTGCAGGAAATGGCATCTCAGGCAAGAATTAAACTGCTGCCTGGTTTGGCCGATAAAATTATCAGTCCCGCTCTCCCCGTCTGGCAGCAAACACGGTTATGAAAATACGGTCCCGACAGCAAACGATTAGGAGTGACTTTTAATGGCAAATAAGATGCGCTTTCGCGGTCTTGCCACCTTGTTTTTGATGCTGGCCTTTGGGGTCACATCCGGATTTCTGTGGGAAAGAACGATCCGGGAGACTTCCTCGATCCCGCTCTCCGGCGGCGTTATCGAAGCTATTTCGGTCGAAAACACCAATGGAGGCATTGAGGTGGCCTATATCAACGGAGGGCCGCCGGAGATCGTGGTGGAAAAGACCGGCAAGGGGACAGGTCTTGGCACGGTCCAGAAACATCTGGCGAAGGTCAAGGTTTACACCAAAGAGGAGGACGGCATCCTGCGCCTCCAGGTCATCCCTCCCAAATCTTCCTGGTTCGCCACCGGTTCAGCCAGCGTAAAAGTTTTCTTGCCCAACCCCTCGCTCATGACCGCCGACCTTTCCACCACCAACGGCGAGATTGCCGTGAAGGGATTGCGCAGCCGGTTGAGCGCCATAACCTCCAACGGCCCGATCAACGTCGCGGATTTCGCCGGCGAATTTGAACTGATCACTTCCAACGGAGAAATCAGGCTGGAAAATGCGGATCTCAACCCCGGCTCACGGGCCAGGACCTCCAACGGCGCCATCCGCGGCAGTGTCCGGGCCACCCAGGCCGGTTCATACGATCTTACCACTTCCAATGCCTCCATCGACCTCGAACTCCTGGATCTCACATCCGTGGAGATCGAAGCCACCTCCTCCAACGGGGAGATCGTCACCGACGGGCTGCAAGGCCTGGCCATTGAACTGGCGCGTGACGGCCGGCTCCTGGGCCGGACCGGCAACGGCGACGCGCGCTTCAATCTCACCACCAGCAACGGGCGGATCACCCTGACCCACCGCGACCAGCAAGCAGCTATTTAAACTCGCTGGAAGAGCCGGGATCGATAACCTTGACAGCAAGCCGGTTAAAGTGTTTACGGTCAAAAGTGATCATTGTGGGTGTGCCCATTTGATTGGCGTGAGCGGCAAGGTAGGCGTCAATGAAATCGACGTTCTTATCTCGATATGCTTCGACGGCCTCGACAAGAACTGATTTCTCTTCCGCAACGATTCCGTCCGAAAACAAGAATGCAAGCAAAGTGCTGGATATCTCGGCTCTGCCGTATCCGTAGTATGACTCTAGCGTCCAGATAGTTTCTGCCACCGTCATGGAAGAGACAAGCAGCTTCAGTTGTCCCCTCTCGGCGGCGGAGAAGACACGAGCTGCTTGTTCAGCCATATCTAGAGGCTCCTTCGTTAAGAAGCGCAGGAGAACATTGGCATCAATCCAGGCGTTATTCATCATTGCCGTTCTGTGCGACGCGATTTGCTAAAGCAGTTCTGACGTACGCGCGTAATTTGTCTGAATCAGTGAAAGGCTTTGTGGCGGGAAGCACACCGTAAAGATCCATAAGGGGTTTGTGCTTCAGTATGCGGATGTTGGCGGTATCTTGGCCAGTCATTGTGAACATGATTTCGTCACCCTCCTTTGCCCCAAGCGCCTTACGAATCTCCTGGGGAACTGTGACTTGCCCTTTGCTCGTGATCTTTGCGAGAGCCACTACAGCTTTCCCCCTTTCCATCCAGCTATCTCCTTACCCACTAGTATATTCTTACTTCTCTTTACAGTCAAGCCTTTTTCACCATCCGTGTTCATTTGTGCAATGCGCTCTACCCCAGCAAAAGCACCCGGGCGGGAGCCGCTTCGGTGCCGATGAGCTTAAGGGGCGCGACAAGCAAGAGATAGGCGCCGGGGGGTACCTCTTTCAGCCGGAGCCCCTCCACCACCATGATCCTTTTCTCCAGCAAGGCGCGGTGGGAGGCGTGATCCGGCTGGTCGCGCTCGATGCCCAGAGCGTCCAGTCCCACGCCTCTGATCCCCTTCTCTGCCAGATACTGGGCGGCGTCAGGAGCCAGATCGACAAAGTTGAAATCAAAGCCTTCCCGCCAGGAGTTCCGTGTCTGGCACAGGATGAACTCCCCCGCCTGGATGCCCTGATCCTCAAGATCGCGGCGGGTAATCCGTTCTTCCACCCCGATCAGATCCAGCACTCGGCAGGTGCCGAAGAACATTTCAGGATCATAGGCTTCCTCAAGGGTGGGGCCGCCCGGCATGATATGCAGGGGGGCGTCCACGTGGGTGCCGGTATGAGCGCCCAGATGGATGTGCGTTTCCCGGATGCCCCTGACGTCTCGGGTACTCAAGGTGCCCTGGGCGCCGGGAGCGCCTCGGTCCCCCCCGCCCCCATTGTCAAAATCCCTGACCACCTCGATTACCGGTTGCTTCTCGGCCTTGTTCTTGTAGACCGGCATGCCAGGGTGAACTGGCATGGAAACATCGTAAATCTTAGCCAAGAACCTTCTCCGCCCCCTCCTGGCCGTAGACCGGCCACCACCCCCCGCCCGCCTCGAAAAGCCGGGCTTGCTCCTCCGGACCCCAGCTCCCCGCGGCATAGTTGGGAAAAGCCGGAGCGCCCTCCGCCCAGACGCGGGCCATCGGGTCCACAAAATTCCAGGCCAGGGCCACCTCATCCCACCGGGTGAACAGGGTGGAATCCCCGCGCATCACATCGAAGAGCAGCCGCTCATATGCCTCGGGGGAGTTGGCCTCCGCTTCGCACTTCTGGCAGAAGTCCATGGCGACCGGGGCGATAAAATCCTCCGTCCCCGGTTTTTTGGTGTTCAACCGCACGAATAAACCCTCCTGGGGGCTGACCCGGAAGACCAGGAGATTGGGCGCCAGCTTGCCGTATTCCTTGAAATAGAGGATCTCCGGCAGCGATTTGAACTGGACGACGATCTCCGTGGCCTTCACGGGCAACCTCTTCCCGGTCCGCACATAGAAAGGTACTCCGGCCCACCGGAAGTTCTCCACAAAGAGCTTCATCGCCACAAAAGTCTCCGTATCCGACGCGGGGCCGACCTTGGGCTCCTGGCGATACCCGGCCACCTTCTGTCCCTTGATAGCGCCGGCGCCGTACTGGCCCCGCACCACATTTTTGCGGATTTCTTCCGGGTCCATGGGTTTCAGGGAACGGAGGACCTTGACCTTTTCGTCCCGGATGGCCTCGGTCTGAAGGCTGCTGGGGGGCTCCATGGCGATCATGGTCAAAAGTTGCAGCATGTGGTTTTGCACCATATCCCGCAAAGCCCCGGCCTTCTCATAATAGTTCCCCCGATCTTCCACCCCCCCCGTTTCACTGGAAGTGATCTGGATGCTCTCAATAAAACGCCGGTTCCAGACCGGCTCAAAAAAGGCGTTGGCAAAACGGATCACCATGATGTTCTGGGTCATCTCCTTGCCCAGGTAATGGTCGATCCGGAAGATCTGCTCTTCGTCGAAGACCGCGCGGATTTGCCTGTTCAGGCTCTCCGCCGAGGCCAGATCATGGCCGAATGGTTTTTCGATGACCAACCGTTGCCAGCCGGGCAGGTGGCTGCCCTGCTCACTCTCCCGCCCATCCCCGGACTCCGCGGCGCCACGGCTCCCCTCGCCCCGACTTCCCTGTCGAATAACAGCCAACCCGGCTGCGGCCAGATTCTCCACAATCGGGCTGAAATGCTCCGGCGCCACGGCCAGGTAATAGATGCGGTTCCCCGGCACCCCATGGCGTTCGTCCAGCTCGCCAAGAAGGCCCTTTAACCGGCCGTAGGTGCCCGGTTCCCTGAGATCCGAGCGCAGGTAATAGAAACGTCCCGAAAAATCCCGCCAGGTTTCATCTCCGGCCTCGAACCGCGAGTACCGCCGGACCGCCTCCCACACGTCCCGGCGAAACTCCTCGGGCGCCTTCTCCCGGCGGGCCACCCCCACCACCGCGAAGTGCTCCGGTAAAACCCCGTCCCGGAAGAGGCTGTAAAGGGCCGGAAACAATTTCCGGTTGGCGAGATCGCCGGTGGCCCCAAAGATCACCATCAGGCATGAGTTTTGCCGATCCGACAACTGTGAAGCCCGATCCATCTACTCCACCAGTCTTCCTGCTCCGCCAAGCTTCTTCGCCGCTTTGACGTCGCCTACTTTTTCTCGACCTGGTGCGCCCCAAACTCGTTGCGCAACGCGGCGACCACCTTGCCCGCAAAACTGTCCTCCTGCTCCGAGCGGAAACGCATGAAAACCGACTCAGTGATGACGGGCGCGGGCACCCCCAGTTCCAGCGCGGTCTGGGCCGTCCAGAGCCCTTCCCCGGACGAATGCATCACGCCCCTGATCCCTTCAAGCCGCGCATCTTTGCCGAATGCCCTTTCCATGAGCTCCATCAGCCAGCCCCGGATCACCGAACCATGGTCCCAGACCCCGGCGATCTCCCGGTAATTTAGCGTGAAGGGGCTTTTGGACAGGAGTTCAAAACCCTCGCCGATCGCCTGGAGCATCCCATACTCGATCCCGTTATGCACCATCTTCACGAAATGGCCGGTGCCATTCGGCCCGGTGTGCAGGTAGCCGTCCGGCACGCTGATATCCCGGAACAGCAGCTCCAGGCGGGCAAATATCTCGTCCGAAGCGCCAATCATGGTGCAAGCCCCGTTTCGCGCGCCTTCGATCCCCCCGCTGGTCCCCACATCCACAAAGTTGACGCCCGTGGCCTGGACCGCCGGCGCCCGGCGCAGAGTGTCCTTGTAGAAAGAATTGCCCCCATCGATGAGCGTATCGCCTTTCGAGAGCAAGGGAACCAGCTGAGCGATCATCTCATCCACCGGCGGCCCCGCCGGCACCATCAACCAGACCACCCGCGGCGGGGTGAGCTTGTCCACCAGCTCCCCCAGGCTGTATGCGCCGGTGATTCCCTCCTGTTCCGCTTGTCGGGTCTTCTCCGCCGTGCGGTTGTAAGCCACCACCCGATGCCCTTTATCCCGCATGTTGCGCGCAAGATTGAAGCCCATTCTTCCCAGACCGACCAGACCGATTTCCATGATCTCTCCTCCTGCTATTGGACCTGACTTTGAGCCGTCTCAATGTCACTAATACATTACCATAAGATACCTCGGGGATACAACCCCGAGTTGACAATATTTTGCCCTCGGAAGGACGGCGCATACTGGAGATCCTAAACCGCTTGAACCGCCTGACATGCTCATAATAAAGATCCGGGAGCATATAATGAGCCAGCCTGGAAAAAAGGGGATTGGGATTAGATGTGCGGGATTGTGGGCTGGATAGACTGGGAGCAGGACCTGACCAAACAGAGGCCGGTGATCGTGAAGATGGCCGAGACACTCTCCAAACGCGGGCCGGACGCTTCGGGAGTCTGGACCTCGCCGCGGGCGCTGCTGGGCCATCACCGTCTGATTGTGGTGGATCCCGAGGGTGGCGGGCAACCCATGGTCCGGCGCCGGGGGGATGAGACGTTCGTAATCGTCTATAACGGGGAGCTTTACAATACGCCCGAGTTGCGCCAGGCGCTGGAGGCGCGCGGGCATGCCTTCCGCTCCCACTCCGACACCGAGGTGCTCCTGGCCTCCTTCATGGAATGGGGGCCTTCTTGCGTGGAGCATCTCAACGGCATCTTCGCTTTCGGCGTGTGGAATGAAAGGGATCAGTCCCTGTTTCTCGCCAGGGATCGGATGGGGGTGAAACCGCTCTTCTGCACGCAGCGGGGTACCGCCTTTCTCTTCGGCTCCGAGCTGAAGGCGCTTCTGGCGCACCCGGCGGTGGAACCGGTGGTGGACGCCGAAGGGCTGGCGGAGATCTTCGCCCTGGGGCCGTCGCGCACACCAGGGCACGGCGTCTTTCGCGGGGTTTCGGAGGTGAGGCCCGGATACTCCCTCGTCTTTGACCGCAACGGCGCCCACTCGCATCGCTACTGGGCGCTGGAGAGCCGCCCCCATGAAGATGACTTTGAAACCACCGTCGCCAAAGTGCGCGAACTGGTGGGGGACTCCATTGAACGCCAGCTGGTCTCCGACGTCCCGGTGTGCACCCTGCTGTCCGGAGGGCTGGATTCCAGCACGATTACGGCGTTTACCGCCAACGCCTGCAAAAATGACGGCAAGGGGCCGCTCACCACCTTTTCCGTCGACTATGCGGAAAACGACCGCTACTTCCGGTCGAATGCCTTCCAGCCGGATGCCGACGCCCCCTGGGTAAAACGGGTTTCGGAGTTCCTCGGCACATCCCACCATCACGTGACCATCGACACCCCACAACTGGTTGACGCCCTGGCGGACGCCGTCCGGGCCCGCGATCTGCCCGGCATGGCTGACGTGGACGCCTCGCTCCTGCTCTTCTGCCGCGAGATAAAAAAGGAAGCCACCGTCGCCCTCTCCGGCGAATGCGCCGACGAGGTCTTCGGCGGCTATCCCTGGTTTCACAACGAGGAGGCACTAGCCGCCGGCACCTTCCCCTGGGCGCGGGCCACGCGCGGGCGGGAACGGCTGCTCACCTGGGATTTACACAACCGCATCCGGCCGGAGGAGTACATGGACTGGCGGTACGGGGAGACCCTGGCGGAGGTTCCCCGCCTGCCAGGCGAGGATCCCCTCGAAAGCCGCCGGCGCGAGATGTCATATCTGAATATCACCTGGTTCATGACCACGCTCCTGGACCGGAAGGACCGGATGAGCATGGCTACCGGCCTGGAAGTCCGGGTGCCGTTCTGCGATCACCGCCTGGTTGAATACGTCTGGAACATCCCCTGGGCGATGAAAGCCTGCGACGGGCAGGCCAAGGGAATCCTGCGCCGGGCCATGGCGGGCGTTCTGCCCGGCGATGTGCTGGCGCGGCCCAAAAGCCCGTATCCCAAGACGCACAACCCGACATACCTGGCCGCGGTGCGGGACCAGCTGAAACGCATTCTGGACGATCCCTCCTCTCCCCTTCTGCCGTTGATCGACATCATCGCCGTGCGCAACCTGGTACAGTCGGACGCGGTGGCTTTTGACAGGAGGCCCTGGTTCGGGCAGCTCATGACCGGTGCGCAACTCTTTGCTTACCTGGTTCAGGTCGACCTCTGGCTACGGGAATACCGGGTGTTGATTCGCTGACCGTACCCTCCATGAACCACCACCACGTTGGCGTAGGGGGCTCACCGGGTCAATCCACCTTCAAGAACCTTGATCTGGCTTGCCGCCAGGGCCTGATCCAGATCCGCGATGATGTCGTTCACATCCTCCAGCCCGATGGACAGCCGCACGAAATCGTCCGTCACCCCGGTGGAGATCTGTTCCTCAGGAGTGAGCTGCTGATGCGTTGTGGAGGCCGGGTGGATGATCAGGCTCTTGGCGTCTCCGATGTTGGCCAGATTGGAGAAGAGTTTGACCGAATTTATCAGCCTGATGCCAGCCTCGCGGCCGCCCTTGATGCCAAACCCGATGATCGCGCCCTGGCCCTCGGGAAGATAGCGCTTCGCACGTTCGTAGTCCGGATGGCTCGGAAGTCCGGGGTAGTTCACCCAGGCGACCGCGGGATGGGACTTGAGCCACTGGGCCACTTTGAGCGCGTTTTCGGAATGCTTTTTAACGCGCAGAGGCAAGGTCTCCAGGCCCTGGAGGAACAGGAACGAATTGAATGGAGATAGCGCCGGGCCGATGTCCCTGAGCAGCGTAACCCTGGCTTTCAAGATGTAGGCTATCCCGGGAACCACCGCCTTCTTGTGCAACCCAAAAGAGCCCCAGTAGCTGACCCCGTGGTATGCCGGATCCGGCTCGGTGAGTTCCGGGAACTTCCCGTTATCCCAGTTGAATTTGCCGGAATCCACAATGGCCCCGCCAATGGATGTGCCATGGCCGCCTATAAACTTGGTGAGGGAATGCACCACCACGTCCGCCCCATGCTCGAAGGGCCGGAGAAGGTAGGGCGTGGTCACCGTGTTATCCACAAAGAACGGGATACCGTGGCCATGAGCGATACGGGCGATCTCCTCAAAATCGTCCACGTTATTCTTGGGGTTGCCCAGGGACTCGGTATAGAGAAGGCGCGTATTAGAGTCGATGGCCTTCTCGAAGTTCTTCGGATCTGATGAATCCACAAACCGGACCTCGATTCCCAGCCGGGTCAGGGTGTAGTGGAAGAGATTATATGTACCGCCGTAAAGATAACTGGTGGAAACAATGTTCTGGCCCGCTCTGGTGATGTTGAGAACGGCCAGGGTGATGGCGGACTGGCCGGAGGCAACCGCCAGCGCGCCGGTACCGCCTTCAAGCTCGGCGAGCCGCTTCTCCAGCACATCGGTCGTGGGATTCATGATCCGGGTATAGATGTTTCCAAACTCCCGCAGCCCAAACAGGTTGGCGGCATGTTCGGCCGAATTGAAGACATATGAAGTTGTCTGGTAGATAGGGACCGCCCTTGCGTTGGTGGCCGGGTCGGGCACCTGCCCCCCATGAAGCGCTATGGTTTCAAAGCCTTTTTTGATGGTTTTACTCATTCTTCTCCAGTCCTCCTTAATAAAAAAACCTCTTCGGATGGAAGAGGTTCTGCGGTGCTACTGCTCACCTCCTCTCATCTCTCAGGGTTTCCCCTGCAGGAATTGGCACCTGGCGGCCTCAAAAAGAAGCTGCTGGTTGCCGGGTTTCATCGGGCCAGTCCCTCCACCTCTCGCGATAAGAGAACGCGTTTCTATAAAGTTGTCAGGGTTATTTTATCAGGTGTAGTAACGAATGTCAAGATAAATTTTTGGCAGGAAATTTTAGCCACCCTGTCGAAATCCGACATGAATCGACAAATAGTATCGGATTTTGCCGGGCACAGGATCGGATTTGCCGGGTAAAGAGGTGGGCTGATTGATCATTCACCTGATCATTGAATTGGTCGACACGGTTGCCACGGCGGGGGCGGCCTGGGTCTTCTACTTTCTTTATCTCCGCCGTTCCGAGGCACGGCTCAAGCTGGTGGCGGCCGCCTTCGCCATACTTTTCGTGGGCGGCGGGGTGCACGTCCTCCTGAGCGATCAAGGGGCGACGCGCTCTTTCTGGGCAGCAGTGTTAATCCGCCTTCTGGGCGGTTTTGTTTTGATGGTGGGAGCCGCTGCGTCCCCCGGCTTCTTCCGCCGCGCGGGCCGGATGAACGCGTTCCTTATCGCGGCGTTTCTAGCGCTGGCTGGCGGCCTGGCCGCCGTTTTCCTGGCGCCGTTCCTGGGGGGGCGAGTCGACGCCGAGTTCCGGCGGGTGGTGGATATCCTGCAACTCCTGGTGTATACCACGGCGGGAATCATGCTTTTACTCCGGCCGGTGATGAGAGAGCGCCGCATGAATCTGCTCCTGGTGGGAGCTATCGGCGCTTTCGCCGTCTCCAGGGTGCCTTTCCTGTGGCGGGTCAACACTCTGGACCTGTTCTCCTATTTTGGGCACTACCTACGCCTGGTAGCAGACCTGCTCCTGGCGTTATATGCCTACTTCTTTGCCCTTGGTTCGGAACAGGCCTTGAGCCAGGCTCTTGGGGAAACCGTGAACCGCTACAAGAACCTCCTGTCTCTGATTACCACGGCGGAGCTGGCGGCTTCCAGCCTCGATCTCTCCACCATCCTCAACCGAATCTGCCGCGAACTGGCGCTCGACCTTCGCTTTGATCGCTGTTACGTGATCCTCAAAAACAGCCCCGAAAAGAGTCCAACCGTTGTAGCGCTCTACCACCGGGACCAGGACCTTTTTATTCCACCCACCAGCCTTTCTCCGGTGGAATGCCCACGTTTGCACGAGGTGGTGGAAAAGGGCATTGTGGAAGAGATCTCCGATTTAAAGGAGGCCGCGCTCTCTGAATGCGAGAGGAGGATCCTGGGGAATACCGGCTCGATGCTGCTCATTCCCCTCCAGGTGGAGAAAAAGGCCATGGGCGCTCTCTATTTCTGGCGGCAGCAGGCGGGGGGATTTACCCCGGATCTGGTCCGGCTTTGCCAGACGGCTGCTCTGGTGGCTTCTTTGGCCATCCGGAAAGCCTTCGACTATGAGAACCTGAGAACCGCCTATCTCGGAACGGTGAACGCCCTGGTCAAGAGTATTGAAGCCAAGAGCCCATTTACCGGCGGGCACTCGGAACGGGTCTCCCAGTATGTGGAAATCCTGGGCCAGGCCCTGGAGATGGACAAGGATCATCTGGACCGGCTGAAATTGGCGGCTCTGCTCCACGATCTGGGAAAGCTGGCCACCCCCGGCGCCATCCTCTCCAAGCCAGGCATGCTGACCGATTCGGAACAGGAAGAGATCAAAAAACACCCCGGCGTGGGCGCGGAGATCGTTGCCGAGGCGCCACAGCTTCTGGATGTTTTGCCCGTGGTGCGCTGGCATCATGAACGCGTCGATGGTACAGGTTACCCTGATGGCCTCAAAGGGGAACAGATTCCCCTGGAAGCGAAGATCACCGCCATCGCCGACGCCTTTGACGCCATGACCTCCGACCGCCCCTACCGCCGGCGGATGACGGAAGAGGAAGCCCGCCAGGAGTTGGAGAAGAACGCCGGCACCCAGTTCGATGCGCAGCTGGTGGAGATCTTCTGCCAGAGCCTGCGGAGCAACAAAAGTTCAGGGCACGACCGCGCTCTCGACAATAGAGAACCGTCCGCCGGTTGAGTCAATCTCCGCCCGGCAGCCAATCGGGATGGTCAACATGGGCGAGGTGTGCCCGAAGTCCATGTCCAAAACCACCGGGAAACTGTAGCGGGCCGTCCGTTCCAGGATCACGGCGCGTAGTTCTTGCCTCTCCTCACCTGGCCCAATCCCAGCCGGGTGCCGGCCAGAGCGCGCGGGCCCGTGTCCGCCCGGCCTCCGACCCCCAGTCGATGAGTTCCTCCGTCCAGATCTCCGCCGGCTCCACCCTTCCCACCGGTTCGGGGCGGGTCAGAGCTTTTAAAAGGCATTCCCGGGTATATGCCAGCGGGCGCGGGTATTCAGCCAGATCCGTCATCAGGGTCGGGCCGTTGAAGACCACCAGCCCGGTCCTGGCATGGATCGCCAGGTTGAGAACCGTGATGTCCGAAAACCCCATGAAGATCTTGGGATTCTTCCGGATCAGCTCAAAGTCCAGCAACGGAAGGAGGTGGCAGGAATGGTTGCCGCCGATGGTGGCGATGATCGCCTTCACCTCTGGGTCTCCAAACATTCGGTGCAGATCTGATACCCGCTCCTCGGGGGTCCCGGAGAGATAGCCAAGCCGGCCCATGGCATGTTCCGCGACGATCACCTCAAACCCCAGCGACTCCAGGTACTCTTTTCCCCGCTGGACCCGGTGGGGATAAAGCGCCGCCCCGCCCCACGAAGGGCTCACGATTCCGATGGTGTCCCCCGGCCGTCATCCTGGGAAGGCCTGAGCCAGTTTCGGGCCGAAACACGCAGCCCCGCCTCATCCATCGTCCACCAAGAGCCACCCCGGACGACCCGATATTCTTCCCCATAAAACGCGTTATTGTCGGTGTTGCCGGGATAGCGATGGTAATAGTCGGCCGTCCACTCGCTCACGTTCCCGCCCATGTCGTATAAGCCCCAACTGTTGGGTGGATGGGATTTTACGGGTTCCGGGCCGAGAGCGGTCATCTCGCCGGGAAACCGCTTGAAACTGTACAGGGTTTCGTCAAAGCGGTTACCCAGACTCCATTTGGTGTGCAGCGGCCCCCCGGCGGCATATTCCCACTCCTTCTCCGTCGGGAGGCGTTTCCCGGCCCACCGGGCATAGGCCACGGCGTCGTCCCAGGTAATGAAATCCGCCGGGTAATTCTCCCGGTCCGGGGCATACGTCCAGCTATGGGACCAGGAACCCCTGGGCCGGTAATTGGTGGCCTCGACAAAACGCTGGAATTCGGCGTTGGTGACCTCCGTCTGGTCCATCCAGAAACCTTCCACCATCTCCGCGTGGGCGGGCCTCTCGTCGCTCTCCCCGTCCCCCCACCTGTCCCCCATGGTAAAGGTTCCGCCGGGAATCCAGACCATAACCTTGCCATCCCGGCCGGTTTTGGCAAGAACTTCGGCCCTGGCCGGCTGACAAGCAACCGGGTTGAAGTTGACCACGAAGGCCGCCAGAACGAAAAAAATTGCAAAGATCGGCCTGTTTGGCGTCGTACCCACCCCCGTTTATGATAAGGGGACCCGGCCGGGGGTCTTGAAGGCTTGCCTCCGACCGGGTCTTTGGCTCTGGTGTCATCCGGTTATCGAGCACCGGGGAGATCCGGCCGCCTGTTTAAGGAGGCTGGAAGCCGATCTTTAAAGCACCAGGGTAATCGCCAGCACCTTCATGTTGTTGTCGCCCGGGAAGGTGACGCTGCTCACTGCCCTGGAACTATCGAGATTCAGCGTGTAACCGAAGACATGGTTGGTGATGATCTGATCCGCCGTCTGGCTGTGGCGGTGGTTAAAGGTCAGGGCGGTGGCTTCCCCGTGCCTGGCGGCGCCACACCAGTCGGTCATGGTCAAATTAAATTCCGCCGTGGTGCCGTCCGTGTAGGTCACGTAGAAGGTCCCGGTCTTGTCCCCGTTGGTGGAGGCGCCCAGGATGCGCAAACTGCTGAACTTGCCGTAAGGCAGTGGAATGCTCTGGCTGGCGCCCATCACCACGTTCTTCGTCCCGTCCGCTTTCGGACCGATCTGATATTCCACCCCGTCGAGAATCACCGTATCCGGCATCAAGTCCGCGGAGTAACTCCACCCCACGCCGTCCAGGTTTCCGTCTCCCGGCCTGCTGTCGTAACTCATCCCGTCCTGGTTGAACGCATAGCGAAGGTTTACCTGCACATTGCTGGTCGGTAGCGGCGGCTCGGGAGGGGGCGTGGCGCTTTGGGCGTACGCCTCGAATTCGTAGATGCGCGCCGCGGTATCATTGGTATTGGTCGGCCTGGTGACATACAGCCTCAGATAGCGCAGGCCCAGCGGTTCGATATAATGACTGGTGACACTGGAATTGTTGCCAGCCACTGTCACCAGATCCACCCAGGGCTCATCCCCGGTGGCGCTGTATTGAATTCTGAAATCGCTGGTGTTCCAGGACGGCGTCTCCCCGCCCGCCCCCGCGTGTTTGATCACGAATTTATCCACTTCGTGGATATCGCCCAGGTCAACCTTCCACCAGTGCGGTTCGAGTATGAACGAGTTGTAGCACCACTTGCTGTTGTCCACCAGCACGCCATCCACGGCCTTGTCCGGGCTTTCACCGGGCATGTAACCGTCGGCGGCCGCGACCCTGTTGAGGGCTACATTCTGCGCGTATAACACCTTCGCGCTCGCCTCATCCGACAAAGCGCCCACATTGCTTCCGATGTCCACCGCCTCAATCCGGTAGAAGTAAGCGGCGTTAGCCGGGATGGAATCATCCACGAAGGCGGGAGCCACTGATTCCCCGATGAAGCTGGCGGCGTCGGGGGTAAAACCGCTGAACGCGCCCCGGTAGATGTTGTAGTGATCCACGCCGTAATCATCGGTAGCCGCATTCCAGACCAGCTTGACGTAACTCGAGCGGCCCTGGGCGGTCACGCCGGTAACCCGGGCGGGGGCTTCGAAATCCCCGATCCCCTGGCCGCCCTTGCTCACCGCCAGGATCGCCCGTAGGCTCATCCTGTTGCGGGGAGGCAGGGTGATGGCGTGCATCGTCTTACCGGGATTGACCAGGAGCGGGTAATCCACCAGCGAGACGGCCAGGAGCTTCATCTTGCCGTTATTGGGCAGGGTGATGCTCTTTACCCTCTTGCTGGGATGCGTGTCGATGGAATACCTGAACAGGTAGTTGTCCGTCAGCAGGTCGTCGCCGCCGGGTTTATGGCGGTGGGTCAAGCCGTAGCCGATGGTGTCATCCACCGTGGTCAACCCCCAGCCGCCCAGCCTGGCCCCCCAATCCCGGAAGCTCACCCACTTTGTGGAGCTGGTGCCGTCCTCGTAGTTGACAACCAGCTTGCCGGATTCCGTGTTTTTCCCGCCGGCCGCCGCGCCCAGCAGATAGATGGAATAGTAGGCGCCGGAAGGCAGCGGGATGGTCTGGCCAAGGCAATCCACCACGTTTTTGGCGCCGTCCGCCGTGCTCCCGAGGCGAAACCCGATTCCTTCGCTATTTACCTCCGCCGGCAGCAGTTCCGCGGCCAGGGTGTTCCCCAGCCCGTCCAGATTGCCATCTGCCCTGTTGGCATTATAACTCGCCCCGTCCCGGTTGAAGTACGGGGACAAATCCACCCTGGCGGTCATCGGCCTGGTGTCGACATAGAACGGCGAATCCAGGCTGACCCGGAAGGTCTTGATCTCGTACTTGCCCAATTCCACCGTCAACTGGTGGTCGTTAAAACCGGCATCGCCGATCGGATCCTCCAGCAGGTTGACCTCCTTTGCCGCGTTCACCTTCGCGGCAAAGGTCAGGTGCGCAGTGGTCTTCTCCTTTCCCTGAGTCTCGTACATCCGGACGATCAGGTCGTTGGAGGCGCTTTCCTCGCTCTTTTTGACCACTGAGATCACCACGTTCGGCTGGTCGACCGAGACGAAGGAGAACGACGCGGGAAGGCTCCCGGCATGGGGCATGGCCGACAGGGCAATCAACGGGTAGTTGAGTTCGTAGCCCTTGCGGACCGTATTGGCCGCTTTCCAGTCCCCGCCGTGCGGGTAGATGGAATAGGTGAACTCGTGATGCCCCATGTCCGCGTTGGGATCCGGAGACTTGGGCGCTCTGAGCAACGTCAGGCGGATGCGGTTGTTCAGCGCGTCCCATCCGTACTTGGAGTCGTTCAGGATGCTGACGCCGTAGCCGTTTTCGCTGAGATCGGCCCACCTGTGCCCGGGCACCTCAAACCTGGCCGCGTCAAACGAGTTGTCCCGCGTGGTCGAACGCTCGACGGCGCCGTACGCGATCTCATAGGTGGCCTTCGGGGGGTTGACACTGAGCGGGAACGCCACTTTCAACAATTTGTGCGACTCGTTCCAGTCCACGGTCATCTTGACATCGATCCGGTCGATCTCTGAATAAAGGGTAATGTCCTGGTAGAAGGCCGAACCGGACCAGGTCTTCTTCACCCGGTAGACAGCCCGCACCGGCCCCGCTTCCACCAGGCTGATCGAGGTCGGCTTGTTCAACTCGGTGGGTACGGCGCTCATGTCGTCTCGATCCACATTCCAGGCGTCATAGTTCCTTGGGGTATCCTCATATATCTGTAAAACATTGCCCTCGCCGGATAATACTTCCCTGACATTGATCTTGTCGTAGATCCGGCTGATGTTCCCCGTGGCGCTGCTAATCTCCACCCGGTACCGGTTATTTTCCATGGTGTAAGATCCGGCGCTCAGCCCGGTGGAGTAGCTGCCCCGCCCGTTACCGGGCACAATCCGGTAGACCTTGTACCCCAGGGAGGGAACGTCGTCGGCCACAAAGACGAGTTTCACCACGGCAGGTGCGGTGTCGCTGATACTTTCCACCTGAACGGGCACTTCCAACCCCGCGGGGTCATAGACCCGGACGGAAGCCGGTTTGGTGGGAAAAGCCGCCTCCGTCTCCACCAGGCTGTTCCTTGCGAAGGAGAGCGGGTTGAAGACCACCACCGGCGCTCCGTGCCCCTCCGTATCCACCCGGGAAAGAATCCCTTCCAGGGCGTTGTCCAACGAAGCATTGAGGTAGTTGAGGGCCAGCTCCGCGTCGTCCCAGGCTTCCACATAGACGCTGTGAATCGAGGAGCCGGGGAGAATATCGTGGAACTGGTTGGTGGTGATCCTCCCCCAGGCCTTAGTGATCTTATCGTAAGGGTAAGCAATGGCCCCCAGCCAGCTGGCCACGCTGGCAAACTTCTCGGCCTCCTCCGCCCGGATCTCGCCCAGCCGGTTGTATTTCTTGATGGCCGCCTGGGTGGTATAGGTGCCGCGGTGATATTCCAGGTACATCTCGTTGTCCCAGACGGGCAACTTGCCGGTCAATGCGGCAGTATCGGCGAAGTACTCATCGATGCGCTTCAGATTCACATTGGGCATGGCGGGGTCGCTGCCATAGATGCGCAGCCGGTTGAGGTTGTCCTGGGTCGGGCCGCCGCCGTGATCCCCCGTCCCGTAAAGCGCCAGAGCGCTCTTGATTCCCAACAGATCAGGTTTGTAAAGGGTCGCATTGATCCGATCCCGGTTAAAGGTCGTGGGGTAGTCGTACCTGGGTTTGTAGGTAACCAACTCGCTGCCGTCCAGCCCTTTCCACTTGAAATACTCATGGGGGAAGGGGTTGGTGTCGTTCCAGTTCAGCTTGGTGGTCACGAAATAATCGATCCCGCTCTTTTTCAGGATCTGCGGCAGGGCGTAGGTAAACCCGAAGACGTCGGGCACGTAGCCGATCTTCACGTCGACGCCGAATTCATCTCGGAAGTATCTTTTTCCGTACAGGGTCTGGCGTACCAGCGACTCCCCACTGGTAATGTTCAGATCAGGCTCGATCACCTGGCCGCCCACGATCTCCCACTGGCCGCCCGCCACCTTTCCTTTGATCCCGTCAAAGAGGGCTGGATAATACTCCTTCATCCACTGGTAATAGAGCGAAGACGACTGGGTGAACCGGAAGTCCGGGTTGTTGTCCAGCAGTTTGAGCTGTGAATTGAAGGTATTGCGCACAACCCCGACGGTCTCCGTCATTGGCCACAGCCAGGCGGCGTCGATATGGCTGTTCCCGGCCATATAGGCCGTGTAGCTCTTGTCCCAGGCCAGAGCGCCGCCATTGCCCAGCATGACCAGGACTGTCACCGTTAACCCTGCCAGAGCTCCTAAAATTCTTTTCACCTGCTTCTCCCCCTTTTTGGTGATGATCTTTCTACTTCCTCTTTTTCATCTGGTCCAGCAAGACCGCTCCCAGGATGATCGCGCCGATGATTACATTCTGTGAGTATGACTCCACGCCGGCCAGGTTCATGCCGTTGTACAGAACCCCGATGATCAGTGCGCCGATCAGGGTTCCCGGGATCGTCCCCTCACCGCCGGCCAGGCTCGTGCCGCCCACCACCGAAGCCGCGATGGCGTACAACTCGTAAGACTGACCCGCGTTGGGCTGTCCCGACGCCAGGCGGGAGGTCAGGATGATGCCGCCCAGGGCGGCCATCAACCCGCTGAAGATATAGACAAACATCTTGACCCGCCTCACGTTGATCCCCGACAACCGGGAAGCTTCTTCATTCCCCCCGATGGCATATATGTAACGCCCGATGGTGGTGCGGGTCAGGATGACATGGGCGGTATACATCACAATTCCCATGATCAGGACGGGAACGGGAAACCAGGGGCCGATGAGCTTTTCAAAAATATAGCCCCGGCCGATGTAGTTGAACTGAATCGGCAGGTTCCAGACCGGCCGGCCGTCGCACAGGATAAAGGCCAGGCCCCGGGCGGACGCCCACATCGCCAGCGTGGAGATAAAGGGGGGGACACGAAAGCGTGTGATGGTGAACCCGCTGAACGCGCCGATCAGGGCGCCCAGCGCCAGACCGCCCAGGCACGCCAGGAAAATGATCCCCCATACGGGGAATGTCGAAGGAATCTTCACCAGAAGCTGCGCGGCAAAAACCCCCACAATGGCTACAATCGACCCTACCGAAAGATCGATCCCCGCCGTGATGATCACAAAGGTTAAACCTGTGGCGATGACCGCATTGATGGAGATCTGCCTCAGGACATTCACGATGTTGTCCGGTTGCAGGAAGAGCCCGTCGGTCCAGATCGTAAACAGCGCGCAGATCCCCACAAAAACCAGCAGGATCACGTAATTTTGCGGCAACCTGTTCAATAACGCCCCGATTCTTCCTTTACCGGCTCCGGATGGCTTTCCGGCCCCCACCTGTTCCATCTCTGTTTCGACTTTCAAATCCATCAACCCCCCTGAACAAGAGCCTGGGTCGCAAAACGCATGATAGTTTCCTGGGTGGCCTCCCCCCCGCCGAGTTCAGCCCGGATCCGGCCTTCCTGCATGACCAGGATCCGGTCGCTCATCCCCAGCACCTCCGGCAGTTCGGAGGAGATCATGATGATCCCCGTGCCCGTCTCCGCCAGATCGTTCATCAGGCGGTAGATCTCCTGCTTGGCGCCCACATCTATCCCCCGTGTCGGTTCATCGAAGATGACCACCCTGGACCTGGCGAAGAGCCACTTCGCCAGAACCACCTTCTGCTGGTTGCCGCCGCTCAAGTTGCGCACCCTCTGCTCGACGGAGGGGGTCTTGATGTTCAACTCCCTCACAAACCTCCCGGCAATCCGGCGCTCATCAACCCCGTGAATAAAGCCGGCTCTGCTCAGGCCGCGGAGATCGGCGATAGTGATGTTTTCGCGCACGGTCATCCCCAGGACCAGCCCTTGCCGCTTTCGATCCTCGGTCATCAAACAGAGCCCGGAGTTGATCGCATCCTGGGGGGAGAGGATCCTTAACTTCCTTCCCTCAAGGTAAATTTCACCTTTATCGATGGGGTCCGCGCCGAAGATCGCCCGCACCAGCTCAGTTCTCCCCGCGCCCACCAGGCCGGTGATGCCCAGTATTTCTCCCTTTCGGAGGGAAAAGCTTATCTCGTGCAGGACGCCCTTACGGGTCAAACCTTCCACCCTCAGCAGCTCCTGCCCCGCCACCGCGTTTCTCTTCGGGTAGTCGTCCTTGAGTTCCCTCCCCACCATCTCGCGGATCAGGTACTCTTTGGTGACGTCCCGGACCTCTCTGGTGGAGATCCGCTCGCCATCCCTGAAGACCGTCACCCGGTCGGCAATTTCAAAGATCTCCTCCAATCGGTGGGAAATATAGATAATGCCGACCCCCTGCTCTTTCAACTTGCGGGTCAGGCCAAACAACCGCTCCAGTTCATGCATGGTAAGGGTGGCCGAAGGTTCATCCATCACGATGATCCTGGACTTTACGGAGATGGCCTTGGCAATCTCAACCATCTGCTGCTGGGCGACGCTCAGCCCGCTTACCTTCGCCTTGAGATCTATATCCAGCCCCAATTGATCCAGAACCGCCTTCGCATTGGCGTAAAGTTGGCGCCAGTCAACAAAGATGCCCCTCCTGGGTTCACGACCGAGAAAGATATTTTCCGCCACGCTCAGGAAAGGAATCAGGTTAAATTCCTGATAGATAATGCTGATCCCCAGCTTCTCAGCCTGATGGGGATCTTGAATCTCCACTTTACGCCCCTCTAAAATGATCTCCCCGCCGTCCCTGGCCTCCGCTCCCCCCAGAATCTTCATCAAGGTCGACTTCCCGGCCCCGTTCTCCCCCACCAGGGCGTGCACTTCCCCTCGCTTTAAATGGAAATCGACCCCCTTCAAAGCCTTGACCCCGGGGTACTCCTTGACTATGCCTTTCATCTCCAGAACATCGTCCAAGGCATCTCACCTCGTCCCTAAACCAAGGGGAGGGGGCAAGAAAAGAGGTTGCCCCCTCCCTCGGTGGTTACTTGCTGTCCCTGGTCCAGGCGCCGACCTCAACGGGGACCACGGCCGGGACCTTCTTGCCGGCGAAATGGTCGTTGATGGTCTGGATGGCCAGGACACCGATTCTGGTCGGGTATTGAATGGCATCCCCGTAGATCTTTCCGTCCTTGATCGCCTGCTTGGCCTCCGGAGTGGCGTCGTAACCGACGACGAAGATCTTGCCGATCTTGCCCGCCGCCTCGATGGCCGCCACGGCGCCCAGCGCGGAATCGTCGTTGATCCCGAACACGCCGTCAACATCGGGGACCTTGAGGAGCATGTCTTCCATTACCGCCATCGCCTTGTCGCGCTGGCCCCAGGCCGGGACATCGGCAATGATCTTCATCTTGGGGTAACTGGCGATGACTTCCCGGAAACCCGCCACCCGGTCCAGCACCGAGGTGATGCCGGGGTGGTTGATGACCACGATCTTGCCCTCGCCCTTCAAAGCTTTCACCATCAGCTCGCCCGCCTGGCGTCCACCTTCCACGTTATCCGAGGCGATGTGGGAGACCACCTTGCCCTGAGAGGACAGGTTTGCGATATCCACCGTGAAGACCGGGATACCGGCCTTATTGGCCTCGGCCACGGAACTGCCCACCGCTTTGGAATCGCAAGGCGCCAGGATGATGGCATCGACCTTCTTTGCGATGAAATCCTCGATCTGGGCGGCTTGTTTCGCCGGATCAAACTCTCCGGCCACCACCGTCAATTTGTAGCCGTATTTGGCCGCCTCGCTGTTCAGCCCCGCCTCCAGATCCCGGTAGAATTGATGCTCCCTGGTTAGAAGCGTCACCCCGATGACCTTGCCCGCCGCCAGTACATTTCCGGCGAACGCCATGCTCAGCAACAACGCCGTAACCAGAAACACCATCGCCAATCTTTTAATCTTCATAGCTCCTCCTCCTTTTGATGGGATCTTCCTGTGTTGGCCGGTTCAATCCCTGTCCACACTGAAAGCAAGACTATTGCCAAAAGCCGCAGGCGCCCGGATGTCCCTTTTTACAGGCCGGAGACTGCTGGCGCACACTTGCGCATAGAAAAAGTGCACATAATCTGTGCACTCCGGTTCAATCTCTGCATAAGTTTTGTGCAATGAGGTTCGCCCTGGCTCGGATCAGGCGCCAGATCTCCCAGCGCGTCAGGTGTCCATCTCTTTCAGGTTGAACCTTTCGATCTTCTTTCGCAGGGTATTGCGGTGGATCCCCAGGAGTTCGGCGGCCCTGGTCTGGTTCCACTTCGCCTCCCTGAGCACCTGGAAAATATGCTCCTTCTCCAGATCATCCAGAGAAGGCGGTTCGCCTGCCTTTCCCTCCAGATGGCTGCTGAAATCCAACTCTTGGAGCTCATCCGGGAGGTGTTCCGCCAGAATCGCCTTCCCTTCCCCGAGAAGGACGGCTTTTTCCAAAACGTTTCGCAGCTCCCGGATATTGCCGGGCCACTGGTACCGCAACAGGCAGGCCATGGCTTCCGGGGATACCGCGGAAAAATCCTTCCGGAACAGGAGGTTCAACTCTTTCAAAAAATGGCGCGCCAGGGCGGGAAGGTCCTCTTTCCTCTCCCTGAGGGGCGGAAGATGAATGGGAACCACATTCAACCGGTAATACAGGTCTTCCCGGAACCGCCTGGCCTCCACCTCCCGCTTCAAATCCTTGTTGGTCGCCGCCACGATGCGCACATCCGCCTTCAGAGTCTCCCTTCCCCCGACCCGTTCGAACTCCTTCTCCTGGAGAACCCTGAGCAGTTTCGCCTGCATGTTCGGGCTGGTATCGCCGATCTCGTCCAGAAACAGGGTGCCGCCCTCCGCCAGTTCAAACCGCCCCGGCTTGGACGTGGTCGCCCCCGTAAACGCCCCCCTGTCGTAGCCGAATAGCTCGCTCTCCAGCAGCGTTTCCGGCAGGGCGGCGCAGTTCAGCTTCACAAAAGGCTTGTCGCGCCGGGAACTGTTGTAGTGGATGGCCTGCGCCACCAACTCCTTGCCCGTGCCGCTCTCCCCGGAGATGAGGATGATCACGTCGTAGTCTACAACCTTCCGGATCACCTCGAAGACCTCTTGCATCTTCTTGCTGGCGCCGACGATCTCCTTGAAGATGAACTTCTCGTCGAGCATCCGGCGCAACTCCCGGTTCTCGCGCGCCAGCCCTTGCATCTCCAGAGCTTTTTTGATCGCCAGGCGCATCTCATCCAGCTCGAAGGGTTTGGTCAAAAAATCGTAAGCGCCCTCTTTTACCGCCTCCACGGCAATCTTGACGGTGCCGAAGGCGGTCATCATGATCACCGCCATCTCCGGCGCGATCCTTCTGGCCTGCGACAGAAGCTCGAGCCCCGTGATGTCGGGCATTTTCAGGTCCAGCAGCATCACATCGAAGGGCCGCTTCGCCAGGATATGCATGGCCTCGGCTCCGCTGGCGGCCACCCCCGCGTCATAACCGTCCTCCGCCAGCACCGCCTCCAGCGTCTCCCGCATGCCAGGGTCGTCGTCCGCCACCAGAATTCTTGCTTTCATATTCGCGCCTCCCGCCGTTGCAACGAAAGCCGCCTGCACTTCCACCCCGGGGTTGCCGCACTAATGGCTTTCGCCGGTGTAGGTCCCCACCTTTACCGGGATGAATGGTTTGACCGCCCCGCCCTCGAAATAATCCCACACCGTCTTGATCGCCAGCCGCCCCATCTCCCTGGGATTCTGCACCACATCCCCGTAGAGCTTGCCATTTCCGATGGCCTTCTGGCCCTCGGGGGTGGCGTCATAACCCACAATCACGATTTTTCCGGCCTTCCCGGCGGCTTCAATGGCGGTGGCCGCCCCCAGAGCCGAATCTGTAAGAAGACACGAGGTATGAGAAAACACCGGGGCAACCCGAGACGAGACGGGAAAATGTGGGAAGAAGTGTTACAACGCGGTTTGTCGCGGGAGGATTGTGGGGTGATTGCGTGAAATCAATTTGAGAAAAATTGGTTGGCAAGGCACAAATTGGACAGATATTTTGAGAAAACGGGCGGCCATTAAATACCGTTTATAAATGTATTCAAATGCCGTTTAATCCAGGCGTTATGACGTTAATAACAGTCACAAAAACCGCCGCTTTTGGTTCCTCACCCACCCAGCAGTGCGGAACCAGTGCGGAACTAAATCAAAATAGCCAAGAGCCGCGTCACATCGGGCTTTAAGTCAATTTGGGATATAAGGCGGTGCGGAACTATTCGGGCTTGGAAGTTAAAGAAACCGAACGACTTTAAGCCCAATTTTCCATGCCTTCTCCAGTAGATCCCTGTTTTTTTTGCCGCCAATCGACGTAGTCGGGGAAAGCCTTCTTAAATTGTATCTTGACCCATCCTCGCAAGTCATAATCCCCTGAAAACCACAACTCCCTTATGTAGCTTATCATCAAAAACAACTCCGGATCGCCGCCTGCTTCCTGTAACACTATTGTGTTGTTATTTTGCTGGCTCTCTTTCCCCAGTAAGAGCCAATCCAGAGAGATATTACGATTCTGAGCTACGTTGATAAGGTATTCCAAACTGGGTTTTACTCTACCATGTTCTATATCGCCAACGTAACTTCTTGAGACACCAACCGCTTCCCCAAAATCTTTTTGGCTGATATCCCCCCTCGCTTCTCTGAGTCTTTCCCCTATCGATTTTTCGACAGTAATAATCGTCACCCCCTCTTGACATGACGTTAATCAACGTCATATAATAAGGTTGTACTTAAAAAGTTTAGTAGACAATTTCAGCAAGACCCCGCCGGCCAAGACGAGGCCGCATCCTACCTCATTTAAGGAGCAAAAACATTGGGTAATAACGAGCAAAACATTAAGAATGCTCAGCTGGTCATCTTTAGGATGTACCAAGCTTTAGCGGAAACCCTTGAGCCTTTAGACTCCATCGGGCAGCAGGAATCACCGACCGACGAAGAGCTAATGATGGTACTTTACGTCCACAAATTGATATGCGCTCTAGATCCATTGATGAAGAGAGAGTCTGTGGATGAAATCAACATCCAAGATGGACAACTTCTTTCCGAAAGCCTAAAGATGTTTGCTGATGAAATTTTACCGGCCCTCTTTGAGTTTTTCCGCAAGACGCCGTAGACGTCCCATTAAGACAGGCCTATTTAACTCATTGTTCCTCTTAAGAAATTTGGTCAGCAAAGGATAGCGCACATACTCTTTGGGAGATAGGCTGCGGACAAGCTCCCTGTAAAGTGGATCATGGATAATTTCAGAGGCAAAATCCGCAGTCTGTTTGTCCGACTCGTCCAAAAACGCTTTCATTTTCTCGATTATGGGTTCAAACTTGTCATTCATGTTGGCACTCCATTCTAAAAGGAGGTATTCCTGTGACACCACAAGAGATAAGGGCGCTCCTCATCCTAAAACGAGTCTCGCAACGCCAGATCGCCAGGCGCTTGAAGGTCACAGACGCAGCCGTATCTCAGGTCATCTCCGGTCTTGAAAAGAACCAGCGCATCCGCCAGTCCATAGCCGAAGCCCTGGACATGCCAGCTTCTAAAATCTGGCCGTCCAAAAATGGCCTGAGGTGACACCGTTTAGAACATATGTTTCCTTAAATGTTTAAGGAAAACACATTACCAGTATAACCCAAAACGGGAGGTGATGCAATGGCAAACAGGCGGCAAAAAACTGGCCAGGCTGGGCCAAATCAGATTTCATTATTTGACTTCATTGCCGAAGCGGCGGTAGTTCAAGAGAACCGGCCGCAACCTGGCAGCCTGGTCATGGGGCCACAAGTAAAAGAACTGCTGTCGCAAGCACTCAAAAAGACCTCTTTTAAGCGGTGGGAGATCGCCGGACGGATGGGAGAATATGCCGACGCGGAGATCACCGAATCGATGCTTAACTCCTGGACCGCAGATTCCAAGGAAGGGCACCGGTTCCCCGTGGAATACCTCCCCGCCTTTTGTTGGGCCACCGGAGATTATGAGCTCATCGAAGCAATAGTCAAGGCTTGTGGCTGCTACTTAATCAAAAGCGAAGAGGTTGTGCTGTTGGAGTTGGCCCGGATCGACGAAAAAAAGCGGCAACTTCAGCAACGGGAAAAGCAGGTTCGCCAATATCTTGACCAGATGCGCAAGGAGGTGACGCCATGAGGCTTCTATGCTTCGGCAGCATCAAAGGCGGGATAAAACTAACATGCTCGGTGCATCCGGACAAGCCCGCCCTGGTAAGTATCCAGACAGAGAAGATTGACCGCAAGCCTATGCCTTATAAGGTGGTGGCCGGACGTGGAGCAATGGTTAACAGTTAAGGAAGCCGGCGAGCTGCTGGGCATTACTGAACGGGCTGTCCGAAGAAACGCAATCTCGGGCGAATACGGGGAAGTCAAGTACGAGACATCCAGCGCCGGCGGCGGCAAGAGCGGCAAAGCGTTGCAGATCAATCTCAAAGCCCTGCCCACGGACTTGCAGATCGCGTATCTTAAAGGTTACGGCCAGAGCGTGCGGGACGTTGTGATCAATGACTCGGAAGAGTGGGATTCGGCTCCCCAGTGGAAGCGGGAGATAGCCGCCGAACGGATGGAGATCCTGGCTGCCTGGGATAGGTTTGTGGGCGACACAAAGGGCAACAAAACCCAGCGCACAAAAGAATTCATCCGCACAAGGAAGGTTGCCAACGGTGAAAACAAGCTTTGCCATGGGACCCTCTATCGCTGGAAAAAGGCATACAAAGAAGGCGGTCGCTGCGCCCTTCTTCCCGAGTGGGGGAAGAAAAGCATCGGCGGCAACAAACGGGCCATCGATCCGGAGGCCCTGGGGTTCTTCCTCAAACTTTACGGGACAAAACAGCAGCGCAGCGTGGCTGACTGCTATGAGGACCTGGTACTGGTAGCAAAGGAGCGGGGTTGGCGGATTCCCTCCCTTCGGACGGTCTGCCGTATTGTCAATGAAGACATGCCGAAAGCAACGCTGGTTCATCTCCGCGAAGGCGAGGAAGCCTGGCGCAACAAATGCGCTCCGTACATATTAAGGGACCCAGATTCCGTGAGGGCTGGACAAATATGGGTTGGAGATCACCAGCGGCTGGACTTATTCTGCAAGGGACCAAACGGAAAACCAGTGCGGCCCTGGCTCACCGCCTGGCTCGATTTTCGAAGCTGGAAACCGTTGGGATGGATCATAAGTTATCAAAGCAATACGGACACCATCATGGCGGCATTTGCAAACGCAGCTCTTGATCGTGCCATCGGGTTACCCAATGACATCTATGTGGATAACGGAAATGATTACTCCAGCTATGAGTTCGCCGGCAGGGGCAATAGACGCCAGGTAAAGGTTGATGAGAAAACAGTCCGGTCTTTAGTTGCGGAGTTGGGTATTGCACCCCACTTTGCCATTCCAGCGAATGCGAGAGCAAAGGTCATTGAGCGTTTTTACGGGATTGTGGCGGACAAGTTCTGCCGCCGGTTCACAACTTACTGCGGCAGAGATAACAAAAATCGTCCCGAAGGACTGGACGACATCCTGAAGGATCCAAACCAGGTTCCAAGCCTTAAGGAGATTCAGGAAGCCTTCAGCGGCTGGGCTATCCACATGTATAACAAAACCAAGAGCCAGGGCGAGGGCCGCAAGGGTGAAGCTCCCGACGAAACCTTCCAGCGGACACGCGGTCTGATAAGACTGGCTCCGGAATCGGCCTTGCGGCTATGCCTCATGCGGCACACGCAGGCCATGACCGTTCAACGGCTCGGGGTCAATCTCTTCGGGCAGTGGTATTACAAACCGGAGCTGATCAACTACCTCGGGGAACAAGTTTATGTTCGATACCGGGATGCAGACATGGCGAGAGTCTTTGTGTTCAGCATGAAGGATGAATACCTCATGGAGGCCACCTTGCAAAGCCGGGCCGCCGCAATTGGCGTGGACAAGGAAATAATTCGGGAGGCCAAAAAACTGGAGAAGGAGGCAAGAAGGCTTACCAGGAGCTATGCGGAGATTGCGGAGGAAATGGCATTCACTCCGGATCCACTCGAACGTGTGATCCAGCGGATGGCGCAGCAGCAAGATCGGCCACCGGATCCGAAGCCACCGAACGTGATTGAGCCGGTAAAGTTAACCCAGCAAATGATAGCGGCAGCCAAGGAAATCGACATGGCAAAGGCCGTTGGTGCGGAAGCTGTCGGCAATGAGACTACCAGGTATAAAGAGCTCTATATGCAGAGCCTGTTCAGCGGCCCCAGGGAGGTGAAGAGCAGTCATGAAGACGGCGCCAAGAAGGCGCTGACGCTCCTGAAATCGGTCCTAAATAAGTAGATACGGAGGTGTGGAGCATGTCATCAGCGGTACTTAATCTGAAAGAGAAAGCGGAAATGATGTCTCTGGACATTGAGGCAACGAGAAGGTCCATCCAAAGCCACATGGAGCAAACCGGGAAATCACAGTCGGATCTGTCGAGGCTCACCGGTCTGTCCCCCGCGACGATCAGCCAGTTTTTGAAAGGCATCTATGCTGGCAACAATGAGCAGATCGCGTACACCATCATGAAGGCCCTGGAGATCGAGATCAGGCGCAAGGACGCCATCAAAACCCCCCAGTTTGTAATGACCTCGGTTGCCGAGGATGTGTTGGCCGTGGTGAAATACGCCCATGATTACAAGGATATCGGGATCATCTATGGAGACGCCGGGATCGGTAAGACCATGACCCTCAGACAGTATGCGGCGCAAAACCCTGGCACGGTCTTTATCACGGTCAACCCGACAAACTCCAACTCCAAGGCCATCCTGGAAGAACTGGTCGAGAAGTTGGGCAAGCAAGAGTATGGAGACAGGCGAAGGCTCCGCCGTACCGTGGTTTCCAGCCTAAAGGACTCGGGCAGGCTGGTGATCATTGATGAGGCCCAGCACCTCCAAATGTCGGCCCTAGAAACGCTTCGCAGCATCTACGACGAGTGCGGGATCGGGTTGGTGCTGTGCGGCAACGAGACGGTATATACCCAGATGAAAGGCAAGGCTAAGGCGGCCGAATTCGCTCAGCTTTTCTCCCGAGTGGGCATCCGACGCTATTTAAACAATCAGAAGATCAGCAAGGAGGACGTGAAGAAGATTGTGGGCCAAGAAGCGGAGGTGAGCGGGGAATGCCTGGATTTTTTTCACAAGGTAGCCAACAACCCAGGAGGGATTCGGACGATGGTTAAGCTCTTCATCCTATCCTGGACCTTGGCTAATAGCATGGGCGAAAGCCTCAACTTACAAGCGATCCGGGCTGCTAATGAGCTTCTGATGTACTAAATGGAGACAAGCCCACTACAAAGGAGGTAGAAGTTCAGTGACGCCGTTTCAGATTGGGTTTGTGATCGGTCTATTTGTCGGAAGTTTTATCGGGGTATTTATCATGGCGCTTCTCGTGGCGGCAGCGCGGGGAGACGCCCAGGGAGGTGAGGAGCAGGACGGCATGGAAGACCTGGCGCTCTGCTACAGCGCCGATCCACCGCAAGTCAGCCCCCGCCAGCCGCTGCGGGTACCGATTTGGGTGGTGCATTCGGAGAACACCACCAGGCGGATCGCGGAGCTGAAAGATGAAGTGGATCAGTTTGAAGCCAGGCTGAAAAAGCTGGAACGCGCCAAGAGGCCGCGATTTCCGAACATCAAGAAAGCATTGAGGGGGAAAGCCAGGTGACGGATGATTTGGAGCGGGCGTGCCGGGAATACGAAGCGGACTGGGCCGGAAAAGCCCAACAGGCCGCAAACTTCCCTGGTGCCCTGGGGAAGCAATGCAAAAACAAATGAGGAGGTAGACCAGGTTGGCCAGACAGAGATTTGAGGGCACAGCCCTCAAAAGCTGGGAAGAAGTGGACTTAAACCTCAAAGAGATCGGCGAGCTGGACTTGCAGAAAGAAGCCATCGAGGCGGACATGAACCTGAGGATCTCGGACATCAAGCTGGAGGCCGCCGACAAGATCAAGCCGCTTCTGGAATGCAAGGAAAAGCTGGAGATGCAGATCAAGGAGTTCGTGGAGGAGAACCGGGCGGACATCAAGGGCAAGACGATGGCCCTGAACTTCGGCCAAACCGGGTTCCGCCAAAGTACCAAGATCATCATCCGTAGCATCGCTTCGGTACTGAAGATGCTGAAAGCCAAGGGGATGGCGGACTGTATCACCATCAAGGAAGAAGTCAGCAAGGACAAGCTCAAGGAATACAGCGACGAGGTGATCGCGTCCGTCGGAGCCCGAAAGAAGGTTGAAGATATCTTCTGGTACGAGGTGAACCGGGAAAAGCTCTCTAAAACAGGTTAAAGAGGTGTCGAAGGTGGCAGTTGGATACAAGCTTCCGGACGGCAGGATCCTCTTCGTTCATGACGGCATTTCGGATGGCAAATGGTGGGGAACTTTTTACAGGAAAGCATCGGGGTCGTCGCTCAAGAGATTTGTCGCCCCGTCCCTGCCAATGCGGGAGCAAAAGGCCCAGGCTGAGAAAGACCTGGAATTCTATGCCGTTCGGAACAATCTTATCAAGGTGGAGGTTTGATATTTCATGGAGGAAAGCACATTGAGGACGAAGGTCTGGAATGATCTAATGGCTCTTCAGGATCAGGAGCTGGACAAGCTTATTCAGACGGTGAACGGTCCCTCCCCCGCTTTTCTCACACAAGCCGGGGTAGTTGATGGGATCTTCAGATGCCTGAAGCAGGTGAGCACCCTGTTTAGCCAGTGCAATGTAGGGGCGCCGGAGATAAGCCGCTCAGCTATTGAGGTTTGATCCCCACCGCTGCGCATCACCCTCACAAGAGATGCGCAGCGGCCCCCGACGCCCAACGGAGTTTTCGACAATAAACCCAAGTTAAGGAGGGGTTAAAATTGGAAAGGGCAAAGACGGTTTTGATTATCCTGCTGTTCATCGTCTTATTGGTAACAGCAGTAGCACAATCCCTGACCATGGTAGAGCTTGCTATCATGGCCAAGGAAGTCACTCGAATGCAAAATGAGGGCGAACTCCTACGCTTTCAACTGGAAGAGAGCCGCAAGTTTTTTAAGGATGCAGAACGGTTAACGGGGTACATACGGCGGTACCGGCCTCGGGCCAGCGAACACGAATTGAACGAAACAGCTCTCTACATCGTGTTTTTTGCCCAAAAGCATCAGGTTGACCCAATAGTAGTGGCCGCGATGATTGCGACCGAGTCAGGATTCAAACGCAACGCGTTTGGCTCAGCCGGCGAACGGGGATTGCTCCAGGTGCTTCCAGAGACATTTATCCATTGGGGGAAAGGTAATTTAGATAATTGGCAGGACACTCTTGAGGCCGGGATTCGATACTTTGCCTATTTGGAGCAAAAGTATCAGGGCAACATCAGGTTGGCAATAGCGGCTTACAACGCTGGGCCTGGGGCAGTCAAGGCGGAGGTGCCGGTGAACTCCATTACCCAAAGGCACGTTCACCGGGTGATGATGGCATACCGGGGAGTAGGGCGTACTCTGGGGAGGTGGAATTAAAAAGGAGGGAGCGGAAATATGAGATGGATCGTTAAGGTCCGATTTGATGACGTGGAAATGAAACGAGAGTTCTTCAACGAGGCGGAAGCCGAGGCATACGCACAGAGGATGAAAAGGTACGCCGATAAGGTGGAGATCGAAGAGGAGGAGTGATTATGAGTAAAATACCGGAAAGGCAATATGCGCTTGAGGAGTTCGAGCAGGTTTTTGAATGTGCAATCCGATATTATGAGGCAGAGGAGCCCATTGCCAGACACTTTCGCTTTGTCAGAGAGCATCTTAAACTATGGATCGAAGTTTGGAAAGACCTAAATGGATTTGAACTCGCGAGGGCAGACGGTCCGATGCAGCCGAAACTTGGATACACAGTGAAAGAGTTCAAGCAGATACTCAAATCGCCTGGCGATTACTGGGAGTACCAAGCAGAAGAAACCAAAAAGGCGGGCCGAACTGATGATTTTGAGACATGTAAACGTACCGCAGAGCACCTCCGCTTTGTTGAAAAGAATATCGAGGAATGGGTCAGACGGGCGGGCCTACCGGGATCCACGGCTCCAGATCCGGCCCCTGCACAAGGAGAAAGTCCCTTGCGCGGTTTTATGGGCAGGATAGCACGTTTTTCTCCTTTCAAAGACAGAACGGGAGGTGGAGGCCGCAATGGATAAAGTCTTGAAACGACGGTATGCACTGGAAGAGTTCCGGCAGATCCTTGAATACGCGGCGCGGTACTGGGATGAAGAGGCGGAAGAAGCCAGGGAAGCGGGCGTGCCTACTGATTGCGAGGGATACAAGCGCACCGCCAAAAGCTTCCGCTCCGTTGCGGGGAGCGTTGATAGCTGGATCAGAATTTGGGAATCCAACAACGGCCGGCCTCTTCCCCACCCAGGGCAACGCTGTTCAGAAAAGGGGGTGTAAGC
>JAMCQP010000025.1 GCA_023381695.1 Bacillota bacterium | reverse complement strand
GGCCATCACCGACGGCCTGACCGGTCTTTACAATCACAGGCATTTTCGCAGCAGCATCGATCAGGCCGCCAGGGCGGCGGAAGAGACCGGCCAGCCCCTCTCCATGCTCATGGTGGACCTGGATTACCCAGGACGAGCAAAGGACCCTGTTCATCATGACGAACCAGGCGGCTTTCGCGGTCCAAAACGGCCATCTGTACGAAGAGATGGCGGTGTTGGCCATCACCGACGGCCTGACCGGTCTTTACAATCACAGGCATTTTCGCAGCAGCATCGATCAGGCCGCCAGGGCGGCGGAAGAGACCGGCCAGCCCCTCTCCATGCTCATGGTGGACCTGGATTACTTTAAAGCGATTAATGATCGCTACGGCCACCTGCGTGGCGACCAGGTGCTCAGGGAGGTCGGGCAGCTCATCCGCCGCAATGTGCGTGAAACGGATCAGGTGGCCAGGTATGGGGGCGAAGAGTTTGCGGTGATCTTGCCGGCGACCATGCTCAAGGACGCGGTGAAGATCGCTGAAAGGATCAACCGGGTCATTGCCGAGCACGAATTTGACCAACTGCGTCTTACCGCCAGCATAGGGGTGGCCACCTTCCCCACCGAGATGGCGTCCACCAAGGATGAACTCATCAGCCTGGCCGATCAGAACGCCTATCTGGCCAAACAGAGCGGGCGCAACCGGGTTTGCGCCCAGGGATAAGATCCGGATGTCAAATCCGGTTGGCAGGATTTTGCTCCCCCGAAAAGAATATGCTTAAAGATTATGGGGGGCAAGCAAGTGTCAGGTTTAAAAAGCGAAATGGCAATAACGAATGAGCGGATTTCTGTTGATGAGCAGATTTCTGTAAAAGAAGGCACCCGGCGGCGTGCCTTTATTCCTCTCTACCCGGAGCTTCTTGAACTCTATCTTCCCATGGCCGGCCCCTCCGCCATTTTGCTCTGGCTTGAGTTGAAGCTGGCTGCCTTGCGGCCCCCGGATGGCCCTCCGTTGAACGTGAGTTTGCTTGCACAATCGATCGGGATCGGGGTTAAAGAGGCGAAAGAGGCCCTGGACCGGCTTGCGGGGTGCGGCCTGTTGTCGCGGCAGGGTGCAACCGGCGAGCCTTCAGGGGAGATTTTCGTTGTTCACGATCCGCTCCCCGCGGACGATTTTGCGAGCAAACCGGGCGGTTTGCCGGTTGCGGCGCCGGCGGCACAGGCCATGCCCGGCGAAGCTCTTGCAGGTGAGCTTGCGGCAAGCGAGATCGTGGCAAGCATAGAGGAAGCGAGCCTCCGGAGCGACCTGGAAGCCCTGGTGGATATCTACCACCAAAAAATTGGCCTGATGGGGCCCATGCAGTTTGAGAAGCTGCGTTTCTGGGTGGAGGAGAAGGGCATGGCCGCCGAGGTGGTGGTCAAAGCCATCAACGAAACCGCCCGGAGCGCGGACCGGCCGCGGATGCAATACCTGGAAGGGATCCTCCGCAACTGGTACAACGACGGGATTCGTTCCTACGCCGACCTGGTGGCGCAGGCGACGGGAAAGGAGGGGCCGTCCACGGCTGGTCAAGAAAGGGGATCGGGAACCCGGCGGGATTCCGGGGGGATCCCCAACGCCCAGGCCTACCGGGTGGTGGATCGGGAGTTAATTCGCAAGTGGAAGGAGCGGTACCCTGATGAGTACGATGAATAGGCCTGCGGAAATCGCCAGTGCCATGCCCGGCGGGGTCCCGCATGATATAGACGCCGAGAGGCGGGTTCTGGGAATTCTCATCAAATACCCCGCCAGAGTCGACGTCGTGGTGGACAAGCTCAAGGAGGGGCACTTTTACAGCCCCATAAACCGGGAGATCTACCGGGCGGTCCTGGATCTATACCACGAAGACGGCCACATCTCCTACACCCAGATCTATAATCGCCTTCGCAAGGAGAAGAGGATTCCCGCGCCGGATCAGGCCTTGATTGAACTTACCGAGTGCTTTGTGAGCAAGAATGAACTGGAACCAAGCCTGGTGTTGATTCATGAGAAGTACGCCAAACGGCGGATCCTTGAGGCCGTGGAGGCGATTGAGCAGATGATCCACCAGGAATCCGAGGATTCGGTGGAGGCCTACCAGGCCAAAGCCCAGGAACTCATCTTCCGGGCCACCTCGTTGGAGGACGTGGCCAGTGGAGACGTCAAGAATCTGGCGGACATCTTGAGCCGCTGCTATACGAATCTTGTGGAGAGGCGCGAGGGAAAGGTCCTCTATGGGCTTTCGGTGCGCTACCCGGCCATTGATGCGCTGACCACCGGCTTCAAGAGAAAGGACCTGATCATCCTGGCCGGGCGTCCCAGCATGGGAAAGACCGCCCTGGCCCTCAATTTTGCGGTAAATGTGGCCAAACGGCAGATTCCGGTGCTGGTCTTCAGCCTGGAGATGGATGACGAGTCGATTGGCGACCGCCTGGTGATCGGCGAATTTTTCCGGTTCCGAAATGAGCGCGGGGAGGCGGAGATCTCCTCCCAGGACTACGCCACCGGGCTGAACGATGACTTGAAGTTCAGTAAAGCCAACAGCGTCTTCAGCGATCTCTACAAACTTCCCGTCAAGGTGGTGGACAAACGCGGGTTGACTGCCGCGGAGATTCGGGCCAAAGCCAGGCGGGTTAAAGCCGAGACCCCCGATCTCGGGTTGATCGTCATCGACTACCTCCAGCTTATCCAGCCTTCCCGATCCGATACCAACAAAAACTGGGCATTGATCGTCGGCGATCTGGTGCGGGAATTGCGGGATCTGGCGGGGGAGCTGGACGTGCCGGTGATCCTGCTCTCGCAGCTCAACCGGGGGGTCGAGTCCAGAGACGATAAGCGCCCGAGGCTGTCCGATCTTCGCGATAGCGGGAATATTGAGGAGTTTGCGGATGTGGTGATGTTCGTCTACCGGGATGAATACTACTACCCGGATCAGGTCCAGCAGCGGGGCACCGAGGGGCAGGCCGAAGTTATCATTGCCAAACAACGCAAAGGGCAGACGGGCAAGGCGATCTTGCAATTTATCCCGCAGTTTACCAAATTTGTGGATATCACCTGGCGGGAGGAATCCTGAAAAAGGAATGGGGGGAGGGAGATGTCCGAGCTGTTTGAGGAGGCGGAGCGGCTCAAACTCCGGTTAATCGGCGCCTACGAGAAGATGTATGAGCAGGGGCGGTTAAGCGAGGAACAGCTGGAGTCGATCATTACCCTTATCGACCGGATTGACGAATACAGCCGGGAAGAGGTTGAGGCGCGGCTTCGCGCGCTGGGCGCCCCCATTTGAAGGAGATCTTGACTCACAATGATTGCTTACCAGTTGGGAGATTCCCTGTATGTAAATGTCACCAACCGTTGCACCAACAATTGTACCTTTTGTATCCGCCGCACCAGCTCTGGTGTGGGCGGGTATAACCTCTGGCTCCAGGAAGAGCCGTCGGTGGAGGAGATGCTGGAGGCCATCGGGGATCCCGGCCGCTTTAAAGAGGTGGTCTTCTGCGGCTACGGCGAACCATTGATGCGGGTGGACGAGGTCATCCAGGCCGCGCGGGCGCTGAAGGAGAAGTACCGGATTCCGATCCGCATCGATACAAATGGGCAGGCCAATTTGATCCACGGGCGCAATGTCGTCCCGGAACTGGCGGGTCTGGTGGACACAATTTCCATCAGCCTCAATGCGGAGAACGCCGAAAAATACCAGAGCGTCTCACATTCCCGGTACGGCGCCGCGGCTTACCAGGCGGTCCTGGATTTCGCGCGGGAGGGCAAGAAATATATACCCAGGGTGGTTTTGACCGTGGTGGATGTGCCGGAGGTGGATATCGAGGCGAGCCGGCGCATTGCCGGCGATCTGGGCGTGGAACTCCGGGTGCGGCATTACGACCCGCATTTGTAAGCCGTTGGAGCCTGTCATAAATTGGCACTCCCGCTGGAAATGTATCAAAGTGGTGGATTCGGCGGTATAATAATATAGAATTGTATCCCATTTTGCAAGCAAGGAGGGGATGGCATGTCCCACAACCCCTTGCTCTCAAGAGGACAGGTGATGCAGCGGCTCCGCAGGATTGGTCAAGCGGTGTTGCGTTACGGCCGGCCCTTGAGAGAGCGGAGAGTGCAGGTGCTGCTGGCCGTCGGTCTGGTGGTGGCGGTAGCCCTTGTCGGGTATGCGTGGCTCAGGAAAGACGTTACTATTGCAGTGGACAGTAAGGAGATCAAGGTCGTTACTTTCCAGGGCGAAGTCGCCGGGGTCCTTGCCGAGGCGCGGGTTCAGGTTGGAACCGCGGATCGGGTGGTTCCCGGATTGCAAGAGCGCCTGAAAAAAGGGATGCGCATCAGGGTCGTTCGGGCGATGCCCGTGGCCATCCTGGTGGATGGCGAAAAGCTTTCGCGCTTGACCACGGGGCAGACGGTGGGAGAGGTTTTACGGGAAAATGGGATTGGTCTGGGGACGTTGGACATGGTCGCCCCCGCGCCGGCTTCCCCCGTTAAAGCCGGCGCCACCATCAAGGTCACGCGGGTCGCGGTTCAGGCGTTGGCCAAAAACGAAACGGTCCAGTTTGATACGCTCCGCCGGGCCGACGATCAGATGGAACGCGGGATGGAAAAGATCATCCAGCCTGGCCAAAAGGGGTTGCAGGTTTTGACGTACCGCTTGCGTTACGAGGACGGGCGACTGGTGCGCAAAGATCAGATTAAGACTGAGGTGCTGAAAAAACCCGTAACCAAAGTGGTGGTGTATGGCACCCGGACGGTAATCCGCACCCTGCTTACCTCCCGTGGCTCATACCGTTACAAGGAGTTTCGGGTGATGGAGGCCACGGCGTATGATCCCGGCCCCAAGAGCAACTACCCATTCACGGGCATAACGGCCAGGGGGACGAAGGCCAGGTACGGCGTGGTGGCCGTGGATCCGCGGGTCATCCCGCTGGGGAGCCGCCTTTATATTCCCGGTTACGGGGAGGCGGTGGCGGAGGATACCGGCTCGGCGATCAAGGGAAACCGCATCGACCTGTGTTTCGAAACCCTTCCGGAAGCCGTGCGGTTTGGAAGAAGGCCGATGCAGGTCTACGTCCTCGCGGATGAGTAAGATGGCCCCATAAAGCATACGACGCCCGGAAGGGCGTCTTTTAATATTTCTAATGGAGGCGATGGAGATGGTGGAACAGGGAGGCAATGACCAGCCGCCGGTTGCGACCCACCTCGGCCCACCCGCCTACCGGCTGGCCACCCCGACCGGGGTGGGGGCGATCCTGAAAAAATACGGATTTCGTTTCAAAAAAAGCCTGGGCCAGAACTTCCTGGTGGATGAGAACATTCGGCGGAAGATTGTGGCGGCCGCGGAACTTTCCAGCCGGGATGTGGTCTGGGAAGTTGGCCCAGGGATCGGGACCCTCACCCAGGCGCTGGCGGACGCGGCGGGAACGGTCTTTGCCGTGGAATTGGACGAACGCCTCCTGGAGATCCTGGCGGAAACTCTCGCCGGGCGCTCGAATGTGCGGGTGATTCACGGGGACTTTCTGAAGGTGGATCTCGGCAAACTGTACGAGAATAGCCTGTTTGAAATGGGCGCCGGAGGCGGTCTCAAGATTGTGGCCAATCTGCCTTACTACGTCACCACGCCGGTGATTGCCCGGATCCTGGAGGCCCGGTGGGATTGGCAATTGATGGTGGTGATGGTCCAGGCGGAGGTGGCCGACAGAATGCTGGCGCTCCCCGGCGGCAAGGACTATGGGACGTTGTCGGTGCTGGTGCAATATTATGCCGAGGCCGGGGCGGTGGCCCGGGCGCCCCGCACGGTCTTTATGCCTCAACCGGAGGTGGATTCCAGGGTGGTGAGGTTGCGCCGGCGGGCGGCTCCCCGGGTGGTTCCCGCCAATCCCGGCTTCTACTTTGCTCTGGTTCGCGCGGCTTTCGGGCAGAGGAGAAAGACCCTGCGAAACGCGGTTAAAAGCGTGGCGGTCCTGGATCCTCAGGAACTTGAGAAAGCTTTTTTGCAGGCGTCAATTGATCCCATGCGGCGTGGTGAAACCTTATCGCTGGAAGAATTCGCGGCCCTGTCCGACGCCATCCTGGCCCTCCGAAAGGGTGCATCCCCTCCGCCTTGACAGATGTGATATAATATAGACAAGTTGTGTTAAAAAAGCAGGGTGGATGATCGTGATAACCTTCACCAGCCCTTCCAAGGGCCGTTTAAGTTTTGATGAAGTATTCAAGGACATGATGAGCTATATCCAGGAGGAACCGGAAGCCAGCTACAAGCTGATTATCGGCACCGACTCCCAGCTAAGGGAGGAGACTGCCTTTGTAACCGCCATTATCGTTCACCGTCAGGGCAAGGGGGCACGGTACTACTATTCGCGCGAGCATGAGCGCATCAACCGCAGTCTCCGGCAGCGAATCTTTTATGAGACTTCCCGCAGCCTGGGGGTGGCCAGCAAGCTGGCGGAGAAGCTCGCGGAAAACGGGCATTCCGATTTTGATATAGAAATCCACCTTGATGTGGGGCCCAATGGCCCGACCAAGGAGTTGATCCGTGAATTAATCGGGATGGTGGTGGGCAGCGGCTTTGACGCGAGGATCAAGCCGCATTCTTACGGAGCCTCCAAAGTGGCCGATAAATATACCAAGTAATATTCTCCTATTGACAACCGGCTTTCGCCAAGATATAATAATAAGTTATGTTGACAAATAGCGGCAATTGTGATATAATACCCTTGTGATCGGGTCAGTCACGCAGAAGCAGTAAAGGAAGGCGATCGGTTTGGCAAAGGTGACAGTCGGCAAGGGGAATGTGTTGGGCCAGATCCGGGCGGATCTGCGCGGCTTTGTTGGACAACCCATAACGGTCAAGGCCAATCGGGGGCGTAAGCGGGTTGTCGAGGCGGAAGGGATTCTGGAGCAGACTTATCCGAACATCTTTGTTATCCGTGTTAACGGCAAGCAGAGTACCGTGAACAGGCTTTCATACACTTATTCGGATGTTCTTACGGAAACCGTCCTGATAACTATCGCGGGCAGCAGGATCGGGCAAAGTGCTTTGCAATCGGGCAGTTAGACGTGATTAATCCAGGATTATAATAGCTGATAGTGGCGTGCCAAGAAGGCAAAGGGGCCTTTCTAATGAAGGGCCTCTTTATTGTTTGGAGATAATAAAGGAGGCCGACAAGAGGTTTGAGAGACAGGCAAGTTCAACCGTGAACCTGCGAACGAGGGCTCTTCCAAAAGGAAGTTGGCCGCGTTGCTGACCCCATTTGAGAAACTCAGCAGGGTCGAGCCTGAATCTCATTTAACTTTGTCGACCTCGGTACATATCTTGCCCCGATCTTTTTTTAATAAACGGGTGGGGCAAAAATTTTTCGGCTCAAAATTATGGTGGGCCAGGAAAATTGTGTTAATGCTGTACTTTGTCCAGTTCCGCAACGAAATCCTTGACCATCTTTTCGTGATCCGCCACGGTCATGGAACGCCCGATGATCTTTCCGGCGGCTAATACGGCCAGGTTGGCGACTTCATCCCGGATCTGGGACAGGGCCTGATCTTTTTCCGCGGTTATCTCGGCTTTGGCCCTGGTCATGGCCCGTGTTGCTTCGCTCTCCGCGTTTCGCACGATCTCCTGCCGCATCTGCTCGCCTAAGTTTGTCGCGCGATCCACGATCTCCTGCGCTTCCTGTTTGGCGTTTTGAACCTGTTGTTGATAACGGGACAACAGGGCTTCCGCTTCCTTTTGAGCGGCAGCCGCCTGGGCCAGGGTCTTTTCCACGCGTTCTTCCCGTTCACCAAGAATCTTGGCGACTGGTTTGTGCAGGACAACCGTCAGCAGGGCGATCATTACCGCCAGGTTAAGAATCTGCCATAACAACGTCCACAGTTGGATCTGCATATAGGGGGCCTCCCTTCAAAAAGGCTGGATAGCGAATAAGAGGGACCCTGCCGGCTTCCTCTTATTCGCCCGTGTCACCTGCTTCGGAAAGATCCTCGGGCCCGAAGGGAGCCCTAGGAGATCTTTCCCAGCATCAGGATTGCCAGCACGAAGGTGAACAGAGTTAGTGCCTCCATAAATGCCAGGGCGATGATCAGGGTGGTACGGATATCGCCAGAAACCTCGGGCTGGCGGGAGATAGCCGCCGCGGCGCCTTCCGCGGCACGACCCTGCCCAAGGGCGGAGCCCAGCGCCGCCAGACCCATGGCAATTCCCACAGCGATCAGGCCGATATATTGCATAAGTTTCACCCCCTTCACTAAAGGCGTCGACTGGCCCAACCGGCGGATTACTATCTTGAAGTATCCGGCCTAGTGGCCTTTGCTCAGCATGCTCAGATAAGTGATGGTAAGCAAGGAAAAGACAAAAGCCTGGATGGCGCCCATCAGCACCTCGAGCAGCATTACCGGCGTGGGTACCAGAAACGGCACCAGGATAAAGATGATCGAAAAGACCATCTTCCCGCCGAAGATGTTCCCAAAAAGACGGACGGCCAGGGAGAAGGGTTTCACCAGTTCCTCGATGATGTTCAGCGGAAAGAGGAACCAGAACGGCTGAAAATAATGCGCCAGATAATGCTTGATCCCCTTTTCGTGGATGGCCAGCGCATGTACCGCAATGATCGTGGCTATCGCGAAACCGGCGGTGGTGCTCAAGTCGGTGGTGGGCGGGACCATGTTGGGAACAAACCCCGAGTAGTTCAAAAACAGGATGAAGATAAACAAGGTGCCCACCAGGGGCAGGTACCGGCGGCCTTCCTTGCCGAGCGCCGGTTCCATCAACCCGTAGATGAATTCCACGTACATCTCAAGCAGGTTCTGCGCCCCCCGGGGTGCGCCGGACCGCAATCTCCTGGTAAGGATGAAAACCACAATAAATATAAAGGCCATTATATACCAGGTGTGCACCACCGTTGAGGATACCGGGATCGGCCCGATATGAAAGACGGTATGGGACGAGATGTGTTCGGTAACTCTGTTCAGCTCTTGCATCTTCTCTTCCACTGGAATCACCTCTTGAACGGGGTACGCGTCAGGGATAAAGACAGGGCGTCAAACATATGAGCGAACACTTGCAAGGCCAGCCCGATGACCACGCCGATCAAAAAGCTTCCCCCCAGGGCGCTGGCGGCCAATAGGGCTGTAAAATCGATCACCCAGCGGTAAAGCGCCCGGCGTAAAAAGATCGCGTGCATTTTTTCGGGGGAGCCCGAAAGCTTGCGTTCGGCGGCGCCAGTTACGAGCCAATAATTGAAGATACCCACCGGTGTCCCGGCTAAAATGCCCAACGCCAGGCGAAGGTCAAACCATATAGCCGCCAGAACAAGAAAAAGGCCAATGCTGGCCAGTCTGGCAAATTTCGGCAATGGAGCAATTCCAATTTGATCAGTCTTCATTGTTTTTCAGGATCTTCACGGTCTTCGCCGGAAGGCTTGTTTTTTGCTTTTTTGGCGTCAGCCTGGGCTTTGTCTAAAACGGCAACCTCGGCCAGAAGGGTCTTGAAGCTCAAAATGATGGCCGCCAGAATCCCGGCGATCATCAGGAAAGGAGAGGTGTGCAGTTTCCGGTCGAGGAAGCTGCCCCCGAAATAACCGAGCAAAAGGCTGATTACCAGCGTAAAACCGAACGAAAAGGCGAAGTTTGCATACCGGGCGTAATCCCAGTCATCCCGTTTCACGGAAGCCTCCTTTGGTCATGCCAGAATGATGCCGTGAGCTTAATGCTTGGCACCTAGATGTATTCGCGCAGCATGGCAAAAATCCTTTTAACATTTGTCGGATAAAGTATATTTTTTTACGCGCAAATCAGGTCATATTTTACCGGGCGGATCTTGCCGGGCATCGCCAGACTTGACGAAATTGGGCTTTTCTGTTAAGCTGGGGGTGCTGAGAACAGAGGAGGTGGCGTCTTGGCTTCGCTGGTAGTTGTGGGGACCCAATGGGGCGATGAAGGAAAAGGTAAAATTGTGGATATGCTGGCTTCCCAGGCCCACCTGGTTGTCCGGTACCAGGGAGGCAATAACGCCGGCCATACAGTGGTGGTGGGCGGGGAAGTTTTCAAACTCCATCTGGTTCCCGCCGGGATTTTGTACCCACAGGTGACCTGCGTCATCGGGAACGGCGTGGTGGTCGATCCCCAGGTGCTTCTGGATGAGATTGCCCAGCTCGAAGCCAAGGGTGTTTCCGTCAAAAGCCTGCGGATCTCGGAGAAGACCCAGGTGATCATGCCGTACCACCGGCTTTTGGACCGCCTGGAGGAAGAGAGCCGCAGCGACAAGGAGCGGATCGGCACCACCGGCCGGGGAATCGGCCCCTGCTACGTCGATAAGGTAGCCAGAACCGGAATCAGGATGATCGATCTGGTGGACCCCCAGGCGCTCAAGGAGCGTCTGGAAGCCTTTTTGCCTGCCAAAAACAAGCTGTTGACTCAAGTTTACGGCCAGCCGCCCCTGGAACTGGAGGCGATTCTGGCCGAATACCGGGTTTACGGGGAGCGATTGCGCGCTTTTGTGGCCGATACCTCCGTGCTGGTCGCGGCGGCGATCCGGGAGGGGCGCAACGTGCTCTTTGAAGGAGCCAACGGGACGCTTCTGGACATCGATCACGGCACATATCCGTTTGTTACGTCGTCTTCGCCCACGGCCGGGGGGGCGGCCACCGGGTCTGGAATCGGGCCGACGGTGATCGACAAGGTAGTCGGTGTCGCCAAGGCTTATACAACCCGTGTTGGGCAAGGACCGTTCCCGACGGAACTTTTTGACGAGGTGGGGGACCGGATTCGGGAACGGGGCAAGGAATACGGCACCACCACCGGCCGCCCCAGGCGTTGTGGCTGGCTGGACGCCGTGATCCTCCGTTATGCGGTCCGGGTCAACGGGCTAAGCTCCCTGGCGTTGATGCATCTCGATACTCTCGAAGGCCTCCCGACGGTCAAGATCTGCACCGCGTACCGTTACCGCGGACAGATTTTGCAAGAGTTCCCCGCCAGCCTGAAAGTATTTCAGGAGTGTGAGCCTGTTTATGCGGAACTGCCGGGGTGGCCGGAAGGAACGACGCAGGTGGCCGGTTTTGAGGGACTTCCGGCCCAGGCGCGCGCTTATGTTCGCCGCATCGGTGAACTGATCGGCGCTGGCGTGGGGATCGTCTCCGTGGGCCGGGAACGCAGCCAGACACTGGTTCTGGAGGAACCTTTCGGGAAATAAAATCCTTCATTGCGGGTTGACAGATTGCCCAAAATGTTGTATGATATCTTCTGTGCCCTTCAGGTTATGATGAGGGCGAAGATCGACAAGTTGGGCCATTAGCTCAGGCGGTAGAGCACCTGACTTTTAATCAGGGTGTCGGAGGTTCGAGTCCTCCATGGCTCACCAGTTACGCCCCCATCGTCTAGAGGCCCAGGACATCGCCCTTTCACGGCGGCGACAGGGGTTCGAATCCCCTTGGGGGTGCCAGTCGCCAATATACATGGTCGCATAGCTCAGACGGTTAGAGCGCTACGCTCACATCGTAGAGGCCCTTGGTTCAAGTCCAAGTGCGACCACCATTTGTAAAAAGACCGCCCGGAGATCCAGGCGGTTTGCTTTTTCTCCGGAGAGGCGGGAGATGCCGCCCGGCAGGGCGTTTTGGATTTGACAGGCAATGCTGCAAAATTCAGATAGGCCGATCCGGCTTGACTTTTTCAGGGACAGGTTCTATAATTGAGGACGGAAGTTTGCCTGAAAGTTATTTTTATGAAGTACGGTAAGGAAAGCAGGGGATGGGTTCTCGGGCGTCAAAAGAAAAAGGAGGCTGGAAGGCCCGTTTTTTGTGTAGAGGCTTGTGAAATTATGTTCAAAATGGCAACTCAAAGGAGGGTTAGGCAAAAATGGGGTTTGGTGAGCAGTTCCTGACCATCGGGATCTACGCGCTGGTGACCACCGCATTTGCGCTGGCGGCGCTGATTGTGTCGTGGCTCCTGAGGCCAAAAAAACCCAATGCGGCGAAGCTGTCCACCTATGAGTGCGGGGTTGAAACGGTGGGGCAGACCTGGATTCGTTTCAAGGTCAGTTATTACCTGTATGCACTCATTTTCGTGGTCTTCGACGTTGAAACCGCCTTTCTCTACCCGTGGGCCGTAGCTTTCCAGAAGCTAGGGCTGTTTGCGTTGGTGGAGGCGGTAATCTTCATCCTTATCCTGCTCGTTGGGCTGGGATACGCCTGGAAGGAAGGGGCATTGGAATGGAAGTAAACAAGACTTCAACGCCTGATGCCTCGCTAGAGGAACAGGTCAAGAGAAACGTGCTGGTTACCACGCTGGATTCGCTGTTGAACTGGGCGAGAAAAAGCTCCATGTGGCCGTTGGGGTTCGGGCTGGCTTGTTGTGCGATTGAGATGATGCACACCCATGCCGCCAGGAATGATCTGGAGCGCTTCGGGATCTTTATGCGGCCTTCGCCGCGCCAGGCCGATGTGATGGTGCTCTCGGGCACGATTACCAACAAGATGGCGCCGCTGGTGCGCAAACTTTACGACCAGATGGCGGAACCCAAATATGTAATTGCCATGGGAAGCTGCGCCATCTCCGGCGGGCCGTTTGCGGATTCCTACTCGGTGGTGCCCGGAGGGGACACGATCGTTCCCGTGGACATTTACATCCCGGGATGCCCGCCCCGGCCGGAGGCGTATATAGACGCGCTGATGAAGCTCCGGGAGAAGATCATGAAGGAATCGGTGGTGGACAGAAGATGATGAGGCAAACAAAGGAGATCGACCAGAAAAGTTCCGCGTTGCAAGCGCGGTTTGCCGGCAAAGTAACCCTGGCCACTGATAAAGAGCAGCTGGTGATTACCGTCAA
>JAMCQP010000068.1 GCA_023381695.1 Bacillota bacterium | reverse complement strand
TCCCAGATGGAGGAAAAAGATGCCCACGCAACGAAATTTTGGATAGATAAGTCAGTCAAAAAGATACTTCTCATGCAAAAACATATTAGTATAAATTAAAGTACAATAAAAACAACGCCTGCCGATTAATAAAAACAAAGACAGATAAGGAGGATGCAGCGATGGCCGACAAGCAGTTTGAGGCCCTTTTGCAGGAGGGCCGGATGTTCCACCCTTCCGCCGCGTTCCGGGAGCAGGCGAATGTCGCCGACGAGAGCCTGTACGACTGGGCGGCTCGCGACCGGGAAGGCTTTTGGGCGGCGATGGCGGAGGACTTGACCTGGTTTAAGAAGTGGGAGAAGGTGCTGGAGTGGAACCCGCCCTTCGCGAAGTGGTTCGTGGGGGGCAGGCTCAACGTGGCGTACAACTGCCTGGACCGGCACCTGGACTCCTGGCGCCGGACCAAGGCCGCAATCATCTGGGAAGGGGAACCGGGGGAGGAACGGGTCCTGACCTACCTGGACCTGCACCGGGAGGTCTCCAAATTCGCCAACGTCCTCAGGGGGCAGGGGGTGCGCAAAGGCGACCGGGTGATGATCTACATGCCGATGATCCCCGAGGCGGCCGTCGCCATGCTGGCCTGCGCCCGCATCGGGGCGGTGCACAGCGTGGTCTTCGGCGGGTTCAGCGCGGACAGCCTGCGGGACCGGATCAACGACTGCGGCGCCAGGATGGTGGTTACCGTCGACGGGGGCTACCGGCGCGGCACGATCGTTCCGATGAAGCAGATTACCAACCAGGCCATCGCCGATACGCCCAGCATCGAGAAGGTCATCGTGGTCCAGCGGGTGGGGCGGGATTCCCTGGTCCAGGACGGCTGGGTGGACGGCCGCGACCTGTGGTACCATTCTCTGATGCAGGACGCCTCCCCGGTCTGCCCCGCCGAGGAGATGGACGCCGAGGACCCGCTTTACATTCTTTACACCTCCGGCTCCACCGGCAAACCCAAGGGCGTGCTCCACACCACGGGCGGCTATCTGACCGGCGTCGCCGCCACCACCAGATATGTCTTTGACATAAAGGATCAGGACGTCTTCTGGTGCACCGCGGACATCGGCTGGGTCACGGGGCACAGCTACATCGTCTACGGGCCGCTGGCCACCGGGGCTACGGTATTGATGTACGAGGGAACGCCGGACTACCCGGATTGGGGCCGCTTCTGGGCGATCATCGAGAAGTACCGGGTCAATGTCTTCTACACCGCGCCCACCGCCATCCGGAGCTTCATGCGCTGGGGCGAGCAGTGGCCGCAGAAGTACGATCTTTCCAGCCTCCGCCTCCTCGGCACGGTGGGCGAACCCATCAACCCGGAGGCCTGGATGTGGTACCACAAGAACATTGGCCGCGAGCGGACGCCGATTGTGGATACCTGGTGGCAGACCGAGACCGGCGCCATCATGTGCACGCCGCTTCCGGGCGTTGTCCCCACCAAGCCCGGCAGCGCCACCCGGCCCTTCCCGGGCATCGAGCTGGAGATCGTCGACCAGCAGCGCAGACCAGTCCCGAAAGGCTCAGGGGGGTTTCTGGTGGTGAAGAGCCCGTGGCCGTCCATGCTGCGCACGGTCTGGGGGGATCCGGATCGCTACGTGCGGCAGTACTTTTCCATGTTCGACAACGCCACGTACTTCACGGGCGACGGCGCCAAGTGGGATGAGGACGGCTACTTCTGGATCATTGGCCGCGTGGACGACGTGATCAATGTCTCCGGCCACCGGATCGGCACCATGGAGGTGGAATCGGCCCTGGTGGATCACGAAAAGGTGGCGGAGGCCGCCGTGATCGGCCGGGTGGACGATCTGAAAGGCCAGGCGATCAGCGCCTTTGTGACTTTGAAGGAAGGGGTCGCCGCCGATCCGGAACTGATGGCCGAGCTCAAGGCGCACGTGGCTAAAAAGATTGGCGCTCTGGCCCGGCCGGAGGAGATCTTCTTCACCGCCGACCTGCCCAAGACCCGCTCGGGGAAGATCATGCGGCGCTTGTTGCGGGACATCGCGGAGGGGCGGGCGCTTGGCGACACCACCACCCTGGCCGACCCCACCGTGGTGCAGAAGCTGCGGGATACCTACGAGACCAGCGAGGCCAGCTAAATGTATCGAGGCCGCCGTTGGCGCGGGAAAAATGCCGGAAGGCCGGTGAGATGCCGGCCTTCTCGGGCTGTTGACAAGGCTTGCAACCTGGTCGTGGCCAATGCCACGGCCTTTGGCGCTTATTGCGGGTTGTACCACCCGCGCTCGTCCATGGCGTTGAAGATCTGCTCGGCGTGTTGCTGCTCTTCCTTTTGAATGTGCTGGAAAGCTTGCCGGACCTGGGGGCTGGCGGACTCCAGGACCGTCATGTTGTAGTTATCCGCCACGTACTTTTCGGTCATCAGCATATCTTCCAGCGTCTGCTGATCGGAGAGGCCGGTGATGGCCTGTTGCGAGGCAGCGGTACCGGTTCGGCCCATGCCGGCTTGACTCATGCCCGGGTGCATCACATCGGCTTGCCCCCTGCCGGCCTGGGCCATGCCCATCTGTCCTGCGCCGGCGCCTATTTGGCCGACTTCCATTTTACTCTGAGCCCCTGCCTGGCTCTGGCCACCCGCCATGGGCTCTCCCAGCAACGAGGAGATGGTCTGGGCGTGCTTCTCCTCCTGCTTCTGGAGGGAGTCAAACATCTGCGCCAGCTCCTGATCCTGCAAGCCTCGTGCGTATCCGCCGTATTTGGCGATGCAGATCTTTTCGTGTTGCAGCGCGTCTTTCAACATCAGTTTTTCCCTCTGGGTTAGCAATTCAACCAGCTCCTTTCAGAATCTCCAGGGGTAGTTTTACCGGTTGATTCCTTGCCTATTCCCGAAAGGGGTTGGTGATTATCGTGGCGTATATCCTCAGGTAGACTTTTTTTGGAGGATTTTGCCGGATGCATGCGGAATCGAATTCCATACGAGTTTTAGTGGACGCGGACGCCTGTCCGCGCCAGGCGATGGCGGTTTTGCGCCGGCTCGAACCCGAATACGGTTTCGAGTTGATGACCATCTCTTCTTTTAATCATCACAGCGACGAACCAGGGCACATTGTGGTGGGTGATGATCCCCAGGCCACGGATATCGCCCTGATGAACCGGGTGCGCCCGGGGGACATTGCGGTCACGCAGGATTGGGGGCTGGCGGCTCTGGTCTTGGCAAAGGGCGCGGGGGCCCTGTCGCCGGCCGGCCAGATCTATGAACCAGGAAAGATCGATTTTTTGCTGGAGGAACGGCATCTCAAGGCCAAATTCCGCCGCGGCGGGGGGAGAACCAAAGGCCCTTCGGCCCGCACAGCCGATGACGATCGCAGGTTTGAGAATACTCTTCGCTCACTGCTCGAAAAGTAACCCCACTCCGCACAAGGCGGATGTGGCTTAAAGCAGGGAGGAGGTTTGGGATATAGGAAGAATCCTTAATAGGACTCTGGCGGAGATGGCCTGGTGGAGGTTGAGCTTAAACAATGTTGCAGAGAATCATCTTGACGGGCGGCGGTTCGGCTGGCCATGTGACCCCGAATATCGCTCTCATTCCGGAACTGCGCAGGGAGGGGTGGGAGGTCCATTATATCGGGACAAAGGACGGCATCGAACGGCAACTCATCGAGCCGCTCGGTGTTCCGTACCATGTGGTGGCGGCGGGGAAACTCAGGCGGTACTTTGATCTTCGGAACTTCGCCGACCCTTTCAATGTGCTGAAGGGGCTCTTTCAGGCGGCGGGCCTGATCCGGCGGATTAAGCCCGCCGTAATCTTCGCCAAGGGGGGGTTCGTCTCGGTCCCGGTGGTCGTTGGCGGCTGGCTGAACCGGGCGCCGGTGATCATCCATGAATCCGACATGTCGCCGGGGCTGGCCAACCGGATCTCGCTGCCGTTTGCCAGCCGGATCTGCGCCACCTTCCCGGAGACGCTGAAACATTTGCCCGCCGGAAAAGGGGTGCTTACCGGGAGCCCCATCCGCCGGGAGATCTTAAACGGCGACAAGGCCCGCGGCCTGGCATTTTGCGGGCTAACCTCTTCCCATCCCGTGATTCTGGTAATCGGCGGCAGCCTGGGCGCCGCCAGCATCAACCGGCAGGTTCGCGCGGTGTTGACCAGGCTCCTGGCGGGTTTTCAGGTGGCGCACATTTGCGGGAAAGGAAACCTGGACCCGCATCTGGGCAATATCCCCGGTTACCGGCAGTTTGAATACGTGGGCAAGGAACTCCCGGATCTCTTTGCCGCCGCGGATCTGGTTATTTCCAGGGCGGGGGCGAATACGATCTTCGAACTTCTGGCGCTCAGAAAGCCGAACCTGCTTATTCCCCTCCCGAAGGGGGCCAGTCGCGGCGACCAGATCCTCAACGCCCAATCCTTTGCCCGGCAGGGGTTCAGCAAGGTGCTGCTGGAGGAGAACATGAACGACACCACCTTTCTCCAGGAGGTCAAGGGGCTCTTTGACAGCCGTCCGGGGTACGTCCGGGCCATGGAGAACAGCCGGCTCAAGGACGGGGTGGGCGAAGTGATGAAGTTGCTAGACCCTTACGGTGGCGGGGGCAAGACCCCCGGGAGGTGATTATGCGGTGGACAGTACCGTGACCAGCACCATCGATCTGATCCGGAGGCGGGTTTCCCTGCGCAATTACGCGCCCCGCCCGATAACCCCCGAACACCTTGATCTGATACTGGAAAGCGCGATGCGCGCCCCCACGGCGGGCAATATGATGCTTTATTCGATCATCGTCGTGGAAGACCCGGCGAAAAAACAGGCCTTGAGCGTGACCTGCGACCACCAGCCCTTTATCGCCAAAGCCCCACTGGTGCTGGTCTTCCTGGCGGACATGCAACGCTGGTACGATTATTACCAGCTTTCCGGGGTGAAGGAATTCCGCCGCGAGCAGGGGGAGGACTTCACCAGCCCCGATGAGGGGAGCTTCCTTCTGGCCTGCTGTGATGCGCTGATTGCCGCGCAGAACGCGGTTATCGCCGCCGAATCGCTGGGGATCGGGTCTTGCTACATCGGGGATATCATGGAAAATATCGAAACCCACCGGGAGCTTTTGCAACTCCCGGATTGGACCTTCCCGGTGGCCATGGCCTGCTTCGGTTACTATCCGGGGGAACGGCCCCAGCCCCGGCCACGCTTCGACCGCCGGTTCATCGTCTTTACGGACGCCTACCGGCGCCTGTCGGAAGGGGAATTTGCGGAGATGTTCGCCGGATCGGAAGCAAAGTTTAATCCCGGAAACCGGTTTGGGGCCAGGAATATCGGGCAGGAGACCTATGCCCGCAAGACCGGCGCGGAATTTGCCCGGGAGATGGCGCGTTCGGTGCGCAAAGCGCTGGAGGCCTGGAACGGGAAGAAGTTGTAAACGGGAGAAGTAAAAAGTTAACAGTATAAAAGGAGACAGTCCAAGAGGAAGGAGCCAATCTTGATGGATTCGGAACAAACGACGGCGGGGCAGACGACAACGGCCGAACAGGCTGCGAAGCCCCTGCCGAAGCGTGGGGAGATCGACGAAAAGTACAAATGGCGGCTGGAGGATATCTACCCCGACACCAGCCGGTGGGAGAGCGACTATCAAAGAGTCGAAGGACTGGCCCGCACCCTGGAGTCCTACCGGGGCAAGCTCCAGGAATCCGCCAAAGACTTGCTGGAGTGCCTCAGGCTGCGCGACGAGATCATGCAGCTTGAAGAGCGGATTTACAGTTATTCCAGGTTGCGGCGGGACGAAGATACCGCCAACCCGGTCCACCAGGGGCGGCATGATCGTTCCGACCGGCTGCTGGTCAAGGTCGACGCCGCGGTGTCGTTTATCGCTCCAGAGATCCTGTCCATCCCGGAGGAACTGCTCGGCCAGTTTGTCCGCCAGGAAGAAGGGCTTGCTCTTTACCGGCACTTTTTGGATGAGATCATCCGGCGCAGGCCGCACACCCTGTCGGCCACCGAGGAACGGCTCCTGGCGCGGGCGGGGGAGATGGCTCAGGCCCCGGAGACGATCTTCACCATGCTGGATGACGCGGACATCACCTTCCCGTCCATCAGGGACGCCGGCGGGGAGATCGTGGAGCTTACCAGGGGGCGTTACCTGAGTATTATCCAGAGCCCGGATCGCCGGGTGCGCAAGGATGCCTTTGAGGCGCTGTACAGCGGCTACGGCAGGTTGAAGAACACCTTCGGGGCCACCCTCAACGCCTCCGTGAAGAAGGATCTCTTCGCGGCGGAGGTCAGGAAGTACGATTCAGCCCTGGAAGCCGCCATGAGCGAGGATGACGTGCCCGTGGCGGTGTACACCAACCTGATTGACACCGTCCACCGGCGCCTGGACTTGATGCACCGGTATATGGCGCTGCGCAAGAAGATGCTCGGCCTGGACACCCTGCACATGTACGATGTCTACGTGCCGCTGGTGAAGGAGGTGGAGATGAAGATCCCCTTCGAAGAGGCGGTGGAGATCGTCGGAAAGGCCCTGGGACCCCTTGGCGGGGAATACCAGGAGGTGCTCCGGAAGGGGATGACCTCGCGCTGGATCGACGTCTTTGAGACCCGGGCCAAAGCCGGCGGCGCCTATTCAAACGGGGTATACGGGGTGCACCCCTTCGTGCTCCTGAATTACGAGCCGGATCTGATGAATGTCTTCACCCTGGCGCACGAGATGGGGCACGCCCTGCATTCCTACTACTCCTTTGCCAACCAGCCCTACGTCTACGCGCATTATACGATCTTCACGGCGGAGGTGGCCTCGACGCTCAACGAGGCGCTTTTGACCCATTACCTGCTGGGGACCACGCCGGATCGAGCGCAAAGGATGTACCTGGTGAACAACTACCTGGAGCGCTTCCGGGTCACCCTGTACCGGCAGGTGATGTTCGCCGAGTTTGAAAAGATCATCCACGAGAAGGTGGAAGCGGGCGGGGCGCTGACCCCGGATGAGTTTTCGAGGACCTACCGTGACCTGAACGCGGCCTATCACGGGCCGGAGACGGTGGCGGACGACGAGATCGCGCTGGAGTGGGCGCGCATCCCCCACTTCTACATGACCTTCTACGTGTACAAATACGCCACGGGGTTCTCGGCGGCCACGGCGCTGAGCAAGCAGATCCTGGAGGAGGGCCGGCCGGCGGTGGATCGCTACCTGGCATTCCTCAAGAGCGGGGGTTCCGACTACCCGGTCAACCTGCTGAAGAAGGCTGGGGTGGACATGACCTCTCCCGAGCCGATTGAGGATGCCTTGCGGCTCTTCGAATCGCTTCTGGATGAGATGGAGGAGCTGGGCAGGGTGAGGTAGAACGGGTCGGGGCAAAGTGGGTGCGGCCAACGCGCGGGGTTGTACACTCGATCCGAGCTTCACACCCGGATCTCGGTTGTCTTCCTGAACCGGCACACGAAGAAGCCTTCCATAAGTTTTGAGGGCAGGATCCGGAGCGCCTTCTCCACATCCGGACGCAGACGGGTAGCGGCGCCAAAGTCTTTGCCGCCTGCCCGGGCGCCGGGGATCCGCAGCGGGATCTCCGCGACCTTGAGCCTGCCCGCAAATTCACCTAAAGCCCAGTCCACGACCATTTCATTCTCTTCGGGGGAAAGGGTGCAGGTGGAATAGACCAGGGTTCCCCCCGGCTTTAGAGCTTGAAAGGCGCTGGAAAACAGCTTCTTTTGCAGGGAGGCGAGCTTTCCGACCTCTTTAGGAGACCAGTGGCGGTAGGTTCTGGGGTCGCCGGCCAAAAACAGGCCTTCGCCGCTGCAGGGGACATCCAGAAGCACCCGGTCGAACTGTTCCGGGTACTTGCCGCCCAGCGTTCTTCCGTCTCCCAGGTTTACTTCGACCATGCCGGCCCCTTGCACCGCCACATTGTACTTGAGCCTTTCCACGCGCAGCTTGTTGGCGTCGTTGGCCAGGATGTGCCCCTGATTTTGCATGATCATGGCCAGCTGCGTGGTCTTGCTCCCCGGGGCGGCGGCCATGTCCAGGACCTTTTCACCTGGCCGGGGATCAAGCGCCAGCGGCGGGATCATGCTGGAGAGGCTCTGCAAATAGAGGCGTCCGGCTTTGTAGGCTTCGAGCCGTTCAACCTCCCTTTCCCGCCGGTTTTTGATCACCAGGGCGTCGCTATACCAGGGCACCCGTTCAAATTTGACGCCCTGGCCGGTCAATTCCGGCATGAGCTGCCGGATGCCGGTCTTCAGCGTGTTGGCGCGCAACGAGGGAGAGCGCTCGGCGGCATACCCGGCCAGAATCTTTTCCGCCGTGTGCGTCGGAAAGCGCTCATACAGTTTTTGGACAAACTCCCGGGGGAGACTCTGCTTGACCTGCCCGATGGATTTCATAGGGTTATGATCTTCGACGTAACGGTGGCTAACCCTCTCGGGGTGATCGCGGGAAGTGGCGCATCCAAGGCAGGTAAAGTGCAAGTTGTCTGAGGTGAAGTCAGGAGGGAGATAGTGACTTTCGGGAAGTATGAGAAGCATGATCTGTTGGTGGCCGGCGCGGCGGTCTTGTGGGGGACGGCCGGGGTGGTGGGGCGGACGCTCTATGCCGGGATGGGGGCTCATCCAATCACGGTTGCTTTTGCAAGGCTGCTTTTTTCTGTGCCGGTTCTCTGGATGTTTGCCTTTTACAGGGGTGGCCATGGGTTTTTGCCATTTACAAGGAGCAATTGGCGGGCTGTCCTGATCTCCGCAATCGCCGTAGCCGCTTACCAGATGCTCTATTTCAACGCGGTGGCCAGAGCCGGTGTTATCGCGGCCACGGTGCTGGCGCTTTGCTCGGCGCCGGTTTTTGCGGGCCTTTTAGCCCGTGTCGTTCTCGGCGAGCTCCTGCCCTGGAAATGGTGGCTGGCCCTGGGGCTTTCCGTCGGGGGGACAATCCTGATTGTCGCTTCCGAAAGGCCAACGGTTAACGCGTCAATCGCCGCGCCGCAGTTCGGACCGGCGGCAGATTTGAGCGGATACCTGATGGCCCTGGGCGCCGGCCTGTGCTATGCCACTTATACCGTGGCCGGCAAGGAGGTCATCAGGGAGAATAACCCGCTTGGCGCCATGTCCACCATCTTTGGGCTGGCCACGCTCCTTCTGGCGCCGCTTGTGTTGGGACGATCCTTCGGCTGGATGGCCGTACCGGGCGCCCTGCCGCTGGTTTTGTATGTAGGTGGCATCGCCACCGGCGTGTCGTATGCGCTGTTCAGCACCGGGCTGCGGGTGGTTCCCGTGCGGGTTGCCACGCTGTACACGCTGCTGGAGCCTCTGACCGCGTCTTTGCTGGCGGTGCTCTTCCTGTCGGAAGGGTTGTCGCCGCAAAAGATCCTGGGTGGGGTCATTTTGCTGGCGGGGTTGTTGATCCTCGAAATTCTTTGAGGATGTGGTACAGGTTGTCTCGCTGGGCCGGTTGAAAACCGGCCTCTTTAACGGCACGGATCAATTCCTCCATGGAAGTGCGGAAAGAGACTCCCGCGGCTCTCACCACATTCTCCTCCAGCATGGTGGAGCCGAAATCGTTGGCCCCGAAGGACAGGGCGGTCTGGGCCACCTTGACCCCCTGCGTCACCCAGGAGACCTGCAAGTTGGGGACGTTATCCAGGTAGATCCTGGCCACCGCCAGGGTGCGCAGGTAATCCATCGACGAGGCGGCTTCTCCGCCCAGGGCCGTGTTTCCCGGCTGGAAGCTCCAGGGAATGAAGGCGGTGAAGCCGCCGGTTTCGTCCTGTAGGCGGCGGACCGCTTCCAGGTGGGCGATTCTCTCCGCCGGGCTTTCCACGCTGCCAAACATCATGGTGGCGGTGGACTTGAGGCCCGCCCGGTGCGCGGCGGCCATCACTTCCAGCCACCGGCCGGCGCTGGTCTTGGAGGGGCTGATCTGCCGGCGCACCCGGTCCACCAGGATCTCCGCCCCCCCTCCCGGCAAGGAATCCAACCCGGCGTCCGCCAGGCGGCGGATAACCGTCTCCAGGGAAAAGCCGGAAGTACGGGCCAGATAGTCGATCTCCACCGGGGATAAGCTGTGCAACTGCACCGGATACCGTTCCTTGATCGCCCGGAACAGGTCTTCAAAGTACGCCAGGTCCAGCTTAGGATGCAGCCCCCCTTGCATCAGGATCTGGGTGCCTCCCAGGGCCATGGTCTCTTCGATTTTGGCAAAGATCTCCTGCCGGGAGAGCACGTAAGCCTCCGGGTGCCCAGGTGGGCGGTAGAAGGCGCAGAACCGGCAACCGGTGATGCACACATTGGTGTAGTTGATATTCCGGTCCACCACAAAAGTCACCCGGGGCTTGGGATGCAACCGTCGCCGCACCCGGTCGGCCAGCCAGCCGAGGGTCAAAAGGTCCGCCTCCACCAGCAGGCGCTCACCTTCCTCCGGGGTCAGGCGTTCTCCCTCAAGCGCTTTGGATACGATAATATCGATCATCTTCTCTCCCCCAGATGTGCAAGCTGGCTGCTCGCTCCAGCAGGCCGCATTCCAGCGCCAGCCGGTAAAAATACATCAGGCCGTCCAGGTGGCCCCAATCCAGGTCGTACTGCAAGCGGTGAAAATAGTCGGTCAACACCGGCGCCGGCAGGTTCGTCAAAGACCGCCCCCGTTCCACAACCTCCCCGGGATGCTCCTGGCCCCACTTCTTTGACAGATCCATCCCCTGCCAGATGGCGGCAAGGCGCGCCGGGTGTTCCCGCGCAAATTGCGGCCGCGCCACCCAGAGGGCGAATACCATCTTGCGCCCTGTCCAGCGTTTCCATTCTTCCGCCAGGTCGTAGATGTAATGTTCGCCGGTTTGATGGACTGCCTGCAGGGCCTCGTCCCCGATCACCAGAGCGGCGTCCGGATTGTTCCACCAGACCTGGCTGCCGGCGGGCCGGGTGAAGAAGTTTCCTTCAGCATGGTAAAACCTTTTCATCAGGAGCTGGAGGAGCACCACGCTGGTGGCGGAATACGGGGTGAGCGAGATGGTTTTACCCGGCAGCTTTTCAATGGGAATCTTGCTGAGCAGGGCCACGCTTCGCACCGGGCCGTCGGCGGAGATGGAAAGATGGGGAAGCACCAGGCACCCTTCCTCTTGCCGGGCGTACTCGATGGAGGAGATGGCGGTCACTTGCAGCCGGCCTTCCCGGAACATCTGGTTAAGCCGGCTGGGGTGGTCGGCCAGGATTTCCGCCGGCATCTCCACCAGTCCGGTTTCCAACGCTTGAAAGACCGGCAGGCAATTGAGATACGAAACACGGCCCACCAGTGGCTGTTCCATAATATCACCCTTGATTATTTACTGTTGATAATTCACCCTTAACCATGGACGCGGATCACGTTGTACAGAGTATCCCGTTCCACCGGCCTGCGGCCGGCTTCCCGGATCATCCGCAAGAAGGTCTCCGCGGGTTGGAATTGCGCGGTATCCGCGCCGGCGTCATGGACGATGCGCTCCTCCCGCACGGTTCCGTCCAGATCATCCACCCCGAAACTGAGGGCGATCTGGGCGACTCGGGGGGTGAGCATGATCCAGAAGGCTTTGATATGATCGAAGTTGTCCAGCATCAGCCGGGAGACGGCCAGGGTTTTCAAGTCGGCGTAGCCGCTGGTTTTGGTTAAATGGGCAAACGCGGTATTCTGTGGGTGGAAAGCCAGAGGAATAAAGGACATGAAGCCGCCCGTCTGATCCTGAAGTTCTCTTAATCGCAGCAGGTGATCGACCCGGTCCTCGAGGCTCTCCACATGGCCGTACAGCATGGTGGCGTTGCTTCGAAAGCCCAGCCGGTGGGCGGTTTCGTGTACCTTGAGCCAGCGCGCCCCATCAATTTTCCTGCTGCAAATGCGGTTGCGCACCGCCGGGTTGAAGATTTCCGCCCCGCCTCCAGGCAGAGAGCCCAACCCAGCCTCTTTAAGGCGCAACAGCGCCTCTTCCAGGGACAGGCCGGAGATTTCGCTTATAAAGTCGATCTCCACCGCGTCAAAAGCCTGAATGTGGACGTCCGGGAGGATCTCCTTCACCGTGCGCAACATCTCCACATAGTAGCGGAAGGGCAGCTCTTCATTCAGCCCGCCCACGATGTGCACCTCGGTGACGCCCAGGTTCCGGGCCTGAGCGGCTTTTTCCGCAATCTTTTCCAGGGTGAGGGTGTACGCCCCGGAAGCCGAGGGCTTCCTGCCGAAAGCGCAGAGTTCGCAGAGGTTCCGGCAGACGTTGGTGTGGTTGATGTGGGTGTTGTTGATAAAGTAAACATCGTCACCGGCCTTTTTCCGCCGCGCAAAATCGCTCAAAAAGCCGATACTCAGAAGGTCGGCGGATTGCCATAATTTGATCCCGTCCTCCCGGTTGAGACGCCGGCCGGCAAAGACCTTGCCGGAGATCTCCCCCAGGGGGCCATGTTCAAGGTCCGAAACGATCCTGGGGTGGTAGGGAATGATGACAGTAGCGGACAAAGAAAACTCCTCCTATTCCAAGCACTATGAGACAGCGCTGCCTATACCCGGCCTCCTCGCCTGCGTTTGGCCAGCCCCACATTTTCCGGCCGCAGCAGGGTCGGCTTGCGCAAGGTGTGGCAGGCACACTCCGCCGCCAGATCGATGGTCTCCAGGGCGCGCAATATTACTTTCCCCCACGGCAGGGCATCCTCAAAGAAGATGTCTTGGAGGGTCTGGTGCTCCCATGGCTTGACCACACCTTCGCCGTAGTTCACTACCAGGTAAAGACCCGCGTAGCACGCGCCGATCTCCCGGGCGAGATACACCTCGGGACAGAGGGTCTGCCCCACCACGTCCGCCCCCCACTGCCGGAAGAGAGCCACCTCCGCCGGGCTTTCAAAGTGCCGGCCGTCGGTTGCCACGTATACCCCCCGAGGGAATACCCGGCCCAGGGGGTTATTTCGTGCTGCTTCCACCAGCGTGGTGTGCAGGGAGGGGCAAATCGGCTGGCGCATCACCGCCAGATACTCTTCGCCAAGGCTGATGTCCTTGCGCATGGAAAGGTCTAGGTAATCGGTGGGTATTACGATATCCCGGGGGTCCAGCAGGTGGTTGACGCTGCCGACACCCCCCTCGGCCACGACCTTGCGGACGCCGGCCTCCCGGAAGACCCAGAACAACCGGCGGGAAGCCTCCCCCCAGGAGACTCCGGGGATCCGGCCGTGCATTCTGGCGGCCAGCACCCTCCGCGCCTGGGTACCTTCCACGGAGAACAACTTCAGAGGCGGGCTTTTCCCAAAAGGGGTCTCGAAGACGAGCCCTTCAGCCAGCGCTTTCACTCCTGCATCGGCCAGGTCTTCGGGGAATTGCAGGGAGAAGGTTCCCGATCCCCCGATCAAACCGATGGTTGCCTGAGGAATCGCATTTGATGCCATTGATTCACATCCCTTCGCTTGCTCTTCCATTCTAATCCATGGAGAGCCTCTTTTCAATTCCAAAGTAGACATATTTTTAACCGGAGGCTTGCGGAATACCCAGATCATGAATTGGATGAAATACCATACCCCGTATTGACATGTTTGGAAGTTGTTGATATACTCGTCTTATCAACTCCCCCTGGAGAGGGGTAGTAGTATCGGGAAAATTCCTGGCAAGGCCCAACCTTATCATACATAAAGATAATGTGATTGGGAGAAAGGAGGAACCTCATGAAGGCGATCACCAGGGCCGATTCCGGCCAGTGTTGCTGCTCGGCGAGCAGTCTGACGGTGGCCCAGTGCTGTTCGAAGTCGAGCAAAGTTGTGGCGGGCTGCCACGACTAAAGTCAAGGTTTAAGAGGCAAGTGGCAAGAGACAAGAGGCAAGAGACAAACGGCAAGAGGCGGCGACAGGTGATCCTGCCGCCGTCTGCACATCAGTTGGGGGAATTAGTAATGTATTATAGCAAGTACAACATCGTGGTCGGCAAGGGGGAAGGGGAAAAGGACGGAGTCGGGGCCTGGGCCGTCATGAACCCGCTCACCGGAGCTTTTGATCTGGCCGCTGAAGACGAGGTCCGCAAGCTGGAAGCCATGAAAGCCGGCCGCTATCCATGGCCGGACGATGCGGAAGCGGACTCCTTTGTCGCTTATTTAATAGAAAGGGGATACCTCTTCTCGGACGTCCGGGAGGAAGACGCGCTGGTTGAGGAGAAAGAGGCCGAATTTCAGGCGGAGCTGGCCGCCTCGCCCGCCCAGATCCTGTTGATCCCCACCTACGGCTGTAATCTGGCCTGCAAGTACTGTTTTCAAAAAGGGATGGACCACCGCCCCGCCCTCATTGAACCAGAGGTGGTGGATGCCTTCTTTGCACACATTGACCGGAAGTTTGCGGGCGAAGAGGTTAAACCGTTTATCACCCTTTTTGGCGGGGAGCCCCTGATTGCTTCGCGGCCGCAGAAGGAGATCATCTCGTATATCGCCGGCCAGGCCCGTGAGAAAGGTTATGAACTGGCGGTGGTCACCAACGGCTACGACCTGATGGAATACCTGGACATTCTCGGCACGGCCAGGATCAAGGAGATCCAGGTGACGGTGGACGGGCCGGCGGCGGTGCATGATACGCGGAGGTTTACCAAGGCCGGCAAGGGCACCTGGGAGCGGATCATGGCCGGCGTGGACGGGGCTGTCAGGCGGGGGATGCCCATCAACTTCCGGGTGGTGGTGGACCGGGAGAATCTGAAAAGCCTGGTGGAATTGGCCAGTCTGGTGGACGAGAAAGGGTGGCTGGATCTGGGGCCGGAACGTTTCAAGACCCAGCTGGGGCGCAACTACGAGTTGTTTGAGTGCTATGCCACGCCGGATCACCTGCTGTCGCAGGTTGACCTGTGGCGGTCCGTCGTCGAACTCAGCCGCAAGCACCCTGTTTTGGCGCGTTTCCACCGGCCGGAGTTCAAGGGGATAAAGCATCTTGTGGACACCGGCGAAATGTATCTGGCCAGTTTCGATACCTGCCCTGCTTTCAAGAAGGAATGGGTCTACGACCTGTACGGCGGCATCTATGGGTGTACCGCCAGTTGCGGGCGGGATGAATACCGGGTGGGAACCTTCTACCCGGAGAGCGTGGAAGACGAAAAGGGCATTACGGAGTGGCAGGAGAGGAATGTTCTCCATATCCCGGAATGCCGGGACTGCGAAGTCAGCCTGATCTGCGGCGGGGGTTGCGGCGTGGTGGCCAGGGAGAAGCATGGAAGCGTGCTTTCCCCGGACTGCCGCCCCATCAAAGAGCTGCTTTCCCTGGGACTGGATTACTACGGGGACAGCATCGCGGCGCTGGGAGGGGATTAAGATGCGGCAGGCGACAAGATCCACGGCCGCAAGGCATGAGTCGGGGTGTCTGGTATGCGGCAGAGAGCTGGAATACCGGCAGCAGCCGGTACAGGCGACCTGCGTTTATTGTGGCGCCTCGGCCGACACGTATGTAAATTGCCCGGAGGGCCATTATGTTTGCGACGACTGCCACAGAGCGGATGCCCTCGCGCTAATCCGCAAGATTTGCACCACGAGCCGTGAGAAGGATCCCCTCGCCCTGGCGAACCTGATCATGCAACACCCGGTGGTGGCCATGCATGGGCCCGAGCACCATGCCCTGGTTCCCGGGGTGATCGCCTGCACCTACCGGAACATTACCGGCGAACTTACTTTGGACGAGGTGGAGGAGGCCATTAACCGGGGTGCGACCATTCCGGGGGGGACCTGCGGCCACTTTGGCGCCTGTGGCGCCGGCCTTGGCACGGGGGCGGCGATGTCGGTCATCGAAGGGACCACGCCGCTGAGCAAGGAGAGCTGGGGCCGGGCCAACGCCATAACGGCGCGGGCGCTGCAGTCCATCGCCGCTCAAGGCGGCCCGCGGTGCTGCAAACGCTGCACATGGATCGCGCTTGGTGCAGCGATGGACTTCATTGAGGAGATCAAAGGGATCCGGTTTCCCCGTTCTTCGACCCAGGGGCGCTGCGAGCACAGCCGCCGAAATCGGCAATGTCAGGGAGCGGCCTGCCCTTTTAATCGAAACTTTATAGGAGCCAGGGGTGGTTCTCTTGGGAAATCTTGAAGAGGCCATGAGCCGTCTTGAAGAAGCCATAACCGGCCGCTACACCTGCGAATCAGCAAACAGCGATCAATCCCTGGGTTGCGGGGAAACCATCGGACTGGCTGCCTTACGGCAGGGTGACATAGTCGTGGACCTGGGGTGCGGTTCGGGCAAAGATGCGGTTGCGGCGGCATATGTCGTGGGAGAGGAAGGCCATGTCATCGGCGTGGACATGACCGAAGCCATGCTGGAGAAAGCCCGGGCACGCCAGCGGGAAGCGGGTCTTGCCAACGTCTCCTTCCGGCTGGGAACGGTGGAAGATCTGCCGGTGGAGAGCGAAACAGTTGATGTGGTGCTCAGCAACTGCGTGATCAACCACGTATCCGACAAGGCCGGGGCCTATCGCGAGATTTCCCGCGTCCTCAAGCCGGGGGGCCGCTTTGTGATCGCCGACGTAGCCTCTAGATATCAACTGCCGCCGGAGGTGACGGGAGATCCACAAGCCTGGGCGGACTGTTACGGGGGAGCGATCCCCGAAGAAGAGTATCTGGCGGTGATCGCCGCCGCGGGATTGCGGGAGATCAAGGTTTTGAAGAGGAGAGAATACGAAAAAAACGGCTTTCCCATGATCAGCCTGACCATTGAAGGGAAGAAGCCGTGATGCAGACGCGATGCAGTGCTATCCCGTGACAGCTATGCCAAGGAGGCCGGGTCCAGTGTGGACTCCCATTACCGGGCTGATCTGGCCCAGATGAAATTCCTCCACCTTGCCCAACTGCTTGAGCCTCTCCAACAGCGCGGTTGCTTCCTCCAGAGCATTGCCGTGCATCACGGCAACCCTGGTCTTTCCCGCCTCGATAAGCTCCCTGGCGATCGAATACAGTTCGTCGATGGACTGCCGGCGGCCCCGTACCTTGCGGTAGGTGAAGTACCGGCCCTGCTCATCAATGGAAATGATCGGCTTGAGATCCAGAAGACCACCCCAGAGCCGCCGAAACAGCCCCGATTCTGCCGCCCCGCCGGAGGTACTCCAGAGTCTTGAGCACATAGAATGCCCTGGTCCGGTCCACCATCCCTTTAGTCCGGGTAACCAGGCTTTCAAAGTCCAATTTTTCGTCAATCCACCGGGCGGCCTGTTCCACCACAAAGCCCAGGCCTGATGGCTCAGACCGGCTCAGGCCGGCGCCTGGCAGGCCAGCGCCTGGGCCTGTTCAAACTGCGCGGACAACCGGTCCATAATCTCCTGCACCGACAAAATCTCCTTGATGCGGTGCACGAACTCGCCGGAGAAGACCAGCCCGTTTTCCACGTCCCCATTGACGGCCCGCCTTAAAGCGTCCAGAATGCAGAACTTGGTGCTGCACTGCTTCAGACAGCGCTCGCAGTGCGCGATGGGCTTCCGCCCTTCGCCTGAGATGGAGTCGGTGAAGTTGTTCCGCAATGCCCGTCCCGGCAGGCCTACGGGGCTGTCGATCAGGATCACATCATCCTCTTCGGCTGCCAGGTATTTTTCCTTGAAATTGGGGTGCGCCTCGCATTCGGTGCTGGCCACAAACCGAGTGGCCATCTGCACCCCCTGCGCTCCTTCACCCAGGGTGCGGGCGATGTCGAAGCCGTCCACGATCCCGCCGGCGGCGATTACCGGGATCTTCTCAACCACCGATAAGACCTCCGGGAGCACCTCGTGGACGGAGCGGTCGGTGCCCAGGTGGCCGCCCGCCTCTTTGCCCTCGACAACCACGGCGGCGGCGCCAAGCTTTTCCGCAACCTTGGCCAGCCTGGCCGATGAGACGATGGAGAGGACCGGAACCCCGTGGTCCTTGCCCCAGGCGAACATATCCCGCGAGAAACCGGCTCCCGAGATGACGAAATCCACCTTCTCCTTCATGGCGGCCAGCATCAGCTTGGCGAACTGTTCCACGGCGAAGAGCACGTTGACACCGATGTAACCGGCGGTAAGATCCCTGGCCTTCTTGATCTCGTCCACCAGTTCCTTCACCGTCAGCCCGGTGCCGGCGATGATTCCTATTCCTCCGGCGTTGGCCACGGCGGAGGCCAGTTTGGCGGTGGAGACCCGGACGGCCATCCCGCCCTGAAGGATTGGCAATTTCGGTTTCATGTGCGCGATCTGAAGTTGTGGGAACATCTTTTATCCCTCCCAGACAAGATAAGCTTTGTAAAAAATAAAGAGGCGAAGGTGTCTCTTCGCCTGCTCATGACTGCTTCGCCAGTTACCTCCCGGCAACAAGACGACCCGGTTGTTTTGTAAAAGACAACCTGGAGCCGCGAAGGTAACCTGAAATTGTCTTTAATTATAGCACTTTTTTTACGGCACTTCAACTGTTTGACCGAAAAATAGCCGCCACAAGCCCTGCCTTTGATTTTGAGTCAAGGGGGTTAACGCCTGGATCTTTGGGATATACTAGCAAAAAACGGCGGGACAACCCCCGAAATACCAGGGAGGTATGTTTGTGCAAGGTAAAGTCAAGTGGTTTAACGCGGAGAAAGGTTACGGGTTTATTGAGCGTGAGGACGGGGAAGGGGACGTCTTCGTCCATTACTCGGAACTCAAAGGGGAGGGTTTTCGCTCCCTTCAGGAGGGGCAAAGCGTGGTGTTCGACTTGAACCAGGGCGCCAAGGGGCCGGAAGCCTCCAATGTTGTAGTGGTTTAGTCCAGGTTGTGGAGGAGTGGCATTATCCACTCCTCTTTATTATGCGCGAGGGTGGCCAATCCGCAGGAAATCTCCCCGGCCGGGCGAATAATTGATCTTGGCGAGGTGGTCAGCCCATGAACAAGAAACCAAGGCGTCAGGACCGGATTATGGATGCCGCGGGAATTGGACGCGTCTTGAAAGAGGCTCCCGTTGGATTTCTGGCGCTGGTTTCAGAAGATGGAAGCCCGTACGGCATCCCTGTGAACTATGTGGCCGCGCATGGGAAAATATACATTCACTGTGCGGCGGAAGGGCGCAAGCTGGATTGCATCCGTCGCGATCCGCGGGTTTCGTTTTCGGCGATGATCAATCATGGTGTTTCGCCGGAGAAGATGACAAACTACTATGAATCCGTGGTTTGCTCTGGAAGAGCCAGGGTGATCGGGGACGACTACGATGCGAAGAAGGCGGCGCTCGATCTGCTGGTGGAAAAGTATGCCCCCGGCGGCGAATGCTCCTTTGAGCGGGGCAGTTCTCTGGCGGCGCGGACGAGCCTGATTGAAATAACGTTGGAGCATGTAACCGGCAAGGTGAACTTACCCAGGGAGCGGTAAGTTGTTTTGGCTGAAAGCGGACAAGGGGGCTGGATGTCCAGGGGTCTCCCGGGCTCTATTTCTTTTTCCAGCCTTTCTGGTCAAGGTAGGCCCGCATTTCCGCCACGTCACGAAACCGCAGAGAGGCGGCGATTGCCTTTGCCGTGCCGGTGGCTACCGGCTCGCGGTCCTTGTGGTAATCAAATTTGCAGGTCCGAAACACGCCGTCGGGGCCAACTCCACCGTATATGTTGCTCCCCTTCCGCAGGGGAGCCATATTCAATTTGCCCAGCAAGAACGCGATCTCTCCCTGCGTGAACCTAATCGGCATCTTCCAAACCCATCAGTCTTTTAATCGTGTCTTTGTCACCGTCGCAGCGGGCTATCCGGCGGAGATAGACGTAGTGCGGCGCGGTCTCTTCGCGGCTTAAAAACCATTCGGGATTTGCATAGTAGATCTGCAGATACTCCAGAACACTATTGATGAGATCTTCGATGGCGCCGTTTTTGGACTGTCCTTCGCCGTAAAGGTTAAGATCATCAAGGCTTACGGTCCAGACTCCCAGATCCTCGTCAAACGTCCAGGTATTGCGGAAGGGGAAACTGGAAAAGACCCGATCCAGAAGAGCCGTTTTGATGTGGGAAACTTCGGGGGCCGAACCACGGGATCCGTCATAGGTAATGATCTCCTGGCCGGCCTGGGCACGGGTGTTAATTTCGGTGTAAAAACGCTTGGTATCGCGGATGTTGTATTTTTTTAAGACCGCTCCCATTCTTGGTTCCCCCTTTTGGTCCATATTACACCTCCATTTTAACACCTTAGAGGAATTGTGGTCAAGGTGGTCACTGTGTCCATTGTGGTTACTATACCCACAATCATAGCATGACCCCGTCCTTTTTATTCTATTCCGTTCGGTCAGGCAAAAGCCAGAGGATTTGCCGGGGGAATGGGGAATCATCTTTTCAAAGAGGCCTTGAAGGGATCAACCTGGCTTCAATAAATCAACCCTGGAATAAATCGACCACGGAATCAATCAAAGGGGGATCTTTGATGAACATGTTCGATTACAGTCAGCCATTTGCGTCGCGCCGCAGTCCCGTCATGGGCCGCCGCGGGGCGGTAGCCACCGGCCATCCGCTGGCGGTGCAGGCCGGCATGCGCATGTTGCTCGCCGGGGGAAATGCGGTTGATGCCGCGTTGGCCACCGCGGCCGCCCTCACGGTGGTGGAACCCACCTCCAACGGGCTGGGCAGCGACGCCTTTGCGCTGGTCTGGGACGGGAAGCAGCTTCACGGGCTGAACGCCTCGGGCCGGGCCCCACGGGGCCTGACCCCCGAAGCCTTTGCCGAAAAGGGCCTGAGAGAGGTTCCCACTGAGGGCTGGCTCCCGGTGACCGTGCCCGGCGCCGTGTCTGCCTGGATGGAACTGTCAAAGCAGTTCGGATCGATGCCCCTGGCGGAGGTATTGAAACCGGCGATTGAATACGCAGAAGAGGGCCATCCGGTGCCGCCGGTGATCGCGGGGTACTGGAAGGCGGCGGAACGGCGTTTTGCCGGGCGCGAGGACTTCCGGCAGGCGTTTTTGCCCAGCGGGAAGGCGCCCAGGCCCGGGGAGGTCTTCCGTTTTCCCGAGCAGGGGCGATCCCTGCGGCTGATCGGGGAATCCGGCGGGGAAGCCTTTTACCGGGGAGATCTGGCGGAGGCGATGATCAGGTACTCCACCGCCACTGGTGGGTACCTGACCAGGGACGACCTGGCGACGCACCGGGCGGAATGGGTTAACCCGATCAGGACCGGCTATCGCGGCTTTGATGTCTGGGAGATCCCACCCAATGGGCAGGGATTGACGGCGCTGATCGCCCTGAATATCCTGGAAGGGTTCGAGATAGCCAACCTCCCGCAGCTTTCGGCCAGACAACTGCACCTGGTGATCGAGTCGCTGAAGCTGGCCTTCGCCGACGCCCACGCCTATATCGCGGATCCCGCCGCCGCAAGGGTACCGACCGGGGAACTGCTCGACAAGGCGTACGCCGGCAGGCGGCGGGCGGAGATCAGGCCCAATGAGGCAATCGCGGAGCCCACGCCGGGGGTTCCGCACGAGGGCGACACGGTCTACCTGTGCGCGGCCGACGGTGAGGGGCGGATGGTCTCTTATATCCAGTCCAATTACATGGGCTTTGGGTCTGGCGTAGTGGTGCCGGGGACCGGCATCTCCCTGCAAAACCGGGGATGCGGGTTCACGCTTGAGGAAGGGCATCCCAACCGGCTGGCTCCCGGGAAACGGCCCTACCATACCATCATCCCGGCGTTTCTTGGCAAAGACGGCGTACCGCTGGCCGCCTTCGGGGTGATGGGCGGCGACATGCAGCCCCAGGGGCATGTGCAGGTGGTAATGGGAATGGTGGATTACGCGCTCAACCCGCAGGCGGCGATGGATGCTCCCCGGGTGAGGGTGCTGGGCGGGCCCAATGTGGCCCTGGAAGCGGCCATCAACCCGGAAACGGCCCGCCAGCTGGCCGGCCTCGGCCACAAGGTAAAGGTCGACCCGGAGATGGCGGGGTTCGGCGGCGGCCAGATGATCTGGCGGGATCCCGATTCCGGGGTGCTGATCTGCGGCTCCGAGCCGCGCAAGGACGGCCAGGCTCTGGCCTGGTGAGGTTATGAGGCTCCCGTCCTTCCGCCCGGATGCAGTTGATCAGCCATCGATTCTTAATCCAGGATGTACCGCCGGATCTCGTCGGTTCTCTCCACCCAGTGCTGGTCGTCGACCGCGCTGATCTGGACCACCGGGTCCAGGTGGGTGGTGGCGTGGATGAACTCATGGTGGGAGATGGCCATCCCCACGTGGCCGTATTTGGCGAAAAAGATCAAATCACCTGGAACCAGCTCCTCACGGGGGATCCGGCGGGTCCTCCCGGACTCGGCCTGCTGGTTGGCATCCCTGGGCAGAATAAGGCCGTGCAGGTAATAGACGTACTGGACCAACCCCGAGCAGTCCAGGCCGAAGGAAGAGGCGCCGCCCCAGCGGTAGGGGATGCCGAGAAACCGCCGTGCGGTTCGCACCAGGCTTTGCCGGAGCTGGGCCGGGGTCGACCAGGCCCATTCGCGCCCGCCGGCGCTCAGATCGGCGGCCTGCGCAAACCCTTCACGTCCGTCGGCCAGTCCGACCACCAGCCAGCCTTCTTCGGCCCCTTCGGCCCGCCGGAGCACGGGAAGACGAACCCCCATGGGAAGCACCGTCTGCAAGGGGCGCTGCACTTTCGGTCCCACGTAGATATTGGCGAAGAGATTGCGGATGGCGGCAACGCCTGTCACGCCGACGGCCTTTTGGGCCGGCCAATGGCCGTCGCGGGTCCGCCGGGCTTCAATATATCCCTCGTAAGCATCATAATCTAAAGAGATATGCAGCCAGTCCGCTCCGGCGTCCAGCACCCGGAAACCCTCGCCCATCCTCGCCTGGGTGACGACTTCCGAGAGGGCATCGGGGTTTCGGTGCAGATTGGCCACGTTTGCCGTCACAAAACCGTGTTTCAAACAGGACCCTCCTATCTTTGAAGAAGAAGTTCGAGCCACGCAAATAGTCCAGTTAATTCAGATCCGGGTCGAGGTACTTTTTGACCTTCTCCTCATCCACGTTTATCCCCAGGCCGGGACCCTCGGCCAAAAATTGCCGGCCGTCCGCCAGCTGGGCGCCGCCTGTGGCAATCACGTCGTCCACCAGATCAAAGGCGCCGTCCAGGTCGATGTAGTGGACATTGGCCAGGGCCAGAGCCACGTTCAGGCCAGCGGTGATCCCCACCCGGCTTTCGATCATGCAACCGATCATGGCCTTCATGCCCGCGGCCTCCGCCATGCGGATGAGCGTCTCGGCGTTGGACGGGCCGCCGCATTTCATGAGCTTTACGTTGATCATATGCGCCGCGCCGCGTTCGATGATCCGCACCAGGCTGGCCGGATCTTTGACGGCCTCGTCGGCGGCGATGGGAATGGGGCTGCGACGGGTGACTTCCGTCAGACCGTCAAGATCGGCGGCCTTCACCGGCTGTTCGATGAATTCCACCTTTTCCCCGGACAGAGCTTCCGCCAGTTTGATGGCTTCAGCGGGGGAGTAGCCCTGGTTGGCGTCCAGGTAGAGCCGCCAATTGCCCCCTAGTTCCCGGCGAAGGGCCTTGACCCGGGCCACGTCGTTTTCCAGGTCGAGCCCGATCTTCACCTTTATGTCGTGGAAACCCCGGCCCAGCAGGTTGCGCGCTTCCCCGACCGTTTCCGCCAGGCCCTTGATTCCCATGCTCATGCTGGCTTGATGGACTTCTCTGGCCCGCCCCAGAAGTTCCCGCACCGAACGCCCCAGCGTCTGGCCGCGCAGGTCCCAGAGGGCGGTATCCACCGCGCAGCGCGCCGACGGCATGTTTGCCAGATCGCGTTCCAGACGCAGGCGAATCTCCTCGCGGTCGAAAGGGTCAACACCGATCAGCCCTCCGGGCAGCCAGTCCCGTAGAGCGCGGAAGACCTCGGCCCGTTGCTCCCCGGTGATTTCGGCCACCGGAACGGCCTCTCCCCAGCCAGTCCGGCCGTCATCAGCGGTGAGTTTCAGCAGCATGCCCAGGCAGGCGGTGCGGGTGGCATAGGCCACCTTGAAGGCGGTCTTTTTGGGGATCTTGATGGGAAAGACCTCGGCGCGAGTGATCAACATGTTACCACTCCCTTGGCAAAGTGGATTGAACCAGGCTGGTCCTGGTCCCCCGTCTCTTTCTTCCACCATCCTTCGCCAGGGCGGCTGGAAATCCTGCCAGGCGATCTTGGGATAAAAAGGGTCCGGGATCAAACCCGGACCTTTCTGGATCTTTGGCTCATGATTTAAGGGCCTGCAATCTCCGGGCAACCTCCAGAACGAGCGGAAAACCCTTGCCGCTATTGGGTTGGAAATATTTGTCACCAAACTCGGGTTTCCGGATGCAGGAGTTACCGGTTGAGCGGAGAATCATTCACTTATAGTAAGTGGTATATACGTCTAACAACTTGGCCGGGAGGCTAACATGTCTGAGAGGATTATCCGCAAACCGGTTTACACCCAGGTCAAGGACTTGTTGCTGGCCAAGATCAAATCTGGCGTTTACCGGCATGGGGAACGTCTGCCCTCCGAGACCGAGTTGGCGAGGGAGTTCGGCACGAGCCGTGTTACCCTGCGAGAAGCCCTCAAGGTGCTGGAGGACGACGGATACATCACCCGGCGCCACGGATCGGGAACCTACCTCAAGGAGCAACGCCCGGCGCGGCCGGAGAACGGCCTGGAACGGCTTTGTACCATAGCCGAACTCGTGGCGCCTCGGGGGAGCTCCTATGGCGCGGAGGAAATCCTCATCAGCATTGAAGAGGCCCAGCCGCACGAAGCGCAAAAACTCTCCCTCCCGGTGGGGAGCCGGCTGACAGTCATAAGCTGGACAAGCCTTTTGGACGGGGCAAAGGTGGCGCGATCCCTTTACGTCTTCCCCGACCGCTATGGCAATCACCAGCAAATCATTGAACACCTGGACCACAGCCTGTTTGACTTCATGGAGGCGGCCTCGGGAGAGAAGATCAGCCGCTCCATCGGCTCAGTGGTTTTGTCCAGGGCAGGAGACAGATTGGCGAAGCGCCTGGACATAAAGTCAAGCACCCGTGTTCTCCTGCTGGAACAGGTGATTTACAGCAGGGCGAACCTGGCGATGGTGTATGCCCGCGACTTCCTGTCGCCTGAAAAACTGAGCATTCCCATTATCCGGAGGAGGTAGAGCATGGCTGAGAAACGCCGAGTTATTCTGGACATGGACCCGGGCGTTGACGATGCCCTCGCCATCATCTACGCGGTCAAGAGCGGCCGGTTGGACATCGCCGGGATTACCGCGGTGGCCGGCAACGTCGAAGTGCAAAAGACCTCGACCAACGCCCTGAAGGTTCTGGAGCTGCTGGATGCGCCCGGATGGCCGGTGGCTGTCGGGAGCGACAAACCGCTCAAGCGGGCGCTTGTTCCGGAGACATGGGTTCATGGGGAAAACGGGCTTGGAGACGTGCAACTGCCGGAGCCGCGCCGGACATTTGTTCCTCAGCATGCAGTGGACTTCATCATCGAGACGGTTCGCAAGAACCCCGGCGAACTCACGCTCGTACCCACGGGGCCCTTGACCAATGTGGCCAGGGCATTCCTCAAGGACCCGCAACTGCCCAAGCTCATCAAAGAGATCATTCTCATGGGCGGGGCGGCCTCAACCCATGGCAACTCAACGGCGGTGGCGGAATTCAATATCTGGGCCGACCCTGATGCCGCCAAGGTTGTCTTCCGGAGTGGCGCGGACATCACCATGGTGGGCCTGGACGTAACCATGCGGGCCTACATCACCCCCGAAGATGTTCAGGAGTTGCGCCGCATCAGGGACAACCGGGTGACCGCCTTTGTGGAAGTCCTGACCAGGCAGATGTTTGGACTCACCGCAAAGATCTTCGGAAAGAGCATGGTGGCACTTCACGACCCACTGGCCGTGGGCATGGCCATCGACAGCAGCTACTGCACGGTGGAACGGATGCCCGTAGAAGTGGAGACTGAGAGCCAGTTGACCCTGGGGCAGACTGTTTGTGACCGCAGGCCGTGGCGTGACCTGGACACTACACCGCGTCCCTACGCCAAGGTATGCGTGGCTGTGGATCGTGAGCGGTTTGTCGAGGACTTCCTGGCGACCCTCGCGCACCAATGAGAGGAGGAAGATAATGCTCAAGATCTATTTCGCAGGACCTATGTTCGTACCATATGAACGCGCCTACATCGCTGAGTGCGCTGCGCGCCTGAGAGCCGAGGGGTTTGAGGTGTTTGTCCCGCACGAACAAGTGAACAAGCGGCCGGCCGAAGAGAATCAGCGGTTTATGGCGATGGACGAGATCAGCAAGGCGGTCTACGTCTACGACACCGACTTTGCCGGGCTCCAATGGGCCAATGTGGTGGTGGCGCTTCTCGATGGCACTCAGGTGGACGACGGCACGGCCACGGAGATCGGCATCTTCGCCGAGATGATCAGGTCCAATCCCGGTGAGAAAAAAGTGATCTTCGGCTTTGCCACGGACATGCGGGTTTTCTCGGATGAGTTCAAGGGAGAAGGCAAGGGTTTGAATTACTTCACCGTCGGTACGATCTACAAGTACGGTACAGTCTGCAAGAGCTTCGACGAGGTGGTCGCGCGTCTTAAGGGACTTTGATACGGCGCGTGATCATCGCCGCAAAGGAGGGATGCCCGGGGCGGAAGTTTCAGTTCAAGAAAAAGGTGGCTCAATTTTACATTACTTTTTGCAAAAAAGAGGAGGCAAAGGTCGATGACGAGGTTTGTAAGCATCTTAGTGGCATCGCTCCTGCTGATCATGAGCTTTGGCGCCTCGGCCCTGGCTAAGACGCCCCGGGTGGTCCTGGTGGTTGAAAGGCTGGGCGACAGGTCTTTCGCGGACTCCGCCTGGGCCGGGATGCAGCGCGCTCAGAAGGAACTCCGGGGCAAGGTGATCGCCAAAGTAGTGGAAGCGCCTGAGCTTACGGCCGCGGAAGAGCAAATGGCGGCATTCGCGAAGGACGGCTGGGATCTCATCATCACTCTGGGGTTTGGGTATGTGGACACCTTCAAGAAACTGGCGCCCAAGTATCCCAATAGCAAGTTCCTGATCATTGACGCGGAAATCCCGGGGATTCCCAATGTGAAGTCGGTCCTGTTCCGTGAACATGAAGGCTCTTTCCTGGTCGGAGCGCTGGCGGGCCTCATGACCAAGACCAACAACGTAGGGTTCATCGGCGGCATGGACATTCCGTTGATTCACCGTTTCCAGGGCGGGTTTGAGCAGGGCGTAAAGTACGTCAATCCCAAAGCCAAGATCCAGTCCTACTATGTGGGCGCCTGGAATGATGCAGCCAAGGGCAAGGAACTCACCTCGGTCGAAATCAGCCGCGGCGCTGATATCATCTATGCGGCCGCCGGCGGCTCGGGGGCCGGCATGATCCAGGCGGCCCAGGAAAAGGGCAAATACGGGATAGGCGTGGATTCTGACCAGTGCTACCTCGCACCCAAGAACATGATCGGCAGCATGGTCAAGCGCGTGGACAACGCGGTGTTTTACACCATTTTCGACCTGGTGAATGGGAAGTTCAAGGCGACGACGGAGAACCTCGGCATCAAGGAGGAAGGCGTGGGCTGGTGCGGGCTGCCGCCGGTCAGTGACAAGGTGGCCCTGCAACACGTACCCAAGGACGTGGTTGAAAAGCTCGCCCAGATCCAAAAGGACATCGTCTCCGGGAAGATCAAGGTGGAGGACTGGATGACCAGGTAGAAATCCCAGTGTATGCGACAAGCTCCTTTGCTTGCGGGGTGGGGCAAATGTCTCACCCCCGATATCAACCCTGCTTGGGGGGAAATGAATTGGCCAAGGTTCTGGAAATGCAAGGCATAGTCAAGGGATTCCCCGGGGTGCTGGCCAACGACCACGTGGATTTTGACCTCGAAGAGGGCGAGATACACGCGCTGGTGGGCGAGAACGGCGCTGGCAAGTCGACCCTCATGAACATCCTCTACGGTCTCTACCAGCCAGACGAGGGGCGTATCGTCTGCAAAGGGCGCCAGGTCAGATTTGAGAGTCCTTTGGATTCCATCGCGGCGGGCATAGGCATGGTACACCAGCATTTCATGCTGGTGCCCAGCTTCACCGTTTACGAGAATATCGTCCTGGGGGCCGAGCCCCGGCGCCGCGGCTCCTTTGACCGGGCCAAGGCCATCAGCCGGGTCAGGGAGCTCGCCAAACGGCACGACTTCCGGATCGACCCGCTGGCCAGAATACACAACCTTCCCGTAGGCTCACAGCAACGCGTCGAGATCATGAAGAGTCTGTACCGGGGAGCCGGAATTCTGATCCTGGACGAGCCCACCGCGGTGCTGACCCCGCAAGAGACCAAGGAACTTTTTGTGATCCTGAAATCCCTTGCCCGGCAGGGCAAGACCATCGTGTTCATTACCCACAAGCTCGAAGAGGTGATGGAGGTCTCAGACCGGGTCACCGTGATGAGAGGCGGGAAGGTCACAATGACCAAAGCCACCGCCCAAACCGACGCCCGCGAGATAGCCAGGATGATGGTGGGCCGCGAGGTTTTCCTCCAGGTGAATAAAGCGGACCTCACTCCAGGCGAGGTTATGCTGGAGGTCGAGAACCTGTGGGTGGCGGATGACCGCGGGTTGTTTGCGGTCAAGGGGCTCTCCTTTCAGGTACGGGAAGGAGAAATACTGGGAGTGGCGGGGGTGGCCGGAAACGGACAAATGGAACTTGCCGAGGCCATCACCGGTCTGAGGCCGGTACAAGCCGGCCGGATAAGAGTCTGCGGACAGGATATAACCGGGAATTCGCCGTTCGCCATACGTTCCGCCGGCCTGGCGCACATCCCCGAGGATCGCTACAAACACGGGCTCGCCAAGACGGGCACGGTCGAAGAGAATGCGATAATGTTCCTTCACAACTTCAGCCCGATCACCAACAATGGGTTGTTGAACCGCAAGGCGATCACCGAACATGCAGATTCCATCATTGAAAACTTCGACGTGCGCCCCCGGGACCGCAAGGCGCTGGCGGGCCAGTTGTCGGGCGGCAATGCCCAGAAACTCATCGTGGGCCGGGAGATGACCTTGAACGACAAGGTATTGGTGGCATGCCAACCCACCCGGGGATTGGACATCGGCGCCATTGAGTTCCTGCACAACCGGATCGTTCAACAGCGTGACCACGGCAGCGCGGTACTCCTCATATCGGTGGAGCTCGATGAGGTTATGTCGCTGAGCGACTGGATTCTGGTGATGTATGAGGGTAAATCCATGGGAGAACTCGATGCCAGGGCCGCTGCGGTCGAGGAAGTCGGCCGTCTCATGGCAGGCATAGGCAAACGTGGCTCCTCCGGCAAGGAGGCGAGTGCATAATGCGCAAGGTAAAATCGTGGAAACAGGTGTTGGCCGTTCAGGCGGCTTCCATGATTTCGCCGGTTTTGGCGGTGTTGGTTTCGCTGCTCGTGGGCGCGTTAATCATCCTGGCTATAGGTGAAGACCCGGTAAACGCCTATTACCAGATGTTTCGGGGAGCCTTCGGTGATGTCGAAACCTTTGTATCGGTGTTGCAGCGCCAGGTGCCGCTGCTCTTGACCGGGCTGGGGTACGCCGTCGCCTTCCAATCCGGACTGATCCAACTGGGTGGCGAGGGTCAGCTATATATCGGAGCCTTTGCGGCTGCGCTCGCTGGTTACCTGATCCCGGTCCCGGCCTGGCTGCACATCCCCCTCGCGTTGCTCATCGGCGCCCTGGCTGGCTCTCTCTATTCGGGAATCGCCGGGGTGTTGAGGACCAAATACGACGTGAGCGAGTTTCTGACGACCCTGATGATGACTTACATCGCCAGTTTCTTGACATCCTGGCTGGTGATGTATCCTTTCCGCGAGAGAACCGCCACGAATCCAGGCCTGGCGGCGCAAACCATGCGCATCCTCGACACGGCCAAACTCCCCAGAATCTGGCCCGGCGTGGACCTCCACATCGGCTACCTCATCGGGATCGCGGCCGCGGTGCTGGTCTGGTTCTTCCTTTTCCGGACCAGGACAGGATACACGTTCAGGATGACCGGCTTCAATCCCTACTTTGCCGAATATGGCGGCATCAACCGCACCAGGACCATCATGATCGCCATGCTCCTGAGCGGGGCGCTCTCCGGGCTGGCCGGCTCCATCGAAGTGTTGGGCGTTCACCGCAGGTTCGTGGACCAGTTCTCGCCGGGTTACGGGTGGGATGGGTTGGCGGCAGCCATCCTGGGCGGTTCGCAACCGCTCGGCACGTTTGTGGCTTCCTTCCTCTTCTCCGCGCTCAAAACCGGCGCTTTGGGGATGGACCGCAACACCATGGTTCCCTTTGAACTGCGGAACGTTGTCCAGGCCACGATCATGTTCTTCGTCGCCGCCAATATCTTCGGGTCGATCGGGTTCAGGCGGTCCAAACGGAGCGCGAAGGCCGAAACCAAAGGGGTGACCAAAGATGATTCATCTGCTGTCGCAAGTGTTTGACACCCAATTCCTGGCATCGGCGGTCCGCATGACCACACCCATTCTGCTGGCGGCCATGGGCGGGCTCCTCTGCAGCTTGTCAGGCACGCTCAACGTGGCGCTGGAAGGTCTTATGTTGATGGGAGCCTTTGGCGCTGTCGCCGGCAGCTTTTATACCGGAAGCTGGCTGGCGGGAGTGGGGCTGGCGGTGTTGCTGGGGACGCTCACCTCCGTGCTCCTCAGCGTCACGATAATCAAATACAAGGCCAACGAACTGGTGGTGGGCCTGGCAGTCAACCTGGCGGCCCTCGGAGCGACCACCTTCATGATGCGTACGCTCTGGCAGGTAAAGGGGAGCTTCATCGACCCCCGGATCGCGCCGCTTCCGTCCTGGAGGCTTCCGTTAATCCACCACGCTCCGGTCCTGGGCAAAGTGCTCTCCGGGCATACACCCGTGGTTTACGCCTCGTGGGCCGTGGTCCTGATCATAAACTACGTGATCTACCATACCGCTTTCGGGTTGAGGCTCAGGGCCACCGGCGAGAACGCCAGGGCGGCGGAGACCTTGGGCGTGCGCACCAAGAAGCTGCAGTATGTAGCGTTCATTTTAAGCGGCGCCCTCTCCGGCCTGGCGGGTGCGCAGCTCTCCCTGGGCCTGGTCACGCTGTTCCTGATCAACATGACCGCCGGTAGAGGCTTCGTAGCCATGGTGGCTGTTATTCTGGGCCAGCGCCTGGTGGCAGGGGTGGCGGGGGCATCCTTGCTCTTTGGGCTCGCCGAGGGTCTCACCATGAGGCTCCAGGGGCTCAGAATCCCGCCCCAGTTTGTGCTGATGCTGCCGTACCTTATCACGATCATCACCATGGTGCTGCTCAGGCCGCGGCATCCCAGACCGGTTTTGCCCGAAGAGGCCAGAAAAGCCGCACTGGAGGAGACACCTTGAACAACCAGGAGACCGCCTATCAGGAGCAAATGAGACCCCACTATCGCTGGAACTTTGCGATGCTCATGATGGATACCGCGGCGTTCGGCGTGCTTTTCAAGGCACTTTCGCCCAATATCACCCTCACCTACTACCTTGCGCACTTCACCAAGTCGGAACTCCTGGTGGGGCTGATCAGCGTGGTGGGGATCGCCGGGCAGATGATGTCCCAACTGGCTTGGGCCAACATGGTGAACGGCTTGACCTTGAAGAAGCCGGCCTTCGTCATCGGAACGGTGATCTCGCGCGGTTCACTCCTGCTTTTTCTACTCTCCACCGTATTTTGGGGCAGGTTGAACTCGGCTCTGCCGGTGGTGGCCTTCTTTGTCTGCTACGGCACCTTCTCGCTGAGCAACGGCCTGCTGAGCGTGGTCTGGTCCAACTTCGTGGCCAAAAGCGTATCTCATAACCGGGGGGCTTTTTTGGGCCTGTCGTACTCCATCGACGGCGTGATTGGTGTGGGAGTGGCCTTGCTGCTGCGGTATTTGCTCCGCGTCGCCCCCTTTCCCACCAACTACATCTATATCTTCGGAGTATTGAGCGCCTTTGCCGTGGTGACCATGCTCCCGGCCGCGCTGTACAGGGAAATCCCCTACCCGGAGGCACAGCCGGTCATGCGGATCCGCGAGTACGGGCGGGAACTGGGCACAATCCTCCGTACCGACGTGGCTTACACGGGACTGCTGGTGGCCAGGGTGATCGTCACCTGCGCCGAGATGAGCGTGCCGTTTTACGCGCTGTATGCCATCAAAGCTTTCGGTATAGGCACCAAACAGATAGGCGATTACAACATACTGATGATCGCGGCGGGGGTGCTGGCCAACAGTTTCTGGGGCTTTGTGGGAGACCGCGCCGGGTTCAAAACCGTGTTCCAATCGGCGTTCGTGGTGGGACTGATCATGGCGGGCATGGCGTTCGTGGCAGGTTCGCCCACCCTGTTTTACCTGCTGTTTTTCCTGCAAGGCGCATACACGGCGGCGATTCAGATGTCCACGCTCAGCCTGAACCTGGAAATCAGCCCGCCGGATAAGACTCCACTCTACGTAGGGCTGGCCAACGCCATCACGGGCATCGGGCTCTGCGCCTCGCCTCTGGTGGGTGCAGCCATCGCCACGCATTTTGGCTACCGTCCGCTCTTTGCCGCGAGCATGGTGATTTATGTGCTGGATTTCATTTTCTTGACCTGGTTTGTGAAGCACCGAAAGATCTCCGTCACCAAGCAACAGCGTTGTGAGGTCACTGCGTAAAAGTGTGTTTCGCTTGACAAAATTAACAGACAGGAGGAAGCAAAGAATGTCGGAACTCAAACTTGAAGTGGTGAACCAATCAGGGCCACAGTACACCCAGCATCACATAAAGGCTCTGGACCAGGACATCGCCAGGTACTGCTTCATCCCCGGAGATCACATCAGGGGAAGAAAAATCGCCGAACGGCTCGACAAGGTGCGCCAGGTGAGCGCCACCAGGGGCATGTTTGTCTTCACGGGTTTTTATTCCGGTGTGGAGATGACCGTGTGCTCGACGGGCATGGGTGGTCCCCAGGTGGCGATCGCCATGGAGGAACTTGGCCGGATGGGGGCGGACACCTTCATTCGCGTTGGCTCTGCAGGCGGGTTCCAGGACAACATCGGAGTCGGGGACATTGCCATCGCCACCGCCACCTATCGTGACGGGGGCACATCCTACAAGTACCTGCCCGGGCCTTTCCCGGCGGCAGCGGATTTCTTTGTGACGCACGCCCTCTACGATGTGGCCCGGGAGAAGGACGCCCAGATTCATATCGGGGTGGTGACGGCGGGAGACGCCTTTTACGCGCCGAAAGACCCTGTCCAACACAAGCTGCTGGCTGATGCCGGAGTCATCTGTGGGGAGATGGAAAGCGATACGGAGTTCATTGTCGGCCACTATCGTCACTTCCGGTGTGGAGCGCTCTTTGTGATGGACGGCGGCCCCAAATCCAAGGAAATCAGGTCCAAAGGGAACGTATCGCTCACTATTGCCAACCATGCCGCAGACCCGGATTTCCTGCGAGGTGAGGACTTGATCGTTGAGATCGCTCTTGAGGCCATGAAGCGGATCGCGGACCAGGACCGCATGGGTAAGTAGCGATGTCCGGCCAGAGACTGCAAGAGGTAGACTATCTGATCTCCGACGCCATGGTGCTCACGCTCGATGACCATGATACCGCCTGGCGGCATGGCGCAATCGCGATCAAGGGCCATGAGATCGTGGCAGTCGGGAGGGACCCCGAGCTGCGCGCCGGATTCCGCGCCGGACGGACCATCGACGGCCGGGGGAAACTCGCCCTTCCGGGCCTCATCAATGCTCACTCCCACATGGCCATGTCCACCATGAGGGGTATTACGCACGACGTTCCCGACGTGCTGTACAACATCATGTGGCCGCTGGAGAAGGTGCTCAGGCAGGAAGACATCTACGACCTCGCCATGCTTGGGGCTGTGGAAAGCCTCAAAGCCGGCACCACATGCCTGGTTGATCACTATTTCTTCATGGAGGAGATCGCCCGTGCCTGTGTGGATGCCGGGATCAGAGGCATGCTCGGGCATACGGTGATGAGCGCCGACGGTCCTTTTACCGGTGAGGGCGAGCTTGAGGCCGCCTTCGCCTTCGTGGAGAAATGGAAAGGACGCCACCCCCTGGTTACCCCATTCTTTGCCCCGCACGCGGCCGACACGGTCCGGCCTGAATGGCTGCGCGAACTGGCGGAAGCGGCGGGCCGGGAAGCGCTGGGGCTCCACCTTCATGTGGCGCAATCCGAGCGTGAGGTGGCGGTGCTCAAGGAACGGTACCACAAGACGCCGGTCCAGTTGCTGGCGGAGACGGGCATCCTCGGTCCAAGGACGCTGGCGGCCCATTGCATTTTGCTTGGCCCCGGGGACGCCGGGTTGCTTGCTCAATCCGGCACGACCGCGGTGTTCTGCCCGACCGTTCACGGCTGCGGGGGCAAGGTGTGCCGCGCTGCCGGCCTGGTGGCTCAGGGCGTGCGGGTCGGGCTGGGAAGCGACTGCGCCTCATGCAACGACGACATGAACATGTTTGAGGAACTGCGGATGGCGGTTGTGGTCCAGAATGCCATTGAGGCGGCTCCCGGGGCGATCAGGACCCGGCAGGCGTTGAGGATGGCCACCAGGGTGAATGCACAGGCGCTCGGCCTCGCCGGACGCCTCGGGCAGATAGCTCCGGGCTTCTATGCAGACCTGGTTCTGCTGGACGTAACCGCGCCCCGCTGGACGCCCATGGTCAACGTTGAGGCCAACCTGGTCTTCTGTTCGAGCGAACGGGACGTGGACACGGTATTCGTGGGGGGTCGGCCCGTGGTCGAGGGTGGCAGGCTTACGATGGTGGACGAGACCAAGGTGGTGGCCAGGGCTGAGGCAACCCTCCGGCGGATCTTCGAGAGGGCGTCCCTGGCCCAGCCCAGATTCGTTCAAAGCCTGCCCCGCACACGCTTTGCGGACGAGACCCAGCCGAATACCCAGAATATGGGCACGGCCACGTCGTGAGGCGTGGCCGTTTAACAGAGGGGCAAGGGGAAGCAGGAAATCACGTTAGCGCTTCGGTCAGCGCTTCTCGGGAAGGGGTTTTCCCGCGGCCTGGCGCATACGTTGCGCCTCTGCCTGGACCTCAACCAGCGCGGTCTTCAGAGGCGCGTACCCGTACCAGTGAGCGTAGTCCGGGTTGCCGTGGAAGACGCCCTGGAAAGCGCGCATCCGGTATTCCATCAGCATCTCGTAGAGTTTCTGCTCGATGGGGGTGGCGGCGTCGTAGAAGGTCAACAGATCGGGATAAGCGTAAGCATAGCCCGCGGGTTTGGCGATGATCCCGTCGTGGTAGAGGCCGGCCACGACTTCGATGGCTTCCGCCATGAGGTGATCGGAAGTATCAATCATGCGGTCCCCGGCCTCCAGCTGGCGGCTGGCAAAGGAAGAACCATGGCACTGGCCGCAGATCTTAACCATCTTATCCCTTTCGCGTTGCCAGTCCGCCGCCGTCAAACGGGCCACGTTGCCGGCTTTGACCACATCCAGCCGCGGGGTGGGATTCCCCTGCGGGTCCAGGACTCCCAGCGCCTTGAGGATCGTCACCCGATCCTGGAGCCAGGCCGGATCGTTCTCCGGCAGGCGCAAGGCCAAAAATCCCCAGGCGGTGAGGACGCCGTGATCGCCCTTTGGCATATGGCAGGTCTGGCAGGTGGGAGCGCGTCCGCTTGCTTTATCCGTCAGATAGATGGTCCCGTGTTTGGAGGTGGACCACATCTCCCACTGGGGGTGGTCAAACCCCATGTGGCAGGTCTGGCAGGCTTGCGGCGAGCGGGCTTCCTGGACGGAGAAGGTGTGCCTGGTATGGCAGGAATCGCATTTGCCGCCGTCCTTGCCTATGCTATGGCAGGATCCGCAGCCGCTTCGCCCGTCGATCATGGGAGCCGGCTGGCTGGCCGTGCGTGGCATGGCGTTCATGGCCACCCAGGCTGCGGCGTGTTTGCCGCCCTGAAATTCTTTCGCCTTTTTCTCATGACAGGTGGCGCAGGTGGAAGCCGTGGGCATTTTCGCCCTGGCGGCATCAGCGGCGGTGGTATGCTGGTTGCCGTGGCAGGTGGCGCAGTCCACCTTGTTTCCCATCTTGCCTGCCTGCCAGTCCCGGACGACACCAGGGGTGGCGGCGCGGTGGCATTGGACACACTTGCTGTCCTGGGCCGCTGCCGGCAGGGCTAAAGCCAAGAACAGCATGGTACTGAATCCCAAAATACGGATGAGATGTTTCAACTTTCCTTCACCTCCGAAGATCTTGTGTTTGTGCCTCCCTTGCCCCACTGGTAAGCACCTGCTTCCTTCTCTTCAGGCAAGAGGTCGGCCAGGGTCGTCCCGGCCAACCGTTCCAATATACCGCCCTGCATCTCCTGCCAGAGCTTGCGCACCGGGCAGATGTCCTCCCGTGAACAATTCCCGTCCCCCAGGACGCACGGGCGAAGGCGAATCCCTCCCTGGGTGGCCTCCACCACCGCTTCGAGGGTTATCCCGGCAGGAGGGCGGGCGAGCCGCAACCCACCTTTCCGCCCCCGGCTGGCGGTGAGAATGCCCGCCTCCACCAGTTCACGCAGGACTTTATGTAAAAAAAGAGGGGGGATTCCCTGCCGGCGGCCAATCTCTTCGGTTCCCAGGCTGCCTTCCGCCGGGGTAGCCCGGGCGATTTCCACCAGAGCGCGGATGGCGTAATCGGTGCGATCCAGGATGGGCATAGTGCACCCCTTCACAATATATTTGGATAGCTATGGTCCAAATAAAAGTTACCACCTTTTCCATCTAATGTCAAGGGTTGTAACAGATCACAAATTTGTGGGCAAACATACCCAACAGTGATATAATATCAGTTGGGTGATGAACCGTGTGATCGGCTAATGCGGTTCGGGTGCGAGTACATCGAGGCGGCTTTGGCAGCTCAAGGGCGACGAGTGATGGTCGTGGATAAAGGTGACGGCAAGGATGACCTGGTGCAAGACATGATCGAAGTGCTCACCTCTTTCTGTGCCAGACTCTACGGGCGGCGTTCAGCCAAACATAAGGCGCAGAAGGCTTTGGAGGCTATCAACCATGCTGATTAACCGGGCCTACCGCTATGAACTGGACCCCAACAAGGAGCAATGCATCCTCCTTGCCAAACATGCTGGGGCTGCCCGCTTCGCCTATAACTGGGGTCTCGCCCGCCGAATCGCCCTCTGGGAGCAGGAAAAGAAGCGCACCAACGCCATCTCCCAACACAAGGAACTGAACACCCTCAAGAAGACTGACTTTCCTTGGATGTATGAGGTTTCCAAATGCGCTCCACAAGAGGCTTTGCGCAACCTGGACAACGCCTTCCGCAACTTCTTTCAGGGTCTCAAGGCCGGTCGGAAAGTCGGATTCTCCAAGTTCAAGAAGAAGGGTCGGCACGACTCATTCCGGTTGACAGGTGCCATGCACATTCTGTTCGGCTCAAGGAACTCCCTTCCTTGGAAGGTCGCATCCTGTCGGCCACCGTGAGCCGTGAGGCTGATCGCTGGTTTGTGAGCCTGGCGGTAGAGATGGAGCGTCCGGAACCGGAACCCGTTCAGGGCGAGGTTGTCGGCATCGACGTGGGGCTTTCCTCCTTCGCCGCCCTGTCCACCGGCGAGAAGATTGATGCCCCTAAGCCTCTGGAGCAGATGCTTCGCGGGCTGAAGCGCCTTTCGCGGCGTCTGAGTCGCAAGCAGAAGGGCTCCCGGACCCAGAGTGTGGGACCATCCATGATCGAGACCTGAACGCAGCGCAGAACCTTGCGTCACTGGTTGGATAGCCCCAAACGTACCGCCAGTTCGGCGGAAACTTACGCCTGTGGAAATGGGAGTTCAACCCTTCGGGTTCAGCCCATCGATGAAGCAGGAACCTTTATGGGATGTTTGTCCATGAAAGGAGAACGGCGGATAATTGTTGGGATTTTCTGCTGCGGCGTCAAAACTGAATAAGGCAGGATAAGACAGGTAAAAGTTAATCGGAGGCGGCACATGATTGATACTTCCGCGGATCGGTTCATATTGAAAAACGCGCAGGTTCTCACGGCGGATGGGAATGATGCCGTGCAGGCCAGTATCGGGGTTTCCCGCGGGCGGATTGCGGCTGTCGGGGATCTGGAGGAGGTCCGGACGGCCACCGGCCGAGGCGCGGTCGAGATTGACCTGGAGGGGGCCATGGCCCTGCCCGGCTTCTGGGAATCGCACATTCACCTGGTGGACGGGGCGCTGTTTCTGGCGCAGATTGACCTGCGGGGGTGCGAGACCCCCGCAGCCATCGCCGCCCGCCTGCACGAGTCCATCGGCGCGTCCATGTCTGGAGAATCAGGAGGTGCGACGCTGAAGGCCGGAGGCTCAAAGGCCGGGGAGTTGAAGGCCGGAGAACGGGTGATCGGCCACGGTTGGGCGGATCTGGCCTTCCCGCCGGGGGTGGTTCCGAATCGCCGCCTGCTGGATGAGCTTGTCCCGTCCCACCCGGCGGTGCTGACCAGCCGGGACGGGCACTCCGCCTGGTTGAACACCGCGGCGCTCAAACTCCTGAAGGTGGCGTCCTGGCGGCTGCCGCCGCAGGAGATGCCCCTGGATGATTCCGGGCAGCCGGTGGGGATGCTCTATGAAAACGGGGTGAACCGGGTCAATCAGATGGTGCGGAGGTCGCTTTCCGCCGGGTACCGGATGGAGGTCAACAGCGACTGGCCGTACGGTGGCGGGGTCTACCCGCCCCGCCCCGGCGGCAGTCCGTTGATCGGCTTTGAGCCCCTGCTCGGGATCCACGCGGTGAGCAGCCCTCTAAACGCCAATAGTGGCGAAACGATCCGCGTTTCCCAGGCGATCCGGGGCTTTACGGCCACCCCCGCCTTTGCAAACTGGCGGGAGGGGGATCTCGGCTCGTTGGAACCGGGCAAGAGAGCCGATATTGTGGCGCTGTCCCGCAATATCCTGGCCTGCCCGGTGGATGAGCTTCTCAAAACGGAGGTTCTCCTCACGATTCTGGAAGGACGGATTGTTCACCAAAACGTTGGATAAAACTATGAAAAAGGATTTGGGCGGGGGAGTTGCTGATGCGCGTAGAGCCGAAGGAGTCAACAAAAACCAGGCAGATAGCCGAAATCGGCGTGGTTGCCGCGCTTTATGCGGTGATGGTCTACCTTCTGGCGCCGATCTCGTTTGCGATCCTGCAGTTCCGGGTGGCCGAGGCCGTCAAGTCGCTGGTAATCTTCAGGAAGCACACCATCTGGGCCATGGCCATCGGCGTCGGGGCCGCCAACCTCATCAGCCCCTACGCCGGCGTCTGGGAATTGGCCTGGATGCCACTCATGAACCTGGCTGGCGGTTATCTGGCGTGGTTCATCGGCAATAAAACAAATGCCTATGCCGGGGCGGCGGTTTTCGCGGTCTGGATCGCGCTGGCCGTGGCGGCGATGCTGTTTGCCGCGGCGCATTTGCCGTTCTGGCCTGCTTTCGGCAGCATCCTGGTCCCCGAACTCCTTCTGGTAACCGGCGGGGTGCCCTTGATGCGCTGGATCTCGGAGAAGGCCGGTTTTTAATGATGGGGAAGACGGAAATCACAAATGGTTCAGGAGAAAGGGGACGGAGATCATGGAACAGAACATTGACAAATACAGCGCCAGGCGTTTCGACGTCCACGGCGAGGAGGCCATCGACCACGAAATCCTGGAGACCATGCCCTATGCCTATCCGGGCCGGGAGACCATCGTGGAGTACTATACCGAAGAGTTTACCGCGGTCTGCCCCTGGACCGGCCTGCCGGACTTCGCCCTCCTGAGCATCAAATATGTGCCGCGGGAGCGGCTCATCGAACTCAAGTCGCTCAAGTACTACCTGCTCTCTTATCGCAACGTCGGCATCCTTCAGGAGCACGTGGTCAATCGCGTGTTGCAGGACCTGGTGAAGGTATGCAACCCGGTGAAGATGCAGGTGGAAGCCGAGTTCCACGACCGCGGCGGTCTGGGCACACGGGTGGCCGCCGCTTACAACTGGTAGGAGGCGGCAGGAGGCAGTGGCTAACCGGAAGCTGCTGCTTGCCATCGGCGCAGGCGATCATTTGCCTGACTTGCAAAAAAAATCTGCCGACACAGTTAAATTTAGAAGGAATTTGTGACTGGACGCGGAATAAGATCTTACATAAAAATAAACGGCGAATACAACGGCGTGTTCGACAACGGCAAAGGAGCCTTCTTAATACCTTACCATGGTATTTGGAAGGCTTTTTTGGTCTCGGGCCTGTTGGGGGCCTGGGGACGGAGATATTTCTTCAACGGTGACATTTGTCAAAAAGGAGAGTGGCTCATGGAGAACATCCGCCGGCTCTGCCAGCAGCATACGGCCCTTGGCCCGGCAGATACCGAGAAGGTGCTTGAGACCTCCCGACACCTGCAACTGGTGGCGGATCTCGCCCAGGCGGATGTCTTCATCGACTGCCCGACCAAGAACCCCGATGTGGCCATCGTGGTGGCGGAGGCCAGCCCGTCCACCGCCCGTTCCCTGTACAGATGGTCCGTGGTTGGGCAGCCGGCCCTGGCGGAGAACGAACCGGCGGTGATCCAGACCCATAAGACCGGTCTCCCCTCGCTGGGCATCCGGGGGGTGACCCAGGAAGGGGTGCCGGTGAAGCAGAGCGTGGTTCCCATCAAAAACAGCACCGGCGAGACCATCGGCACGCTGATCATGGAACAGGACATCACCCAGCAGGTCCGCCAGGAAGCCCAGGTGGAGATCCTGGCCGAGACCGCGGAGCAGCTTACCGAGACGTTGCTCCAGGTGGCCATGCAGGACAGGACCTTGCCGGCGATCATGCACGACGGGCTGATCATGCTTGATCATGAAGGGATTGTCACCTACGCCAACCCGGTGGCCATGGAACTGTGCCGGAGGGCCGGGGTGGCGGAAGAAGTGGTGGGCGTGCACTTTGACCGGCTGGCCCTGGCCGGGCAGCCCCTCAGGGCGATCATGCGCGGGAAAGGTTTCTATACCAACGAGGTCCAGATCCAGGAGGTGGTCTTTTCGGTGAAGGCGGTTTCGCTGTTGCAGAAAGAGAAGGTGATCGGCGCCATCTTTCTCATCCGGGACATCACCGAGATCCGGCAAAAAGAGAAGGAGTTGATGGTCAAATCGGCGGTCATTCAGGAGATTCACCACCGGGTGAAGAACAACCTCCAGACCATTGCCAGCCTTTTGCGGCTCCAGATGCGCCGGTCGGATTCGGTCATCCTGAAAAAAACCTACACCGAGAGCATCAACCGGATCATGAGCATTGCCGTGGTGCACGAGGTTCTGTCCAAGGAAGGGCTGGATGTGATAAACATCCGGGAAACCATCGCCAGTATCCTGAATATGACCATGCAAGGCATGGTGGAACCCACGAAGGAGATCCATACCGAGGTGACCGGCCCGGCAATCCTCCTTCTGCCGGAACAGGCCACCCCGGTGGCGTTGATCGTCAACGAACTGGTGCAAAATGCGGTGGATCATGCATTTAAGGGCCGGGACACCGGCAAGATCATGGTGGAGCTTGAGGATCACGGAGAGACCGTGGCAATTCGCATCGTGGATGACGGGATCGGCATGGGCGGTGAGGTGCGTCCCCTGGCTCGCCAGGGTCTGGGGCTCCAGATCGTCCGGACTCTGGTGAAAGAGGATCTGGAGGGGGAATTCAAGATCGCTTCGACCCAGGGCACGGAGGCGCGGTTTGCTTTTCCAAAAAAGAAGACGAGGGGGTCATCCAGTGATTACGAGGCAGTTGCGGTTGGTAGTGGTGGATGATGAGCCCATCACCCGGATGGACCTCAAGGAGATGCTGGAGGAGGCCGGATATCTGGTGGTGGACGAGGCGGCGGACGGCTCTTCCGCGGTGGAGATCATCCGAAGGTGCCGGCCGGACCTGGTGCTGATGGATATCAAGATGCCCAGGATGGACGGGCTCAAGGCGGCCGAACAGATCTCCCGGGAGAATCTGGCGCCGGTCGTGCTGCTTACGGCCTACAGCCAGAAGGAGCTTATAAATGTGGCCAAGAGCGCCGGCGTCCTGGGTTACCTGGTGAAGCCCATCCGTGAGAGCGACCTTTTGCCGATGGTGGAGGTGGCTTATTCCCGGCACTGCGATCTGGTCCATCTGCATGAGGAGGTGGCCGCCCTTCAGGAGGCCGTTGAAACCCGCAAGGCGGTGGAGCGGGCCAAGGGGATCCTGATGGAAAAGTACCGGTGTACGGAAGCGGTGGCCTTCAAGAAGATCCAGCGGCTGAGCATGGATAAGCAGACCAGCATGCGCACGGTGGCGGAGGCCATCATCACGGCCAATGAGATGGAGCAGGTCTGTTCCGGCAAAGGAAACAGGGCGGTGCGGGTGATCAGGTAGGGCGGCCGTTATCAGGTAGTTGCAGTCATCTGCAATTGTATTTCCGTGACAGGGCACGATGGGGTGCCAAAAGGGCAATGCGGCCCGGCGGGTGGTTGTGTCGATCGGCGATCTGTTTAAGATCGCGGAGATCGCCTGGCGACCACGGCCGGGCTTTGTTTATAACGAGGCTTTGTTGATTTGTTGATGCCAGGAGGTGATATTGATGGGCGAAGCAGGCCGGTCAACCCAGGCAGTTCAGGTGATCGAATCAAGCCAGTCGAGCCGATCCACGCAGGTGATCCTCAGCGTCGGAATCGATCTCGGGACCACCACCACCAAGATGGTGGTGAGCGAGCTCACCCTGCGCAACACCGCTCTGGGCGCCGCAATCCCCCGGATCGAGATTACCGGCAAAAAGGTGGTCTACCGCAGCGGGATCCACTTCACTCCCCTGACGGGGGAGGACCGGATCGATGCCACCGCGGTCTTCCGGATTATCGAGGAGGAGTATCGCCGGGCGGGAGTTTCCGGACGGGAGATCAAGACCGGCGCGGTGATCATTACCGGGGAGGCCGCCAAAAAGGCGAACGCGGAGGAGGTGGTCCATCTCCTGGCGGATCGGGCCGGAGATTTTGTGGTGGCCACCGCGGGACCGGACCTGGAGGGGATTCTGGCCGGCAAGGGCTCGGGGGCTGCGGAACGGTCCAGGAAGGCCGGTCGGCTGGTGGCGAACCTGGATATCGGCGGCGGCACCACGAATATCGCCGTCTTCTGGAAGGGAAACGTTTTGGAGACCTGTACCCTGGAGGTCGGTGGCCGGGCGGTGGAAATCGAGGCCGGGGGGAAGATCCGGCGGATCTCCCGGGCTGCCCGGGTCGTGGCCGCGGAGACGGGGATTGGTCTTCGGGAGGGACGGCCGGCCGCCCTTGAGGTGTTGCGGAGACTGGCGGATCGGATGGCGGCATGTGTGGCCGCGGTCCTGGATGGCAAGGAACCGGACCGGCTCACCCGGCAGTTGCTGGTCGGGGAAAGGCGGAAGCTTTCGGTGCGGCCGGAGGAGATCCTCTATTCCGGCGGGGTCGGCGAGCTCATCATGGTTGGCGCTCCGGCGGCTACCCTTGCCGAAGTGGCGGCCTATAACGACATTGGTCCTCTCCTGGCGGTGTCCCTCCGGCAAAACAGCGTTCTGGTGAGGTTTTTAACAGTTCAGCCCGTCGAGACCATCCGGGCCACGGTGGTCGGCGCCGGCGCCCAGGCCACCGAGGTCAGCGGCACCACCATCTTTGTGGAAGACGGCATGTTGCCCCTCAAGAACATTCCGGTGGTCAAGCCGGCGGGCGAGCTTGTGCCGGACACGGAGGCGGAGATTGCCGCCTGGCTCGGGCAGGCATTGCACTTCTTTGATTCCGGCCAGGAAAAAGCTACCCTGGCGGTAGCCCTGCCTCCCCTGCGCGAGTGCGGTTTTGGGAATGTGGCCGCCCTGGCCCGGGGGATCGTGGCGGCGCTTGGGCCCAGGCTGGATGGGGGGGAGCCGGTCATCGTGCTCCTCTCCGACGATGTGGCCAAGGCCCTGGGCCAGATGCTCAAACTGGAGATCAGCCGGCCGAAGAACATCATCTGCCTTGACCAGGTAAAGGTGGAAAACGGCGATTACGTCGACATCGGGCGGCCGCTCTCCGACGGGCGGGTGGTGCCGGTGATCGCCAAAACGCTGGCCTTTGCCTGACAAGCGATAAGAATCCGGGGGAAGAAGGTGGAGGGGGACGTGCAGCTTAAAACAAGGCTTTTCGGGCACGCCTATGAGTTTCAAAGCGTGAAGGAGGTTCTGGCCAAGGCCAACGAGGAGCGATCCGGCGACAGCCTGGCCGGGGTGGGGGCCGGCTCCGCCGCCGAACGGATCGCGGCCAAGATGGTTCTGAGCGAGCTGACCCTGGCGGACCTCCGGGAGAACCCGGTGGTGCCGTACGAGGAAGATGAGGTCACCCGGGTGATCCAGGACGCGGTGAACGAGACGATCTACCAGGAGATCTCCGGCTGGCCGGTTTACAGGCTCAGGGAGTACATTCTGGATTATAAGACCGACGGAAACGAGATCCGGCGGATCAGCCGGGGGTTGACCAGCGAGATGGTGGCCGCGGTTGCCAAGTTGATGTCCAATATGGACCTGATCTACGGCGCCGCCAAGATCCGGGTGACGGCTCACGCCAACACGACCATAGGCCTGCCGGGGCGGCTCTCCGCCCGGCTCCAGCCCAACCACCCCACGGATAACGCCGACGGCATCCTGGCCTCCATCCGGGAGGGGCTCTCCTACGGGGTTGGGGACGCGGTGATCGGCATCAATCCGGTGGAGGACAGTGTGGAGAACACCAGGCACCTGCTGGAGATTACCCACGAATTCATCAAGGAGTGGGGAGTGCCCACGCAAAACTGCGTACTGGCGCACGTCACCACCCAGATGAAGGCCGTGGAGCAAGGGGCGCCGGCGGCTCTGATCTTTCAAAGCATTGCGGGCACCGAAGCGGGCAACAAGGCGTTCGGTATGGACGTCAAGACCCTGGATGAGGCCTATGACCTCATCAAAAAGCGGGGGAGCGCGCCGGGGCCCAATCTGATGTACTTTGAGACCGGCCAGGGTTCCGAGCTGTCGTCAAACTCGCACCATGGCGCCGACCAGGTGACCCTGGAAGCCAGGTGTTACGGCCTGGCGAAGCGGTATAGCCCCTTCCTGGTGAATACCGTGGTGGGCTTCATCGGGCCGGAGTACCTCTACGACGCCAAACAGGTGATTCGCGCCGGCCTGGAGGACCATTTCATGGGCAAACTCACCGGGGTGCCGATGGGGGTGGACGCCTGCTACACCAACCACATGAAAGCCGACCAGAACGACGTCGAAAACCTGGCGGTGCTGCTGGCGACGGCAGGGGTGAACTACTTCATGGGGGTGCCCATGGGGGACGATGTGATGCTCAACTACCAGTGCACCAGCTTCCACGATACCCCGGCCCTCAGGGAACTTCTGGGACTCCGCCCGGCGCCCGAATTTGAAAAGTGGCTGCAGGAGATGGGCCTTGTTGACGGGGGGCGGATGACCGGCCGGGCTGGAGACGGATCGATTTTTGTCCGATAGGGGGAAGTAGAATGGGACAGACCGGCGTGATCAACCAGGTGGAGCAGATCGTGGAAACGGTTCTGGCGGAACTGGCCAGGCGCAGGGGAACGGCCAAGATCCAACCCGTCTTCCTGGACGGAGAGGGGGATCAGGCCGACCCCCTGGTCGAAGCCAGCCAGGTGGCGGTACCCAATCCCGCCCGGCTGGACGCCCTGATCGCCATGAAAGAGACGACTCCGGCTCGGCTGGGAGTTTGGCGCGCCGGCCCGCGGTACCGGACGATCACCCTGCTCAAATTCCGGGCTGACCATGCCACCGCGGTGGATGCGGTCTTCAGGCCGGTTTCGGAGAAGTTCCTCGCGGATCTGGGGCTCTTCACCGTACAGACGGAAGTGAAAAACAAGGACGAATACCTGACCCGGCCGGATCTGGGCAGGCGGCTTCCCCCCGAGGCGATGGAGACCATCAAGGCCAGGTGCAAGCCCAACCCCCAGGTGCAGATTATTGTGGTGGACGGTCTGAGCTCCACGGCGGTGGAGGCCAACGTCAGGGATGTGCTTCCGGCGATGACCCAGGGGTTGACGGCCATGGGGGTGACGGTCGGGACGCCGTTCTTCATCAGGTACGGCCGGGTGGGGGTCCAGGATCAGGTGGGGATGGCGTTGTCGGCGGAGGTAATGGTCTCGTTGATCGGCGAGCGCCCCGGCCTGGCCACCGCCGAGAGCATGAGCGCCTACCTGATCTACCGCCCCACAAAAGATACCATCGAGTCGGACCGGATGGTGGTCTCCAACATTCACCGGGGGGGAACGCCACCGGTGGAGGCCGGGGCGCACCTGGCCACAATTGTCAAAAAGATCCTGGATGCAAAGACCAGCGGCGTCAAATTGCGGCTGTGAGGGGAGGGAGAGACGATGGGAATGCGGTTGCAGCCGATCCGGGCACAGGTCCTGGCGGTCAAGATGATCCCCAACGTGAATTCCTACATGTCCGAGAAGTTTCGCCTCAAGCCCCACCAGAAGAGCCTGGGAATGCTGACCACCACCATCGATGATGTGGGGTACACGGCGGTGGATGAAGCCACCAAGAAGGCGGATGTGGAGGTTATTTACGCCAGGTCCTTTTACGCCGGATCCGCGCATGCCTCGGGCCCCCTTTCGGGCGAATTTATCGGCATTCTGGCCGGGCCGAATCCCGCCGAGATTCGCAGCGGGATCAACGCGGCCGTTGAACTGATGGAGGCCGGCGCCTGTTTTTATGCGGCCAATGATGATGGTTCCCTGGCCTTCTACCCGCAGGTGATCTCCCGGACCGGCTCGTATCTCTCGAAGGTCGCGGAGATCCCCGAGGGAGAACCCCTGGCGTACCTGATCGCCCCGCCCCTGGAAGCCATGTACGCGCTGGATGCGGCCTTAAAGGCGGCGGAGGTCAGGCTGGCGGCCTTTTACGGCCCCCCATCGGAGACCAACTTTGCCGGCGGGTTGCTTACCGGCACCCAATCGGCTTGCAAGGCGGCGGCCGACGCCTTCCGGGACGCCGTGCTGGAAGTGGCGGACTTTCCTTTGAAGTTTTGAAACGGGATGGTGGCGGATTTCCGGTGGAAGCTTTGAAGGTGGGGATTGGTAAATGAACTTTGATGCGGATCTATCCTCGATCCAGGAAGCCCGGGATCTGGTTCAGAAAGCCGCCCAGGCCCAGAAGGCTTTCGCCCGCTTCACTCAGGTGGAGGTGGACCGGGTGGTGGAAAAGATGGCCGCGGCCGGCCGGGACGCGGCCGGGCAACTGGCGAAGATGGCGGTGGAGGAGACCGGTTTCGGCGTCTATGAGGACAAGGTCGTCAAAAATTTATTCGCCGCCACGGATGTGTACGAGTTTATCAAGCTGTTGAAGACCGTGGGGGTGATCCGGGAGGATCCTTCCCGCCAGGTGGCGGAGATCGCCGAACCGATGGGGGTTGTGGTCGGAATTGTCCCCTCCACCAACCCGACTTCGACGGTGATCTACAAGAGTTTGATTGCGCTGAAGTCCCGTGACGCGGTGGTCTTCAGCCCCCACCCGTCGGCCGCGGGATGCAGCGCGGAAGCGGCGGCAATCATGCACCGGGCGGCGGTGGCGGCGGGTGCGCCAGAAGGGATAATCGGCTGTATCAGCCGTCCCACGCCGCAAGGCACCGACGCGCTCATGCATCATCCCCTGGTCGGGGTCATTCTGGCCACGGGGGGTTCAGCCATGGTCCGCGCGGCCTACAGTGCAGGCAAGCCGGCCTACGGGGTGGGCCCTGGCAACGTGCCGGCCTTTATCGAGCGGTCGGCGGAGATCCGGGACGCGGTGAGGCGAATCCTGGCCAGCAAGACCTTTGATAACGGCACGATCTGTGCTTCGGAACAGGCCGTGGTGACGGAGGAATGCGTCAGGCAGCAGGTGATCGACGAATTCAAGGCCCAGGGCGGGTACTTTTTATCTGGTCCCGAGACCAGGAAGCTGGAGTCGGTGGTGGTGCTGGCCAGGGGCGGGCTGAACCCGGCGATTGTCGGGCGGAGCGCGGTGAAGATTGCCAGGATGGCGGGTCTGAACGTCCCGGAGGGGACCCGGGTCCTCCTGGTGGAACCCGGAGGAGTCGGCCACGCCTTCCCGCTCTCCATGGAGAAGCTTTCGCCGATCCTGGCCTTTTACACGGAACTGGACTGGGAGGCGGCCTGCCAGCGGTGCATCGAGATCCTGGAGTTTGGGGGAATTGGGCATACCCTCTCCATCCATTCCAGGGATCAGAAGATCATCATGGAATTTGCGCTGAAAAAGCCGGTCTTCCGGATCCTGGTGAACACCTCCTCATCCCAGGGGGCCATCGGCGCCACCACGGGGTTGAGCCCCGCTCTCACCCTGGGGTGCGGCACCTGGGGCGGGAGCATCACCTCCGACAACGTCACGCCGCTGCACCTGATCAACATCAAACGCCTGGCCTACGGGATCAGGGAGGCGCCCGGCCAGAGCGCGGGAGGCTGGGGACTGAGCCCGCTGGAGGCGCCCGGCCGGAACACCGACAAGGTGGCGGGGCAGAATGCTGCTGCGGGGCTGAGTGCCGCTGCGGCGGGTCAAAGTGGCGTCGACCCGATCTCCCGCCGGGAGATCGACGATATTGTGACCCGGGTGCTCCAGCAACTGGCGGTAAAGCCTTAAAGCAAGCTGTACCATCACAAGGCGTGGCTACGGGAGGCGGTAGAATGGCCGGGAAGGATGCATCAACCAGTACCGCGAGAAAACTCGTCACAGAGGCTGAATTGCGGGCTTTGCTCAAGGAGGGACCCCTGCCCCGCCTGGTGGTGAGCCCGGGGACCCTGGTGACGCCCGCGGCGGTCCAGTTCATCAAGGATTGGAAGATGGAGGTTGTTTCCGGCGAGGAACACTCCATGAACTTGTCCGCAGGTGGGGGTTTTTCCGGAGACCGGCAGAACGGGGCCCCCGCCGTTTCCTATACCTGCCGGCATTGTGGCGGGACGCTTGCGGAGAAGCCGGAGCATTTCACCCACCTGCGGGGCCAGTCTCTGGTCCGCAAGGATCACCCCAGGGTAAGGCTTCGCGGCAAGCTGGACACCCTGCAGGCCTTCCTCATTGAAGCCCAGGTGGCTGCCGGAACGGAAGGCCAGGGGCAGGGCCATGGCCAGGCGGGGCTGATTGCCGATCTTGAGGAATTGCTCCAGTACACCAGGCGGGTTCTGGCGGCGGAGGTCAAAGAGGCGCCCTTCGAAGAGATCCGGCTGATGGGCTTGAATGCCGAGGAGATACGCCGGCATTCGCATTACCCGAAGGATTATTACGGGGTCGATCATCTCCTGCCGGGGTACCAGCATGGCCTGGTGCTGAGCAAGATCAATCTGGCGCGGACTCTGGCCCGGGAGGCGGAGATTGTGGCCGTGGAAGCTTTTGTGGATTCGGACGGCCGGGTGGCCCGCGAGGATCTGCTCAGGGCGCTCAACCGGCTCAGCAGCGCGCTGTATATCATCGCCTGCCGGTTGGTGGGCGGGCACTACCAGGCGGGGCGGTAGCGAGAGTACGAAACTGACGGGATCCGGCGGGAGGGTTGGCCGTGGAGGAACGCGATCTGATCTATCAGGTGGTTGAATCGGTTCTGGCGAAGTTGGGGATTCCGCCTGCCGAAACCGGCGCTGCTGAAACAGGCGCCGCCAGAACCCGGAAAGGCCCGATTCCGGTGGGGGTGTCCAACCGACATGTGCACCTGTCGCGGGCCGAGATAGATCTGCTCTTCGGGCC
>JAMCQP010000113.1:9773-12868 GCA_023381695.1 Bacillota bacterium | reverse complement strand
CTTTTCCGGGGATCAGTATCGGCCACTACAGGATTACAGCCGGGACCTTCGGCGCGGTGGTCTTCGACAGGGAGACCGGGGAGCCGTTGATCCTCTCCAACAACCACGTGCTGGCCAACGAGACCAACGGGCGGGATGGGCGAAGCAGGGTGGGAGATCCCGTCTTGCAACCGGGAGTGGCCGACGGCGGCAAGCTGGGCGACGATACCATAGCCCGCCTCGAACGGTTTGTCCCGGTGATGGGCCCCGGGGATGATGATGGCCGTTTTTTGTGTAATATGGGCCGGAGCCTTTTTGATGCCTTGCGAAAACCGTTCGCCGGGGGCCGGGCGGCGCTCCGGAAAGTTGAACCGCCGGCCATCCAGGAGAATATTGTGGATGCGGCGGTGGCTCTCCCCATCAAGGATGGGCTGGTGAACGCCAACATTCTGGGGATCGGGTTGGCCAGCGGGACGGCCGAAGCGGTTCCCGGCATGCAGGTGCAAAAGAGCGGCCGCACCTCCGGCGTGACCCGAGGAGAGGTGAAGGTCGTCCAGGCCACCGTCAAGGTGGTCATGTCCGGCGGCGGCGAATATGTCTTTTCGGATCAGATTGTGACGGAAGCCATGAGCGAACCGGGGGACAGCGGGTCGCTGGTCCTGGACGATCAATGCCGGGCGGTAGGCTTGCTCTTCGCGGGGTCCGACGTCTCCACCATCTGCAATCGCATTCAGAATGTGCTGGAAGCTTTATCAGTACGGATTTAAGACAGTTATATTAAATTGCAGGAGTCATCTGGGCGGATCGGGAAATAAATAGTAACATCAAGTTGATAGTTCCCTGGAGCAAAGGGGGGACTCTTTCAGGGGGAACTATACGAGAGGGATTAATGAATGGCGGCAAAGATTGTGGTAGTGGGCCTGGGGCCGGGCGGCTTTGATCTTCTTACGGTGGGAACGTTGGAAAGGTTGAAGCGGGCGGGGCGGTGCTTTTTGCGCACCGCGGTGCACCCGGCGGTGGAAGGGTTTAAAGAGCACGGGATTGCCTATACATCCTTTGACTCCTTTTACGAGGAGGCCCCGGATTTCGATACGGTATACCGCCGGATCGCCGATGCGGTGATCGGCGCCGCCATTAAAACCGGCGGCGGTGAACTGGTTTACGCGGTGCCAGGCCACCCCACCGTGGCTGAGGAGTCGGTGCGCCTGATCCTGCGGGCGGCCGGACAGCGCGGGATCGCTGTGGAAGTGGTGGGTGCGGTGAGCTTTCTGGATGCAGTTTTTGCCGCCCTCCACCTTGATCCCGTCCGGGGGCTGCAGATCATGGATGGGTTGGATGAGGATTACCGGCGGAAAACGGTTCCCAACTCAGCGATGGGATATGTGGTGACCCAGGTCTACAACCGCCTGGCGGCCTCGGAGGTAAAGCTCTGGTTGATGCAGGGATTCCCCGACGAACACCCGGTCACGGTGGTCAGGGCCGCGGGGGTCCCCGGTCTGGAGCGGGTTGCCGGGATTCCCCTCTACGAACTCGATCACCTGGACTGGCTGGACCATCTTTCCAGCGTCTATGTCCCGCCGGTGGAAGTTCCGGCCGAACCGACGGGAGCGGGATCGGCGGCGGGGGAGCTGGACGAGCTTTCCGGGGCGTCCGGGGATGGGGAGGAGCGGGGCGGTTATCCGCTGGATCCCCTGGTCACGGTGATGCAGAGGTTGCGCGGCGGGCAGGGGTGCCCATGGGATCGCCAGCAGACTCACCAGACCCTGAAACCGTACCTCATCGAGGAAGGTTACGAAGTTCTGGAAGCGATCGATGAAAAATCGATGGACAAGCTCTGTGAGGAACTCGGGGACGTTCTCTTGCAGGTGGTCTTCCATGCCCAGCTGGCGGCGGAAGCGGCCGCCTTCGACATGAACGATGTCGTCCGGACGATCACCGAAAAGATGATTCGCCGCCACCCACATGTCTTCGGCGAGACCAGGGTAAAGGGCGTTTCCGACGTGCTCCGCAACTGGGATGAGATAAAAAAGGGGGAGCATAACCACCGGGAACGGGAGTCCATTTTGGACGGCATTCCCAGGGACTTGCCGGCCCTTCTCCTTGCCCAGAAGATCCAGGGCAGGGCCGCCAAGGTGGGCTTTGACTGGGATAACATCGACGATGCCGCCCAAAAAGTCTGGGAGGAAGCCCAAGAACTGCAGGAGGCCTACCATCGGCCCGAGCCGGGCAGGGAGGATCTGGAAAATGAGCTGGGCGATCTTCTTTTCGCCGTGGTGAACGTCGCCCGCTTTTTGCATGTTGATGCCGAAGTGGCGCTACGAAGGACAATCGCGAAATTCCGCCGGCGTTTCAGGTTTATCGAGGCCGAAGCCGAAAAGCAGGGGCTGGTTCTGAACCGGATGACCCTCGCGGAGATGGATGCGCTGTGGGAGAAGGCCAAATCCCTGGAGTAGCCCATGGAGCAGGTAGTGGAGTCGGCCGCCGGGGATGCCCGGATAAAGTAGACAGGGCATCCGCTTCAGCACCTCCAAGTGCTTGTGGCGAACACCCCGCCCTGGCCCAACATCTTTCTTACTTTCCGAAGAGTTACTTGAACGAGAACTACTTCTTACCCACGGCGTCCTTGAGTGCCTTGCCAGACTTGAAGGCAGGAACCCTGGCCGCAGGAATCTTGATGGGCGCCCCGGTGGACGGGTTGACACCCTTGCGGGCAGCGCGGTTCCTCACCTCAAACGTGCCGAAGCCGATGAGGGTCACCTTTTCACCCTTGGAAAGCGAACGGGTGACTGTGTCGAATACCGCGTCGACCGCCTCACCAGCAGCCTTCTTCGTAATCGAAGCTTTTTCGGCCACGCTGGCGATAAGTTCCGTCTTATTCAAGCGAACTCCCTCCTTTGCTATTAGGTTGTTGCTTATATTCGCCCAAAGTACCTAGATTCCTTCTTATAAGGTACATTTTGGCAAAAAATATACGTAAACTAGCGGCTCAAGACAGGCTTTTGAACTACTTTTTGTTTCAGCATGTGCGTAGTATGCCCATTATCAGTGTATAAATTCGATCCCCTGAGTAAAACTAAGACATAATCAAGATCTTGGCTTGTAAAAGAACCTCCTGC
>JAMCQP010000113.1:0-9763 GCA_023381695.1 Bacillota bacterium | reverse complement strand
AGTTTTACTCAGGGGATCGATCCGTTCAAAACTGGCTTATCTACTGCTTAGCGCCGCTTTGCTAGCTTCCGTGGTCTTCTTGGTTATCGGTTGTCCCGGCCCGGAAGTTAAGCTTTTACGACAATTTCGGGCCGAACCGACCATAAATTTACGCGACGAAAGGACCGGCGCCGTCAGGAAGATCAAATTTGAGGAGTACATCGCCGGGGTGGTGGCCGGCGAGATGAAGAAAGGCTGGCCGCTTCAGGCCTATGAGGCGCAGGCGATCATCGCCCGGAGCTTTGCCCTCAACACCCTGACCAACGGTGGCCAACAGCCGGTGGAGCAAGGGGTGATCAGCACCAGCCACGTTCAGGCCCAGGCGTACGCGCCGCAAAATATTACGCCGATCATCCGCCAGGCGGTTAACAACACCCGCGGCAAGGCGGTAACCTATAAAGGCCAGTTTGTGGATGCGTATTTCCACTCGGCGGCGGGGGGCAAGACCACCACCGCGGTTGACGCGGGGCTGGTTGAACCCGGTTCCGAACCGCCCTACTTGAAGCAGGTTCATTCCCCGGAGAACAAGGTTGCCCCGCCGGAGATCAAGGGCTGGCGGGAGAGTTTTTCCGCCAGCGAGGTCGCCCGGGCGGCATCCGAGGCCGGGGGCGGCAGGCCGATAAGCAGGGTGGACAGCTTTCAGGTGGGTAAAAAAGATTCAGGAGGAAGAGCGGTCACCTTTGTGGCTTCCGGTGGCGGCGCCCGGATGGAGGTGCCGGCCGGAAAGTTCCGGCTGAAGATTGGGCCGGATCGGATGCGGTCGGCGATGATCACCCGGCTGGAAACCAGGGGCGGCACGGTCACCATGGTGGGTAAAGGCTTCGGCCATGGGGTCGGCATGGCGCAGTACGGGGCTTACCAGCTGGCCAAGGAGGGGAAGACGGCGGACCAGATCGTTCACTACTTCTTCAAAGGGGTCAAGATCTCCAAGCTCTGGAAGTAGGCGGGGGACCGATATCTGGAAGTAGTTGAAAGCATCGGGATCAGGTTGATAAAGGATGAAAGCTTGTACAAGGTTTTAGGAGGCGGGTCTGCAAAGGCCTGCCTCCTGTCATGAATGGGGGCATGAACGCATATGCATTAAAATGAATGGCGGTGAAGCGTCGATGAATGCAGAAAGGGGGAGTGGGCATGGACGACAAGCGCCTGGAGCGAACAGAAAAGGAGAAGACGGCACAGTCTTCCAATCAGCACCAGGTCACGCTGAAACGGCGGGAAGACCTTCTGGTGGACGGCGTTACCAACGTGGAAAGTTTTGACGATCAGGAAGTAATTGTGGAAACTGTGGCAGGTGTTCTCATTGTCAGGGGCGAAGACCTTCACATTAACCAGTTAAACCTTGATACGGGCAGTGTATCGGTGAAGGGGTTCATCGCCTCTCTGGAGTACGTGGGGGAAACGCTCGGCCAGAAAGGGAAAGGGGTTCTGGGCCGCCTGTTTAGATAGCGCACCCAGGCCGTCCATGGCCGGTGCGCCACCTCACCCATCCTGGGTTCATGTAGCGCGCGTTGTCACAAAAAAGGAGAGATCTGGGATCAGATGGGACGGCGCCGAAGCAGGAGGTTCTTTTACAAGCCAAGGGCCAGGGTGGTCCGAAACGGGGGGGCCGGTGGGGAGAAGCCTTTCCTTTTGCGGGTGGTCAAGACCATTGGGGCGATGTTTCTGAGCCCGCTGGTGCTCCTGCTGGATGCCTTTCACCGCCGGAGCCAGGCGGGATACCAGTGGCGCAGGTATTTCCTTTATCTTTTACTGCTGGCCGTGGTGGCGACCTGGGGCCTTTTGCTGGCCACCGAACGCCAGACCGAAAAGGCCCTCCAGTTGTTTTCGGATTACTCCAAGATGCGGTTTGATGTTCGTGCCACCCCCTACGCCAACCTGATCAACTTTTATGCGGTGCGCAACAACCTTGATCCGTCCCTGGTGGCGGCGGTGATCAAGCAGGAGAGTGGGTTTCAGGCCGAGGCCGTTTCACCGAAAGGGGCACGGGGGCTGATGCAGCTTATGCCAGCCACCTGGCGCCAGTTGAATCCCGGGAGCAAATGCGATGGCGAGCACCGGCCGCCTTCCCAGGGCGGCGACTGCATCTTTGACCCCGAGGCCAACATCAGCGCGGGAACCAGGTATTTGCGGATATTGCTGGACAGGTTCAACGGTGATGTGGTCCTGGCGATCGCCGCCTACAACGCCGGTGCGGGGAGAGTGAGCCAGTACGGCCGTCCGGGAAGCACCCTTGGCGATGTCCCGCCGATTCCCGAGACCCAGACCTACACCAGGCGGGTTGCCCAGTTTTGGACCAACTGGCGCGGCGAGGCGGTCATCTGGGAGATTTCCGTGACGAGATTCCTAAAAATGGCGCTGGGATGGAGTTTTCTGGTGAATTTCGGTCTCTGGGCGGTGCTGTTTGTGTGGCTGGGGCGCCACCTGCGCCGTGGTCTGTAAGCCCTGGAGGGAGGGATCTGGCTTGGAGCCCATCAAACTGCAGGCCACCTCTTTTTTGATCACGGTATTGGCCGGACTGCTTCTCGGCCTGCTCTTTGACACCTACCGGGTGATGCGCCGGCGCACGAAGCCGCGCGGCCTGGTGACCAGCCTCGGGGACCTCCTCTTTTGGGCCTTGGCCACCACTGTAACGTTTACGCTGCTCCTCCTGGGCAATTGGGGGGAGTTGCGGCTCTACGTCTTTGTGGGGCTGTCGCTGGGGGTGGCCTTTTATTACTGGACGGTGAGCAGGCTTTATATCAGGTCCCTGGTCGGGATGATCCGGGCGGCGGGAATTGCTTCCCACCATGGCGCGGATCTGGCGGTGGCGGTGATTCACCTGCCCTGGTACGGCACGGAGCGTCTTTTTTATACGTTAAGGCTGGATCGTTTCGGCCGGTGGCTGGGGCGGTCGGTGGCCCGTCTGGCCAGAGGGATCGCGCGCAAAATCTTCGGCCCGATCTCCGGCGGGGCCCGCCGGGCAGGCAGGACGGCCAGGGGAGCGGCGGATAAGACGGTGAGGCTGCTCAATCCCGTTCCGGCGGCCAGAAGAGCTGGCAAAGCGGCCAGGCAGGCGGGAAAGCGGGCGGCGTCCTCCATGGAGCGCCGGACGGCTGCGGCCAGGCGACACGCGGAAGGGGTCGGGCGCCGGGCGGCGAGGGTCGGAAACAGGGCGGCAAGCGCCGGGCAGCGGGTGGCGCGGGGGTGGAAGAAGCCGTTTGGGCGAAAGAGGTAAGTCGACACGACCCTGCCTTTGGCAAATCATCTGCCTCTCATGGTCTCTATCGAGGCATCTGGATCTTGCCCCTTCTTGTCGGCAAGATAGCCGTCATATTTATCAAAGGGGGATTTGGAGGTGACTTTCTCCGGGGTGTGTTCAGCCTGGGTTCCCGGGAATTTGCTCCCGTCTCGCGACCCATTCCGCCCTTTTTTCTGAATTATCTTCGGGTCTTTCTTTTTCATGTCTTATCCCCCTTTCTTGTCAAAACCATTATATAACACCTTTAGCGCAAACAAAAGATCTATTAATTACGATTTGTATGTTTTCCATGGTCCGATTGTGTTATAATGGTAATGACGGTAATACCCATTGATATGGGGTTGATCAATTATGGAGATCAGAAAAGTTTTTCGGGCCGGAAACAGCCATGTAATATCGTTGCCTCCTGAGGTTCTTGCGGAACTTGGCCTTAAAGAAGGGTCGCAACTTGTTGTTGAGTTTAACAAGGGGCAAAAATCGGTAACCTTGCGACCGCTTATTGAAGCGAAAGCGGAAGTAATCTCAACCGAGTATGCGGCGCTGGTTGAGGAGTTTATCAACGAGTATGAAGACGTCCTCAAAAAACTCGCCAAATGATTGAGGAGCTTACAGTTGCGGAGATCCTCTATCTTCATTCACGGATTTCCCTGAGGACAGGCGGAGCTAGCGGCGTTCGAGACATTGCCCTTCTTGAATCAGCGGCTGCCCGCCCACTGGCGGTTTTCGGAGGAGCGGAACTTTATCCGTCGGTTTTTGACAAAGCTGCTGCTTCCCAAAAAGATCTCGTTAAATTAAATCGTTGAAGCTAAACACCGTGAAAAGGAAGACCTGTGTGGCTGGACAACCCGATTTGGTGCCGGGAAACGTGGAACACCCGGATCTGGCAACCCAATTCCCATACTTCCACCCGGCGGTGGCCGCCTGGTTCCGGGAGACCTTCGAGGAGCCGAGCCCGCCCCAGGCGCTCGGCTGGCCGCTGATCGCCGGGGGGAAGAACGTCCTTCTTCTGGCGCCCACCGGGTCGGGCAAGACCCTGGCCGCGTTCCTGCAGTGCCTCAACTGGCTTTACCAGCGGGCGCAGGCGGGAGATCAACTCGATGGCAGCGTACAGGTACTCTACATATCCCCCCTCAAGGCGCTCAACAACGACATTTACCGCAACATGGAGATTCCGCTGGAAGGCATAGCCCGCACGGCGGAACAGATGGGGCTCACCTTGCCCCGGCTGCGCTCGGCCGTTCGTACCGGCGATACCCCGGCCAGCGAACGCCAGGCGATCCTCAAGCATCCCCCGCACATCCTGATCACCACGCCCGAATCGCTCTTTCTGATGCTTTGTTCCAAAGCCCGGCGCATTCTTGCCGGGGTGCGGTTTGTGATTGTGGATGAGATTCACGCCCTCTTTCCCACCAAACGGGGGGTGCACCTGTCCTTGAGCCTGGAGTGCCTGGAAGAACTGGTGGGACCCCGCTCCTTCCAGCGCATCGGGCTTTCCGCGACCCAACGGCCGCTGGACGAGGTGGCGGCTTTTCTGGGCGGCGGCACATTGGACGCGGAACTCAGGTGGGCGCCACGCCCGGTGGAGATCGTGGATACCGGGCAGCGCAAGAAGCTTGACCTGCGCATTCAGCTGCCGGTGCCGGATTTGAGGGCGCTGCCGGAGAAGAGCATCTGGCCGGAGATCTATAAGCAGTTGCTCGGGCTGGTGCAGGAGCACCGGTCGACGCTGATCTTCGTGAACAACCGGGCGGTGGCCGAAAGGGTCACCGCCAAGATAAACGAACTGGCCGGGGAGGGGATCGCCCGGGTCCATCACGGCAGCGTCTCCCGGGAGATCCGCTTCGAGGTGGAATCCCTTCTGAAATCCGGCGAATTGCGCTGCCTGGTGGCCACCTCGTCGCTGGAACTGGGCATCGACGTGGGCTCCATCGACCTGGTGGTTCAAGTAGAGTCGCCGCATGAGGTGGCGCGCGGCCTGCAGCGGGTGGGGCGGGCCGGGCACCTGGTGGGCATGCCCAGCAAGGGGCGGATGATCCCCAAGACCCGCGCGGATTTGCTGGAGGCGGCGGCAATTTCCCGGGAAATGGGCGGTGGCCGGATCGAGCGCAGCCATGCTCCCCGCAACTGCCTGGATGTGCTGGCCCAGCATCTGGTGGGCCTGACTGTGGATCGCAGCGCCCCCGCGGAGGATCTCTTCCGTCTGGTGCGGCGGGCCTACGGGTACCGGGGCCTGTCCAGGGACGAATTTGACCGGGTGCTGGCCATGCTCTCCGGCCAGTTCGGCGCGGACGAGTTTGTGGAGCTCAGGCCCCGCCTCTTCTGGGACCGGGTCAACGGCCTGGTTCGCGCCAGCGAGGGCGGCAAGCACCTGGTCTACACGAACAGCGGCACCATCCCGGATCGGGGGTATTTCGGGGTTTACATGGAAGGCTCCCCGGTGCGGTTGGGGGAGCTGGACGAGGAGTTCGTCTTCGAACGGCGCCTCGGGGATCGCTTCGTTCTTGGCACCAATACCTGGCAGATTGAGGAGATCCGCCAGGACCGGGTGGTGGTGGTTCCCGCCGGGGGGGCGCCTACCGTTCCTTTCTGGCGTGGGGAAGGGGTCGGCCGCCCCTATGAACTGGGCTGCACCATCGGAAGGTTCATGGAAGAGGTGGCGGGCCGGCTGGACGACCCGGATCTGCCAGGATGGCTCGAAAAGGAATGTTTGATGGATGCCGGCGGGGCTAAAAATCTCCGGCAGTACCTCCTTGACCAGCGGGAGGCCACCGGCGTGCTGCCATCCCACCGGTGCCTGGTTGTGGAGGAGTTCCCCGACGAGCTGGGCGAGTGGCGGGTGATGATCCACTCACCGTTCGGGCAACGGGTGAACACGCCGCTGGCGATGCTTCTGGCCGACCAGTTGCGCCAGAGACAGGGCCTGGAAGTGGAAGGGGTGCGGTCCGACGACGGAATCCTCTTTCTCTGCCCCGCCGCGCCCGGGCCGCCCTTCTTCGATCCGGCCGTCCTGGAGGCGGGGGATCTGGAGGGGCGGATTGCGGAACTGGTGAGCACGATGCCGCTCTTCGGCCTCCTCTTCCGCCATAACGCCGCCCGGGCGTTGATCCTGCCCCGGGGCGCCCACGGCGGGAAGCGAACGCCCCTGTGGCTCTCCCGGGTCAAGGCCGCGGACCTTTTGCAGGTGGTGGCCAGCTATCCGTCGTTTCCCATCGTGATCGAGACCTACCGGGAGATCCTGAGCGAGGTCTTCGATCTGGACGGCCTGCGCGAGGTGATCACCGGGCTGCGCACCGGGGCGATCCAGGTCCAGCGTTGCCGGAGAGCCCAGCCGTCGCCTTTCGCCCACCCGTTGGCCTTCGATCTGGTGGCGGTCTACATGTACGAGCAGGATCTGCCCAAGGCCGAGCGGCGGCTGCATTCCCTCAGCCTGGATCGGGAGGTGCTGAAGAACCTCCTCGGCAAGGCGGAGTTACGCCGGCTTCTGGACCCGGAGGCCATCCGCCAGGTGGCGGAAGACGCCCGGGGGCTGTCGGCAAAACAGCGGCCGCGCAGCCCGGATGAATGGCACGCCTGGCTTTTGAAGCACGGGGAGCTGGAGATAGGCGCGCGTGGCGCGGGTAGCGCGGAGAACGCAGAGAGCGCGGGTAGCGGGAGCAGTGCGAATTTAACGCGGAAAAACGGCTTTTGGCAGGAAGAGGGCTTGCTGGAGGGCGAGAAGCTGAAAACTCTTCGGGATGCCGGCCGGATCGTCCGGATCACCTGGTCATCCGGGGAACGGACGGTGGAGGCCTGGATCGCCGCCGAAAACCTCCCGGAATATCAGGCCGCCCTCGGGGAGAGGTTAAAGTACCAACTACCAGGGCGGGATAGCGCCAGAGACGCGAGTTTTCCGTCGCCGCAGGAGGCGGTTGATTCCCTGCTCCGGCGTTTTGCCCGGACCCGCGGCCCATTTCACGTCCACGACCTGGTGCAGCGGTACGGGTTTGCGCAAGAAGAGGTTCAGGGCTCGCTCGCGCGCCTGGAGACGGCGGGGCTGGTGCAGGCCGGTGAATTCTTGCCGGGCGGCATCGGCACGGAGTGGTGCGATGTCAGCCTGCTCCAGCGGATGCACCGGCGCAGCCTGGCCAGGGCCAGGCGGGAGGTTGCTCCCCGTTCCCCGGAAGACTACTGTGCTTTTCTGGCCAGGTGGCATGGAATCGGCTCCCCCGGCTCCGGCCTGGAGGGCCTGTCACACGCTCTGGAACGGCTGGGAGGAGTGTTTCTGCCCGCCGCGCTCTGGGAAGGCGGGGTTTTGCCGGTCCGGGTGCGGGATTACCAGCCGGTCTTGCTGGATCAATTGATCAGCAGCGGGCTTTTTACATGGATTGGGGAGGGAACGGGAGACGGGCTGCGGGTGGCGTTTTACCCGGCCGGGGCCGACCCGGTGCGGCGTGGGCCGCCGGGTAGCGATGGCCGGGCGGGTGGCGGGCCGCCTGGCGGCCGGCCGGCCGGTGATGGCGCGGGTGGCGATGCGGTGTCAGCCAGCGTCATGCCGCAGGTGGGCGAGGACGAGCTGGCCGGGGCACGCAGCCAGATCGCCGGCGCCTTGCTGGGGAAAGGAGCCCTCTCCCTTCCGCAACTCTGGCAGCAGACCGGCTTGCCGGTAGAGATCGTTCTGGCGGCTCTGGAAGAGATGATCGGCCAGGGGCGGGTCACCAATGACACCTTCGGCCCGGTGCGGTACCTGCTCTCCCGGAGTTCGAAGGGACGGAACGCCACAAGGGGCACTCCCAGGAGCACCGCCAGGAGCGCCGTTCGGGGTGTCGTTCGGGGTGTCGTCCGGGGTGCCGTCCACAGCGCTCCCCGGAGCGCGAGTCGGAGCATCAGCCCGGCGGTGCTTGCCCAGATGGGCCGCTGGTCCCTGGTGGGAAATGCACCCGGGAGCGTTACACCGAAGATTCTTTGCCAGGACCTCCTGAGCCGTTACGGGATTGTGACCAGGGATGTGGTGGCCGGGGAAGGACTGCCGTGGAGCCTGGTCAGCCAGACTTTCACGGAATGGGAGATCGTCGGGAAGGTGCGCCGGGGGTACTTTGTGGATGGTCTGGCCGGAATTCAGTACGCGAAGGCCGAAGCCGTGGAGGGGCTCCGTTTGCCGCCGGACGCCGGCTTGCCGGAATTCTGGGGGCTGGCCGCCCAGGACCCTGCCAATCCCCTGGGAAGTATCCTGCCCTGGCCGGGGATGGAGAGAAGCCCTGCCAGGCCGGAAGTGGTGGTCTTTCGGGCGGGAACGCCCATCCTTGCGGCGGAGGGCAGGAGGGTCCGGCTCTTTTCCCTGGGTCTGCCGGTGAGCTGGGCGGAGGAGAAGTTGGCCGCCGCGCTCAAGGAACTGATCCGCGTTCTCGGGTTTTCCCGGCGCGGAGACAGACGCACCGAAATAGTGGAATGGGACGGAAAACCAATCGTCGAAACCGTGGCCGGTGAAATTCTGGCCGGTCTGGGGTTTGAACGCGGGTACAAAGCCATGGTCAAGTGGGGATCCTAATTCACCCCAGCACCTTTTTCGTGGTCCGGTAGCCGAGTTCAATCAGATCGGGGATGCGGTCAAAGTCGAAGAGCCCCACGCGCCCCGTGGGCGGTTTGAGCAGGGTAACCCGGCGCTCGTCGGAAAGGCGGAGGTCGGTGATGGTCTGGAGCAGCATGTCGATGCCGGCGGAGGCGTAATCGATCAGCCATTTCGGCGGCGAGGCCGGGTCCGGATCCGTGTCCAGCACGTCAACCGCGATGGTGATGGTGGAAGACCCGCCCCTCTTCATGTCTTTGCGGGGGAGCTCGTGGAGGGCGTCGATGGGCAAGGGCTCGGCAAGGCTGCCGTCAAACAGGATCTTTTGCCCGACCACCTTCGGGAAGAATACGCCGGGAATCGCGCTGCTGGCCCGCACGGCGGTGGCAATGTCGCCGCTGGTGATCGCCAGGCGCTGGCCCGTCCGGAGATCCACCACCACGATCACGAGCGGAATGGGGGTCTCTTCAAAAAGCCGGCACTTCAGGTTGCGCCGGATCAGCCCCTCCAGCCGGTCGCCCTTGATCAAGCCCTGCAACCGCCACGGCCTGAAGATATTGGCCAGGTAATGGCCGTAGGCGAAATCGTAAAGATCGGAGGGCTTCTTCAACCCCAGGAAGGCTTTTTCAATCTCGCTCACGGTGGTCCCGCTGGCGTAGAGGGCGCCGACAACGCTTCCGGCGCTCACCCCGGCGACCGCCCCGACCTTGTGACCTTTCTCCTCCAGCGCCTTCAGGACACCGACATGCACAGCCCCTTTCAGGGATCCGCCCGACAGGGCGAGCGTGACGTTCATGGCCTCCCCCTCCCATAATACACCGCCCGTAATTCTCCCTTAATATTGTATGGCCCCGTCGCCGCTAATTGCCATATAGTACTGTATTTGTGCTATGCCGCATTTGTGCTATAATGGATGCGAGCACCTGAATCGGGCTTAATGACGG
>JAMCQP010000097.1 GCA_023381695.1 Bacillota bacterium | reverse complement strand
GCCGTACCAGAAACCAATGGAGAGATCCAGGCCTTGCGTCAGAGACTCAATACCGTGACCGATGGGGGAAACTACTGCTTGCAGAGCGAGCAGGCCATTTTGGTGAGCGAGAAGCTGGATCAGCTTATCGCGGAATTTCTCCGGATCAAGGAGGCCATTGCGCTCAAGGGGGCCAGGGAGCAAGCCTCCGGCGATCAGACCCGATCCGCCGAACAAATCGACTAGGATTAATTCGATAAAGTGCAAAAAGGACCTTGCCGGGTAACCGGCGAGGTTTATTTTTTTTGCGGTGAATAGCAATCCGCCTCCAGGGAGACAATAAGCTTGCTGTAACGCAAAAACAAATTTGTAAGGAGGTGGCATGATGGCATCAGTGATTGGGGTCTTCTCCAGCAGGGACAAGGCCGAGAAGGCGGTCAACGAGATGCGGGAGAAAGGGTTCACCAACAATGAAATCTCCATTGTGGCCAAGGGAGAAAAGGGAGATAAAGGCGCCGGCAAGCATGAAGAGGGCGGAACCACGATGGAAATGGGAGATCAGGACTTGACCGATGGCACCGCGTGGGGCGGGACTCTGGGTGGTGTGGCCGGCCTTTTGGCGGGAGCCGGGGCCATGGCGATTCCTGGCATCGGCCCCATTGTGGCTGCCGGGCCCATCGCGGCAGGTTTGTCGGGAGTGGTGGCCGGGGGACTGGCCGGCGGGCTGGTAGACTATGGGATTCCCGAGGAGAGAGGCCGGTACTACGAACAGCGGGTCAAGGAGGGCAAGATCCTGACGGTGGTCAAGGCGGACCGCAAGAAGGTCGACGACGCGGCCAAGCTTCTCCGCGACAACGGCGCGACAGACGTGGAGGTACATTAACTCCGGCGCAAATAACCCAGGCATGGCCGGATGTGCGCACAAGAACAACCGGAAGAGGCGAAAACGCCTCTTCCTTTTTTAATGGGCAAACTAAAAGGGGCTTGACAACCTCGCTCATTTATATGAGAATGATACCAATACAGATGAGGTGGTCTGATGCAAAAGTTACGGGTTATGGTGGTGGGCGCTTGCGGCAAGATGGGCCGGCAGGTGGTGACGGCTGTCAGCCGCCAGGACGACCTCGAACTGGCGGGAGCCGTCAACCGCAGCCATGCGGGCGAGGATATCGGCGTCATAGCCGGGATCGGCCCCATCGGGGTTGCCGTAAACCCGGATTTCGATAGTGCGCTCACCCGGCTAAAGCCGGACGTGATGGTGGATTTCGCCCAGCCCGACGGGCTGACCGGCCGGATCCGGACCGCCATTCATGCCGGGGTCCATCCGGTGGTCGGGACAACCGGCCTTACCCAGGCCGAGGTTGACGAGATCAGGGACTTTGCAAAACAATACGGTCTGGGCGCGGTAATCGCCCCCAACTTCGCGGTTGGCGCGCTTTTGATGATGCGTTTTGCGGAGATTGCCGCAGGTTACTTTACCAATGCGGAGATCATCGAACTCCATCACGACCGCAAACTGGACTCTCCCTCGGGAACCGCGATCAAGACCGCGGAGATGATGGCCGCCAGGCGGAGCGCCGGGGCCACCCTGCAAACCACGGTCGAAGCGCCGGCCGCGGAGCCGGCCATGGCGCCGGAGACCGCCAGGAAGCCCATTGAGAAGATCCGCGGCGCCCGGGGCGGCGAGTTGGCCGGGATTCATATTCACAGCGTCAGGTTGCCGGGGTTTGTGGCCCACCAGGAAGTAATTCTGGGCAACCCGGGTGAGACGCTGACGATCCGCCACGATTCCATCGACCGGGAGTCATTCATGCCTGGTGTTCTTCTGGCGGTCCGCAAGGTGGTGGGGCTCAGGGAGGTCGTCTACGGCCTGGAGAGCCTGGTCTTTGGACAATAGCGCTTAGTTGACAAGCACTGGACCCTTTGGCCCTTCATATAATGGCAATGCGATGTTCTAGGGAACGAGCGAGGTGAGCGGCATGTCTGCCGACCTGGATGGGTTCACGGTCGCAATGCTTGGCGGGGACAAAAGGGAACTGGAGTTAATCAAGGCCCTGCGACTTGCCGGGGCGAGGGTAAAGGCGGTTGGCTATCCCTTTCTGCCGGAGTTTGCGGGGGATGCAGGGGTAAGCCTGGTTGGCTCCATGGAGGAGGCGGTAACCGGGGCGGATGCCGTTGTGGCTCCCATGAGCAATACCGATGAAACGGGAAAGATTAAGGCGGTGATGGAAAAGGAGGCCAGTCTGAGGCTGACCCCCGGACTCTTCGAGGCCATCCCGCCCAACACGCCGTTTCTCATCGGAATGGCCAAACCGCTGGTGAAGGAATGGGCCGCGCGCCGCGGGCTCCGGCTGGTGGAGACCGCGGAGATCGAGGAGGTGGCCGTGCTCAATTCCATCCCCACCGCCGAGGGCGCCATCCAGATTGCCATGCGGGAACTCCCCATCACCATCCACGGCAGCAACTCCTTCGTGCTGGGATTCGGGCGTTGCGGCGCGACGCTGGCCAGGACGCTCAGGGCTCTCGGGGCCAGGACCAGGGTGTTGGCGCGCAATCCGGCCCAGCTG
>JAMCQP010000032.1 GCA_023381695.1 Bacillota bacterium | reverse complement strand
ATCGTAAGTCGGCAGTACTGATGTCCGGCCTGTATTATCCGGAGGTCACCAAGGAGGAGGCCGCCGCGATTGGCAGCCCTGCCGACTGGTACAGCGTCGAGGGGGCGGCGGAACTCACCCTGCAGGTGACCATGGATGACACCTTCGTTTATGGGGGCCTCTACCTGTTGCAGTACGATAAAAACCCGGAGCAGTTTGTGCGCGCCGTGGAGATGGCCCGCACGCTGACCCACGGGGTAATGTTGTTCGACCTGGTTTATCTTGAACAGTGGAACTGGTGGCCCTATGTGGAAATGGTCTTTGCCACGCCGGCCAGGGCGCCCCACGATGTGCCCGGTTTGCTGGCGCATCTGCGGGAAACGCCGGCGTCGGATCTGAAATGAGGTGAAATGAGGGTTGTGCGCCCCGGGTTCGAGAAGTTCCGGCCCGGGGCGGTCCTTTATTCTGCAACATTTTGCGCAAATGTGTTGCAGAAAATTTTAGGGATGAGCCGGTTGGCAAGAGGGATTTACCATGTAAATGACGAATATATAGGATTGGGTAGTTCAAACAGGGACCCAATAATCTGCGCAAAATCGTTGCACTGACCTGGATGAAAGGAGCACCTTCATGAGGATCACCGCCCGCGAAATCGCCAGAAAGCTTGGCGTGGCGCCTTCCACCGTAACCCGCGCTCTCCAGGACAATCCACGGATTAGCCCGGCCACCAGGGAAAAGATCCGCAGAGTCGCCATGGAACATGGCTATAACCTCGGCGGGGAGGCGCCACAGCCGGAGGGACTTTCCGGAAACATCGGGCTGGTGATCGTCAACCCTCAGGGCGGCCTGGCTTCGGATGAATTCTTCTCCGAGGTGGTCAACGGGGTGAGCGCTTACCTGCGGGAACGGCGGCGCCATCTCCTGGTGGAGGCGGTGGACAATCCCGCGGGTCTGCCGGCCCTGCTCGCCGAAAAGAAGGTGGCGGGGCTGATCATCGGCGGCATCCCCATCGAAGATGCTTACATCGAGGGGCTGGTGGCCACCGGGGCGCCGATGGTCTTTATCGGCAAGTACCTCAAAGATCACCGGCGCCTGCATGCGGTCATCCCGGATAACGTGGCCGGCGGCGAACTGGTGGGAGAACATCTTGTGGAGTGCGGCTATGAGGAGTTCGTCTTTCTGGGGGGAGATCTGCGGATCAACACCTTTCAGGACCGTTTGGAAGGTTTCCGCGCGGCGCTGCAACAGCGTGGCTATACGCTGCCCAAAAGCAATGTCATCACGGCGCAGATCGGCCAGGAAGGGGGTTACCTGGCCCTGAAAAACTGCCTGGCCAGGATTTCCGGGCGGATCGGCGTCTTTGCCTCCACCGACTGGATGGCGGCCGGAGCGATTCGGGCTTTCAAGGAGGCGGGGCTGTCCTTGCCCGGACAGGTCGGCCTGGTTGGGTACAGCGATCTCCCCCTGGCAGCGGCGCTCTATCCCAGCCTGACCACCGTCAGGGTCGACCGGCAACTCTTAGGCTTCATGGCGGCCCGGATTCTTCTGGACATCACCAGAAGGGCGATTGCCAGGCCGGTGCAGGTGCATATTCAACCGGAGCTGATTGTCAGGGAGTCCACTTCCTGCCCGCCGGCGGACGAAAAGGTGGGTGGGAGCCGTGGTTAATCCTTGGATGGAAGCCGTGGTTGGCCCTGCCATGGAGGCCGAAGTTGGCCCTGAGGCAGGGAGGCTTGGCCGGACGGGTTTCATCCCCCTGGATGACCGGCCGTGCACCAGGGACTTTGCGCCCAAACTGGCGGCGATTCTGGGCGAAGAGTTGATCATGCCGCCGGATCGCTGTCTTGGTCATTTTCTGCAACCCGGTGATCCGCCCGCGGTGGGGAGATGGTTGCTCGAACAGGCGGCGTCTCTGAGTGCGGTGGTGGTTTCCGCGGACATGCTGGCCCACGGCGGGTTGATCGCCTCCCGGAGCCCGGCGTGCTCTTTGCGAGAAGCGATGGAGGGCGTTTCGGCATTGCGGGCCGCCAAAACCCGAAACCCACGATTACATATCTACGCTTCAAGCGTCCTGATGCGGATCTCCATCACCGCCAGGGACAAGGAGAGTTACCGGTACTGGCGGCTGATGAACGAGTACTCGATTCTTTGGGCGCGGGCGCGGCAGGGGGTGGCCACCGCGGAAGAACTGCAGCGCCTTGAAGAATGCGAGGCCGGCCTGCCGCGCCGGGTAATCGACGATTATTTCGCCGTCCGGCGGCGCAACCACGAGATCAACCGGCAAATGGTCGAGATGGTGGCTGACGGGACAGTGGACTTTTTGAGCATCTGCCAGGAGGACGCTCATCCTTACGGGCCGCACCGGCTGGAACAGGCAAGGCTTGAGGAGCAGATCCGGAAGCTCGGCGTCGGGGATCGCGTGGCCATGTACGCCGGGGCGGACGAGGCCGGAATGCTGCTTTTAGCCCGGCATTACAACCTTCTGACCGGAAACCGGCCGGAATTCGGGTGTGAGTTTTACCCGCCCGGCGACGAGGCCAATGTGGCGCCTTTTGAGGACCGTCCCTTCATCGAAAATCTGCGTGCCCAGATCGGGGTCGTGCTCGGTTCCCTGGCCCCCAAAGAAGCCGGGAGCGCCTTTTGCCTGGCCAGTTGCCCGGGGAAGGGGGATCTTTTGAAACACGGGGCTCCCTCGGGGGGAGAAGGCGGCTCGCCGGCGAAAACTGTAGCGGGCCTGACGCAAGAGGCAACCTTCCTGGCCCGGAAGGTAGCAGACCTGGCGCCGGCTGTAGCCGGCCTGGCCCGGGCGGTGGCCGGCGGCAAGATCGCCGGGGTGATCGACGTGCGGTATCCCAACGGGGCCGACCCGGATCTCGTGGCGGCGATGCGGCAAGAGCTGGATATTGCCAGGCTGGGAGCTTTTGCGGCCTGGAATACGGCGGGGAACACCATGGGGACCGTCCTGGCGCACCTGAGCATCCTGGGAGCGGCTGTTCAGTCGGGCCGTTGGGGGCCGGAGAACATGGCCCGCCATTACGAGTTTCTCCTGGAGCGCTTCCTGGATGATTGGATCTACCAGGGAAGCGTGCGGGAGGAGTTGCGAACGTACCTCGCGGGACGGGCCGATATCGAATCGGAGTATAATCTGGGCAAGGCTTACGGCGAGGTCAACCGGTTGGCCGCCCAAAAGGTGGAGGAGAGGGGCCGGGAGTTTTACCGAAAGCATCTGGCCGGCCATGTATGTTCCGTGGGAACGGCATCCCGGCGGGGATCCGGGAAGGGATTCTGGAGGCTGGCGCCAGAGGTCGAGATTCAAGCTTATTTGCCGTGGGAGCGGATTTTTGAGATAGCGGTGCAGGCCAGGGTGGTTGTGGAGACCGGGGAGAAAACCTTCGGAGAAAGCCATTTGAACGTTGAGGTGGATTGATGAGATGAGCCGGTTCGTGGAACTTTTGCAAAGCCGAAAGATGACGATGATCGTGAGCCTTCCCCATAATGAGCCGGAGCTGGCGCAAGCCGCGCTGGAAGCGGGAGCGGATGTGCTCAAGATGCACATCAACGTCGTGCACCACGCCAGCGGGACCCATTTCGGCAGCCTGGCCGAAGAGGGCGATGGTTTGAAGAAGATCCTGGCCCTGGCCGGCGGGCGCGGGTGTCCGTGCGGCATTGTCCCCGGCGCCGCTCCGGTGATCCGGGAACCGGAGATCCGGGAACTGGCGGCGCTGGGGTTCGATTTTATCTCCGCTTACGGGCATCACCTGGCGCCGGGAGTGCTGGGTCTTTCGGAAGTGGCCAGGATGGTGGCGACGGATTATACATACAGCCAGAGCGAGATGGCCGCCCTCGGAGAATTGCCGGTGGATGTGGTGGAAGCGTCGGTTATCCCGCCCGACGGATACGGTTTGCCGCTATCCGTCAGGGATCTGCTGGGGTACCGGAAGATCGTGGAGTGGACGGGCAAACCGGTGGTGGTCCCCACGCAAAGGGAGATCCAGCCGGAGGATATTGCGGCTTTGGCGGAGGTGGGGGTCAAGGCGATCATGATCGGCGCGGTGGTGACCGGTGAAACGGCCGGAGCCGTCGCCGGGGCGACCCGGCGTTTCCGGCGGGCCGTTGATGCCCTGAATTGTTGATGCCCAGAGTTGTTGACGCCCAAAATCACGCCAAACCCTAAATTGAAGAGACGGGGTACTCTTATGGAACTGAACGCGGATGTAGTGGTAATCGGCGGCGGGCCGGCCGGGTTGGCGGCCGCGGTGGCGGCGGCCAGGGGCGGCGCCGGCGTTTTGCTGGTGGAACAGTACGGCTTTCTGGGGGGCATGGTGACCACCGCGCTGGTGGCCCCGATGATGACCTTTCATGCTGGTTCCCGTCAGGTTATAGGGGGGATCGGTCAGGAGGTGGTGGAACGGCTGGTGGCGCTCGGGGGCAGCCCTGGCCATGTGCCAGACCTGATCGGTTTTGTGTCCACGGTGACCCCCTTTGACCCCGAGACGCTCAAACTGGTTGCCCTGCAAATGGCTTTGGAAGCGGGAGCCCGCCTGCTCCTCCACGGCCTGCTGGTGGACGTGTCGGTCCAGGATGGCTACATCGATGCGGTCCGGCTCCAGACCAAGGGGGGGCCGGTAGTGGTGCGGGGACGCGTATTTGTGGACTGCACCGGGGATGGGGATCTGGCCGCCAGGGCTGGCGCGCCGTTTGTGGTGGGCCGGGAGGGCGACGGCCTGACGCAGCCCGGCACGCTGATGTTCCGCCTGGGCAATGTGGACTTTGCGGCGGTGCGCCTGGCCATCGAAAGGAACCCCGCGGATTTTGCCCTGGGGGATCTGGCGGATGGGGTCGCCTCGTTTCCCAAGATCAATGTTTCCGGTTTCTTTTCCGCCGTGAAGCAGGCCAGGGCCAACGGCGATTTCCCGTTGCAGCGCGACCGGGTGTTGTGCTTCCAGGGGGTACGCCCTGATGAGGCCACCGTTAACATGACCCGGATTCAACGGGTGGATCCCGCCAGCGCGGAAGATCTCACGAGGGCGGAGATCGAGGGACGACTCCAGGTCGCGGCGGCGGTGCAATTCCTCCGTAAATATGTGCCGGGTTTTTCCAACGCTTTCCTGCTGCAGACTGGCGACCAGGTGGGGCTGCGGGAATCCCGGCGGATCACGGGCGATTATGTGCTCACGGAGGAGGATGTGCTCGAAGGGCGGGAATTTCCCGATGCGGTGGCCAGGGGAGCTTTCCCCATCGATATTCATTCCCCGGATGGCGACGGCCTCAAGGCCAGGAGGATCGGGAAGGGTTCGTCGTATGCGATTCCGTACCGGTGCCTGCTCCCGAAAGGGCTGGAGAACCTGCTGGTGGCCGGCCGGTGCATCTCCACATCCCACGAAGCGCATGCTTCCACGCGGGTGACGCCCACCTGTTTCGCCACGGGGCAGGCTGCCGGCGCCGGGGCGGCGCTGGCGGTCCGGGAGCGGACATCGCCGCGCGGGGTGAAGATTGAACACTTGCAATCCAGGCTTCTGGAAGGAAAGGCTGTTTTGAGGTGAGGATCTTTTGCAGCGAAGGAGAGGTGGGGAGAGGTGGTGATCCGCCGGGATTTCCGGGTACCATCCCGAGTCAGGGTTGTAGGAGAAAGCGTTGTCGAAGGCAGTTGCGGTTTGCCAAATTTAATCAAGGTGAGGAGGTTTCAAAGGTGAAACGTTTCATGGGTGTTGCACTCAGTCTGCTTTTGGTGCTGGCGCTGGCGGTCCCCGCCTTTGCCGAAAAGACCCCGATCAACATCTGGTTTGCCGGCACGGATGAAGTCTTCATGAAGACCATGAGTGAGGAGGTCATCCCGGCCTTTGCCAGGGCCAACCCGGATATCGAACTGATCCCGACTTTTGTGCCGTGGGGCGATCTCTCCACCAAATTGACCACGGCTTTTGCCGCCGGAGTGGGTCCGGACGTGTTCATGCACGGCGCCGCGGCGACGGCGGGGTTTGCTTCCAACGACCGCGTCCAGCCGCTGGATGGCTACATCGCCAGGATGGAGGACGCCGCCGACTTCGGGGCGACCCTGAACGCCGGGGCGTACCAGGGCAAGAAGTACATGATCCCGGCTTACGGTGCCGGAAGGCTTTTGATGTACCGCGCCGACTTTTTCAAGGAAGCCGGGCTGGATCCCGACAAGCCGCCCAGGACCTGGGAAGAGTTCCGGAAGGCGGCCAGAAAGCTCACCGTCAAGAAGGGGAACCGCTTCGTCCGCGAGGGGATTGATCTTCCTTCCCAGGGGATCGACGCACAGCAGATCTACTCCATGTTCATCTGGCAGGCGGGCGGCTCCTTCCTGAACGAGGAAGGGACGCAGGCCACCTTTAACGGCAAAGAAGGCGTAAAAGCTCTGCAGTTCCTGGTGGATCTGGTTCGCAAGGACAAGGTCGCCGATGAACAGATCAATCTGGGCCAGGGCAATATTCCTCCGATCGTTCCCGGCCAGATCGCGATGCTCTTTGCGGTGCCCGGCGATCTGAAGCAGGTGGAAAAGTACTCGCCCGACACCTACAAGCAGATCCGGGTGGCCATGCCGTTCAAAGACAAGCAGCAGGCCACGCTCTTCTCCTTCTCCGGCTTCTTCATGTCCAGCGACAGCAAGAACAAGGATGAAGCCTGGAAGGTGATCAAGTACTTCTCGGGCAAGGAGGCGCTGGCCAAACTCTGCGAGTCCATGAGCTCCCTGCCGCCGCGCCAATCCCTGAAGAGCCTGCCGTTTATCGCCAGGGATCCCAATATCGTGGCGTACATGGATGCCATGGAGTTTGCCCAGGGGAACCCGAACATCCCCGAGTGGGTGAAGATCCGGGATATCCTGTCCCGCTATATCGAGCGGGCCTATTTCGGCGCCATGACCCCCAAGGCCGCCCTGGACAAGGCGGCGGAAGAGGTTAACGCCCTTTTGAAGAAATAAACCGGCAGGTCGGCGGCGCCGTTCGACAGGAGGTCAAGGCGCCGCCACGCTTTGGAATGGTGGTGTACCTATGCTTGAAAGTTGGCGCTACTTCTGGAATAATCCGGGCCGGCGCCGCGTGATGCTCATGGCGTATCTGTTCATCGCGCCGGTGGTGCTGTATGTCTTTGTGACCAGCTTTATTCCGATGTTTACCTCGCTCTACCTGAGTTTTACCAGGTACAACGCTCTCTCGGCGGCCAAATGGATCGGGCTGGCCAACTACCGGGACATCTTGCTCCGGGACACGCTCTTCTGGCGGGCGCTGCGCAATACCGTCCAATATTCGCTGGAGGTCCTGCCGGTGAACATCGCCCTCTCCCTGGGTCTGGCCATCTTGATCAACCGCAAGCTCCGGGGGATTACCCTGTTCCGGACGCTCTATTACCTCCCGGTGGTGACCTCCGCCATCGCGGTGAGCATGATCTGGATGTGGCTCTACGAGCGAAATTTAGGCCTCATCAATCTTCTCCTGGATCAATTCGGAATTGGACCGGTGGACTGGCTGGGCAAGCCGGGGCTGGCCCTGCATTCCATAGCGGCCATGCGGGTCTGGAAGGGGATCGGGTGGAACATGGTCATCTACCTGGCCGGCCTGCAGGGGATCCCGCAATACCTTTACGAGGCGGCCATGCTGGACGGCGCCAGCACCTGGCAACAGTTCCGGAAGATCACCTGGCCGATGCTCAAGCCCGTGACCTACTACGTGATCACCATGGGGCTGATCAGCACCCTGCAGGCGTTCACCGAGTTGTATGCCATGTCCCGGGGCACCGGCGGGCCGCTGGATAGCACGACCACCATTGGATTTCTCATCTACCAGCAGGCCTTCCAGTACTATGAGATGGGAAAAGCCTCGGCCATTGCATTCATCCTGTTCGTGGCGATCTTTGCGCTGTCGCTCATCAACGTAAAATTCTTCCAGTCCAGGGTGGAAGGAGGCGTTTGAGATGCAGACCAAGGTGGCGCGTGGGATGCAAATCAGGGAATTGGGAGCGGAGGCGCTCAAAAAGGTATTGCTCTACGCCGGTCTGGCGGCGGTGGGGGTGGTGATGGCCGGGCCGTTTTTATGGATGCTGCTCAGCTCGTTCAAACCGGACCTGGAACTCTTCGCCTATCCCCCGGTGTGGTGGCCGAAGCATTTCATGCTGGACCATTACCGGTATGCCTTTTTAAATGTCTCGTTCGGCAGGTATTTTTTGAACAGCTTTCTGGTGGCGGCGATCGCCACGGCGGCCAACGTCTTCTTCACCTCGCTGGCCGGCTACGCCTTTGCCCGCCTGGAGTTCTTCGGCAAGAATGCCATCTTCTTTTTGCTCCTGGGGACCATGATGATCCCCTCGCAGGTGACGCTGATCCCTGTGTTTATCATCGCCAAGAGGTTTCCCTTGACGGGCGGGAACAACATCCTCGGCGCGGGGGGAACCGGGTTGATCGACAGCTACGGCGGGCTGCTCTTCCCGTATCTGATCATGGTCTTCGGGGTCTTTCTGGTACGGCAATTTTTTATGAGTATCCCGCGGGACCTGGACGACGCGGCGCGCATCGACGGCGCCAGCGAATTCGGAATCTACTGGCGCATCTGCCTGCCCTTGAGCCGGCCGGTGCTGGCCACCCTGGCGATCTTCGTCTTTACCAACGTGTGGGATGACTTTCTCTGGCCGCTGGTGATTACCAACTCGGAGAAGATGCGGACGGTCCAGCTGGGGCTGCAGATCTTTCAGTCGCAGTTTCTGGTGAACTGGGGGCCGCTCATGGCGGCTACCGTGGTGGTCACTCTTCCGGTGCTCATGGTCTTCATGCTCGGGCAGAAGTACTTCATCCGCGGCATTGCCACCACCGGCCTCAAGGGGTGAGAAGCCCGGCGGGGCAGAAAGGGCCGGCGTTTTTTCGAAGCCTCAGGCGTATTCGCCGCGGTATTCCGGATCCAAAAGCGTGGCGATTCTGAGCATCATCCTGTCCACCAGAGCGGTTTTGTCCGTTTCGACATCTTCCCCTCGCCCGAGCTCTTGAGGTCCGGCCAGGTCAGCCAGGGAAAAAGGCCGGCCGACCCGGACCTCCACTTTTGCCCTGTGCAGCCTCTCGCCGCCCATGTTGCCGTCGTCGATGGGCAAAAGGATCTCGGTACCCTGCATCCCCACCGGGACGATGGGGACGCCGGCTTTTTTGGCGATGAGCACCACGCCGGGTTTGCCGCGGATAAGCCGGCCGGTCCGGCTGCGTCCGCCTTCCGGGAAGATCAGGATGGAGCGGCCCGACTCCAGCGTGTTGATGGCCTGTTTGATCGCCTGCCGGTCGGGGGAATTGGGCTGAATCGGGATGGTGGAAAGGGTCTCCATGGCGATCCGGGTGACCGGCGAGGCCTGGAGCTTGACCCCGGCCAGGAAGGCCACCTTCCTTTTACGGCCCAGGGTACTGTTGAGAATGAGGCCGTCCGCATTGGAAAGGTGATTGCAGATGAAGATTACGGGGGTATCCGGGATATTTTCCCGCCCGGAGAAGACAAGCTGCGCATATTTGTTGATCGCCCTGTTGACGGCCAGATTGGCGATGGGGATGCGCACCCCCCTCGGCAGGTGAGAAAAGAGGTACAGCAAATTATTCAGGGAAATCATAAGCTGATCCAGACCTTCTCGTTGTGATATTAGCCCCATACGGGCAAATTTTAATTTGACAGCGGGGAACCATATTCCTGCAAAATCCTATAAAACTGTTCATCTTATGGAGGCGTTTACATGGGCAAGAATGTTTTAACGGATGACGAAGAGATCAAGCAGCTCATGGCTTCGGCCAAGAAGATCGCGGTGGTGGGCCTGTCCAAGGATCCGAGCAAGGACAGCTACCGGGTCGCCAAATACCTGCAGGATCAGGGGTACAAGATCATTCCGGTCAATCCCACGATCTCCGAAGTCCTGGGGGAAAAGGCCTACCCATCGTTGAAGGAGGTTCCGGGGCCGGTGGATATCGTGGACGTCTTCCGGCGTCCGGAGGATGTGCCGCCTATCGTGGAAGCGGCGGCGGGGATCAAGGCCGGGGCTTTGTGGATGCAACTGGGGATAGTCAATGAAGATGCCGCCAAAACGGCTGCCGGCGCGGGGATGAAGGTGGTCATGGACCGGTGCCTGAAGGTGGAACACGGCCGGTTGATGGGGTAGCAGCGGTCCTAACCAGGATCCTAAAAACTGATCGTCACGCCAAGATTGACCAGATTGGCGGTGTACCCCTTGTCCGGGCGCCAAAAATCCAACCGGTTTGCCCACCTGTATTCAGCCGACAGCTGCACCCCGGCGCCGACCGAGTAGGCGACACCCAGGGCGAGGTTCCGATCGATCATCTGGGCTTGCGCGGCGGAATTTTTGGCCGTGTTCTCCAGGCTGGTGTTGAAGGTCAGCCCTGCGCCCGCCTGCGCCGTGCCTCGAAGGATCCAGGTAATCTGAGCATCGGGTTGGCCGCTTCCCGGCTTCTCCTCCTGGCTGTCACGCCTTTCCAGGGCCAGGGACATGCCGGATTTCGGTGAATACTCCACCGTCACGGCGTGGTCGAGGCTGGTTTCCAACCGGGTTTCCTGGCTGCCTTCGGTCCGGGTTTGATCGCTTTTCTGTCTGATGGCGCCGGAGAGCCTGGCGAGACGCCCGCACCGCAGCGACGCTTTAATCTCGTCGCTCTGCCCGTCCGTGGCAACCATGCCGGTTGGTATGCCATTGGCCGGGTCTGAGGCTACGCTGGTGGCCAGATCCGAGGTCAGGCCGGTGGCGGTTTGTTCCTGGCGGGACCAGCGTTTTTGCCGGCTGCCTTCCAAGCCGGCATAGAGGTTTTCGGATAGCGCTTTTTCCACGCCAAGCCTTGTGGCGAACCATTGGTTGCTCAGACCAGCCTCATGGTCTTCCGCCAGAAAGTTTTCCAGGCCCGCGGTGGTCGTAAATCCCCCCCAGGGGCCGAATTTGATTGTGAGATCCATGTCTTCACGCCGCGCAAGCTCCGCCTGCCCGGTTGAACCGTTTACCGGACCGGCGGGAGAGGCTGTACCAGCTGCAAGGACCGGATTTGCGCGAAAGGCTGCGCCGAATTTGCGCTCGGCTGCCAGTTTTGAGGCGATGGCCACGCTTTCCGCCGGCTGAAATTGGGCGCCAAGGGAAGCGGACCATTTTGTGGCCGCTCCGAGAGCCGGGTTGGTCGTCGCCAGGCTGGTCTCCTGCATTCTGCCCAGGTTAAGGGCATAGGCGATCTTGCCGGTGGCCTGGTGGATTCCCAACCCCACGCCTTCTTCCTGGCTATCAAACGGGGGTAAAGGTTGCTTTTCACCCAAGGCGGGGAAGGGCTGGGCCAGTAAAACCGCCAAAGGCAGCGACTGCAAGGAACGGAGGCTTCTCGTGAGATTGACCTCGATCTCCGGGAAACTGGCCGGCATCCGGGAGACACCGGCCAGTTTGAGGTACGAGCCCAAGGCCGTCGAAACGGCGGAGCCCGTGGCGGATTGCGTCGCGGCTTCAGGCTGGCCAGCGCCGGCCGCCGGGAAGACTGTTCTGGCGGAGTACCCGGAAACAAAGCCCAGAAACGGCCAGGCCTGATAATCGCTTTGCAGGGAAAGCGCCTCCACGCCGGTCTGCAGATCCCCCGCCGCGATCCCGCGGAAATCCTGGTTGACGCGCCTGAGATTCCCATTCATCCGCAACCTCCCCCGGGCCAGATCCAACTGCAACTGGTAGGCTGAACCGGGTTCCCCGGAGGCGGCAAAACCAGGAGGTATTTCGCCAATCACTGCTGTACCGGCTTTCCGCCCACTCGCCGGCGAGGATCAGGTCGCCGTTCCAGAGACGGCTTTGCCCGTTCAGATCGTAGTTCCAGAGCTGGGCGGGGGGAGGAAGGGCGGGAGCGGCGGTTCCCGCTGTGGCCGCGGTGGTGGTTGTGGCCGCCTGATCTACGGGGGTTAGTTCATCGCCCAGACGGACAGCGTTGAAAGCGAATTCCGCGCCCCCGGAAAGGGCGGTGCGGGCGCGTACGCCAAACAGGTCCTGGCGGTAGAACTTATGCCCCGGCAGATATTCGTAAACCACCACCAGTTCTTCATCGTAAGGAACGGGCCGCCAGAGCGCCAGCTCGCCGGAGCCGTAGTCGATGACGTAGTCCACCTCCCTGGTCAGTTGCCGGTTGCGGATCGAAATACGCTCGCTACCGGGGATCACGGGAGCGTTCAGCCAGTAGGTGCTGGTGATTCCGTCGCCCTTGCGGCGCAGGATGGCGCTGGTGGCATCCACCCTGGCCAGGATCAAGTCGAAACGGTTATTCAGGGACAGGCGGTTACTCGGGGACAGACGGTCATTCCCAAAGCTGCCGCTAATTTGCCCCCCGAATACCGACCGTTCCCGCAGAGTGAACTCCTGCTCCGGATACCCCACCGCCAGATCGCCGGCGGAGGCCTGAACTTTCTCACCCTCGTACGCCACCATGAACTGGCGCAGGGAAGGACCCTCGGCGTCGTCGTAGCTGCCCCGGACGTATAGTCGCGGGGTGGCGTAGCCCTCGGCTTCCAGGGCCAGAGCCTGCTCCAGGGAGGAACCTGGAGTCCCCCCGGAAAAGGCGCCCGCGTGGCCGTCAATGAAGGCGCCGTGGTACTGGAAACTTTTATAGCCGCTGAGTTCCAGGCTGCGGGCGGTGCGGACGGTGAGTTTGCCGGTCTTTTCCTGAAAACCGCCGCTCAGGCCGTAGACCCGCAGGATGACCAGGTAGGTCCCTCCCGGCGCCGGCTCCCCGGAAGCGTTCCTCCCGTCCCAGGTAAAGCTATGGGGACCTGCCTCAAGTTCCGTGGAGGTCAGCAACTCCTTCACAAGCATCCCCGTCTCGTCACGAATCTCGATAGTGGCCCGGGCGCTGGCTTCCAGCCTGAAAGAGATGGACACGACGGTGGTAAAGCTTCTTTGGGTGGAGTCCTGAAAGTCCTGGTTGGGACTTCCCTCATCAGGTATGCTGAGGACAGAGAGAAGCCCGGGGGAGATGATCAGGCTGCCCGACAAAAGAACGCTCTGGTAGGCCAGCGCGTCCTTTGCGGCCAGTAATGGAAGGAAAAGAGAAACTGCCGCCACGGCCAGAACCACAAATGCAGTTTTCGCGGTTCTCCGGAAAGCAGCGGTCAAAGCGGTCCGATAGCCCCAGGACAGCGGCATTCTTGGAATCCCCTTAGAACCGGAAGCTGGCGGACACCCGGTGCGTGCCGTTGGCCTCGTGATCCTGGTAAGCGTAGTCAAAGGAGAAGCGGCCCTTTTCCAGCCCCAAGCCCGCCGTCAGGTACTTGTAGTCGTAGCCGCCGCGCAGGGTGACCAGGTTGAAGATCCGGTACTCGCCGCCTACGTGGTATTTGATTAATTTACGATTATGATCCGTCGGATCTTCTTCAATGGATAGATCTGCGGCCAATACTACATTCCTGATGCCAGTATAGGCGATCCCGCCTCGATAACTGGCTGTCAAAGCCTCGCCGTCGGCTCTGGTGGAAATGAGGTTCTTGGCGATGAATCCCGCTGAGAGTACATCAGACGGTTTCCCAAGTATTCCGAAATCCACGCCGGCCCAGGAAGGGCTGGGCACATCGCTCACCCCGGAAGAGATGGCCACATGCTTGATAGTGGTCCCGATGCTGAACTTCGGGAATTTGCCTGCTCCCGACAAACTGACGGTCCGCTCGCCAAAATTATTCGTTACAATGACGCCGCCATTTTCCTCTTCCAGGGGGACGCCTTCCTGGATCACGCCGAAACCGAGCGCCGCGCCCCTGATGGGAAAAGCTCCGTTGAGCAGCATAAAGTTGTATCCCTTGATCCCGAATTTGTTGGCATACATGCTGGTGATCTGCCCGGCTGGCAGTTGCACCAAGCCAGCCGGGTTCCAGTAGACCGCTGTGGAATCATCGGCCACGGCGGCAAACGCCCCACCCATGCCCATCGGTCTGGCTCCCACCAGATCGTCATTTGTGGCGGCCAGGACCGGCATAGTGGTGACAGCGACGGCCGCCAGGACCAGGGTCACTATCAAGGTCACTACCGTGACCACTGTTAGGGGCGCTACCGGAGCCAGCACCACGAACCTCGAGGCCGGGGCGCCGGTAGGGAATATCTCTTGCCCGAAACGCTGTTTTCTGAGCATGCGGGTCGACCTCCTGTTGGCTGACTGATGTTGAAAGTTTTTCTGGCTAATACCTGTTCGATGGCCATTTTACCGTTCGGTGACTAACATCACCGGGGACGTACCACGGCCACGGGTTTCGTCATGGCCTGGGTCTGCCCTTGTCCGTCGGTGGCCTCGATCTTGAAGACGTAGATCCCGCTGCCAACAGTTTGTCCCGCGTTGTTGGTGCCGTCCCAGACGATAGATCCCAAACCGGCCGCCTGGTTAATTCCCTCTACCAGCGGAAGGACAAGATTCCCCTGAGAATCGTAAATCCGGATGTTGATCCTGGCATCCCTGGTCAGGGCAAATTTGAAGATAGTGTTGTCTTTCTTCCCGTCTCCGTTAGGGGAGAAGGGGTTGTTGGTCAACGCCAGGTACGAGATCAGGTTGCCGGAAGCGGGAACCAGCAGCGAACTCTCCATCACAGTGTAGACCGAGAAATGGTTGATGTCGGCGGTGACCGCCTTATTGATCGTGTCTACCTTGCCGCCGACCGGTAGCCATGTTGCTTCGTATGGATCGTAATAGAAGATGCGGAGCTGGTCCTCCTTGGCGTCACTTCCGGTCAGGTTATACGGCAGGGTGATCGTTACAGGTTTGTTGAAGCGGATACCGGTTGGCGCCAGGTCCCATACTTTTTGGTTTACCAAAGGTTTGACATGCGCTGGCGCGGGGGGAGGTGAATTTACGGGCGTAACAGTAATAATGGTATCCTTTAGAACGGCTCCGGCGAGGATCTCCACCTTCACCCCGTCGCGGGTGATAACCGTTCCGCCGCCAGTGGGAGTGACGGGTGTTATGTAATCCGCCGTCATAGTAGGTGCGGAATCACCGATGTTGATCAGCTTGAATGTGGGGATGACACCGGTATAGCTGTGGTTGTTGGGCGTAGAAACATCCGTGAAGTTACGATTTCCGGATAAACCGGGATACGGGTCCCCGGCATCGCCCCTGTTTATGTTGTTCTCCATATCGCGCTGTCCATCTGCTTGTTCAAGTGCCACCAGGGAATGCTGAGGATTATCATTCTGGGTTGTCACGCTGTCATCCACATGGTAGATAAGCAACCCTGTCCCTGGTAGGCCAGAGTCAAATCCTACTTGTTGCCGGTTTTCCAACAAAAAGTACTCGTCGGAATTGGATTCGAGAGGTAATTTGTAGACTACCGGATTTAGATTACCCGGCTGCGAAGTAGTCGGAAGATCGATCGGTTTGGAAGCATTTATATTTACCGGTGTTAGCCAGCCAAGTTGAATCTTCTCCCAGGCGGTCATCTGAGCCGGGTTAGTCCCGTTATGGACATTTGGTGTTGGCCCGTTCCAGCTTCCGCCCGCCATCAGACTCCAGTTGCCAAGCCCTTCGGAACTTAGGGTGCGATCATAAAGATCCGGCAACCCGAGATCATGGCCGAACTCATGGGCGAAAACTCCCACTTGCCCGTCATCCGGCTGCATGGTGTATCCATAGGCCCATACGCTACCAGCGGGTTGTCCATTAGGGATTCCCCAACGATGGGACCAGATGTAGTTCGATGGCGCTCCATACATTTCCTGGCCGCCCCCTGCATGGATAATGATCAAATGATCGATTATCCCATCCAAAGGGTTGGCATCGTAAGGGGAAAAGTCAAACCCTGTTACGGCAACCTTCTGTACGGCTTCTTTGGTAAGATTATAAATAGGTCCGTTAAAATCATCGTGTTTGCCCACATAACCATCCTCACCATACCAAGACATGAGGTAATCGCTACTAACCTGCGGAGCAAAGCCGCCTTCTATCGTGAGCTTTCCATAGGACATCACCCGATAGTAGCTCGTCAGGCTATGAGGGTTATTGGGGTCAAAGAGCATCGTTTGCCAATAATCTTGAGTGTGGGTGAAAGATGTTGCCGATGCCGGGAAATCAATCATAATAACCAGGACTTTGGCTTTACCAGTTGTAGATGTTATGGTGCTATCGGCGGGGACGCTCATTTCCTTGGGAGGAATAAAACTCGTGGGGGCCAGATTGATTCCTCCAAAAATCTTGAAATCATACGGCCCCGGTTGGGGTGGCATATAGGCTGGTTTTTGGAGTGTATCAGAAAGTTGGACGACTGAAGAATCTGCTGAGCAGGCTGGTGAAACGCCAGCCAACAGAACTGCCAGCAGAAGAACCATCGTATAGAAGATCCTGTGTCGTTTGCCAATCCATCCTTTGATCAGCATGATGATGCCCCCTTGTCATTCAAGTTAACGATTATTCACTCAGCCAGTGCTGATCTGTAGACTGGATGCTCTGTGAATCAAGCCTTCTGTAACCTTACGGCGAAAAGCGCTGGATCCGGGTGGCCCACCAGCGGCCGCCTTTTTCATCGCCGGAGTAACGAAGCTCGCAAACAAAGATGTCGCCGGGAACAAAATAGTAAGCCGCCAAATTTTCCACGGTGGTTTTGGTAAAAGTGAGGCTCCCCTTTTCATCCCGTGTGTAGATCGGTTCCAGCGTGACGGTTTGACCCTGGGGGACGAACGCCGTGCCTTCCAATTCATAGATTGCAAGGATTTGTGCCATGATCTGGACGCCGGGGAATTCCGAGCGCGCGACCTTCAAGACCCTGGCCACCACCAGAGCGTTATTTGGAGCCGCGGTGACCGCCAGGGCAGGAAGAGTGCTTATAGAAAAGATCACCAGGAACAAAAACAACGCTCCAAGCCAGGTTCTTCCCACCATGTACACCTCCTGCGGTGATTTGACAGTTCTTTTTTATTACATTTAGGAAATTGACGCTTTATTTATCGGTGGTTTGCATCCGGTCTTTAACACTTTTGCAGGGACCGGCGCAAGATCTTTGCCCGGAAAACAAATTTCCTTCCACGGAATATCATGCAATGGGAAACCGTGAGTATGATTAAGATGTTGAGTGGAGGTTTTAAAGATGGCGGAAATTACCGGTGCGGATCCTTCGATTATGCCGGGGAAGGTTGTCGGCGCTCAAAAGCCCAGGAACTGGGCGCGTTGCATCATCTATCGATCGGCCAACGTCCGCCTGATTCCGGTGCGGCCGGAGTTATTGGGAGTGCTGGCCGCGGCGGATATTCATTTTGACACCGGCCAGGTTTACCTGGAGGCGCGGGGCTTGCGGGATCCGGCGACCCTCGGCCAGGATCCCGCCAGCGGGCAACCGCTTGCCTATTATGTGGGCTGGCTTATCAACCCCAACACCCGGATCTACAAGAATCTTGGCGCCTTACAGCCCAGGGTTCGAGGAGGTTACGGCCTGAAAGCCGATTGCGATGATCCGCTGGAGTACCTGAACCTGCTGCTTGTCACGGTCCAGGCCATGGAGGGGGGAGCCAGGCCGGGGCCACTGGTGGTGCTGGCCGGTGCAGTCTGCGCCGCCATGCCGATCGCCGAAACCCAGGAACCTGATGAAATGAGGGCCCCGGAAAAAATGGAAAAGACTTCTGGAGAGTCCCCGGAAAAGGTCCTGGGAGAGGCTCCGGAAAAGGGCCGCGAGGCAGCTTTCCCGGCGGCAGGGGTAAAGGTTGAAACAGAGAGGCCAGCCAACATAGCGGCCTACCAGGCCGCCCCCCCGCCTCCCGCCGCCTACTACCGCGAGACGGTCTACGTAGTTCAGGCCGGAGATACTTTTGACGAGATTGCCCGCCGTTTTGGCGCGCGCCCCGAGGTCCTGGCGGCCCGCAATTTTATCACCAACCCCCATTACCTCTTCCCGGGACAGATCCTGTTTGTGCCGTGGCCGCCCACCAGTGGGACGAAAGAATGAGGTGGAGGAGTGAGCGGCTGGGAGATGTAAGCGAGGTTGAAAGAGTGAGGTGAACGTTATGGGCAAGGAGATCGAGGCCGACAAGGCGGCGCTCCACGTGCTTCGGGCTGCTGGCCAGGGTGAGGAAGTGATGGCCGTTGTGCCCGCGGAGACCGAACCTGGAATCGTTACAATCAGGGAGGGCAGGCTTGAAACGCTGACAGAGGAGCCAAAAACGCCGCCCGCACAACCTGAACCACCCGGTGAACCGCCAGACAAACCCGCCGCCGAACCTCCCGCCGGATCATCCGCTGAATCACTCAGACCCGGGCTGATCATCTGGAAGAATTTTCCCAGAAAGCAATAACTCCGCAAACTCTTCCCCGCCAGAAGGGATCTCTCAAGAGGGCTCGCTTTAAGAGGGATCTCCTTAAGTCTGGCGTGAGCATGACGATTACCAAAAAGGAACGTTGCAGGCTGGAGGCGCGGAAGATGGGCGAGGGCGGGTCGACGTACCGGAAACTTCTTTGGATGGGTATTTTTGTAGGGGTACTCCTGGTGGGGATGCTGGTCAAGGGCGCCTGGCTTATCTATGCCGATGGGCAAAAGAAATCCATTCCGGCTGAATTCCGGGCGGCCTTGCGGGGAGTGCCGGAGTACGCAACGCTGGCCAGGCATGATGACACCGAGGAGAACCGGGTGAAGCTGCGCGAGGCCGGGCGTTCAGTACAGGAAGTGCTGGACAGGTTATACGGGTCCTGGAAGGTATCCTTGCACCCCTGGCCTTTGTGGGGCAGCGCGCCGGATCTGGATGTCGCGGCGGACAAGATCGCTTTTACAGCGGTTCGTTTCAAAAAGTACCGGGTTGTTGACTACACCAGGATGGATGTATATCTCATCGATCTGCACAAGATGGCGCTTATCCAGCTTACCGCGGGCAGCCATTACAATTCCAGCCCCAGGCTTTCTCCGGACGGGCGCTTTGTCGCCTACCTGGACGATTCCACCGAGAACGGCCCGGAATTGATGCTGGTGAAGGCCGACGGCAGTTCTCAGACCCGGATAGCGTCAGGGGTTGCCTCGGATTTCCGGTGGCGCGGGGAGCGGGAACTCCAATTTCGGGTCAGGCAGGCAGTGTCGAATCCCAGAGCGGGTGGAGGCGGGGAGAAAGCGATGATTGCCAGGCTCTCTCCTGCCGGCAGGGTGGTTGAAATTCGTGACGAGGCGGCCTACTGAGCAAAGTTCTCCAAGCAAAATGCCCGAGCAAAGTTAAAAGTCAGAGAACATATGGCTTGACGCGGCACCCGGATGCGGGTGCCGAATTTTTTCCAGCGCGCCGGGCTATTCTGTGGTAAGATGAACACGATGGAATAACCCTTGGGAAAGCTGGCAAAGCACCGGATGAGCCCCGCCGGGGGCTGGAGAGGAGAGAAGGAGGATGCGCGGGAAAACAGGAGAAGATTTGTCCCGGAGAGGCGGTTTGCCCCGGAGAGACGATTCGCCTCAAAATGCTTCGGCAGTTCTGGCCATAGACGTCGGCGCCGGGACACAGGACATCTTGCTGTGGGAACCCGGCAAGCCGATAGAAAACTGCGTGCAGCTTGTTCTGCCGTCCCAGACGGTGGTTGTCGGGCGAAGGATCGCCGCCTTGACGGCGGAACGCAAAGACATTTGCCTGACCGGTTACACCATGGGAGGAGGCCCGAGCACCCTGGCGGCGCGCCGCCATATCGGGGCGGGGTTCAAGGTCTTCGCCACGCTGCCCGCCGCCAAGACCATCCGGGATAATCCCGAGGAGGTCGCGGCGATGGGCGTCCAGTTGGTGGACAAGCCCCCCGCGGGAACAGTCATGGTGGAAATGGCGGATGTGGACCGGGGCGCATTGAGCGAGGCGCTGGCCCGGTTTGAGGTCCGGGTTCCGGAACAGATTGCCGTTGCGGTGCAGGACCATGGCGAGACCCTGACCGGCAGCAACCGGCAATTCCGGTTTGCCTGGTGGAGGAGTTTCATCCAGAGCGGCGGGCGCCTGACCGACCTGGTTTACCGGGGGGAGATCCCGCCGCAATTCACCCGGATGCTGGCCGTAAGGCGGTATCTGCCCGGCGCCATACTCATGGACACCGGCCCTGCCGCGCTGTGGGGGGCGTTATGCGACGAGGCGGTCTCCGGCAGGCGGCGCAAAGGGGTGGTGCTCATCAACATCGGCAACGGGCACACGGTGGCCGCACTGGTAAAGGATCTCCGGATGTGGGGGCTCTTCGAGCACCATACGAGCTGCCTGAACCCGGAAAAACTCGCCGGTTATCTCGCCCAGCTTCTGGGCGGTTCCATATCCGACGCCCGGGTGCGCGCAGACGGCGGGCACGGGGCTTTTATCCACCCGGACTGGGAGCGCCGGCCGGGAGAATTCGACTTTGTGGCCGTGACAGGTCCCAACCGCCATATGGCCGGGGAGCTTGGTTTTCATCAGGCGGCGCCCTTCGGGGATATGATGCTCGCGGGAAGTTTCGGCCTCCTGGCCGCGGCGGGATTCATCAAGATCCGTTAAGAGAAAACGATTTTTAACGATAATCATGTTGGGATCATTTGGCCTATTGTTCCCGCTTTTTTTGGCGCCGCCAGCAGGAATAAGGGTCCGCCGGTCGAATACCTAACATATTTTTATGGCGAAGATAAAAACCTAAGGTTTGTAGCGCGGGGACCCTGGGTTTTAGCACCGGGGCTCAAGGTTTGTGGCGCCGGAAAGCAGGAGAAGATCTCATGCGGGTGGACTACCACATCCATGTGGAACGCGGGCCGTACGAAATCGACTGGCTCCGCCGGTTCTGGGAGACGGCGGCCGGCAGGGGGATCGGCGAGATAGGCGTCTCCGAGCATTGTTACCGGTTCAAGCAGGCCGGACACCTCCTGGATACCGAATGGGGGCGCCAGCGGTGCACGGAGAATATTGAGGACTACCTCAGGCTTATCGAGCGGGCCAGGTCCCAGGGGATGCCGGTGAAACTCGGGGTGGAGGTGGACTACCTCGAAGCCAGGGAAGAGGAGACCGCCAGGTTTCTGGAAAAGTACCCGTGGGACTATGTGATCGGTTCGGTGCACTGGATCGGCCAGTGGGGCTTTGAATACCCCGGTGGGGAATGGGAGATCCGCGGCGTGGTCAGGGCCTACCACGACTATTTTGAGGTCTTTAAAAAGGCGGCCCAAAGCGGGCTTTTTGACATCCTGGGCCATGCGGATCTGATCAAGATCCACGGCTACCGCCCAACGGGAGAGATCACCGGACTGTTGGGCGAGGTGGCGGAAGTGGTGGGCAGGCAGGGCCTTTGCGTGGAGGTAAGCACCGGCGGGCTGCGCAAGACGGTGGGCGAGATCTACCCGTCGCAGAGCCTTTTGGAGCTGTTTGCGAAGGCCGGGGCCGGGATCACCCTCTCCTCGGACGCCCACGACCCGGGGGATGTGGGGAGGGACTTTGATCGGTCTGTAGCCGCGGCCAAGGCTGCCGGCTACCGGGAGATCCAGACCTACACCGGGCGCCGGCGGGCGGGAGTCCCGCTTACCTGAGTTAACGCGGGAGTATATACCGGAATCAAGGGCCTGGTGCATGGCCCGGGGAGCGGACATGACCGACGAGGATTATATGCGCGAGGCGCTGGCGCTGGCCCGCCGGGGATATGAGCTGGGGGAGGTCCCCATTGGCGCCGTCATCGTCTACGACGGCCAGATTGTGGCTGCTTCCCACAACCTCAAGGAGGCGCGCCGGGATCCCACCGCCCATGCGGAGATGGTGGCCATCTCCGCGGCCACCCAGGCGCTGGGGCGGTGGCGCTTGACGGGATGCATGATGTATGTTACAATAGAACCCTGTGCGATGTGCGCGGGGGCGCTGGTTTTGGCCAGGATCGACCGCCTGGTTTATGGGGCGGCGGATCCCAAGGCCGGCGCGGTGGGTTCGATAATGGATATCGCGCGGCATGAACGGCTCAACCACCGGGTGGAAGTGACCGGCGGGGTTCTGGCCGAAGAATGCGGCGCATTGGTGTCAACCTTTTTTCAGGCACGGAGAGGTGGCTGAGTGGTTGAAAGCGCTCGCCTCGAAAGCGAGTAGGCGGGTAACTGCCTCGCGGGTTCAAATCCCGCCCTCTCCGCCAGCTAAATCAGTTGAGAATCAACAGGTTTTCCACAGGCACCCCGAAGCGAACTTCGGATCCCGCGCGGGCTTCCAGGACTCCTTCCTTGTTCAGCATATCAATCTTGACTTCGGATTCCCCCAGAAGAACCGTGATCCTGACCACGCTCCCGAAGAGCGCAATGGTTTTGAGAACGCCGGAGAAGATGGCCTCTCCGGTTCCCAAGTTTGCATCGCCGGCATATAACCGGATCTTTTCAGGCCGGACGCCCAGCGTCACTCGCCCGGCTCGACCAATCAGGGCCGGCACCGTCATCCTGTGCCCGGCGATCTCCGCCATCCCGGTCGTGGTGTCCACCACTTGTCCCGGCAGCTTGTTAAGTGTGCCGACAAAGGTCGCGACGAACGGGTCGGCGGGCCTGGCGTATATTTCGTTTGGAGCGCCGAGCTGAACGATCACGCCCTGGTTCATAACGGCGATCCGGTCGCTGATGCTGAGAGCCTCCTCCTGATCGTGAGTGACATAGATTGTCGTGATCTGACGGCGGATCTGGAGGTCTTTGATCAGTTCGCGCAGTTGGATGCGGATCTTGGCATCGAGAGCCGAGAGAGGCTCATCCAGAAGCAGGACCTCCGGCTCGCGCACGATCGCTCTTGCCAGCGCCACGCGCTGCTGCTGGCCACCGGAGAGCTGGTGCGGCAGATGGTCTATAACGGATTCGAGACCCACTTCCGCCAGGATCTTCCGGGCCTTCCCGCGGGTTGTGCGTGCGTCCAGTTTTTGCATCTTGAGCCCGAAGCCGACGTTATCAAGGGCGGTCATATTTGGAAAAAGGGCATACGATTGGAAGACCATGCCGATGCCGCGACGATTTGCCGGTACATTGCTCACGTCACGGCCGTGGATCAAAACCTGGCCGGAATCAATAACCTCAAACCCGGCAATCATTCTGAGCGTGGTGCTTTTACCGCAGCCTGACGGCCCGAGCAAGGTCAAAAACTCACCCTTTTGGACCTCAAGGCTTACGTTCTTGACCACATGGTTTTGACCGTAGAACTTGTTCAGATTATGCAGGCCGACATGTTCCATATCAAGATCACTCCTACTGGGCATAGCCCGTCATTTGCGACCCCGCCTGAGTTCCCGGGTCAACCTTGCCGCTGCGTCGTGGAGTTCCCTGCGCGACAAAGATCAGAAGCAGCGAAGAGATCGCCACCAGGACAAAGTAGAGCATTACTATGGCGCTGGACAGGTGCCCGTCCACGTGCATGGCCTTTTCAAGAACAAGCTGGAGGGTCTGATATCTTCCACCGACGAGCATGTTGGTCAGGACAAACTCTCCCAGGGAAACCGCAAAAGTCAAGAGACCTGCGCTGATCAATCCCGGTTTGATGTTGGGAACAACCACCTTTATAAAGGCGGCCGTCCGGTTGGCGCCCAGGCTTTCTGCCGCTTCCACCAGGGTTCGGGCATCAATAGCCTGCAGGCTGTTGGTGATCGAGTTGAACATGTATGGAAGGCAGACGATGATGTAACTGAAGAGCAAGATCCAGAACGTGCCGGCGATGGGCAAGGGCCCGCTGGAGTACAGTTGGATCAGTCCGACGGCCAGGATCACGCCCGGCAGCGCAAAAGGCAGGACGGCCAGGAACCGCATGGCGCCCCGCAAGGCCGGGAGGTACTGATAGGTGATAAATGCGGCAGGAGTGATGACCAGGAGCCCCAGGGCCACCGTTGCTCCGGAGACCAGGAAAGATCGGCCGATTGCGGCAAGTACCAGCGGGTCGGTGATCATCCGCACGTACCAGTGGAAAGTATAACTTTCCGGAAGGACGGTCGAATCCCAGCGCCCGGCCACCGAAAACATGAACGTGGCGAGGATCGGGACGCCGAGATAAAGGGCAGCCAGAGTAAGGATGATTGCCGGGCCGCGCCCGGAGACTTTCTTGTTCATGCTTTTGTCCCCCGAAACCGGCTGAGCATTACCTGGTTCAGCGCCAGGAAAAGAACCATGATCAGGCCGAGTATCACGGCCGCCGCGGATGCCAGGCCGGGATCGTAGGACACTTCGCCGCTGATCAGCCGGCTGATGCGCAACGGAAGGATGTTGTAAATCCCGGTGGTCAGGGCGTATGCGGTAGCATAGGCTCCCAGGGCGTTGGCCATGAGGATGCTGAACGTCCCGAGGATGGCGGGCGCGAGGGTCGGCAGGCCGATGTACCGCCAGAACTGAACAGGGCCTGCGCCAAGGTTGGCCGCCGCCTCCACCCACTCCTTCCGAATCCCGTAAAATGCAGGATAGATCAGCAAGGTGGCGAGAGGGATCTGAAAGTACAGGTAGATCAGGGATAGTCCGGTCCAGGTGTAGATGCTGAATCCCTGGTCGTAGAGGTTGATGCCCAACTTGCTCACCAGGAGAGTGATCGCCCCGCTGCTGCCTAAAATAACGATAAAGGCGAAAGCCAGAGGCACGCCGGCGAAATTGACGCAGATGCTGATAAACGTCATCATGGCGTCGCGTAACTGCTGGCGGGAACGGTTTAAGGCATAAGCCGCCAAAATGCCCACCGTCACGCCGAGCACTGAAGATACCAGCGAAAGGATCAGACTGTTCTTGAGCGAGGTCAGGTAAAACTTGCTGGTCATAATCGTCTGATAGTTCGCCAGGCTGAAGCCGTCGCCGGCCGAGATACTGCCACCCACCAGGCGGAGGGTGGGCAGTATCTCAAAGCCGAGCGCGATGAGTGCGAACGGAAGGAGTCCCAGTATCGACCAGATTTCCTTTCGCAAAAGCTTCAGGTTACGCGCAAGGACGGAGGATCTACTGGGCAAGGACCTGTTCCTCCCAGAGCTGTGGAATTTTCTTGGCGGTTTCTTCCCAGACTTTAAAATCCTTCACGGGTTTGGCATGAGCATAGGCCTCATTGGGAAGCATCTTGGCAGCTACATCCGCCGGCAGTTTTATGTTTGTCCGGATCGGACGGGCAAATCCTTTGGCATACATGATCTGTGCTTCATCGCTGAAGAGGAAATCGTTGAGGGCACGGGCCGCTATGGGATGAGGGGCGTATTTATTGATCACCGCCACATACGGCATGATCACCGAGCCGTCGCTCGGGATTACCACGGTCAGTTCGGGCATGTTCAACGATGCTTTATAGTTCAAGGCGTTGAAGTCCCAGATTATACCGATGGCGATTTCACCCTTCTGGATGTTGCTGGTGTTGGATTCGAGCGCACGGAAATTACCGGCTTTGACCAGTTTTTTGAAGAAATCCATCCCTGGCTGGATGTTTTTCTCGTTACCACCGTTGGCAATCGCGGCGGCCAGTATGCCGGACTGGGCTTGAGCACTGCGAGCCGGGTCATCGATGGAAACTTTGCCCTTGTACTCGGGCTTCAGAAGATCGGCGAAGCTGCGGGGAACGTTTGTGACCTTTTTGGTGTTGACGACGAAGGCGATGGTGCCGGTGTACTCGGCAGCCCAGTATCCATTGGGATCTTTGGCCCAGGAGGGAATCTCATTCCAGTAAGGGTTCTTATGGGGGGCGAGAACCCCCATGGCGAGTCCTTTAGGCCCAAACATGATGCCGACATCGCCCACGTCGGCCACGGGCTTGACCTTTTCGGCCTGGAATTTGGAGAGTTCTTCCGCGGAGGACATGTCCGTATCGATGTGCTTGATCCCATATTTTTCGGCGAAAGTCTTCCAGATTTCGCCCAGGTTTGCCCAGGAATCGGGCATGCCGTATGAGACAATTGCACCTTCCTTCTTGATTGCCGCAGCGCGTTCCGCGGCGGACATTTGTTCGTAGGTCTTGCCGGCCGCGGCTGCCGTCACGGCGCCGAAACAGACGACTACTACAAGAAGCATGGTTGCCAATAAGGTTTTGGTAAGGCTGCGCTTCACTGAGCATTCCTCCTTATTCGTGCTTGAATTGTGGCTTACCAGGGTGGCTGATTATTTTTGAGCGTGGTATCGCATGATCACTCTCCCTTCTTTGTCGGCCAATAATACCTTCACGCCGATTCGCGCCAGTTCCCTGGCATATTCTTCGGGAATCCGGTTATCGGAGACAACGGTGTGGATCTTGTTGGCGGGGGCGATCTGGTACAAGGTGTCCTTGCCAAACTTGGAGTGGTCTGCCACCACGATGACCTCTTGTGCGGCTTCAATCATCGCCCGGTTGACCTCCGTCTCCAGGAAATTTGGGCTTGACACCCCATGTTTCAAAGAAAATCCGTCTACACCCAGAAACAGCTTGTCGACTTGAATCTGTGAGAGGCTCTGGAGGACGAGCGGCCCCACAAACGCCCCGGTCACGTCCCGGTATTGCCCTCCGAGCAAGATCAGTTTTACGCTGGACAGGCCGGCAAGTTCGTTGGCAATGTTCAAGGCGTTGGTGATCACCGTAAGGTTCTTCCTCGCCGGCAACTTTTGCGCCACCAGGGCGGTGGTGGTACCGTCGTTTAACAGGACAACCTCTCCGTCGTTGACCAGATCCAGAGCAGCCTGGGCGATATTCACCTTCTCATCCATATTTCTTCTGGCCCGTACATTCAGAAAAAGCTCGGAACTTGTACTTTTATTCAAAATGGCGCCGCCGTGCGTCCGGCATAACAACCCTTCTTGCGCCATCCGGGTCAGATCTTGCCGGATGGTTACCTCAGATACGCCAAAGGTCCTGCTCAGTTCCACCACGGATACGTTGCCGTTATGTTCGAGGAGAGCTAAAACTTCCTGCCGTCTCTTGGCAGCCAGCATAGGCGGCTCCTTTCACTTTATTGCGTCCGTAACAAATCCGACTTACGACTATTGACGAAAATCTTCGCTACCCGGTAGAAAACTCCTGCTTGTTAGAACGGAATTTTTATGGCTATTCTGCCGCCCAGACCGGGTTTGTCCAGGCCGTTCGCCCCAGTCCGTCCACGCATTCCACCCGCACGTACCGGTCCTCGGGACGCAGGGTGTATCTGGCCTCGGAGATCAGACCGCCCGGTCCGGCATTTACCTGCATTCCTCCCGAGTGATGCGCGACGAAGGCGATGGAACGCACAGGCGACGTGGTGATGTAAATTTCATCACCCCGGACGCGGCAATCGAGTATCTCGGGGCCGCAGGTGGAGTAGAACATTCCCGTTCGAAGGGCGGTTAGCACGGCGGCTCTGGTGAGAGCCGCCGCCTTGAGCAAGACCCACCCGCCCCCAAAGTCGTAAGTGTAGTGATGACCGTCGTCCACTGCCAGCCCATAAACCGGGAATTTTTGGGCGAGGGCGTTATCCCAATGGACCCTGGAGATACCTTTGGCGATTTCATATTCACACCCGGCATTGAAGACTTCAAGTCCGATCACGCCTTTGAGCGCCACTATGTCGGAATCAACCAGCCCGGACCAGTAAGGATGGGCAATGAACGATAATGCCCCGGCTGATTGTGCGGCATCAACGATCTGCTGCGCCGACGCCCGGTTTGAAACAGAAAACTCTTCATCGACACCCAGAATGATCAGATGGTATTCACGGAACGGTTGCTCGCCGGCCTTTACCGAGATTTCCGCACTTCCAATCACGAGCATGCCCTCACTGGTCTTCGGCGTTGGATACCCCCTGAGCCCGTGGTCCGTCAAGGCTACGACCTGGTAGCCCGCCTGCCTGTAACGTTCGCACACTTCCTCGGGAGCCAGGCGGCCGTCGGAACGTGTGCTGTGGCTGTGAAAATTGCATTTGAACCATCTTCCGCCGATCTCAAACGGTGTCTTCAATATGCCTCCCATGGCGCAACGCCCAACTCCTTCTTTTCCTGGTAGTTAATAGCTTCGTTTTACCGCCCAAAACTCCTGCTGCCTGTTGTGGCCGGTTGTGGTCGTGTTGCCTTTTTAGTCGATGCCGGGGAAGGAAACCTGGGATAAAAGTGGAAATACTATTAGGAAGCATCTGCGATGACAAAGGAGCGCGGTAGCATGGTTTCTGGCAATGAGCAACTCGTCGCACAGGCGGTGGAGCTACTACAAAAGGATCCTTGTAAATGGGCGATTAATCGTGGAGAAAGACTCGGAACGCCGGATGGAGATTGAAATCAAGACCAGGAGAACGCATTGTGAAGAAACGGCCGGGGAGTTTTGACCGGTATGTCCTGGCCATCCGAAACTTTTTAAATATGTCTGGTACATAAGGAGCCTCGTGGATATGTGGTTGGTTTTGATTGTGAGCGCGTTGGCGGGACTGATGATCGGCCTCGGGGGAGCGATTGCCTCGCTGAGCCGCCGCCCCAGGGAAAAGAGCTTTAACTTAATCCTCGGATTTGCCGCGGGGGTGATGGCGGGAACCATCGCCTTTGATCTTCTCCCCGAGGCCTGGCGGGCGGGAAGGCCGATGCTCATCGGGTTGGGACTTCTGGTGGGGTGGTTGGCCATCTACCTGTTGGAGGCGGTGGTTCCCCATCCGCACGCCGGCGAAAGGGACACCGAACCGGAACGCCTCCATTTTCCGGGCGATGGGCACGGACATAGCTTCCACCATCATGACCACACCGATCTGGTGCGGACAAGCTATCTGATCGGGCTGGGGATAGTACTGCATAATGGTCTGGAAGGCATGGCCGTGGGCGCCGGTTCAATCGCCTCCGAAAAGATTGGAGTGCTCCTGGCCGGGGCGATTGCCCTCCACAATATTCCAATCGGGATGGCCATCGCCGCCCCCTTGAAGATGGCCCAGATTGCTTCCGGGAGGGTCATCCTGGCTACCACCGCCGCCGGGCTCTTCACCCCCCTCGGGACCTGGATCGGGCTGGCCTTTGCCGGTTCCGCGCAGGCTCTGGCGCCGTTTCTCTTGTCGGTCGGCGGCGGGACCATGATGTATATCCTGGCCAATGAGCTCTTGCCCAAGGCGTTTCGCTACCACAGAGCCCACGGCATAATCGGCGTCGCTCTGGGGGTGGCTTCCACCTTGATCATCAAATGAGCGGCGAATTACCTCGGTTGAAATATAGCCTTTGCATCAATGCCGGGTGATTGTTACCGTGGATTGCGGCGCCTGTTTTCCTTTCTGGAGCCTCTGATCAAGCTGGTCCAGGTAGGATGCCGCGCTCAAGGCGGCGATTTCACCCTGTCCGGCGGCTTTCAAGGTCTGATGCGGCTCACCGGTGCAGTCCCCCGCCGCGAAGACCCCGGGGATGTTGGTGGCCATCCCGTTGTCCACGGCGATGGCGCCGTGCTTGACTTCCAGTTTAGACATCAGGATGCTGGCCGGGACGCCTTCTTTGATGAGGAAGACGCCGTCCACATCCAGTTTTTGATCTTCCAGCTCCAACCGGGTGACCCGCTGGCCGTCGCCGATGATGGCCTTCGGCTTCTTGCCGGCCAGGACCTCCACGTTCTCGCCGAACCCGGACGGGTGGTCATAAAGGGGAAGGTAGACGACCCTCCGGCAGATCTCGGCCAGAGCGCGCACATCCTCCTCGGCCTCCCGGGAGTGCCCCACCACGGCCACTTCCTTGCCCTTGAATTGCCGGCTGTCGCAGGTCACGCAGTAGGCGATTCCTTTACCGATGTAATCTTCTTCCCCGGGCAGGTAATCCTCGCCGGAAATCCCCACGGCGATGATCACGGCCCGGCTGCTGTAGAAGCCATCCTTCACCTGCAGGGCGAACGTTCCTTCCTGCGGGAAGATGCCGGCCACGCGTTCCTTGTGCCATTCGATGGCCATGTGCCGGAACTGCTCGGTGAAACGTTCCGACAACTCCTGGCCGCTGGGGCTGATCAGCCCCAGGTAGTTGTCGATCTGGGGCGCGTGGCGCAGTTTGTGGCACAGATCCTCCAACTCCAGGAGGACGACCTTTTTGTTGCGCACCCTGGCGTTGATGGCCGCCGATATTCCGGCGGGGCCGCCGCCGATCACGGCGATCTCGTACGGTTTCTCCGACATATTTTCCCTCCTTGTCGCGGGGTTGATCTTCACATAAAATGTGGTATACTGTAGTATGTACTTTGCCTGCCGGCCGGTATTCCTTGGCCGTGAACGGGGGTAGATGGGTCCTGGTGGGCTTCCTGGACTTCAAATCCAGCGGCGGGCAGTGCTCCTGTCCGCGGTGGGTTCAATTCCCACATACCCCCGCCATAAGAAGCCCGGATGGCCCCATTTAATGGCCATATAAAGGCATGCTGGATAAAGCTGTGTCTTGACAGCGGGGGGCAAAGTGGATTACAATAATGGGGCAATGTCTGCGCAAGTACAGGTTGATGCCTGCGCAAGTGAAGGCTAATAACGGCAGTTGTGGTGACCAAGTTGCCTGGAGAGGTGGCCGAGCGGTCGAAGGCGCACGCCTGGAGAGCGTGTAAGGGGGAAACTCCTTCGCGGGTTCAAATCCCGCCCTCTCCGCCATCAGGTTTTTGATGGATTGTGTTTGGTGACGAAGCCTGAAAAGTTTTGGTTTTTGCCGTGCTAGATGGGGAGGTAGCGGTGCCTTGTACCCGCAATCCGCTATAGCGGGGTCGAATTCCCGCCCAAGGTGCCCTCTTGTGGGGTCCGGCCTGGGTAAGTGGCGAGGAGGATTGGGTCTTGCGCAACAGGGCTTTGTGAACCCCGTCAGGTCCGGAAGGAAGCAGCGGTAAGCAAATCACCCTGTGTGCCGCGAGGTTGCCTGATCGGAGTTAACTGCCCGGGTAACGCCCGGAAGAGGTTATCGACGGTGGGTGCACGGCGAATTTTTATAACGGTGTGGGTATGGGCAGGCTGGTGGGGGCCTGCTTTTGGTTTTTTGACCATTTCTTGCCTCAGGAAGGAAAATTACACGATGCGGCGAAGTACTAATAAAGAAAAAGCAAGGGTTGGTCCAAAGGTGATTACACCAGTCAAGAGAAGCAGGATCTATCAGGATATCGTGGATCAGATCCAGAAGCTTATCGCCGAAGGTAAATTCAAGGTGGGGGACCAGTTACCCCCCGAGCGCGAACTGGCCGAACGTTTCATGGTGAGCCGGACATCGGTGCGGGAGGCGTTGCAGACTCTTGAATTGATGGGGCTCGTGGAGAGCAAGCACGGCAGCGGCCGGTTTGTCAAGGCGGTGACCATCGATTCGATCATCCAGCCGCTGGCTTCGGTGCTGGTGGCCAGGGCGGATCTGATGCTCGAGCTTTTGGACGCCCGGAAGATGTTTGAGCCGGCCATCGCCCGCATTGCGGCGGAGAGGGCCAACGCGGAAGATATTGCCGACATGGAGGAGATCCTGGCGGAGCAGGCCAGAAAGGTGGAAGACGGCGGGACAGCCATCGCGGAAGATACCGCCTTTCACGCGGCGATTGCCACGGCCACCAGAAACGAAGTGGTCTTGCGGATGGTCAAGGTGATTACCGATCTCCTGGAGGAGAGCCGTGAAAAGTCCCTGCAGATTGGGGGACGGCCGATTATATCGCTTCAGGGGCACCGGCGGGTTCTGGCGGCGATCAAGGACGGCGACGGCGACGCCGCCAGGTCGGCCATGCTGGCGCATCTGGAGGATATTGAAAAAGGGATCCTGGAACGGCTGGATTCCCGCGAATAATGCGACCGAATTAACGCGGCCGATTGGAAGGGAACGACGGAAGGGCGATTGAAAGCCTTTCTTTTATCCAGTCGTGGTTGGACCATCATACCAACCATCATACCATGCGGGAGGATATCGGTGAATTGGGTGAGAACCTGGCGGTGGAAGGGCCAAAGCTGGTGATGCGCGTCAGTGAAGCGCTGCTGGAAGACGTGGAGACGGGCATTGTCCGCCTGGATCCCGACGATATGGCGGAATTGGGCATTCTTCCGGGGGATGTTGTCGAGATTGCCGGCGGACGCGCCACGGTGGCCAAGGTTGCCGCAACCTTTCCCGAATATTATGGGCGGCGGCTGATCCAGATGGACGGCCTGATCCGGGAGAACGCGCAGGCGGGGCTGGATGCCCAGGTTCGGGTGAAGAAGGTGCTTTCCCGGCCGGCGGAAAGCCTGGTGATTGCCCCGGCGGACCGGGCGTCCGCGTCCATTGAAAATGTGGAGCATTTCGGGCGAATCCTGGCCGGCTTGCCGGTGCTGGTCGGGGACAAGATCAAGGTCAACCTCTTTGGCAAGCGGGGAAACTATTTCACCGTCGCCGGCGGCGCGCCCGACGGACCGGTGATCTTCACGCCGGCCACGCAGGTGCGGTTGCAACCGGTGGATGAGCTTTCCACCGCGAAATTCCGGGTCAGTTACGAGCAGGTCGGGGGGCTGGAACGGGAGTTGCAAACCGTCCGGGAAATGATTGAGCTTCCCCTGCGGTATCCGCGGTTCTTTGCCAGGTTGAATATCGACCCTCCAAAAGGCGTTTTGCTGTACGGCCCGCCCGGCACCGGCAAAACACTGATCGCCAGGGCGGTGGCCAGTGAGGTGGAAGCGCATTTTATACATGTAAACGGGCCGGAGATCATCCACAAGTTTTACGGCGAGAGCGAGGCCAGGCTCCGGGAGGTTTTTGACGAGGCGACCAAGAACGCGCCAAGTGTCATCTTCCTGGATGAGATTGACGCCATTGCTCCCAAGCGGGCCGACGTCGTCGGTGATGTGGAAAAGCGGGTGGTGGCGCAACTTCTGGCCCTGATGGACGGCCTGGTTTCCCGGGGGGACGTGGTGGTCATCGGGGCCACCAACCTGCCCGAGATGATTGATCCGGCTTTGCGCCGCCCCGGGCGCTTCGACCGGGAGGTGGCCATCAGCGTGCCGAACGCTGCCGGCCGGCTCAGGATTCTGCAGATCCATACCATGCGGATGCCGCTGGCGGAAGATGTGGATCTGGACCGCCTCGCCCAGATCACCCACGGCTTTGTCGGGGCGGATCTGGAGGCGCTCTGCAAGGAGGCGGGGATGCTGGCGCTGCGGGAGCTATTGCCGCTTCTGGAACTGGGTGATGGACGTTCAGACGGCGGTCAGGGAAACCAGCAGGGGGACAAGGATGACGCCACGCCGCCGATCAAAGTCGCCCTCCGGCATTTTCTCACGGCGCTTAAAGGGATTGAACCCACCGCCACCCGTGAATTTTTCGCGGAAAAGCCCAATGTCGGCTGGAAGGACGTGGGCGGCCTCGATGAGATAAGGAAGTTGCTTCTCGGAGCGCTGGAATGGCCGACGCGCTATCCGCAACTCTTTGCCAGAGCAAAACTGGGGATGCCCCGGGGGATCCTCTTCAGCGGTCCAAGCGGCACGGGCAAGACGTTGATGGCCAAAGCATTGGCCGGAGAGCTGGAGATCAACTTCATCACCGTGGAAGGGCCGGCCCTGTTTTCAAAATGGCTGGGGGAGTCGGAGAAGGCGCTCCGGCAGGTTTTTAAGGCCGCTCGTCAGGCTGCTCCCTGCATTCTCTTCTTCGACGAGATCGATGCCATGGCGCCGGTGCGGGGTGGGGGAACGGAGGTTGGAGCGCCGGACAGGATGGTCAGCCAGCTGGCGAACGGCATGGACAGCCTTCAAGATCTGGACGGGGTGGTTGTCCTGGGCGCCACCAACCGGATGGAACTGGTGGATCCCGCCCTGCTGCGCTCCGGCCGTTTCGACTATATCGTGGATTTTCCGATGCCCGGCCAACAGCAGAGATTGGAGATCTTCAAGGTTCATGCCTCTGGAAGACCCCTGGCGCGTGATGTGGATTTTGCAGATCTCTCCCGCCGGACCGAAGGGCTGGTAGGGGCGGATATCGAGGCCATCTGCAAGAGGGCGGCGCTTTTGGCCATCGAAGAGTATGTGGCCGCCCATCCAGATCTTCCGGCGGCGCGGCCGGATCTTCCAACGACCCGCCCGGATCTTTCAGGGGAATCGGAGGATTTCCGGGTGGCGATGCGCCATTTTGTTGTCGCAATAAAAGAAAATGAGAAAAGAAGAAAGCGTTGACAGGCTATTTTTCTGGTGGTATACTTACCACGTATTGGTCATACCATTAGACATCTGTACCAATGGACCTTTGTCAGGTAGGGGATACCAAGTCCTTTGAAAGGGGCCTGAACCTGGTTTGGGGCCTCAAGGGGGGTGGTGGCTCAAGGTACAACTTGGCAAGTGGAAAGGTGTCGTGGAACTAAATCCGTGTGGAGGAGGAATCAGGATTGTCTACAGCAACCGACCAAAAGACCCTTACAGAGATTACCGTCTGGACCCGGGGAGTGATCATCGACAAAGAGGCCCGGGATGTGGCCAACGCGCTGGCGGCTGGCGCGGCGCTGGAAGGGAAGTATGTCCAATCCTTCGACAATTATGTTGACCTGCCAGACCGGGTGAATGTGCCGCTGCGCAAGTATGCGCGCATCAGCGATCACGAGATTGAAACCAAATATGTCTACGAGAATGATCATCCCGACATTGTAGTAGTGGTGGAGCCCACCCTGGTCAAGGGTGTGAATATCCTTCGCGGGATGAAGAAGGGCTACCTGATCGTCAACACCAACCGTTCCCCCGAAGAGATCCTCAAATTTATTCCGGACAAGAGCTTATTGAAGGCGATCGCCACCGTGGACGCCGATAGTATCTCCGCCGGGAAGAAGACCATCGATCTGATGTCCAACGAAGGCGGCATGGATACCACTGGAATGGGCGCCGGCATAGCCGCGCCGCTCATCGGGGCCGCCGCCAAAGTCGCCGGTATCGCGAAAGTGGACTCCCTGGCCAAGGTGGTCAAGGATGCCGCGGCGCTGAAACGTGGCTATGACGAAGTCAAGGTTGTCAATCTTTAGGGAGGTGTGGCAGCAAGATGGCAAAGATGATCAAGATTCCCAAGGACAAAGAAGTGCCCTTTGCAGGTATCACGCCGGCTCCAACCACCGAGCAGGAGATGATGATCACCGGCAACTGGCGATTTATGCGGCCCGTCATTGACAAGGCCAAGTGCACCAGGTGCCGGATCTGCTGGGTCTATTGCCCGGACGCCTGCATTGTCGAGGGGAAGGACGGATTTTCGGTCAACTTGAAGTACTGCAAGGGTTGCGGTATCTGCACCAAAGAGTGTCCGGTGGGGGCCATCACTGAGGTTCCCGAGCTGGATTTCCCCGACGGTGTGGTCCGGCTCGAAAAACTATTCTAACGAGAGGTGAACCAAGATGGGTAAGAAGATTCGTGGGACCGGCGTGGTGGCTGCCGCCCAGGCCGTCAAATATGCCGACGTGGATGTGATCAGTTCCTACCCGATCCGGCCGTACACCGGCACGATGATCGAGCTGGCCAAGATGGTGGCCAACGGGGAACTGGATGCGGAATTTGTCCATGCCGAAGGTGAGCATGGCCAGCTCAGCATTGTTTTGGGCGCCTCGGCCAGCGGGGCCCGGGTCTTTACCGGGAGTTCCGGCGTGGGCGTGACCTACGCTTTTGAGACTTACTCCCCGATCGCCGGTAGCCGGTTGCCGGTGCAGATGATGATTGCCGACCGGACGCTGGACCCGCCGGGCGACTTCGGTTCCGAGCATACCGACGCCCTCTCCACCCGGGATCAGGGATGGTTGATGGGTTGGGCGGCCACTCCTCAGGAAGTCTTCGACAACCACCTGATCAACTACCGGATTGGCGAGGATCACCGGGTGCTTTTGCCGCAGATGGTCTGCCAGGACGGGTACTTTGTCTCTCATATTCCCGGTGATATCGAGCTCCCAGATCCCAAACAGGTGAAAGAATTTTTGCCCCCCTACAAGTTGCCGCACCCGCTGGATCCAAAACATCCCGTCTCCCACGGCCCGCAGATCCGGCCTGATCAGGGGGCGGCTCTCGAAGCCCAGCGCGCCAACTCCATGGAAGCGGTGAAACCGATTATCAAAGAGGTTGTAGACGACTTCAACCGGATCTTCGGGCGCAAGTATGATCCCTTTGTGGAAGAGTTTATGACCGAAGACGCCGAAGCGGTCTTCTTCATCTCCGGCGCCCATGCCGAGACGGCCAAATTTGCCATCAGGCGCATGCGCAATCATGGGGACAAGGTGGGCCTGGTGCGCCCCCGCTGGATCCGGCCGTGGCCTACGGAGGACCTCCGGGAGATCATGCCCAAATTCAAGGTAGTGGGTGTGGTGGAGACCAACAACTCCTTCGGTTCCGCCTTGAGCGGTGGCATCCTGTCGCTGGATCTGGCGGCTTCGCTCTACAATTTGCCCAAGAGACCGCTGTTGACCTCGTTCATGGGCGGCCTGGGCGGTGAAGTGATCGGCATGGAGGAGTTTGAGTTCATGGCCAGGGTAATGCTGGAGGCGGCCAAGAAGGGCAAAGTTGAGAGGGAGACCTACTGGCTCGGTTTCGAGTCGTAAATACGGACCTTGAGGAGGAGAGACTGATGGCAGTTTCCAAGCCTGAATACGAGGAGATCAAACACGAGGAACTGGAACTCATCCCGTCCCTGGCCAAGGCGCCGGATCTGGAGACCTACGTGCCGGGCCACCGGACCTGCGCCGGGTGCGGTCCGGCCCTGACCTACCGCCTGGTGGCCAAAGCGGCCGGAAAGAATACCATCTTCATCGGGCCGACGGGCTGCATGTACGTGGCTAACTCCAGCTATTTATGCACCCCGTACGCGGTGCCCTGGACCCACGCGCAGATTACCAACGGCGGCGGGGTGGCCTCCGGGATCGAGGCGGCCTACCAGGCCATGTTGCGCAAAAAGAAATATGACGGCTCGTTTCCCAATATCATCGTCATGGCCGGCGACGGCGGCGGCACCGATATCGGCCTGCAGGCCATGTCCGGGATGATGTACCGCGGCCACGATGCGCTGTTCGTCACCTACGACAACGAATCTTACGCCAACACGGGCATTCAGACCTCGCCGACCACGCCTTACGGCGGCGCGACCACCTTCACCCCGCCGGGCCCCAAGGTGCCCGAGGGCAAGAAACTCTGGCCCAAGGATGTTCCCGCCATGGTGGCGACCGGCCATCCGGCGGTGAAGTATGTCGCCACGGCTTCCGTGGCCTACCCGCTGGACCTCATGAACAAGGTCCGCAAGGCCCTCAATAAGAAGGGGCCAGCCTATCTCCACATTCATGCGCCCTGTCCGAAGGGTTGGACCTTCGACTCCAACCGGACCATCGAGCTTGGGCGGTTGGCAGTGGAGACCGGCATGTGGACCATTTACGAGATCGACGAGGGTGAACGCAAGATTACCGTCACTCCCAAGAAGCGCCGCCCGGTCAAGGATTATCTGGCGCTGCAGGGCCGGTTCAAACACTTGAGCGAGGAGCATATCGCCAAGCTGCAGGCCTACTGCGACGAAAAACTTCAGGAAGCCGGCCTGAAGATCCCGGCGACGCCGCGGACGCGGTAAGCGGCGCGAGGCGGCGTGAGGTTGATCGGGGTTGTGCAGGGCACCTGGTTTTAGGCGCGGTGCTTGATGGTGGCTGCTTAGTGGTGCCGCACAACCCGGTCGCCAGCCGGTAAGGGCAGAACCTCCTGCGATATTTTACCATCTTCCGGCAGCCCTGCCAGGGAAGGCAGGGGAGATTGCGTGTCGAAAGGAGGGAATAAAAAAGGCTAAAGAAGAGTTTAAAAGACGCTGCACTTGATACCCCAATTTCAAACAGGCCGGAAACTGATCAATTTTGGGAGGTGCTTTAAATGCAAGTACAGACCCAAGGTTCAGTAATGGATCCCAAAGAGGTCTATGGCCCTTTCTTTGGGAACAGATGGATCCAGTTAACTTTCGCGGTTCTTGGCATGGTGATGATTGCTAACCTTCAGTATGCGTGGACCCTGTTTGTTCCTCCTCTGCGTCAAGCTTTTGGTTGGTCGTTGCCCGCTGTTCAGTTGGGTTTCACTCTGTTTATCCTGTTTGAGACTTATACGCAACCGATTGAAGGTTTTTTGCTTGATCGTTTTGGCCCCAGAGTATTCTTTACCGTTGCAGGCGTTCTTGTGGGTATCGGCTGGACGGCGCTTGGTTATGTAAAGACGCTTCCGGCCCTGTACTTCTTCTATGGTCTTGCCGGTTTGGGCGCAGGTTTTGTCTACGGCGGGAGTATCGCCACGGCGGTCAGGTGGTTCCCTGACAAGAGAGGGCTGGCGTCCGGGATCATCGCGGCGGGATTTGGCGCGGGCTCGGCCCCCTTTATCCCGTTCATCGGCAGGATGCTCGAACATCAGGGGTATGCCACCGCTTTCCAATACACCGGGATTCTTCAGGGGCTGGTGATTTTGGTTGTGGCCCAGATTCTGCGTAACCCTCCCGGAACAAACCATGCTTCTCACGCCGCACAAAACAAGGCCAGGCCAGAGGGCAAGAGAGGTTTTGCCCCATGGGAGATGCTCAAGACACCTCACTTCTGGCTGATTTACCTGATGTTCATCTTCATGGCGACGGGCGGGCTGCTGGTCACCGCGCAAACGAAGCCTTTCGCCAAGGATATCGGAATCGCCTCCAGCATCGTCATCCTGGCGGTAACAGTGGACCGGCTCTCCAACGGTCTGGGGCGCGTCACGTGGGGTTGGGTCTCCGACAGAATTGGCCGCGAGACAACCATGGTCATCGCCTACACATTAAATGCGGTGTTTGTTTTCCTTATGCCTATCCTGGGCCACAATCCAGTAATGTTTATCGCCCTGGTGTTCTTTATCATGTTTACCTGGGGTGAAATATTCTCCTTGTTCCCATCGGTTACCGCCGACCGGTTTGGCACCACATATGCAGCCAGCAACTATGGCTTTGTCTATAGTGCCAAAGGCATTGGAGGAATCCTGGGGGGATATGTGGCGGCCTTGCTGGCCCAGAAAGCCGGATGGACCACAGTATTTGACGTAGCCGCCTTGATGGCCTTCCTGGCAGGCATGGGCGCGCTGATTCTGAACAGGATGCCCAAGCCCGTGCTGCCGGAGGCGAAAACCGGCGGTGGCATCACCACCCAGGGATAAGTAGCTTTTGGTTTTCAAAGGGCTACCAGATTATCATGCTTTACCAGACAATAGGGATGTCGCACCAGCTGGTGCGACATCCCTATTGTCCAGGAATGGGCACATCAATACTAATCTTTTGTCCCATCCGGATTGATTCCCTCAGTTTTTGCACCGTGGAAACTGCTAATTTTGCTTCATCAACGCTAATCCGAAAATCCGCTCCGGTTAACAGGCAATCAACAAAATGATTTAGCTCTTCAGCATATGGGTCGGTGGTTGAAACTCCTGGCAATTGAGCTACGTCGATTATTTTAACTTCCTTATCAGAAAAAATCCTGATTAATCTTTCCTCGTGTTCTCGGCCATAAAATTCAATAGCCCCCTGCTCCAGCAAAAGTCGATATCCAGTAGTAAAAGGGTACGATGCCGGCAAAAGATGTCCAGCTTCAATAGTCGCCATAGATCCATTGGAATATGTCAAACTCGAAATTACATGACTCGGACCTTCCTTGCCGGGTTTCGTGACTTCCTGGCCGTAAAAAGCCGTTGGGACTCCAAGCAGCCAGTTACTTAAATCGATATCGTGTATGGATAAATCCATAATCGTTCCACCGCTCAGTTGACGATCACGCAACCAGTTATTCCAACTCCAATTTGGTGTTGCCGATTCCCGCCAGGCTCCAAAAAACAAGGGTTTGCCAAATTCGCCCTTTTCAACAATCGCTTTTGCAAATATATACTCCGGCATAAACCGGCAGACGTGAGCCACCATTAAACGCTTGCCCTGCTCTCTGGCGGCGCCGATCATCAAATCAATGTCTTCGGTATTAAGGGCGAATGGTTTCTCAACCAGCACATCCAATCCTGCCCGAACTGCCTTAATAACTGCCTCTTTGTGCATCATGGTTGGCAGACATACGTCCAGGGCATCGATGGTTTCGTTGGCCAGCATCTGTTCCAGGCTGCCATAGGCTTTTCCCCCAACCTTTTCGGCTAATCGATTCGCATTTTCACCGCGTGTATCAATTACAGCCGTTACCTTAACTCTTGAATTTTGGGCATATGCTTCGCCATGCTTTTCACCAATAAAACCAGCGCCGATGATGCCAACGCGGATCAAATCCCTTGCCATAGTAACCCCTCCCATTTACCCCGCGGCTGATTTAAATTAGTTTAGTCATTGTCTTATCGGCGGTCGGCGAGTATAAGCTGCTAAAAGTGCGATAAGCACCACGCCATTGATGATCTGTCGTCCGGCTTCATCGGTATGCAAGACTACTAACAAACTTCCCAATACGGTCAAAACGATCGCCCCGATCATCGTCCCCGAATAAGAACCTCCTCCACCGGCCAAAGAGGTCCCGCCAATAACTACCGCTGCCACCGACGGCAGAGTATAGGCCACGCCCATATTTACGAAGGCAAAATTGTTGTAGGCGATCAGCCAAAATCCAGCCATCGCACTTAACATCCCACTCAAAACATACGCTCCGCCCCTGATCAAGCTGACGCGGACACCGGCCAAATAAGAGGCGTTAGAGTTACTGCCCACGGCATATAATTGATACCCATAGGTGGTATGGCGCAGCAAGGCCTGCATCAAGACCATGGCCAAAATGCCGATCACGACCAACCATGGTAAAACTGGCAACAAACGACCAGAGCCAATTAAGGCCACCAGCCCGGCTGGATGCCCGGTGGGGGTACCATTGGTATAGATTAATTGAACGGTGGTTACTACGTTGGCCATGGCCATGGTCATAACGAGCGGCGGCACGCGCGCCACAATTATACCAATGGCATTCAGAATGCCGATCAAGGCGCCGGCGGCTATAATCAAGATTAGAGCCGGAATAATGGCGTTGTTCTGCCCATGCATAATTTCAACCGCCAAAACGGCGCCCAGTGAGGTGGCTGCTCCAACCGAGAGATCGACTCCTTCTCCGCCCGAGATAACCACCAGCGTTTGACCTGCGGCGACAAAACCCAGCAAAACCGCCATCGAAAGGATGCTGCCGATGTTAGTAAGCGATAAAAAGTTGGTACTGACGAAACCACCGATCACAAAGAGCAACAGTGCAATGAATAGGGCCATCAGCATTTGATTGCCACGCACCGCCGCCATAACATTTCTTTGCATTCCGGAACCGGGTTTGAAGTTTAAATTATTAAAGTTAAACCGCATCTTTGGTCATCCCTTCCCGGGTTTTTGGCAGACCAATGCCATTTTTCTTACGTGGGGTAAACACGGCGCTGGCCAAACCAAAGATTACTATCAAGTTTGAAAGCAATTGCTGATAAAATGATGACACGTTACCGATGCCGGGGATTAAACCAGCAAAGTTGTTAAATAAAAAGAAGACAATATTGCTAACCAGTCCTAAAAATAACGCGCCAGCGATCGAGCCTCCGATACCGCCCCACCCTCCGGACAGGATAGTTCCCCCCAAAATAACCGCGGCAATTGAATTAAGACCAAAGGGCAACCCAATCTTGGGATCTCCTGAAGCCATTAGAGCGGTCAAGCATAAACCGGCCAAACCCGTAACAAAACCGCTAAAAGTATGGGCGAAGAGTTTGACCCGTTCTATCCGGATACCAGAGGCATAAGCGCTTCGTTCGCGTCCTCCCACCGCCCGGATGTATTTGCCGATTGGGTATTTGGAAATAATTGCCCATAATGCCACCACTGTGGCAATAATCCAAACAGTGGTTGGCAATCCGACTAAATATCCGCCATAAGCGGAATACACTTCAGACGGAACAGTACCACCGGGTTTTGGCAATACCCATAACGCCAGGCCGCTGACAACCGACATGGTTGAAAAGGTAGCCAGTAAGGATGGGATACGAAGATACGCGACAATCAGTCCGTTTAAAACCCCCACCAATGTTCCGGCAAGCAGTGCTGTTAACCAACTGCCACCCACCGGCCAATGATATTGGTTGGCGAGCAGAATCGCGATTGTATTCACCAGGGTCATATTGCTTCCGATCGAAAGATCGATCTCCCCGGTCAGGACTACGACTGTCTGGGCGATAGCCGCCATAATAAGCGGCGCATTGACACTAAAAATGGAGTTAAAATTGTCCATTGAAAAAAAGTCAGGCCCTTGCACCAAAATATTGATAATGATTGCGCCGGTTAACAGCAGATACCCTGGTAAAGCAGGAGCCGAGCGAAGCAAACGCCATAAACGCATCTAATCATCTCCACCTCCACTGGTTCGATTAACACCAAGCATAGCCGAGACCAATTGCGCTTCGGTTTTTTGGTCGTTGCATAATTCGGCCACCACTTTCCCCTCGTAAAAAACAAGTATTCGGTCCGCAATATCCAAGAGTTCTTCATTATCACTGGAGGAGATAATAATTGTGGTCCCATGTTCCGCCATCTGGCGCAACAATTGATGAATCTCCCGCCGGGCATTTATATCGACCCCTTTGGTTGGATCATCAAGTAAAAGCAGTCTGGGCTTAACCATGAGCCAACGACCGACAACCAGCTTTTGCTGATTTCCGCCACTCAAGCTGTTAGCAGGAGAATCCGGACCTTCGGCAACGATCTTCAACTGCCGGATCGTTTCTTTAGCGCCTGTAAATAACCAATGAGAATTAATGGTTGAGAAAAATCCTTTGAGCGCCATTTTTGCCAGAAACAAATTTTCAGTGACCGAACGCACCGGCAAAACTCCTTCGCGCTCCCGGTCGCCGGAGATGAATCCAATGCCCTGACGCACAGCATCACCGGGTGAACGGAATTTTACCGGAGCCCCTCCAAACACCATGTCACCCTCAGAAAAAGAAACCGCCCCAAAAATGGCGCGTAATGTTTCGGCCTGCCCCTGACCTTGTAAACCACCTAGACCCACAATTTCTCCGGAGTGTACTTTCAGGGAAACCCTTTTGACCTTGTTCTGAACATGCAAATTAGAAAGAGACAGGACAATATCACGCTTTTTAGGCAACTTGCTCTCAAGTTGTGCCGCACGGATCTTTTCAGGCCACTTTCCGGTCATGGCGTGGATCAAGTCAGAATAATCCACCTGGGAAATCGACACAGCTGACATTGTTTCCCCGCCCCGCAGCACCGTAGCCGTATCACACAAGGAAAAAACTTCATCAAAGCGATGAGAAACAAACAGAATTGCCAGCCCTGATTGTCGCATCCCCCGCAGTAAAGCAAACAACCGTTGCACTTGATCGTGGTGTAAGGACGCGGTAACCTCATCCAACACCAACATACGCGGTTCCCAGGCCAGCGCCTTGGCAACCTCAACCAGGCTCTGAGTTGCCGTATCCAGTTCACTCACCAGGGCATCGGGATCCACCTCAACCTGCAACCTGTTCAATAATTCCAAGGCGCCTTGTCGCACCCTGGCAGATTCAACCAACCCGGCTCTGCCTCGTGGTTCTCGTCCCAGCATGATGTTATCAGCCACTGATAGCTGTGGAACCAAACTTAAATCCTGATAAGCCACGGCGATCGCGTTTTGTCTGGAATCACGCGGAGATTGGATTAAAAGCGGCTTACCATCCAGCAAAATATTCCCGCTATCCAGTTTTACCATCCCACCCAGAATCTTGACCAGAGTGCTTTTGCCTGAACCATTTGCCCCCAGTAATGCCCGGATTTCTCCGGGCATTAAACTGAGGGAGGCGTTTTTTAATGCTGTTACGGCACCAAAACGCTTGCCTATGTCCAGCATTTGCAGCAAGACGTTAACCTCCTAATTAAATAGTTTATCAATTTCCTTCTGCGACAACACGCTATCGATATAATAAGTGTCGGGTTTGTCCTTGGTCTTTTCATACCATTCTTCCATGTTAGCGTTCGTAATCACCAAAGTTGGTTTGATTAAGATGGCATTCTTGTTGCCTTTGTCTGACGGATCAGAGGTGAGAACCCCGCTTTTCAGTTTTTTACCCTGCAATAACCTTACAACAATCTGCAAACCATCGGCTCCGATTCCCGGGGGATTCTCCACAATGATCGCATTTAGAGGCTTACCAGGATTTTTTTGATTGAGATCATGCCATAACCGCAGATAAGCAATCCATTCATCGCTGGTAATAGCCTTTGGCAGAGGATGTTTGGCTTCTTGCAGAGCATTGATGATGCCTACCGCAGCTCCATCCTGGCAAAGTATCGCGTCAAAATTGGGATAAGCGGAAAGCAAGGTGGTCATTAGCTGCTTGGCTTTACCTTCATCCCAATCCATGTTGACCAGCTTGAGCACTTTAATATCTGGGTACCTGGCCAGTACATCCGCATAAGCCTGATGTCGTACATCGTTGGCCGGCGCGCCGGCTATGGCGTCAAATTGCAAGATATTCCCCTTCTTGTCAATCTGTTTCGCCAGCCACTCCGCCTGAATTTTGGCCCACGCATATTGATCAGTGGTGACGCTGATCACTTTAGGATGGCTAATATGCTGATCGATCCCCATCACCAGTATGCCCTTGGCCACAGCCTTATCGATTAAAGGGCTGAGGGAGGTGGCTGATACCGGGTTAATCAGGATGGCATCAACACCGGAATTGATCAGTTGCTGCATTTGTTGAGCCTGGGTTGTGGCGTCATTATTGGCCACAAAGACCGAATATTTGCCGATAATGCCCTGAGCTTTGTATTTGTTAGCTACTGTTTGCATGTTTTGCTCCATCTGAAGACGCCAGGCATTGCTATTAGTTCCATTGAGGAGTGCAACGTTAAAACCGTTTTTCTTGGTGTCTTTGGCATTGGCAACCGATAATGCCAGCGATACGGCGGCGACCATAGTAAGAAGCAATACCAGCCAACTGGCAACTTTTTTAGACATCTCAATACCTCCCGTTTTAAATTTTGGATGGGGTATACCGTGTGACTGACCATCAAAACAATGCGAGGCGTTGAATATTATTGCTTCCCAAAATCATCCCCTTCTGACTGTTATAGCTAAAGACTGAGTTGACCCATGACTTCGAGCGGTAAATTATCGATGAAGGCATCATTTGGATTAAACAACAAGCCGCCGTCAATAAATGCTCCAAAATTGGCGCCTTCAGCAACAGCCGCCTTCAGATTACGAACCTTCAGGGAATCTCCCACGTTAACTACTCTTAGCCCTGCCGCTTTCATTTCATTGAGGAAACTCACATCCGGTTTGGTATGGCAACTTACCACGGTATCAATCGAAAGGGTGATCTTCTTAAATTCGCTGTCACTGACGACCACTTCCCCATCGAGAATTTCATAAACCGATGAATTAGTAATTACTTTAACTCGATGGGCGAAAGGTTTGGAACTCAGCGCCTCGGCGTCGGACTGATTGAAACGCTTGCGTAACACGTACATGTGAACCGGTTCCTGCGAAGAGCCGAATTCGCGTTCCTCCGTAACCACAGTTACTTCCTTGCCGATAGAAGCCAAAAATGCTGCCGTATCCACTGCTGCATAATGGTCTCCCCAAATTAGCACACGTTGACCGATCTTCGCCATTTTACGATCTCCGGGACTAAATTCACAGTTGGTTTTGGGGCAAGCCATCACTTTATCAAAAGCTATGACATTATCGTGCTGCGCACCATGTACTTTAGGAATATAAGGAGTCGCGCCCGTGGCATTCACCACCACCTCATAAGCCTTCAACTCTCCCACGGAAGGTTCATGCCGCAACCTGACCTCAACGCCCAGCTGTTTAATTTGAAGACGTATCCAATCGGTGTACCATTTCATTTTTTCTTTCCCAGGAACCAGGCAGCAACTCAAAATCGCTCCACCAAGTTCACCGGATTTTTCAAAGATGGTTACTTTATGTCCCCTTACCGTGGCCATTCGTGCTGCCTCCATGCCAGCCGGGCCTCCGCCGACGATGGCAATCTTCAAGGGCCGATCAGCTTTTTTTAGTTCGGCATATCGCATATCGCCTGTGGCGGGATTAATCGCACAGGCGATTTCTTTTTTGGCCAGCATTGATTCCTGCCAGCAACCTGTCAAACATGAGATACACCGTCGAATTTCCTGAACCTTTCCGGTTTTAGCCTTAAGTGGCCAATATGGGTCGGCCAACAATTGCCGGGATAAGCCCACTAGATCCGTTTTGCCTTCAGCCAGAATTTGCTCGCAATATTCGGGATCACGCAGGGTATGACTGTTAATTACAGGGATGGTCACAACTTTTTTGATCTCCTCTGACGCGTACATGGTCCAGCCCTGCGGATAATACATGGGGTCAAACCCCGCTCCAGGAGTTTCGGTAATACACTGGCTGAGATCGAGAGCCGCAACTCCAGCCTCCTCGAATACCTTGGCTACCCGCTTACTTTCTTCTAGATCCCGGCCTCCGGGAATCCATTCATCAACCGAATAACGGACCAGGATAGGGAAATCCTTACCACATTTGTTTCTGATTTGATCGATAATCGCCAGTGGAAATCGCATGCGATTTTCAAAGTTTCCCCCAAAACGGTCGATCCTCCGGTTTGTATAAGGACTCATAAACTGGGCGATCAGGTAGCCATGTGCGGCGTGAAGTTCAACCGCATCGAAACCTGCCTGCTTAACTCTCCAGGCTGCTTCGGAAAACGTGGCAACCATTTCGAGCACTTCTTCAACACTCATAGCCCGGGCCTGTTTCCCTTTTTCTTCGCTATTAGCATAGACCACTTCGTGTCCAGCAGACCAGGGCACTTTGATAACCATGTCATTGGTCGACATGGTATTGTAGCGCGGGATTGAAGCCTGACGTCCTGGATGTTGCAACTGAACGGCACATTTAGCCCCATAGCGATGCATGCCTTCTGCTAATCTGGCCAGGCCGGGAATATAGTTGTCCGCATCGGCCACCAGAGAAGTAACTGTAGGCCTGCCCGTTTTTCCATCGGGTGAAGTGGCGCCGACAATTATGAAGCCGGCGCCACCTTTAGCAATTTCACCATGATGGTAGATATCCCGCGAGCTCACAGAGCCATCGGCATGAGAAGAGCTGATGTCGGTAGGCACATGTACAATACGATTTGGTAATTCCATATTGCCCAGGCGAATCGGTTTGAACAAATTCGGAAATTCTTTCATGGTAACCTCCCAGTACGCTGTTCCCGAAGAAAGATCAGCGAAACAAGGAACCTCCCTTCAAGTTTTAACCAAGTTTATTACAAAAATTACGACCATTCAATGTCATAATTGACATTTTTATTGTCAAAACCGGCTAGTTTGCACTCTTTGTAGAGTTTACACAGGGGGTACATCATAACCCACTTTTGAAATAATTTCCCCCACAATATTATCGCGGTAATATTTTCTGTATTTCGCGGGCGTCATGGAGATATATTTTTCAAATTGCTTATAAAACTGGTAAATGTTAGATAGACCAATGTTATTCCCTATCTCGGAGATACTCATGTCGGTGGTCAACAACAATTTCTTCGCTTCGTTTATTCTTAGATAGGTGATATATTCTTTAAATCCAATGTAGGTAACTTCCTTGAAAAAATGTCTGAACCTGGATTCACTCATATGAACTATGCTTGAAACCTCTTCAAGGGTAATGTTTTTCATAAAATGCTGGTGGATATAGTTTAAAGCGGGTTGCATTTTAATACGATTAGTAATTTTGAAAGCGGAATAATTAGGATCCGCCGTACCGTAATGCCTTATAAGCAATCCCAAAATTTGTTTAAGATTGGCGTCAATCAAGTGTTTGTATCCAATTCCCCGGTCTTCCCAAATCTTTTTCATCTCTACCATTCTTTGACCGATGAGTTGCGCGGTAACAGTAAGATGATCTATTTTGTTGTAAAAGGTTTTGATATCATACCAAAATGGCGATAAATATTCAAAGTCAAAGGCTCTGCTTCCGGGAGAGGCGATCAGATCTGGGAGAAAAGCGGCAAATATATAAGTGGTAGAATCTGGAAGCTCGGAAAGGGCAACATGACTTTCAAAATTACTGCAAATAAAAACATCTCCCCTGGTGACAGGGTATTCCTTGTTACTGAATCTAAACTTTCCATTTCCTCGAATACACAATCCAATTTGGAGGTAGTTGTGCCAGTGCAATTTATCTTTGTCGCCACGGGTAACAAATTCAAAAATGTTGAACGGGAACTCCGGGTCCAACTTATATTCGAGAAACGCACTCATGTTCCAACCCTCCATTTCCCCGCATTCGTGAATTTGGTTGCAATCTCTTGCGATAATTTACCCGGTTTTGAAACAGGATGAGTGTGCAAAATGGCCATTGAGTTAAAAAAACCCAATTGCGATCATCACAACCCAACATGGCTAATTATCACCACATGCCTCCTCAATACTTGATAATTCGCCGCCGGAATGCCAAAATCCTGCCCAGGGTGACAATCAACAATTTTAATCGGATGGAGAATGGCATTGTCGGGGGAGGTGGCTCTTTTGTATGGGTCTCTGAAATTACAGGGCCGGGGCTAAAGGAGAACCGGTTAGAGAACACGAATAAGCATAGAAAGTTGAGGTAGGCAAGAAACCGAGGGGAGGCGGGCAAGATGTCTTATCTTTCGTTATACCGCAAATGGCGGCCTCAGACCTTCGAAGACGTGGCGGGGCAGAAGCATGTGACCCGTACGCTGCAGAATGCGTTGAGCATGAATCGGATTGCTCACGCCTACCTTTTTTGCGGCCCCCGTGGAACCGGTAAGACGACCATTGCCAAGCTTTTGGCCAAGGCTCTGAACTGTGAGAACGGGCCAACCCCCACCCCCTGCAACAAGTGCCGGAATTGTGTCGGGGTCAGGGATGGCATTGCCATGGACGTTTTTGAAATCGATGGCGCTTCCAACCGGGGCATCGACGAGATCCGCGATCTGCGGGAGAAGGTGAAGTTTGCTCCCAGCGAGGGCCGGTACAAGGTTTACATTATCGATGAGGTGCACATGCTAACCACCGAAGCCTTCAACGCGCTGCTCAAGACCCTCGAAGAGCCGCCGGCGCATGTCATCTTCATCTTTGCCACCACCGAGCCCCACAAGGTTCCGGCAACAATCCTTTCGCGCTGCCAGCGGTTTGACTTCAAGCGTATTTCCACCCAGGAGATAGTTGACTATCTGGCCGGGATTACCGCCAAGGAAGGCTTTGAGGTCTCAAGGGAAGCTCTTTCGTTGATCGCCAGGACCGCGGAAGGCGGCATGAGGGACGCCCTGAGCATCCTGGATCAGAGTGTCTCGTTTAGCGGCCAAAAGGTCGCTAAATCGGATGTCGAGGCCCTCCTGGGGGTGGTGCGTTTTGAACTGCTCCAGGAATTTGCGGAAGCAATGGTTTCGGGCAATATTATGGAAGGCCTGCTCTTTGTCGATCGCCTGCTGGAGGAAGGAAAAGACTTGCGCCAATTTGCCAGGGACATGGTGGGGCATTTCCGCAATCTCATGCTGGTGAAGGCTTGCCTGGAGGACCCCCAGGGCACCGAACCGGCGCTCCTGGTGGATGTCGATGCGGCGCAGTTGGCCGGTTTGAAGGAGCAGGCACGCCGTTTTGATTTTCAGGCCATCTTGCAGGGCATAACCGCCTTGTCCGAGGCGGAGCAGAAGATCCGCTGGGCGGCCCAGGAGAGGCTGCCCATGGAGATGGTGGTGGTTAAATTCGCCACCTGGACCGGTTCAGCGCAGAACCAGCCTACCTTAGCGCAAAGCATGCCTCAGACGGCGCAACAGCTAAAGGCCAAGGTGAGCAAAACGGACGAAGCTGAAGTTGACACGCTCTCCACCCCGGCCACGGTGGCCAGGGCCACCGCCGGTCAGGAGGCGGTAAGGGCCGATGAAATCGGGTCGGGCCGGCCGGATGATTTTGCCGACATGGCGGCCTTATGGGGCAAATTGTCGGAAACCCTCCGGCAGGAGAAGCATTCCATCCAGCAGGCCCTGCTGGCCGGCGGAAGGCCGGTGGGGGTGGAAGGAGATTCCCTGGTGGTGGGATTTGGGCCGGATTGCAAGTTTCACATGGATCAACTGGCCGTCTCCGCAAACAAGGGGATCGTTGAAAAGGCGATCGCCAAGGTTTTTGGCAAACCGATCCAGCTGGTCTGTAAACAGGAGCGGGAGGGGGGCCGGGAAAGGGAGCGAAAAGGGGAGCGGGAGGCCGCCCCTGCTCGGGCGAGCCGGAAGAGGTCCCCAGGAGCCAGGTCCCCAGCCTCCGATGATGTGACGCCGGACCCGGCGGCTGGCCAGGAGGCCGGCCAGGGCGGCGAACTACGGCAGGCTGCGCCGCCTCCGGCCCGGCAAGAGCAAAGCCCGGCGCCCGAAGATGATCCGGTGGTAAAAAAGGCGTTGGAGATCTTCGGCGCCAAAATTGTAAAGATCGAGTGATGCAGAGCCTCTCGGAAACGGGAGGCTCCGCCCGAGCGACGAAACCCCTGGGCAACCAGGGGTGAAGGATGAGCTGGGAGCGGAAGGAAGGCACACCGCTCTCGCCCCTCCGTGGGCTTCGCGGTGCCTTGGCCTCCTGTCAAATGCAAGACGCACCCGGAGATGTTGTCCCAGTT
>JAMCQP010000114.1:18757-50660 GCA_023381695.1 Bacillota bacterium | reverse complement strand
CCTCGCCCAGTATGGGCTTCCTCCGGAACCGATGGTTCAGGCCAGCGTGGCGGCCGGCGTGGACCTGGTGACCTTCAGCGGGGATAAGCTTCTGGGAGGACCCCAGGCGGGAATTATCGTGGGAAAGAAGGAACTGGTGGACCGGATCGCCAAAAACCCACTGGCCCGGGCCTTACGCCTGGATAAGATGACCCTGGCGGCGCTGGAGGCTACTTTGCAGCTCTACGTCCACCCGGAACTGGCCCGGCGGGAGATTCCAGCCCTGGAGATGCTGACCCGGCCGCTTGCGCAGGTGGCGAAGGCGGCCGAGAGGCTGGCCGGGGATCTATCCGAAAGGATCGCCGATCGGGCGGAGGTCCTGGTGGTGGATGACCCTTCGGAAGCGGGAGGCGGCTCCCTGCCCACGGCAGGCATCCCCGGCAAAGCGGTGGCCGTCGTGCCGCGGGAGATCTCCTGCGAGATCCTGGAGGCCGGGCTTCGCTCCCATGAGCCGCCGGTGATTGCCCGGATTCACAGGGGGAGGCTCCTCTTGAACCTCCGGACCATCGCACCCGGAGAGGAAAAAGAGCTCGTCGCGGCGGTGGAAGAGGCTCTGGGCGGGAAGGGGCGGTTTGCGGAATGAAACACGTGGTAATCGGCACCGCCGGGCATGTGGATCACGGCAAGACCACCCTGATCCGCAGGCTGACCGGGGTGAACACCGACCGTCTGAAAGAGGAGCAGGAGCGCGGGATCACCATCGACCTGGGCTTTGCCCCCTTCACCCTGCCCAGCGGGCGACGGGCCGGGGTGATCGATGTTCCAGGCCACGAAAAGTTCATCAAGAATATGCTGGCCGGCGTGGCGGGAATCGACGCGGTGCTGTTCGTGGTGGCCGCGGACGAGGGAGTGATGCCCCAGACCGTCGAGCACCTGGACATCCTCAACCTGTTACACGTGAAACAGGGGGTGGTGGCCCTCACCAAAGCGGATCTGGTGGATGAGGATTGGCTGGAACTGGTCAAGGAGGAGATCCGGAGGAAGCTGGAAGGGACCAGCCTGGCCCATAGCCCCATCGTGCCTGTTTCGGCGGGGACCGGGAGCGGAATCCCGGAGCTGTTGGACCGCATCGAAGAGGTGGTGGCCAGCGCGGCCGCCGAAGAGGGATCGGAGATCGTCCGCTTGCCGGTGGATCGGGTCTTTGCCATCACCGGCCACGGCACGGTGGTGACCGGCACGTTGCTCGGCGGGGAGATCCGGGAAGGCGACAACCTGGAGGTCCTCCCCGGGCGTAAGCAGGTGCGGGTCCGGCAGGTTCAGGTGCACGGCGCCCCGGTAAAATCGGCGCAAAACGGGCAAAGAGTGGCGCTGAATCTGGTGGGGGTTGAAAAACAGGAGATCGCCAGGGGGGAGGTGGTGGCCACGCCCGGGCTCCTCGAGCCGACCACCCTGGCGGATGTCACCCTCCACCTTCTGGCTTCCGCGCCGGCCCTGGCCCATGGCACCAGGGTCAGGCTGCACGTGGGCGCCAGCGAGATCATGGCCAGAATCCGGCTCCTGGACCGTGAGACGCTGAAACCGGGGGAGACCTCCTTTGCTCAATTGGGGACGGAAAAGCCGTTGATCGGGATCCGCGGCGATCTTTTTGTCATCCGATCCTATTCGCCGGCGCATACCATTGGTGGCGGCCGGCTGCTGGACTTGCACCCGCCCGGACGAAAACGATTCAGGCCCGAAACCCTCGCGGAATTGTCCGTTGAGGGCCGGGGGGATCCGGTGGAGTTAATCGGGCTGGCGCTGAAACGCGGGGGAACACAGCCGCAAACGGTGGCAAAACTTTTTGCGCGCACTCTTTTGGACAAGCAGGTGATCTTCGATACTGTAAATAAGATGGTGATTTCCGGTGAAGTGATCGCGCTTGGCGACCGGGAAGGGTTTCTCTCCGCCGCAAGTTACGGGGACCTCAAAGAGAAGGCGGAAACGGCTCTGGGGGAGTTTCACAAGAGCCAGCCGTTGCGTCCGGGGATGCCCAAGGAGGAGTTGCGCAGCCGGCTGGCGGGGAGCTGGGATCCCCGTTCTTTCAACCCGTTCCTGCAGCGGATGGCCGGGGAAGGCGTGTTGAGCCAGGAGGAAGATCTGGTCCGGTTGGCCGGCTTTGTGGCCGGAGCCTCCCGGGGCGAGGAGAAGGAATATGCCGCCGTGGAGGAGGCGATCCGCCTGGGCGGCGCGACCCCGCCGGGGATCCCGGAACTCAGCCAGGCCTTGAACATCCCCCAGAAGAGGTTGGAAGCGATCATCCAGCTTCTGGTGCGCCGGGAACGGCTGGTTAAAGCCGCCGAAGGGGTCTTGTTTCACAGGGAGACGGCGGATCTGGCCGAAGAGGTGGTCGCCGGTTTCTTCGGGGCCACCGGGAGCCTGGAAACAGGCGACTTCCGAGACCGGCTCGGGACCAGCCGGAAGTACGCCATTGCACTTCTGGAGTATTTTGATCAGCTGCGGCTGACCAGGCGCGCGGGGGAAAAACGCGTGCCGGGGCCGGCCTGGCGGGAAAAGGGGAGAGGCTGATGCTCCAAGGCAGGATTACGTTGCTGCATACCTCGGATCTGCATATCGAGTGGCTGTTTGAAAGATACCCGACGCAGATGAGGCAAAAACGGCGCCGGGAGATCCTGGGCGTCTGGGACCGGTTGGCGGATCTGGCCGTCGAACGGCAGGTTGCCGCGGCGCTGGTCACCGGGGACCTGTTTCACAGCCCCACGCCGTCCCTGGGCAGCCTGGCGGCGGTGGTGTCGACCATGCGCAGGCTGGAGGAGCACGGGATCAAGGTGGTGATCATCCCGGGGAACCACGATCCGCTTGGGGCGAACTCCGTCTTCCAGTGGGGGGACTTCCCGCGCAACGTCTACATCTTCCTTGAGCCGGAGCTCGGCACGTATGATGGGATAGAGGGTCTGACCATCCACGGCGCGCCCTATTACGCCGCGGACAAGACCCGCCGCCTGTTGCAGGGCTTTCAGGTCAACCGGGCCCTGGGCAACAACTTTCAGGTGGCCATGCTGCATGGAACCTTCAAGGGAGTTCCCGTCGGGGACGAGGACTACTCGCCGATCTATCCCGAGGATATTGCGGAATCCGGCTTTGACTACGTGGCCCTGGGCCACTACCATGACTACCGGGACTGTTCATCCCAGACGGTGAAGAGCGCTTACCCGGGCAGCCCGGTCCGGCTCGGCTTCGGCAATCTGGCCCCGCGCCGGGCGCTGATTGTCACCCTGGATCCGCTGGAAGGAACAAGCATCGAGCCGGTGGAGATCGCCGATCGCCGGTATGAGGTGGTCGAGCAGGAGATCGGCCAGCTGAGCCTGGTGGATCTTTACGAGAAGATCCGCCGGATGGCCGATCCGGAGCTGTGCTTGAAGGTGCTCATCGAAGGGATTACCGCCGACCCCGATCTCGCGCGGGGTTTCTCGGCCGGGGAGATTTCCGGGCAATTTGCGCCCCTCTTCTTTCACCTGGAGGTCGAGGACCGGACGACCGTGCTCCCGGATTTGTCCGACAACCTGGATCAGACCACGGTTAAAGGAATCTTTTTGCAAAAGTGCCGGAAGATGCTGGAAGAGTCGCCCGAACGCCGGGTGGTGGAAGAGGCCCTCAGGCTCGGATTGCGGGCTTTGCGGGGAGGGAGTCTGTAAATGCGCATCTTGCGGGTCCGTTTCTCCGGCTTTGGCAGGTTTACAAACCAGGCCATCGACCTTGATCCCAACCTGCAGGTGATCTACGGCCCGAACGAAGCCGGCAAGACCACCCTGATCAACGCGATTTTGGGCGTGCTCTACGGGTTCAAGGGATCGCGGCGGTTGCGGGACCTCCGGGACTCCTACCGCCCCTGGCAGGGCGGGGTTCCGTACCGGGCGGCCGTGACCTTCAGCGATGGCCGGGGCCAGGTCTACGAGGTGGAGCGGGATTTTGATCAGGATCGGGTCGAACTCTTCAGGGTGGACACGCCGGGGGGGCTTCGCCCCTGCGAGGCCGATCTTTTGCCCGAGATCCTGGCCAGGGAACTGGGCATCAATAATCCGGTGCTTTTGGAGAGCACTTTGCTGATTCGCCAGCAGGAGGTGGCCAACTGGCGGGACGACCTTGCCAGGAACCCGAACGCCGACAAGATCAGCGAGGCGTTGAGCAAGAGAATCGCCCAGGGCAATGACGACGTTTCGGCCAAAGAGGCTTTGAAGGCCCTGGATGCGAAGCTGAGCGCCCTGACCATCAACGGCCTGGTGAATGTCGGGCTGATTCCCGCTTGCGAAAAGAAGCTTGCGGAGGCCACCACGACCCTGGGGGAGATGGAAAAGGCTTTTGGGCAGTACGAGCGGCTGTGTGAGCAGAAAAGGGCCAATGAAACCGCGGTGGTCGAAAAGGAAGCACGGCGGAATACGTTGCGAAGCCTTCTGGAGGGATTCAAAAAGCGGGAGCAGTCCCAGAAGGAGCGAAATGAATACGCGGACCGGCTTCGCCTGGTGATGGAACAGCTGGAGCGGATCCGGGAGACAAAGCGCGAGATCGAAAGAGTGGAAGCAGCCCTGGCCGTTTTTGGAACCACGCGGGAGGCTTTTACCGACGAGGCCCTCGCGGAGGTGGAGACTTCTCTGGCGCAGATCGACCTTCTCTCCGAGCAAATCCGCAAGAAGGAATCGGCCCTGTCGGCCACACGCGAGGAGATCGCCCGGTTGTCCGCCGAAGCCGTCGCCGCCCGGGAGCGCCTGGCCCGTCTGAGCCCGGCCGCAGCCCAGGAGCAGGAATCCCTGCTGCAGCACCTGGTGGAAGCGGGAACGGTCGACCTCGGCGCCGCCAATGAAAAGATCTCATCAGATCCAACCCAGAGCAATCTTGTCCGCATCAAGCTCCTTGCGGAACGAACTCGCAACCAGAAAAAGCGGGTGGAAGAGTTGCGCCAGCAGGCGGAGGAATTACGCCTGGGACGGGGCGGGGTCTTTGCGGGGCTGTTATTGCTGATCCTGGGGCTCGCCGGGGCCTCCATCGGCGGGGTGGCCATCCGGGCGGTGGTGGCGGGGAGCGCCCTGCCGGTGGTGAAGCTCTTCGGGGGCGGGAATACCCCCCTGGCCAGGTGGGGGTCGAGATTGGTTCACGCCCTGCCGGGCGGGGTGGCCACGGCCCTGTGGGCGCTGGTGGCGATCGGTTTGGTTTTGACGGTTGCCTCCGGCGCGTTGCTTCTGGGCCGGCGCAAGAGAAGACGCCTGAGGGAGAAGGCGCTGGCGGAACGAGCGGTGCTTCTGGATGATACCCGGACCTGCGAGGCCGAGTTGCAAAGCATACTTAACGGCCGCTCCGTCGTGGATTTCGCCAAGGAAGTGGACAGCCTCAACACGCTTAAGAAGACCCGCAAGTCTATCGAGGATGACATCAGGAGCCGCGACCATTTTGCCGAAACCCTGGAGGCGGAGCTGGCGCAGTTGCGCCGCCAATCCGGGGAAGCGGCCAGGGCGCTGAACGCCGTCTTCACCCGGGCGCAATGCCCGGATCTGGCGGGTTTTCGCCGGGAACTGGCGGAATACAAGAACCTGGCGGCAAAGCGGAAGTCTCTGGAGGAAACGCAGGCCGTCCTGGCCGGCGGGACGAGCGAGGAGGCTCTGGAGGCCGAAAAGGCGCTCCTCGGCGTGGAACTGGCAGCCCGGGATGCAGCCCTTGCCCAGGCCGGCTCCCTGATCCGGCCGGACGAATTTGTGCAGTATCAGGACGAGTTCGGCAGGCTGGAAGAGGAAAGCCAGCAGGCCAGGGCCCGGCTTGTGGAAGTAAACAACGACCTGCAAAATTACCGGCAACACGTCCTGAAAGGGGATCCCGCCGAACTGCGGGGAGAGGCGGCCAGGCTGCGGGAAGAGCTTTTAGAGCTGCGCCGGGCCGAGAGAGCGGCCCGTCTGGCCCGGCAGCTCCTTCAGGAAGCCGCCGGGGAGGCGCAAAGCGCCGCCGCGCCCGCGATGCAGGAAAGAGCCGGGGCGATTCTGGAGAAGATCACGAATGGACGTTACCGGCAGGTGTCCATCGAGGTGGTGGAAAACGCCCTGCAGGTGAAGGTCTTCTCCCCGGAAGCGGGAGGGTTCGTCCCGCCGCAGGCTTTGAGCACCGGAACCATCGATCAGCTGTACCTGGCCTTGCGGGTGGCGTTGAGCGAGTATTTGACCAATGTGCCGGAATTTCCGGTGATCCTGGATGACCCCTTCGTCAATTTTGACACGGTCCGGCTGGAGGGAGTTTTGGAGGTCTGCAGGAAGCTGGCCGGCCGGTTGCAGATCATCTGCCTGACCAAGGATGAACATCTCGCCGGGGAACTGGGCTTAAACGGCCAGGTCTTCCGGTTGGCCGGCCTGGCATGACAGGCACGGCCGGTTGCCCCTCGGCATAATTTGCCGTGAAAGAGAAAGTTTCAGAAACGGGGGGCATGGCATGGAGAGCACGAACCGCTCCTGTCTTATTTGCGGGAGGATTGAGCCGGAGGGGATCACCCTCCTGGGGCGCCGGATCTGTTCGGGCTGCGAAAAGCTTCTGGTGGATCTTCCGGTTGAGGATCCCGACTACGACCGTTATCTGGCGAAACTGAAGAGCCTTTGGCCTGATTTGTCCGAGGAGAGGGATCAATCCTGATTTGTCGAATACCTTACAAGGGAGGTCCCAACCGGGTTGTTTGGCGGAAATCAGTACGAAACCCCTTTTTTCAATGCGATCCTGCAATATGCGCAGAAAGGGATCATCCCTTTTCACACCCCCGGTCACAAGGAGGGAAAGGGGGTTCACGACAACCTCAGGAGTTTTGTGGGCCAAAACGCCTTCCGGATCGATCTTTCGGAGTTGGAGGCATTTGAGTACGGCCACAACCCGGAAGAGGTATTGCACGAAGCGCAAAAACTGGCGGCGGAGGCGTTTGGCGCCGATTACACCTTTTTTCTGGTCAATGGAACGACCAGCGGGATCGAGACCATGATCATGGCGGCCATCCGCCCCGGCGACAAGCTGATCATCCCGAGAAATGTACATAAATCCATTATCGGGGGGATGATCTTGAGTGGCGCGCGCCCGGTCTACCTCAAGCCGGAGGTGAATCCCGAACTGGGCATCGCCATGGGGGTCGAGGCTCCGGATTACACGGCGGCCCTTGAGGAACACCCCGACGCCAGAGCGATTTTGGTGATCAACCCTAATTATTACGGCCTGTGCGGGGATATAGAGAGGACAGTGGAAACCGGTCATGCCCACGGCCAGGTGGTGCTGGTGGATGAGGCGCACGGGCCCCACTTGCGGTTCCATCCGGATCTGCCGCTTTCGGCGCTGGAGGCCGGCGCGGATCTGGTCGCGCAGAGCACCCACAAGATCCTGGGCTCCATGACCCAGAGTTCCATGCTGCATGTAAAGAGCGAGCAGGTGCGGGTGGCCCGGGTGAAGACCATGCTGCGCCTGATTCAAAGCACCAGCCCCTCGTATCTTTTGCTGGCCTCCCTGGATGTGGCCAGGATGCAGATGGCCACCCAGGGCGAGCAGCTTCTGACGCGCGCCATCGAGCTGGCCGAGCAGGCCCGCGAGAGGATCAACCGGATCAAGGGGCTTTACTGTTTCGGAAAAGAGATCATCGGCCAGCACGGGGTCTACAATGTGGATCCCACCAAGCTCACGATCTCCGTCAAGGGTATCGGATTTACCGGAATGATGGCCGAGACGATCCTTCGCAATCGCTACGGGATTCAGGTGGAGTTATCGGATCTCTACAACGTGCTTCTGATCATCTCCATCGGGGACACCCAGGAAGATACCGACAGGGTGGTGGCGGCCCTGGAGGATCTGGCCACCCACCAGGTCGGGATCGGCGATCATGTAAAACGCCTGGCGGAGGTAACCTATAAATTGCGGCCGCCGGATTTGCCCAAGCAGTTTATGGTGCCCAGGGACGCGATCTTTGCCTCCCTTCGGGCGATACCGTTCAAGGAGGCGGCCGGCCAGGTCAGCGCCGAGATTCTTGCCCCCTACCCGCCGGGGATTCCGGTGGTTTGCCCGGGGGAGGAGATTACCCGGGAGATCATTGACTACCTGGAGCTGGTGAAAGAGGTGGGGATCTACATCCAGGGTCCCGAAGACTACCGGCTGGAGAAGATCAAGGTGGTTGACCAGTTCATTTGACAGGGATGTCAAGGCACCGCGAAGCCCATGGAGGGGCGGGAGCGGTACATTTGACAGGGATGTCAAGGCACCGCGGAGCCCATGGAGGGGCGAGAGCGGTACATTTGACATGGAGGGGAATAAGGATGACCCAGCGGCGTGTCACCGATAACCTGAATCAGTTGCTGGAAGTCCTGCCGCCGGCGATTCGCAATGCGGTGGAGAAACTGGAGGGGCTGGACAACCTGATCGAGATCGTGCTGGATCTGGGCCGCCAGCCGGAGGCCCGTTTTCCGGATCGTTTTGTGTTCCTCGGCGATGCCCAGGTTACCCATCAGGATATCGAATACGTCATCAAAAGAGTGGGTGCTTTTGGATCGGACAACCGCGCCGGGATTGAGCGAACTCTGCACCGGATCTCGGCGATCCGCAACCGGCAGGGGGAGATTATCGGGCTGACCTGCCGGATTGGCCGGGCGGTCTACGGGACCATCGACATCGTCCGCGACGTGATCGAGACCGGCAAGAGCGTCCTGTTCCTGGGGCGTCCCGGAGTGGGAAAGACCACCATGCTGCGCGAGGTCGCCCGGGTGCTCAGCGAGGACGGCGGGAAGCGGGTGATCGTGGTGGACACCTCGAACGAGATCGCCGGAGACGGCGATATTCCTCATCCCGCAATTGGACATGCACGGCGGATGCAGGTGTCCAGAGCCGAGCGGCAGGCGGACGTGATGATCGAGGCGGTGGAAAATCATATGCCCGAGGTGATCGTCATCGATGAGATCGGGACCCAGCAGGAGGCGGAAGCCGCCAGAACCATCGCGGAACGAGGGGTGCAGCTGATTGGTACCGCCCATGGGAATACGCTGGAAAACCTGGTTTTAAACCCCACCCTCTCCGATCTCATCGGCGGGATTCACGCGGTGACCCTGGGGGATGAGGAAGCGCGCAAGCGCGGGACGCAGAAGACCGTTCTGGAGCGCAAGGCGCCGCCCACTTTCGATATCGTGGTGGAGATTCAGGAGAAGGACCGTTTTGCCATTCACCCGGATGTGGCCAGCACCATTGACGCTCTCTTGAGGGGCTTTGAACCCTCCCCGGAGATCCGGCAGCGGACCGCGGATGGGGATGTGCAGGTGATCCAGCCGGCGGAACACCTGGGGGAACCGGGGCCGATGTACGTTTACCCGGACCATGCGTTTGGCAATCCGCCCGGGGCAAGGCGGCAGGGCCGGGTCCGGGGCGAACGAATGGAACGCGAGCCGCTCAACTCCCACCAGATCCGGGAGATCAAGACCGTCTACCCGTATGCGATAAGCCGGAACCGGCTGGAGCGGGTCATCACCGAGCTGAAGGCCCCGGTCCACCTCGCACAGGATCTGGAGACGGCGGATATCATTCTCACCCTCAAGGGGCAGTATCGGAAGATGCCCAAAAAACTCAAGGAGGCGGAGCGTCGAAATGTGCCGATCTACGTGATCCGGAGCAATACCATGGCGCAGATGGAAGGTTTTTTGCGGGAGATCCTGGACATGGAGGAGATGGTTGATCCGATCCGGGAGGCTGAGGAGGCGATCCGCCAGGTAAAAAACAGCGACGTTCCCAGAGAGCTTGCTCCGCAAAATTCGTATGTCAGGCGTGTGCAGCACCAGTTGGCGGAGAAGTATCAACTCCGCTCAAAAAGCACGGGAGAAGAACCCTATCGACGGGTGACGATCTTTCCAAACTAAGATCCGGGAGGAGGAATAGGCGGTGAAGTTAGTGATTGCCGTAGTGCAGGACCAGGATGTCCACCGGTTGATCGAACGGCTTTTGGACGGAGGTTTCAGCGCCACCAAGCTGGCCAGCACGGGAGGATTTCTCAAGGAGGGAAACACCACGGTGCTGGTGGGGATTGAAGAGGAGAAGGTCGATCAGGTCGTTCAACTGGTGAGGGATTCATGTCAGTCCCGTAAACAGCTGGTGACTCCGATGGCGGCTGTGGGCACCTCGCTGAATTCCTTTATTCCAAGGCCGATTGAGGTGCCGGTTGGGGGAGCAACCATCTTTGTACTGGACGTCGATCGGTTCGAAAAGGTTTAGGTGGTGAACGGCGGATGAAGATCCGCAACAGCACCCCGCGAAAAGATACCGGTTCTGTTTTGAGGACGGAAAAGGGAGTCCGGGCGGTGACGGCCGCGTCCCACCCGCGGTTTCATGACGCGTTGCAGGCTGCACGGGGGCAGGGGGTGAGGGAGCAGCTTGACGAACTCCTGTCGCTTCTGGATCTCCAGGCCGGCCGTTTGAAGGACAAGAGGGATCTGGCCGAGTCGTACCGGTACCGGGATCTGGTAAGGCGTTTCCTTGACATTGTGGTCAAGGAAGCCTATAATGTCCATGAAGAGACGGGATTCAACCGCCGGGGCCGGCGGAAGATCTTTCTTCTGGTTAAAAAGGTGGATACCGCCCTGGAAGATCTGGCGGAAAAAGTGCTGAAGGCTCAAGCCGGCGGCCTGGAGATCCTGGCCAAACTCGGGGAGATCCGGGGTATGCTGGTGGATCTCTACACTTAGGGGGCCAAGATGGGTTTTGCGGCGATCATCGGGCAGGAACAGGAGATCCAGATCATGCAAAACGCGATTCGCGAGGGACGGATCGCCCATGCTTACCTGTTTGTCGGAGGCCCCGGCAGCGGGAAAAAGACGCTGGCCAGGGCCTTTGCTTCCGCGCTCAATTGCCTGGCTTCGCCCGGAGCCACACCTCCCGATGGTTGTGGCGTTTGCGGGTCCTGCCGCAAGATTGCGGGCGGGTTGCATCCGGACGTAAGGATGGTTTCCCCGGAGGGCAACGCCCTGAAGATCGAGCAGATGCGTCTTCTCCAGCGGGAGATATCGTACAAGCCCTATGAAGGGGAGTACAAGGTTTTTATCATCGATCACGCGGAAACCATGACCCCCGAAGCCGCCAACAGCCTTCTCAAGGTGTTGGAGGATCCCCCGGAACATTCGGTGATTATCCTTCTGGCGCCCAGCCCGCACGCTATTTTACCCACCCTGGTTTCCCGGTGTTTGCCGGTGAGATTGCGGCTGCTGCCAACGGAATCGGTGGCCCGCGCCCTGGTGGAACGGGGTGTGGATCCGGCGCTGGCCAATGACGTGGCTCCCGCCGCCCTGGGCTCGCTGGGCCGGGGGATCGTCCTGTCGGAGGGGGCGTTTGCCGGGTTGCAGGAGGAAGCGGTGGAACTGATCAGGGGGATGTCCGGACATTCCGCCGCCGAGATGATCGCTCGGGCGGCTTCCCTGGAAAAGCGGCGGGAGGAGATCGGGCTGTTCCTGGAGATTCTTTTGTCCTTTTACCGGGATCTCCTGTTGCTCGGATCCGGGAAGCCTGGATCTGGAAGGGAAGAGCGCGGGGAACGTTTGCTGGCCAACCAGAGCCGGTTGGACTGGCTTGGGCGGGAAGCCGCCGGATACAGCCGGGAGTCCCTGTTGTTTGCCCTGGGGGCCATCGCGCGGACTCGGGAGCTTTTGCCCCGGAACGTGAACGTGCGCCTGGCGCTGGAGGTGCTGTTGCTGCAGCTCAAGAATTGCCGCCGGGGCGGGTCCCTTTTTTCGATTTATGCGCATGAGGAGAAGTGGCATGTATAAAGTTGTGGGGATTCGGTTCAAAAAGGCGGGCAAGGTCTATTATTTCGATCCCGGGGAGATCGATCTGTCGATGGGCAACGCGGCGATCGTGGAAACCGCCCGGGGTGTGGAGTACGGCGATGTGGTTGTGGCGCCCAAGATGGTCCCCGACGACGAAGTGGTGGCGCCCCTCAAGCAGGTGCTCCGCAAGGCCACCGACGCCGATAAGGTGCAGCTGGCGGAAAACGAGAAGAAGGAAGAGAAGGCCTTCGGAATCTGCCAGCAAAAGATCGCCGTGCATGGGCTGCCCATGAAGCTTGTGGATGTGGAGTACACCTTTGACAATAACAAGATCATCTTTTACTTCACCGCGGAAGGAAGGGTGGACTTCCGGGAACTGGTGAAGGATCTGGCCGGGGTCTTCCGGACCCGGATTGAATTGCGCCAGATCGGGGTGCGCGACGAGGCCAAGATGCTGGGGGGCCTGGGCCCCTGCGGGCGTGCCCTGTGCTGCCGCAGCTTTTTAGGGGACTTTGAACCGGTTTCCATCCGGATGGCCAAGGAACAGAACCTGTCCCTTAACCCCACGAAGATCTCGGGGATCTGCGGCCGCCTGATGTGCTGTCTGAAGTTCGAAAGTTACGGCAGGGAAGCGAAAAGGGCGGAAGAGGGGCTTTTGGGCCAACCCGGTGAAAGTTGCGGCGGTTGCGGCGCCGTCGACCACGGAGCCCCGTACCAGCAGGCGCCCGGCCTGCAAGAATTTGGGGGACCCGGAGATCCCGAAGAACTTGAGGAACTTAAAGAGCTTGAAAAGCTGGAGGAACTGGAAAAGAAGGAGCAGTCCCGGCCAAAAGAGGAACAGGAGAATTTTGTTTCGGGCGTGGGTCCGGAGCAGAAACCCCGGACTCCGGCGCAAATCAGCCAGCCACTGCCAAGAAACGATAAAAACCGTGATAACCATCAGCGTAACGGATCAGGCCGCAATAATGGCCGCGTTTCCGGTTCCAGCAAAAATGGATGGGGCCACCATCCACACGGTGGTTACGGGAATGGCTACGGAAAAGATCCTGGAAAAGATCCCGGCAGAGATCCCGGAAAAGATCCGAAAAAAGATCTCCGCCAGGGGGGATCCCCCCGGGAAGGGGCCGAACCGGCCAGTGGAGGCAACAACCAGGCGGGCGGGCCAAGTCCGCGCCATAGCAGGCGGCCCAGGCCCCTGCAAGGCAGGCGACCCGCACGTATCGGCGGACGCGATGGGCAGGACACCCATAATGTGCATGATGGCCACAATACCCAGGCCCACGATGCCCGCAATGGGCACGATACGCATGATGGGCAAGGGCGCCCCCGCCATCCCCGGCACGGCCAACATCACGGGCCTTCCCGGGAGGCGGGCGGCGTAACTAACGGGGCGGACGGCCAATCCCCCGCGAGAGGCAAGGTGAGCGGCCCGGAATCAAATTCTTCAAAGGGTTCCTCGTAAGCCAACTGGGGACTGACCGCCAGCCGTTCGGCCAATATTCGGGCCCCCTGATCCATCCCATGACCGCCGGTGAGCAGGATCAGATCTCCTTCGCCGGCTCCGGCGATGGCCAGGTTGAGGGCGGCCGCCAGATCATCGGAAGAGAAGGCGTCAATCCCCCCGGTGTGAAGTTCCGCAAGAAAGGCGGTTTTCACCCTGCTGGGCGCCCTCCCGCAGATGATCACCCAGCAGGGTTGCAAGATCGGGATTAGAGCGGTGAAAGCCAGGGAATTCTTCCAGTTTGTTTTTATCCCCTCTTCGGCGGATAGGGCATGGACGACGATCAGCCGCCCGGCCAGCCTTCTTGCCTCAAGCAAGGCGGCATGTATGCTGCCGGGGTTTCTGGCGCAATCATCTATTACCCGGAAGCTGCCGTCAAAGATCAACTCGAAACGGCGGGGCGGACGGCCAATCCCCCGCGAGAGGCAAGGTGAGCGGCCCGGAATCAAATTCTTCAAAGGGTTCCTCGTAAGCCAACTGGGGACTGACCGCCAGCCGTTCGGCCAATATTCGGGCCCCCTGATCCATCCCATGACCGCCGGTGAGCAGGATCAGATCTCCTTCGCCGGCTCCGGCGATGGCCAGGTTGAGGGCGGCCGCCAGATCATCGGAAGAGAAGGCGTCAATCCCCCCGGTGTGAAGTTCCGCAAGAAAGGCGGTTTTCACCCTGCTGGGCGCCCTCCCGCAGATGATCACCCAGCAGGGTTGCAAGATCGGGATTAGAGCGGTGAAAGCCAGGGAATTCTTCCAGTTTGTTTTTATCCCCTCTTCGGCGGATAGGGCATGGACGACGATCAGCCGCCCGGCCAGCCTTCTTGCCTCAAGCAAGGCGGCATGTATGCTGCCGGGGTTTCTGGCGCAATCATCTATTACCCGGAAGCTGCCGTCAAAGATCAACTCGAAACGGCGTTTGACACCGGGAAATCTTTCAAAGGCCCGCGTGATTCCCGGGACGGGAAGGCTAAGCAAAAGGCCGGTGGCGCAAGCGGACAGGGCGTTATAGACTTGATGGCGGCCGGGAATCTTTAACCGCACCGGCAATTCTTGCTCCGGGATGGAGGATCCATCCAGAGCGGCGAGCCCGGGCGCCGTTTTAATGCGGAAGATGGAGCCGTAACACGAACTCTGGATATCTAATGCCCTGAAGTGCGCTTCCTGCTCGATCCCAAAGGAGAGGGCGCGACCCTGGCTGGACAGGCGGGTGGCCAGCGGGTCGTCGGCGTTGTACAAAACGGCCCCGCCTGGTTTCAGGGCGGCGAGAAGGCGGGATTTTGCCGCCAGATAGCTTTTCAGGTTGCGGTGAAAGGTGAGATGCTCCAGGGCGATATTCGTAAGGATGGCGATGTCCAGAGATACGCCCGAGCTGGTTCCTTTTGCCAGGCTCCGGGAGGAGAATTCCACGATGGCCGCCTCTGCCCCGGCTTCGCGCATCGCCCGGAGGGCGGGTTGGGGGTCGACGGGTTCCGCGGCGCCGGAAGCGGGCGTGGCCAGTGGGCCGATCTTGTTGGAAACGGTGCTTAGAAGACCGGTCTTCATGCCGCATTCTTCCAGAATCGCGTTGATCATGAAGGCGGTCATGGTTTTACCGTTGGTTCCGGTGATCCCGATGACCGGCATCCGGTCGGAAGGCTGTTGATAGAAGCTCCTTTCCAGGATGGCCAGGGAACGCCCTGCATCGCGCACCCGGATTATTTCCGGCTTTGAGCTTCCAGTAAGGCGCGCGAGGCGCGCAAGATGGCGTGCAAGGTCTTCTCCTTCCCCGGCATGCCGGGGGCCCGCCACCACCGCACAGGCGCCTCTGGAGAGCGCCCGGCGAATCTTGCGGCGGGGATCCGGCCCGGTGGCCACAAAGAGGCAGCCGGGAATCACATCGGCGGGATTTCCGGTCACATGGGTGATATGAACCCTGGCCCAGTTCCGGGATTGGCGGGTTTTGGGGTCTGCGAGCAAAAGATCCTTGCCGGCCAGCGGGCCGATCAACTGGAGAAGGTTCATGAAGCGCTCCTCGGGAGATCTTTCGATAACCGGTTCTAGCCGGAGTCTTTGCGAAGAGGGTTGTTATTATACCGCCGGGGCAAAAGCCATGAGGAAATACTACGCTTATATCCTTTGCTGCCGGGACGGCACCTTTTATACCGGGTTTGCCGTGGATCTCTCCAAAAGGGTGGCCGAACACAACGCCGGCAAGGGGGCAAAGTATACCCGGGGCCGGCGCCCCGTGGCGCTGGTCTACTGGGAGGAATTTTTCTCCAAAAGCGAGGCGCTGCGCCGGGAAAAAGCGTTACAGAAGCAGAGCAGGATGGAGAAGGCCAGGCTGGTGGCGGCTTTTTCGCCGCCCGGACCGGGGGGATGCACGTGAAACCGGTGGAGATGAATATGCATGGCGTACTGTACCTGTGCGCCACCCCGATCGGCAATCTGGAGGATGTCACCTTGCGGGTGCTGCGCATTCTCAAGGAAGTAGATCTGGTGGCCGCCGAGGATACCCGTCATACCCGGAAGCTACTGAACCATTTTTCCATCGCCACCCCGCTCACCAGCTACCACGAACACAACAAAACCCGGAAGACGCCGGAGCTCCTGGCGTTATTGGGGGAAAGGCGGAAGATCGCCCTGGTCTCCGACGCCGGGATGCCCGGCATCTCCGATCCCGGCCTGGAACTGGTGCAAGGGGCCATCGAGGCCGGAATCCAGGTGGTTCCCTTGCCCGGGCCCAGTGCGGCGCTGACGGCTCTGGTGGTTTCAGGGCTGCCCACCGATCGTTTCACCTTTGAGGGGTTCCTGCCACGGGAGAAGAGAAGGCGCCAGGAGGCGTTGCAGCGACTTGCCGGCGAAACAAGGACCATGATCTTCTACGAGGCGCCGCACCGCGTGTTGGCCGCCCTTGCCGCTCTCCAGTCGATCTTCGGCGAACGCCGCCTGGCCGTGGCCAGAGAACTTACCAAACAATACGAGGAGGTCTTCCGGGGGACGGCCGGGGAAGCGTTGGCCCATTTCAGCCAGGCTTCACCCCGCGGGGAGTTCTGCCTGGTGGTCGCCGGGGGGGAAGACCAGGACAGCCGGCAAGGCCGGGTTCCTGGCCGGCGGGAGGAATGGGAACAGTTGACGGTGGGAGAGCATGTGGCGCACCTGGTGGCAAAGGGCATCGCCCGCAAGGAGGCCGTCAAAGAGGTGGCGAAGCTGAGGGGGCTGCCGAAAAACCAGGTATATCAGGCGGCGATCAAGGGCGGGGTTTGAAGAGCGGAGAGCAAGGATTCAAAAGGTTCTTAAAGCAAGGGAGACCTTTCTTTTATAAAAGAAGGTCTCTTCGCTTCCCAACTCTTTTTGGATGGGAACTTCTACGAAACGCTGCGCATGGCTTCGAGGCAAGCCCGGCAGATGTTCTTCTCTTTGAAGCTCCGGATGTCTTCAGCATTGCCGCAAAATACACAGGCGGGCTCGTATTTTTTCAGGACAATCCGCTCGCTGTCAACGTAGATCTCCAGAGCGTCTTTTTTGTCTATGCCCAGATTACGGCGCAGTTCAATCGGGATGACGATACGTCCCAGATCATCCACCTTTCTGACGATCCCCGTCGATTTCATCATCATTCTCCTCTCCTTCCCTCAAATGTAATGTATGGAAAAGATTTTCCAGCAGGTTTCCAAGAAGAATTATACTAAATTTCCAAGTAAAGTCAAGGTGTTCCTTAAAGGGCCTTGCCTGGCGGTTCCCAGGCTCTTGACTTTTGCCCCGGTCTCTGGTATACTTTGGAGAAAATCATTCAAAAATAAGTGGTAGCCGTTTGTAAAGGCGATGACGGGGAAGAGTACATTCCACTCGCCAGGAGAAGAGAGCCGGGTCAGGTGCAAGCCGGTATTGGCGCAGGGATGGAAGATGGCCCCCGAGCCGCAGGTTGAAAGGGTTGGCCGGGTTGTTTCCGGGATCCGAGTAGGCTGTGCCGGGCCCCCTGGCCGGGGAGGTACCCGTTATTGTACCAGGGAAGGCCGCCATCGAAAAGTGGCGGTAAATCGGGGTGGTACCGCGAAGGATGCCTCTCGCCCCCGACTGTGGTCGGGCGGGAGGTTTTTAATTTTGTTTTGATCTACGTTTTGATCTAATCTCATGGTCAGGAGGAGATTTATCTTGGAGAGAAAGCCCTTTTATATCACCACGCCAATCTACTACCCCAGCGACAGGTTGCACATCGGGCACGCCTACACCACCACCATTGCCGACGCCCTGGCCCGATACCACCGGCTGGCTGGCGAGGATGTGCTGTTTTTGACGGGCTCCGACGAGCACGGGCAGAAGATCCAGCGCCGGGCGGCCGAACAGGAGATTAAGCCAAAGGAGTATGTGGACAGGATAGTGGCCACCTTTCAGGATCTCTGGCGGCGGCTCAATGTCTCTTACGACGATTTTGTGCGGACCACCGAACCTCGCCACCACAAAGTGGTTCAGGAGATCTTCCGGAAGATTTACGAAAACGGCGACATCTACAAGGACGAATACGAGGGCTGGTACTGCATGCCCTGCGAGACCTTCTGGCTGGAGCGCCAGCTGGTGGACGGGAAGTGCCCGAACCCGGATTGTCGCAGGCCCGTGGAACTGCTCCGGGAGGAGAGCTATTTCTTCCGGCTCTCCAAATACCAGGACCGGTTGCTGGAGCATATCAAAACTCATCCGGAGTTTATCCAGCCTGCCTCCCGCCGCAACGAGATGATCAAATTCATCGAGCAGGGGCTGGAGGACCTGTGCATCTCCCGGACCACCTTTGACTGGGGGATCCCGGTGCCCATCAACGCCAAGCACGTGATCTACGTGTGGTTTGACGCCCTGAGCAATTATCTGACCGGCGCCGGCTGGCTCCAGGACGAGGCGAAATTTGCCAAATTCTGGCCGGCGGATCTCCACCTGGTGGGCAAGGAGATCGTCCGCTTCCACACCATCATCTGGCCGATCATGCTCATGGCCGCCGGGTTGCCGCTGCCAAAGACGGTCTTCGGCCACGGCTGGCTGGTGCTGGAGGGCGAGAAGATGTCCAAGTCCAAGGGGAACGTGGTGGATCCGGTGGCGCTCATCGAGGAGTTCGGGGCGGACGCCATCCGCTACTTCCTGCTGCGGGAGATCTCTTTCGGCGCCGACGGCAACTTCTCCCGGGCGGCGCTCATCCAGCGGATCAATTCGGACCTGGCCAACGACCTGGGCAACCTGCTCTACCGGACCTCGGCGATGCTGGAGAAGTTCACCGGCGGCCGGGTGCCGGAACCGGCTTTTCCATCGGACCTGGATCAGGAGTTGATCAGGCTGGCCGAGCAGACCGTCGCCGTGGTGGATGCGGATATCCGCGGGCTGGAGATCAACGCCGCGCTGGCGGCGATCTGGCGGCTGATCGGTCGGGCGAACAAGTACATCGACGAGACGGCGCCCTGGAACCTGGCCAAGAATGAAGAGACAAGGGCGCAACTGCACACGGTGCTCTACAACCTGGCCGAGGTGCTCCGGATCGTGGCGCTGGAGATCTTCGCATTTGTGCCTGCCACCTCCACGCGAATCTGGCAACAGCTCGGGCTGGAAGGAACGCCCGACAAACATTCCCTGGCGGAATGCCGGTGGGGGCTCTATCCGGCCGGGCGGGTGGTGCACAGGGAGCCGCCGCTCTTCCCCCGCATTGAGATCGGGGATGCCGCGCCGGCCGCCGGAGAAGCCGCCTCCGGCGCAGGACCGGCTGCCGTCAAGGGAGCTGCTGGGGCCGCAGGATCGACTCAGGTTACGGAAGGATTGATCGGGATCGAAGACTTTGCCAGACTCGATCTCCGGGTGGGAACGGTCCTCTCCGCCGAGAAGGTGGAAGGGGCGGACAAACTTCTCAAACTTATGGTTGATCTGGGTGAGGAGACCAGGCAGGTGGTGGCCGGCGTTGCCCAGTACTACCGGCCGGAAGAGTTGGCCGGAAGACAGGTGGTCCTGGTGGCCAACCTGAAACCTGCAAAGTTGAAAGGAATTACCTCCCAGGGAATGATCCTGGCGGCTTCCACCGCGGATCGGGCGCAACTGGCCATCGTGGCCCCCGAGAGCCGGATTGCCTCCGGGAGTAAGGTGAAATAAAGATTACAAGCGTGAATAAGGGAAATCGGGTGAAACAGGTGCTGGTGGATTCGCATGCTCACCTCTGCGACGAAGCGTTTGACCAGGATCGCGACGAAGTGATTGATCGGGCGGTCGGGGCGGGCATCACAGCGATCATGGACGTGGGATACGATCTGGATTCTTCCGGGCGGGCGGCCGTCCTGGCCGGGCGGAGGCAGGAGGTCCATGCGGCGGTGGGGATCTCCCCGCACGACGCCGCCAAAGCTCCCGGGGATTATCTGGACCAGCTTGCCGGGCTCGCTAAAAACCAACGGGTGGTGGCGATTGGAGAGATCGGACTTGATTTCTATTATGACGAGCCGCGGGACCGGCAAAGGGAGGTTTTCCAGGATCAGCTGGAGCTCGCTGACAAGCTTGGTTTGCCGGTGATTATCCATGACCGGGACGCCCATGGGGAAATTCTTGATCTTCTCAGGTCCCGGCGCCGGACGGAATACCCGGCGGGGGTTTTGCATTGCTTCTCGGGTAGCCTGGAGATGGCCAGAGAGTGCATCAAGATGGGATTCTTTCTCTCCGTGGCCGGTCCGGTCACCTTTCACAACGCCCGCCGGCTGGCTCAAACGGTTGCGGAGTTGCCGCTGGAGCGGCTGCTCGTGGAGACGGATTGCCCCTATCTGACGCCAGTGCCATACCGGGGCAAGCGCAATGAGCCGGCCAATGTGGCCCTGGTGGCGGCCAGGATCGCGGAGATCAAGGGACTGCCGGTGGATAAGGTCGCGAGGATTACCACGGAGAATGCGGCGGCGTTGTTCGGGCTGAAGCAGCCGAAGTAGCAGGGTGTTGGGTAACCAGGTAACAACTGTCGAGTAACAGGAGTGTTGGATTTTGGCGATACCTCTGGAACGGCTGGATGGGCCGCTTTTGGCCGGGAAGAGAGTGGTGATCCTGGCCGATTTTGACGGTACGGTGAGCATGCGGGATGTCCAGGTCTCCTATCTTGATAAGTATGCGCGGCCCGATTGGCGCCAGGCGGAGGCGAAGATCCTGGCCGAGGGGAAGAAGTCCGCGCACTACTTGCCGGTAATTTACAAGGGGTTCCGGGCCAGCCGGGAGGAACTTCTGGGGTTCATCGACGCCGAGATGCGCCTGGATCCGGATTTTCCAGGTTTTGTGGCTTTTTGCCGAGATCACGGTTTTCATCTGGAGATCACCAGCGATGGGCTGGACTTCTATATCCGGTTCCTCCTCGCCAAATACGGGGTGGAGGTGCCGTTCATCTCCAACAGGGCGGATTTCGGGCCGGAAGGGGTCAGGCTTTCGCACCCGTACTTTAACGCGGGCTGCGGCAAATGCGGATCCTGTAAGAAGAGCCGTCTTGAGCGGCTTCGCGGGCCCGAGACAATCATTATCTATGTGGGAAATTTGTCAACGGATCTCTGCCCGGCCCAGGAAGCCGACATCGTCTTCGCCAAGGCGCAGCTTCTCAGCTTTTGCCGGCAGGAACGGATCCCGTGTATCCCATTTGAGGGCTTTGCCGATGTCCGCCGGACGCTGGAAAAATTCTTATATCTGGCAGGATCCGTTGACAAATTGTGACCACGGCGCTATACTAATCTTCGTCAAGACGAGGAGGCGGCGCGATGGGTTCTGTGGACATGGTTGTGGTGAACAAGGCTAACTTTCAAAAAGAGGTATTGGAGGCCAACCTGCCGGTGATTGTGGATTTTTGGGCGGAGTGGTGCGGGCCTTGCAAGATGCTGGCGCCGGTCATCGAGGAGATGGCGAAAGAATTCAAGGGCAAGCTCAAGGTAGCCAAGCTCGATGTGGATGAAAGCCCGGAGCTGGCGGGAAAGTACAGGGTGATGAGCATTCCCACCGTGCTCTTCTTCAAAGCGGGCAAGGTGGTTGAGCAACATATCGGTTTCTCCGGAAAGGAGATTATCAGGGGGAAAGTTCAAAAATTCCTGGCATGAGTCTTCTGGCATAAGTTTCCTTGACAGGAGGCTTCTTTCCTGATAATATGAAAGTCACCAGCCAATCCTTGGCCCTCCTGCCAGAGGGGAGCAAGGAGGTGCTGGTTTTTTTGTTGGTTGAGCGAGCCTGTAAGCCGGACTTGTCCGGCTGGGAGGCCGACAAACGCCGCTTTGTGGTGGCCAACAGGGAGCGAAACAGGGCCATCGTGGCCCGGCTCGGCCAGATATGGCCGGTCACGCTTGAAAAAAGGCCTTTTTGCCTTGGCCAGGGGATTGCGGATTCGTATCTGTTCAAGGAACCGGTTCCTTTTTGCCCTGAAGAAATTTATGACGCCGGGGTGGAAGGTCAAAACCTCGAGCCGGTTGCCGAAATCCAGCTTGGAACGGCGCAGGGGCGTTTTGAACTTCTGGTGCTGGCGGTGTTGCACGCGGCCAGAGTGCGGGAGCATATCGCCGAGGCAACCTTTCTCGAACTCCGCCGGCGGGGGTTATTGGAACTGGGCAGGATCGCCAGGTGGCTTCCCGAGGATCTTGCCGAACTCGGCGAGGTGCTCCGGGTTCATTACAAGGCGCTGGCAGACAAGAACCGCAAGATGGAGGCGATCTTTCATAACGCCCGGATCTTGCGCGACAGTTTCGGCGGGGAACTGGAAAATGCCTGCCGTCCCGGGAAGGTGGCGCCGGAGGCTACGATACGCGCCCTTCAGGGTTTCTGGCAGATCAAGGACAAGGCTTACTGGATTTGCCGGGAAATGCGCCGCCACGGTGTCTGGGGGGATCTTGACCCGGGGGCCTGCCATGCGGTGGACAGCCATGTGAAACTCGCCTTATGGCGGCTCGGGCTGGCCGGTTGGGACGCCAGCCACCTGGGGGAGGTTTCCACGAGGGATTGCCAGGAGACCCTCAGAAGGTGGTTTGCAGATTCCCTGCCGGTCTACCTGCAGGGGATCCGGCTCTGCTCTCGATGGAACCCGCGCCTGTGCCGGAAACAATGCCGGGTGATCGACTTCTGCCGCTGGCGGGATCCGGTAAAGGCGCAATAAATCGCAATAAACTTGCTAGTACCAAAATTGTATTGGGCTGCCAATAAAATGATAAAGTGGCAGGAAGTTGAAACCGGTTGGCGAATTATATCCTGTGAAATTTCATACCGCGCATGTGTCCGAAAAGGTAAACCATCCGTGAGGGTGGGGCGCAAAGCGTCAGGACTTGTTCAAGTCGGCTGAGCTACCGAAACACGTGACAAATTGTTCTTTTGCACGTGCCGGCAGTTTTGGCCGGTGCGTGTTTTTGTTGTGGCGGGAAGAGGAGGTGGAGAGATGAAGGGGCAGGCGGAAGGAGACCGGCGGCCCGGCAAAATAGAATACTATTTCCATGCCATACGCCTGGCTTTTGTGCTCCTGTTGTTTCTGAAGTTGGCTGTATCCGGCGGCAAAGGCCCGAATGCGGGGTTTGCACCCGATTATTACGGGCATTTGGCCGCGAGTATCTTTTTGTATGCCGGGATCTTTGCTCTTTCCACCTTCGGCCACCACAGGGGTGGAATCTATCGTAGCGCGGTGCCCGTGCTCGATCTGCTGGTGACGGCGACGGTCTTTTTTTGGACGGACACCAATGACGGTTACGGCCTGATTCTCTTCCAGATGTTCCTGGGCTGGACCGCGGTGCAGCACCGGTTGCCTGGCACCATGGCGGCGTTGGTTCTGGTGACGGCCATCTATGGGCTGAATTTCCTGCCCATTCTCAAAGGTTCGGTTCTCCATGGGTTCTGGTTTATTCACGATGCGCTGATCTTTGCGGTGATCGGCGTCTTTGCATACAGTTTCGCCAGGATAGCCCGGGAAGAGTCCTCCGGCAGGCGCAAGAACGAACTTCTGGTCAAAGAGTTGAAGCTCTCTTTCCAGCAACAGGCCGCCGCATCGGCCGAACTGGAACGCACTAACATGCAAATCAAGCAGCATGCCGTGGCCCTTGAACAGTCACGCCGGGAGTTGCTCCAGCGCAACCAGGAGTTGCAACTCCTCGCCGAAATTTTCAGAGTGATGGGGACTACCCTGGAAATAAAGGAACTCCTGCAACGGGCCTTGAGTAAGACCGTGGAACTCCTCGGGGGAAACCGGGGGTCGATCATGCTCCTTGACCAGGAGACCCAGGAACTTCGCATTGATGTGGGGGTCAACCTCTCCCTGAAATTGGTGGACCGGTTGCGACTGAAGATCGGGGAAGGAGTGGCGGGTCGGGTGGCCAAGACCGGGGAGGCGGTGATTATCCAGGACGTCAGGAACTCGCGGGAATTTGTGCGGTTTTTAGATCAGGAAGATGTCGCGTCCGGCATGATGAGCGCGCCGCTGAGGGTCAATGGCGCGATCCAGGGCGTGATCAATATCGATGCGTGCGGGGAGAGGAGCTTCGGCCAATCGGAGCTCGACTTCCTGGTTCTGATTGCGGCGCAGCTCAGCATCGCCATGGAAAAGGCGTTCCTCTACCAGCAGGTAAAGCTGCAGGCCATCACCGACGGCCAGACCGGGCTATATAACCTTCGCCATTTGCGGCAGCGCTTGCGTGAGGAATTTTCCAAGGCCAGGCGCCAGATGGTTCCTCTTTCCTTCCTGATGGTCGACATTGACCGTTTCAAGGATTATAACGACCGTTACGGCCACCCCCAGGGAGATCTGTTACTGCAGAGGGTCGCGCAGCTCTTGCGCGACAACGTCCGGGAAGAGGATATTGTCGCCCGTTACGGAGGCGAGGAGTTTGCGGCGATTTTGCCGGCGATATCCGCATATGATGCGGCAAGGCTTGCAGAACGGCTGCGAAGCCTTGCCGAAGCGACCCTGGGAGAGTTGGACAAAGACGGATACGGCCATGGGATTACCCTCAGCATCGGCGTGGCAACCTTCCCGGACAACGCCAACTCGGCCGAGATGCTGATCCGTGAAGCCGATGACGCCCTTTACGCGGCCAAAAGGGGCGGCCGGAACAGAGTCTCCACGGCCTTTCATCCCGAGGGGGCCACCAAAAGCGGGTAAGGAACAGCCGCTCTTGCCCGCGAACAATCGTTGCTGAAACACTTACCTGGTCAGAACAATCATTCGTCTATCCACAGGCTGGTTGTGGATAATGTGGATAACTTTGCGGCAAGGAGGTAGATCCGACTTCGAAATTACCCGCGGCGCCCCCTGAGCCGCCAGATCAATATTACGGTCTTTTGCCGCTTTTTCAGTAAAGGGTTCAAAAGGTATCGGAGTGCGGAAAACAATGGCAGGACCTCCTTCGGTAACCGGCCAACCGGTGATCTAGTTACATTATATAAGTTGCCCCGGTTTCTTGTGCAGGCGATTCCAGACGGTATGAGACGTGGATGTGGTGGGGATATTAGGTTTGCCGGGACAACGTCCGGTACATGAGCCCAGGATGGGCGAGGTGGCGGACGGTCCATGGAGGGACAACGTCCGGTACATGAGCCCCGGCGGAAATGGAGAACGAAAGTGGAGGAGCAGAGCGCCCGCCGGTTTTCGATCACGTCCGATTGCATTGAGTGCGGCAATTGTGTGGAACCCTGCCCGCCCAAGGCGATTCATTCCACGGGGGAGCAGTACATCATCGACTACGATGATTGCGTGGATTGCGGCAGGTGCGTGGAGGTCTGCCCCGTAGGCGCCGCCATCGGGATCCAGCCGCAGTCTTTTGTGGGTTGACACAGCCTGTGTCCGAAAGCGTACAAGAGATCAACGGGGGATAACGTGGATGCCGCTGGCTTTAAAGGCGGCTGTGACGGGATCCCCCTCTTTCAAGTTCATCTCATCACGGGATTGCCGGGTAACAAAGGCGACGATCTGGAAACCACAATCCAGAACGACCCGGAAATGGAATCCGGAAGGGATGATCCTCTCCACCACACCGGGTAAAAGATTACGGGCGGTCCCGGTTCGAATCTGGTTGGGACCCATCAGGGAGACCTCCTCCGGACGCAGGCACAGGAGGACCCTTTCGCCGGGAGATGCTTGCGTCACTGCTTCCAGCCTCTTTCCCCGGACATCCACCAGGGCCAGCCCTTCCCGCTGTTCAACGATCGTTCCGGGTAGAATGGTCTCCACGCCGGTAAAGAGGGCTACCTGTTCGCTGGAGGGCATGCCGAAGACCTTTTGCGGGGTATCTACTTGCAGAATGCGGCCGTTACCCATGACCGCGATGCGATCTCCCAGCCGCAGCGCCTCGGAATGGTCGTGCGTGACAAATATGGTGGAAAGTTCTTCGTGGCGCAGGATCTCGTAGAGATCCTCGATGAGAACCTCCTTGATCTGGGGATCCAGGGCCGAGAACGGCTCATCAAGAAGAAGGACCGCCGGTTTCAGCACCAGCGCCCGGGCCAGACTGGCTCGCTGCGCCTCCCCGCCGGAGAGGGTCTGGGCCGGCCGGTCCGCCAGGTGCAGGATCCCAAGGCGTTCAAGCCACCGGTTTACCTCGGTGGTGACCGTTGATCCGGGGAGCTTGCGAAAGCGCAACCCCATGGCCACATTGGCAAAGACCGAAGCCTGGCACAGAAGAGGTTCCTGAAAGACCATGGCGATCTGGCGGCGCGCCAAAAGACCATCCCGCCGGGAGGCCACCGGCCTCCCGGAAAAGAAGACGGTTCCGGCGGTGGGTTTGCGCAAGAAGCCCAGCACCTGCAGGAGAGTGCTCTTTCCTGAACCGTTGGGACCCATCACGGCCAGGATTTCCCCTCGTTCCAACCAGAGGTGCGGAACTTCCACCAGGATGCTGGTATGCACTCGCACCAGGAGATCCCGGACCTGCAGAATAGTGTTCATCGTGTTCCTCCCCGTTGCTGGAAGATCGTCAGGGCCAGGTTGACCAGAAAGGTAATTCCCAGGAGGACCAGGCTCAGGGCAATTGCCACGTCGAAGTGCCCCATCCGGGTCTCCAGAACCGTGGCGGTGGTGAGAACCCGGGTCTGCCCTTTGACATTGCCGCCGACCATCATCACGGCCCCCACCTCCGAAATGACCCCGCCGAAGCCGGCCATCACGGCGGCAAGCAATGGCAGCCTGGCTTCCCGCAGGAGAATCCACATCAGTTGCCGGCGATTGGCTCCCAGGGAGAGGATCTGGAGGCGGAGCTTGGGGTTGAGCTGCTGGATGGCGGCTGCGGTGAGCCCGATGATGATCGGCGCGGCCAGAGCCACCTGGGCAATGACCATGGCGGCGGGCGTGTAAAGAAGATCCAACCCACCCAATGGCCCGCTGCGCCAGAGCAGCATGCTGACAAAGAGGCCCACCACCACCGGGGGAAACCCCATCCCGGTGTTGACCAGGCTGAGCACCAGGCGCCGGCCGGGAAACTCCGAGAGGGCCAGGATCGTCCCCAGGGGGATGCCCAAAAGAAGCGAGATCAGCACCGCGGTTCCGGAAACCCGCAAGGAGAGAAGAACCACCTGAAAGATCTCCGGATCGCCTTGAATTAACAGTTCCAAGGCATGTTTTGCGCCCTGTAAAATCAAATCCAAGGGGTTCCCCACCTCCGTGCCAAGGCGCCTGGCAGGCCGGCGCTAGCGCTGCTGGCCCGCATCCGGCACGAATAGCGGCTGGCCGTACTTTTTATCGCCGAAGTGGCGGATGATCTCCTGGGTTTCCGGCGAGATGATAAAATCGCTGAAGGCTTTGGCGCCAGCGTTGTTAATCCTGGTGGATTTGGCCGGGTTCACTTCGATGACGCTGTAGAAGTTGAGCAGGGCCCGGTCCTTCTCCACCAGTATTTTCAGGGAGAGCCCGTTTTTCAGCGCCAGATAGGTGCCCCGATCCGAGATGGTATAGGCCTGCTTTTGATCCGAAATCCGCAGGGTTTCGCCCATCCCCTGCCCGGCGTCTACATACCAGTTGCCGGACGGGGTGATTTTCGCTTCTTTCCAGAGTTTCTTTTCCATCTTGTGGGTGCCGGAATCGTCGCCGCGGGAGACAAAGATGGCTTTGGCGGAAGCGATCTTGCCGAGAGCTTCGGCCAGCGGTAACCCCATGATTCTCGCCGGATCCGCGGCGGGCCCCACCAGCACAAAGTCGTTGTGCATGACGGGCTTGCGGTTGATTCCGTGGCCAGCGGCCATAAATTTCTCCTCGCTGGCCGGAGCGTGGACTAACAGCACATCGGCTTCGCCCCGCTCGCCCATGGCCAGCGCCTCTCCCGTACCCACCGCGATGGTTTTGACGAGATACCCGGTCTTTTTCTCAAAGAGCGGAACCAGCACATCTAACAGGCCGGTGTCCTGGGTGCTGGTGGTCGTGGCCAGGATCACGTTCTTCCCGCTGGCGCCGGCGGCGGGAGATAAAGCCGTAAAAGTGGCAAGGGCCGCCAAACCGATCAGCACCCCCGTGGTGAGAGCCACAAGACCAGCCCTGGCGACAATTTGTTTGATCCGTCCAAGATGTTGCATCAGCAACGCCTCCTTGTTGGTAAATCAAATGGAATAGACGCGCGAAGAAACTAACAGAAAACAAGAAGAAAATAAAGGCCGTCACCCTCATGAAAGCGGATGGCGGCCAACGTATGCCAAGCGACCACCTTCTTTCCACACCGGGAGGCGCAACAATTTCTCGTTGCACCCTAACGGCCGTCAGACCCTGGCTCCGGCAAATTCCATTCCTGCCTATTGTAACTGGCGCAAATTGCCGATGCTTTAGATTAGACGGCTCGAAGATAGTAGGCAATAATCTTTCCACAAAAATTTATTCTCCATGGATGACCAAAAACCTTTTTGTCCTCGGAAAAATCTTGGAGTGCCGGAAGGATCTTGCCGCGCGATGCATAATATATAAATACCGAAAAGAATATGCCGGATGAACTTTGAGGGAGAGTCTCCACTTTACAGGGAGGTTGAGTGCCGCGTGCCCCAGGGATGGGCGAGAGCGGCCGACAGGGGCGCCGAAGGAGCAACACACCAGATTTGCAACTGGTGCCGAAACTCTCAGGCCAAAGTACCTTAAAGCGACGGCACTCTGGAGAGGCGACTGCCGCCCGGTTGAGGTTGTCAGGCAGCGCCGCCGACGGAGCAACCCCGGTCTAACCAGGGGCATCTCTCAGGCAAACGGACAGAGGAGAGCTAAATAAGCTTTCCTCTGTTTTATTTTCCAAAGAAAAAGGAGGAAGAGTTATGGTTGAATCGTTGAAACGCACCCCCCTCTACGATGTTCACGTGGCGGCGGGTGCCAGGGTCATTGATTTTGGCGGCTGGGAGATGCCGGTGCAGTACACGGGCATTCTCGAGGAGCACCGGGCGGTGCGCCAGGCGGCCGGGCTCTTTGATCTTTGCCACATGGGGGAGTTTCGGGTAACCGGGCCCCAGGCGCTGGATTTTGTCCAGATGATGACCACCAACGACGCGGGCGCTCTGGAGGCGGGGCAGGTTCAGTACTCCATGTTCTGCGGGCCCGACGGCGGGATCGTCGACGACATCCTGGTCTACCGGGAGAAGGATGGGTTTTTTCTGGTGGTGAACGCCTCCAATACCGCCAAGGATTTCCAGTGGCTGGAGGAGCACCTGGCCAAAAGCTCCATGGCCGGGGGGGTGAAACTGGCCAACCTTTCCGATGACTATGCGCTGATTGCCATCCAGGGCCCGCGCGCGGCGGAGATCCTGCAGAAGCTGACCCCCACCGGCCTTTCCGCGCTCGGATACTATCACTTTACGGAGGAGAAGGTCCACAACATCCCGGCGATCATCGCCCGGACGGGATATACCGGCGAGGACGGGTTTGAGATCTACATTACACCGGCTCAAGCGGCGGCTCTCTGGCATAGATTCATGGAGGCCGGCCAGCCTTACGGCCTGCTGCCAATCGGGCTGGGCGCCAGGGACACCCTGCGGCTGGAAATGAAATACACCCTCTATGGCAATGATATCGGCGAGGATACCACGCCGCTGGAGGCGGGGATCGGCTGGGCGGTCAAGCTCGACAAGGGCGACTTTATCGGACGGGACGCGCTTCTCAAGCAAAAGGCGGAGGGCGTCAAGCGAAAGCTGGTCGGATTCAAGATGACGGAGCGGGGGATCCCCAGAAGCCATTACCCGATCCAGGTTAACGGGCGTACCATCGGCCATGTCACCAGCGGTTCGATGTCGCCCACCCTGGGGGAGAATATCGGATTGGGCTACGTGGAGGCCGGATATGCTCCGGTGGGAACCAGGATCGCGGTGGAGATCCGGGGAAAGGGCGCCGGGGCCCAGGTGGTCAGAACGCCGTTTGTGGAGTCGCATATCAAAAAGTGATTGGAAAATAAAAAAACGACAAGGAGGCAGGCACATGAATTTCCCAAAGGATCTCAAGTACACGAAAGAACATGAGTGGGTGAAGGTAAACGGAAAGGAAGCCGCGGTGGGGGTAACCGATCATGCCCAGCACGAGTTGGGCGATGTAGTCTTTGTGGAGGTGCCGGAGGAGGGAGGGGAGTTCTCCCGGGGTGAGGGGTTCGCCGTAATCGAGTCGGTGAAGGCGGTCTCCGATGTTTACGCTCCGGTGAGCGGAAAGGTGATCCGGATAAACGAAGCCCTGGCGGACAGCCCCGAGCTCATCAACACGGATCCCTACGGCCAGGCCTGGATTGCGGTGTTTGAACTCTCCAACCTCAAGGAGCTCGATGATCTGATGACCGCCGACGAGTACAAAAAGTTTCTGGAAGAGGGCGAGGGTGAATGAATTACATCCCCAGCACCGAAGAGGACCGCGCCGAAATGCTCAAGGTGATCGGCGCCAGGGATGTCGCCGATCTCTTTGCGGATATCCCCCGGGAGGTCCGCTTCAAGGGCGATCTGAAACTGCCGGGGGCCATGAGCGAACTGGAATTGTCCAGCCACATGGCCGGCCTTGCGGCGAAGAACGCCAGCACCGACCGGTACAGCTCCTTTTTGGGCGCGGGCGCTTATGACCATTTCATCCCGGCGGTGGTGGGCCATGTTCTGGGCCGGTCTGAATTCTACACGGCCTACACTCCCTACCAGGCGGAGATCAGCCAGGGCACGCTCCAGGCCATCTACGAGTACCAGAGCCTGATCTGCGAACTGACCGGGATGGACGTGGCCAACGCCTCCATGTACGATGGGGCCACCGCCCTGGCCGAAGCGGCGTTGATGTCGATAAACGCCACCGGCCGCAAGGAGATCGTGATCTCCCGGGCGGTGCATCCGGAGTACCGGGAGGTGCTCAAGACCTACGTGAGCAACCTCGGCCTTTCGGTGCGCGAGGTGCCCCACCGGGACGGGGTTACCGACCAGGAGGCGCTGAAGAAAGCTGTCGGCGGGGATACCGCCTGCGTGATCATCCAGAATCCGAACTTCTTTGGCGCCGTGGAGGATGGGGGCGCTCCGGGCGAGATTGCCAGGGCCGCCAAGGCCACCTACGTGGTCGCCGCCCACCCGATCTCTCTGGGGCTTCTCACCCCGCCGGGGGAATACGGAGCGGACATCGTGGTGGGCGAGGGGCAGGCTCTGGGCAATCCGATCAGCTTTGGCGGACCGTTCCTGGGCTTTTTGGCCTGCAGGGAGAACCTGGTGCGGCGGATGCCGGGGCGGATCGTGGGGGCCACTATTGATCATAACGGGTTGCGGGGGTTTGTGCTGACCCTGCAGACCCGGGAGCAGCATATCCGCCGGGAGAAGGCGACCTCCAACATCTGTTCCAACGAGGCGCTCAACGCCCTGGCGGCCACCGTCTACCTCACCATGCTGGGCAAGGCCGGGATTCGCCAGGTGGCGGAACTAAACCTGCAGAAGGCCCACTACGCGCAGAAACAGATTGCGGCTCTGCCCGGATTCTCCGCCGGTTTTAAAGCCCCGTTCTTCCACGAGTTCGTGGTGGAGACTGAAGTGGATCCGGAGGAACTCAACAAGCGGCTCCTGGACTACCAGATCATCGGCGGGCTGCCGCTCGGCCGCTTTTACCCGGAACACGGGAAGAGCCTGCTCTTCTGCGTGACGGAGGTCAGGACCAGGCAGGAGATCGACCACCTGGTGAAGGTGTTAGGGGGGTTGGCGCAATGAGCGAAATGGAAGGGATCCGGCGACCGGTGTCCCTGATCTTTGAGGAGAGCGTGCCGGGGAGGGAAGCCGTTTCGTTGCCGGAGCCGGATGTACCGGTGGAAAATCTGGCGTCGCTGTTGCCGGAGAAGATGATCCGCAAGGAGGCGCCCGCCCTGCCCGAGGTGAGCGAGGTGGACGTGATTCGCCACTTCACGCTGCTCTCCAGGCGCAACCACGGGGTGGACTCCGGGTTCTACCCGCTCGGGTCCTGCACGATGAAGTACAACCCCAAGGTCAACGAGGATGTGGCCCAGTTGCCGGGGCTTCAGCGGATTCACCCCTACCAGCCGGAGGAGACCGTCCAGGGAGCCCTGGAGCTCATGTACAACCTGGAGAGATACCTGGCGGAGATCACCGGCATGTCACGGGTGACGTTGCAACCGGCGGCGGGCGCCCACGGGGAATGGACCGGGCTGATGATTATCAGCGCTTACCACCGCCACCGGGGCGAAGGGGAGAAACGGCGCAAGGTGATTGTGCCGGACTCCGCTCACGGAACAAACCCGGCCAGCGCTGCATTTGC
>JAMCQP010000114.1:0-18747 GCA_023381695.1 Bacillota bacterium | reverse complement strand
GATCCAGGTGAAGTCCGACGAGCGCGGGGGGGGTGGATCTGGCTGAACTGAAAAAGGCGGTTGGCCCGGATACCGCGGCGCTGATGCTGACCAACCCCAACACCCTCGGGTTGTTCGACGAAAATATCGTGGGGATCGCCAGGGTGGTTCATGAGGCGGGCGGGCTGCTCTATTACGACGGGGCCAACGCCAACGCCATACTGGGGATCGCCCGTCCGGGGGATATGGGCTTTGATGTGGTCCATCTCAATTTGCACAAGACCTTCTCCACCCCGCACGGCGGCGGCGGCCCGGGATCCGGCCCGGTAGGGGTCGCCGCGGCTCTGGAGCCGTTTTTACCCGGGCCCACCGTGGAGCGCGAGGGCGATCGTTATTACCTCAATTATGACCGGCCCCTGGCCATCGGGCGGGTTAAGGCTTTCTACGGCAATTTCAACGTCTGCGTGAAGGCTTATGCGTACATCCGGTCGCTGGGGCCGGAGGGCCTGCGGGCCGTGAGCGAAAACGCGGTGCTCAACGCCAATTATCTGATGCGCAAGCTGGAACCTTATTTCGATCTGCCGTACGACCGGGTCTGCAAGCACGAATTTGTGCTCTCCGGCAACCGGCAGAAGAAGAACGGCGTCCGGACCCTGGATATGGCCAAGCGCCTTCTGGATTTCGGTTTCCACGCGCCAACCATCTACTTCCCCCTGATCGTGGAGGAAGCGATCATGATTGAGCCGACGGAGACCGAATCCAGGCAGACCCTGGACGCTTTTGCCGGCGCCATGGCGCGCATTGCCCGGGAAGCCCGGGAAGATCCGGAAAAGGTGGCCGGCGCGCCCCACCATCTCCCGGTGGGCCGGCTGGATGAGACCCAGGCCGCCCGCAAAGCCTTAACCCGCCCGATGGCCAGGTAAAACATATTGACAAAGTCCTGCTCTTGCTATAAGATGCAGGGAAAGAAGTCCGGGAGAAGAGGGAGGAGGCAGGCGTTGGGAATGGCTGTGGGTGATCTGCAAGCGGCGGAGGACCTCTTCCCGGGATTGAGCAAAAAAACCAGGCTTCTGGTGGAAGAAGCCTGGGCGGCCCGCCTGGCGCATTTTCCCATGGAGATCCGGTGGGTCTACCCCCAGGCCACGGAGCCGGTCAGCCTTACGGCGTCAAAGTGCGCGCTCGACTGCGCGCACTGCGGCGGCCATTACCTTGAGCACATGACGCCGCTGGAACAGGCGCTGCAAATGGCAAACGCCGGGCAGAGCACCACCGGACGGATCCCCGCCGCGCCGGCCAGGAGTTACCTCATCAGCGGCGGCTGCGACCGGCAAGGGAAGGTGCCGGTCCTGCCGAATATCGGGCAGGTGGCGGAGCTTTCCCGGCGCGGCCGGCTCAACTTCCACGTGGGGCTGGTGGGCGACGAGGAGGCCAGAGTGATCGGCAGGTATGCCGACAGCATCTCTTTTGATTTTGTGGGTTCGGACGAGACCATTGCGGAGATCTACGGCCTCAACCGGCGGGTCGAGGATTACGTGGAATCCTACCAGGCCCTCCGGCGCCATGCCAGGGTGATCCCGCATATCTGCATCGGCCTCCATGGTGGGGAGATCCGGGGAGAATGGCGCGCCCTCTCCCTGCTCAAGGAACTCGGAACAGATGGCCTCGCCTTGTCATCTTCACCCCCCACCCCCGGCACCCGGCTGGCGTTGGCGCCTCCCCCGCCGGTGGAGGAGGTGGCGGGGATTTTAGCCAGGGCGCGGCTGGATTTTCCCGAGATCCCCATCAGCCTGGGATGCATGAGGCCCGGGGGGCGATACCGTTCCCTGGTGGATTCGCTGGCGGTTCGTTGCGGCGTGAACAAGATTGTCATCCCGGCGCGCCGGGCGGTGGCCTACGCCGTCCAGCAGGGATTGACGGGAAGCCGGGAGGATGAATGCTGCGTCCTCTAGTTTAAATACGAGTGGGGATAGAAAGATGTTGCGAGTTTCGGCGGGAACGGCGCACGTTCTCGGGCTCAAAAAGAGCAGGGTGGATGCGTTGCCGACCACCGCGTATCTGATGACCGATGGTAAATGCCTCCGCGACTGTGGGTTTTGCCCGCAGTCGCGTTCTAGTACCGCCCGCGTGGACCTCCTTTCGCGGGTCACCTGGCCGGGTTTCGCGGAGGAGACGGCGTGCGCGGCCCTGCGGGGGAATGCCATGAAGCGGATCTGCCTCCAGGTGGTGGGCACACCGGACTGGCAAGAGCAGGTCGGCTCATTTATGGAAAAGCTCCAGGGGCCGGACCGTAACCCACACGATTCCAACAATTACCGCGAATCCGGCCGGCGGTTTCCTCCGGTCTGCATTGCCTGCCATCCCCGCAACCTGTCCGAGGTGCGCGAAATCTTCGATCTGGGCGCGGAACGGCTGGGAATTGCGCTGGATGCCGCCACCCCACGCCTCTATTCCCTGGTGAAGGGCGGCAACTGGCAGCGGATCTATTCGCTGTTGGTGGAAGCCGCCCGGGAGTTCCCCGGCCGGATCAGCACCCACCTCATCGTCGGCCTGGGAGAGACCGAAGCGGAGATGGTGGAAGTCATGAACCGGTTCATCCGGGAAGGGGTCACCATCGGGCTATTTGCCTTCACGCCCGTGAAAGGAACCGCGCTGGAAGGCCACCCCCGGCCTTCCCTGGGGACCTACCGGCGGATTCAGGCGGCCCGCTGGCTTTTGCTGCAGGGCGCGGACCCCGGGAAGTTCACCTTCGACGGGCGGGGTCGCCTGACAGGTTTCGGTTTGGCTCCGGAAGAGCTCCGGGGGAATCTGGCGGGCGGGGCGGCCTTCCAGACCTCCGGTTGCCCGGATTGCAACCGGCCTTTTTACAACGAGAGCCCCGGCGGGGTGATCTACAATTACCCGCGGCCGCTGACGGACGCCGAGGCCGCCCGGGCACTGGAGGAACTCGGGCTGGATGGTGGATCAGATGAGTGAGAAATGGCGGTGGCTGGACACGGGCGAACGCCCGGGAGCCTGGAATATGGCCGTTGACGAGGCAATCATGGCCCAGGTGGCAAACGGGCTGGCGCCACCCACCATCCGTGTCTACGGTTGGAACCCCCCGGCGCTCTCCCTGGGGTACTTCCAGAACCGGAACCGGGAGGTCGACCTGGCCGGATGTGGCCGCAAGGGGTTTGACTGTGTCCGCAGGCCCACCGGGGGCAGAGCGGTTGTGCACGACCGGGAGGTCACCTACGCTTTTATCGTCCCGGAGAACCACCCGTTGCTTCCCGCCGGGGTGATCGCCTCCTACCAGGTGATCACCCGGGGAATTCTCGAGGGGCTGCGCAACCTGGGCGTGGATGCCGTGATGGCCACCCCGTCCAGAAAGGAACAGCCGCGGGATTTCGGCGCGGGAACGACCGCCGCCTGTTTTGACGCCCCTTCCTGGTATGAAGTGACGGTCTCCGGCAAAAAGCTGGTGGGAAGCGCCCAGGTACGCCGTTACGGCGCGGTTTTGCAACACGGGTCCATCTTGCTGGATCTGTCGGTGGAAGATCTCTTTGCCGTTTTGAAGTTCCGCTCGCCAGAATTGCGCGCGAGAGCCGAACGGCTCTTCACCGAGAAAGCGACATCCCTTCTGGCGGTTCTGGGCCGGGCGGTTTCCCCGGTCGAGCTCAAGGCGGCTTTGCGGGAAGGATGGTCTAAAGCGCTGGGGATCGAACTGGCTGATGGCCGGTTGAGCCAGGGTGAGCTGGAAAAAGCCGCACAGCTGGAACGGGAAAAATACGCCTCGGAAGATTGGAACGGCCAGCACGCCCACTCCGGGCGGGGGGAAGAGACGCGGCAAGATCCGCCGCGCCCACCCGGCGCCTTGACCTTTGGGTTTCTCGGCCCCCGGGGGACTTTCAGCGAGCAGGCCGCTCTCAGCTACCTCCAGGAACGCCGGGTCGAGCGGGTTTTAGTGCCATACAGCTCGTTGCCCGGATTGATTTCGGCGCTGGAGGAGGGAAGCCTCCATGAAGCGGTTGTCCCGGCGGAAAATTCGATTGAGGGTTCCCTCAATCTCACCCTCGACTTGCTGGCGCAGGGGAACGGCCTCACGATCATTGGCGAGGAGGTAATTCCCGTCGATCACCACCTGTTGATCCGCCCCGGAACGGATATTTCCAGGATCGTGGCCGTCTATTCCCATCCGCAGGCGCTTGCCCAGTGCCGGAAGTATCTGAAGAGCTTCCTCCCGGGCGCGAGGGAGATTGCCACCGGCAGCACCGCGGAGGCGGCCGAATTGGTCTTTGGTGAGCCCCCGGATCGTCCCTCGGCGGCCATCGGCACGGTTCAGGCCGCCCAACTCCGGGGGTTGGAGATTGCCGCCCGGGAGATCCAGGATGTCCTGGATAACTTCACCAGGTTTCTGGTCCTGGCCAGGGAGAGCAGCCGGCAGGATGCCCGGGAGAGCAGCCCGGAGGATCAAAAAGGCCCGCGGGCGGCCGGAGAAATCACGCGGGGGGCCGACGAGCGCCGCTTCAAAACCTCCGTAGTCTTTTCCACGCTCACCGACCGGCCGGGCGGCCTCTACGAGATTCTCGGGGAGTTTGCCAACCGGGGGCTGAACCTGACCAGGATTGAATCCCGCCCCGCCCGGCGCATGTTGGGGGAATACCTCTTCTTTCTGGACCTGATCGGCCATGCCAATGACCCGCCTGTGAGGGAGGCGTTGGCGGCGATTCGCCCCAGGACCTCATTCTTCAGGAATCTTGGATCGTATCCGGAAGCGGCATTGCCGGGGAGGGTGTGACCTTGGAACTTTTCAAGCGGTTGGAGAAGCGGCCGGTAATCGGAGGGATCAAGGGCGGGGAAGACCTCCCGGCGGCCATGGAGGCCGGGCTGGAGGTGCTCTTCTTTCTCACCGGCACCATCTTTGATCTACGCGAGATGGTCAAGGAGACCAAAAAATATCAGAAGCTGACGTTTGCCCATATCGACCTGTTGGAGGGCATTGGCAAGGACCGGGCCGGGGTGCGTTTCCTGGCGGAAGAGATCGGGGTGGACGGGATCCTCACCACCCGGACCCAGCTGGTGAGGGCGGCCCAGGAGCAGGGGCTGATTGCCGTGCAACGCCTGTTTATGCTGGATTCGGAGGCGTTGAAGACGGGGATCCATGTGACCAGTTCCGCCAGGCCCGATGCGGTGGAGATTTTGCCCGCACTGATCCTTCCGAACATAATCAGGCGGCTGCCCCTGGCACAGATGCCGCCGGTAATCGGCGGGGGGCTGGTGGAGACACCCGAGGAACTCAAGGGGATCCTGGCGGCCCGGGGCCCCGGCGGTGGTAGAGTACAGGCCGTCTCCACAAGTTCAAAGGATCTGTGGAAGCTGAGGTGGTAACCGTTTTGAAGGGAGTGCTACCTGGGTTGGCGAAGAGTTTCCAATCCACGCTGGACCGGTTTCTCGCGCCGGAAAATTTGTTGCACATCTTTGGAATCATCCTGCTCATCATTCTGGTGCTGGTTATCGCCCGGGTTGTGCTGGCGTTGAGCCATGTCTTCACGGAAAAGCTCTTCCACCCGCAAGTGGCCGGCCAGACCCTCTATATCCAGGAGCGGCGGGCAAAAACCCTCAAAACGCTGACCCTGAGCGTGATTAACTATGTGATCTACTTCATCGGCGGCGTGATGATTCTCCAGCTCCTGGGCCTCAACACCTCTTCCCTGCTCGCCGCGGCGGGGATCGGCGGCCTGGCGGTGGGCTTTGGCGCGCAAAACCTGGTTCGGGACGTCATCACCGGCTTTTTCATCCTCTTTGAGGACCAGTTCGGGGTGGGGGACTACATCTCGGCCGGCGGCGTCTCGGGCGTGGTGGAGGAGATGGGAATCCGGGTGACCAGGATCCGGGACTTCGGCGGCCAGTTGCATATCATCCCCAACGGTGAGATCAAGCAGGTCACCAACTTCATGGGAAAGAGCATGCGGGTGATGTTCGACGTGCGGGTGGCCTATTCCACCGATGTGGAGACGGCGATCCAGATCCTGGGCGACCTCTTTGCCGGCGCGGCCCGGAAGAACCCGGCCATTGTGGAGGGGCCGCGGGTTCTGGGGGTGCAGGAACTGGGGGAACGGGGCGTGAACCTTCGGGTGCAGGCTCGCACCACGGCCATGGAGCAATGGAACGTGGAAAGGGAAATTAAAAGGGAGATCTTGAAACGGTTTTCCGAAGCCGGGATCGAAATCCAGAATCCACAGAGGTTCCTTCTGGTGCAGGAGACAAAGGGCGGGGGTGGACAGGATGCCGGAGTTGGGCAAGACAAGGTATAACCTGGGCGATGTGGTGCAGATGCGCAAGGTGCACCCGTGCGGGAGCGACCGGTGGGAGATCCTCAGGGTGGGGATGGACTTCAAGATCAAATGCCTGGGTTGCGGGCGGGTGGTGATGCTGCCCCGGCCCAAGTTTGAGCGCGGGGTGAAGGCGGTCGTCAGTGCCGCCGCTTCCGGGGCCGGCAATGAGCCCACAGGACCTGAAGAAAATTAATTTTGCTTGTCATCTATTGCCCATAATGATATAATAGGTCAGGTACAAATTCCCTGCTCCATGCGTCAGCATGGGGCCGTTTAGTCCGAAGGGAGGTGAAGCGCGGTGAGACAATACGAGGTGATGTTCATCATCAGCCCCAAGGTCGAGGGAGATGAGGCCATCGACGCGGTGATCAACCGGTACCAGGAAGTGATTACCAAAGGCGGCGGCGAGATCGAAAAGGTCGACAAATGGGGCAAGCGCCGCCTGGCGTATGAATTAAAAGGGTTCACCGAGGGCTTCTATGTGGTGATCAACTTCAAGAGCGAAAGCGCCGCGGCGCAGGAACTCGAGAGGCTTATGAAGATCGCCGACGAAGTTCTCCGTTACCTTTTGGTGCGGGTGGAAGAGTAGCTGACCGGCCGGGACCGGCGGTTCTTTACTGACTGTCCTTAAAGGATGTGAGCGACGTGCTGAACCGGATCGTGTTGATTGGCAGATTGACGGCGGATCCGGCTTTGCGTTTCACCCCCAACGGGGTGGCGGTGTGCGGTTTCACCCTTGCGGTGGACCGGCCCTTCAAGAACCAGCAGGGGGAGCGCGAAACCGATTTTATCGATATCGTGGTCTGGCGCAAGCTGGCCGAGACCTGTGCCAATCATCTTTCCAAGGGGCGTCTTGTCGGCGTGGAGGGCAGGTTGCAGGTGCGTTCATATGAAGCCCAGGACGGCTCGAAACGCAAGGCCGCCGAGGTCATCGCCGACAACATCCAGTTCCTGGATCGGGCCAAAGAAGGCGCCGGCGCCGGCGCGGGAGCATCCGCCGCGTACGGCGGATCCGGGCAAGGCGGGCAAGGACAAGGCGGGCAGGCCGGGCAGGGTGGGTCTGCTCCAGCAGCGCCGGGATTTGACGACATCGATATCGACGATGTCCCATTTTGACGATGATGATTGAAAGGGGGCGCTCTCTTGAAGCGGGAACACGGGAAGAAGGGCAAAAAGCGCGTATGCAGCTTTTGCGTGGATAAAGTGGAGAGCATAGACTACAAGGAGATCAGCCGCCTGCGCCGGTATATCACCGAGCGGGGCAAGATCCTGCCGCGGCGGATCTCGGGGAATTGCGCCAAGCACCAGCGCCAGCTTACCGACGCGATCAAACGCGCGCGGCACATCGCGCTCCTGCCGTATACGGCGGAATAGGCTTTGAAGGCTTTTCAGGCGCTTTGCGGCTGAAATGCCGGGAATATCCATGAGAAAGGCAATCTGCAAGGCAAATAGGGACATACCGGCGGTGATGGGCGGTTGTCCCTATTGGTGTTTTACGGACCGGCGTTTTACAGGCCAAGAAATTTTTGGCGGAAGGATAATGTCCCAAATTGCCGAATAACTAATAGCCTGGCAACGGCGGCACAGGCATATGGCACAGGCCTGAGGAAAGGGGAGGGGATCCATGGTGGGAATTGCCAAACCGGAGTTGGATATCGCCCGGAATGCACGCACAATTGAGTGGCTCAAGGCGGAGCTGGTAAGCGGGGTGTCCGGCCTCTTCAAGGCGCTGCTCAAAAACAGCGAGGAAGCGATTGTGGATGGGTTGGCCAACATCATCATCGCCAGTTATTTGCTGGGCAAGCGGCTGGGGATCGGTTTTTCCCGGCTGGATTCCAAGATTTCCACCAGGGTGAAAGCCAATATTGACAAGGCGCACGAGATCGAGAAGTGGTACGGCGACTTCACCTCGCTCAGCCAGTACCTGGAAGAGAAGCAACAATAAACGGGAGTGAGCTTGTTGACGGAAAGGATTCAGGCGAAGCCTCTGGTGGAGGGCGCCTTGCTCGCGGCCATGACGGTGTTGTTGGCCACGATCAATTTTTATCTGCCAATCCCGTTCCTGTCGCTGGCATTGCCGGTGCCAATCATCGTCCTGGTCTTCCGCCAAAACCTGAACCTCGGAATCATGGCGGCGGGGGTTGCCGCTTTTTTAAGCGGGATTCTCGCGGGCGGGATCGGGCAGACGGTTCTGGTGCTGGTCTCGGGCGCGGTGGGGCTGGCGCTCGGGGAGGCCATGCGGCAGCAGTTTTCTCCATCAAAGGTGCTTTTGATCGGGACACTGGCGGCGCTGATTTTTGGTGCGGCGATGGTTGGGCTGCTCATCTGGGTTACGGGCGTCAACAACATCCGGCTGTATATCGATGAGATGTTCAAGGCGTTCCAGCAGTCGTCGGATCAGGTGGTGAGGTTGTATACCCGCCTGGGCGTGGGCAAAGCGCAACTGGATCAGCTCAAGGCCATGCAGAAGAATCTTACCGCGGGAGTCCGGCTTCTGCTTCCAAGCCTTCCGGTGATGATGGCGGTGGTTCAGGCGGGGGCCAGCTACTGGCTGGCCCGGAAGGTGCTGCTGCGTCTCGGGAATTCCGTTCCGGGCTTTCCGGCGTTCGACCGGTGGCGGTTTCCCCGGTACATGGTCGTCGGTTTCCTCCTGAGCTGGTTATTACAGCTGAGAACATCGTTCTTCCCGCACCGGGAAATTTTCATCGTCATCGTCGCCAATATTTATGTGGCCTTTCTCATGGTCCTCTTTATTCAGGGTTTGTCGGTGGTATGGTACTACATGAACAGGTACAAGGCTTCCGGGATTGTGAAGGCCCTGGTCCTTTTTCTTAGCTTCAGTTTTCCTCCGGCGGAGATGATTCTGGTCTGGATCGGAGTTATGGACGGGTGGCTGAATTACCGCCGTCTTGGCCGGAGCTGACCCACGGTGAATGGATAGATCCTCACGGTTTTTTGGCAGGAGGGAATTGCGATGAAGGTGATCTTGAAGCAGGATGTCAACGGGGTGGGAAAGAAGGGCGAGACCCTGGAAGTGAGCGAGGGCCATGCCAGGAATTTCCTGCTTCCCCGCGGTCTGGCGGTGGAAGCGACCGCCGGAAACCTCAAGGTGCTCGCCCAGCAGAAGGCGGCGGCCGCCGGCCGCCAGGCCAGGGACGAGGAGGAGGCCCGGGCCATGGCCGCCAGGTTGAATGAGCTGGTGGTCTCCCTTCCCGCCAAAACAGGCGACAAAGGGCGGTTGTTTGGGTCCATTACCTCCAAGGACGTGGCGGAGGCGCTGGAGAAAACGGCCAGAATAGCCATCGACAAGCGGAAGCTGGATCTGCCGGAACCCATCAAGGAACTCGGGGAGTACCAGATTCCGGTGAAATTATATCCGACCATCACGGCGACACTCCGGGTCAAGGTCGTGGAGGCGAACGTTCACGGGAAGTAAAGGAGCCACGGAAATGAAAGGGATCATCAAACGATTGATCGATAATGACAAGGCCAGCCTGGACAAGAAGCTCGCCGAAGAAGAGCAGCTCAAACGCCAGGTTACGGCGCTTTTTGGACTTCTGGCGAACCTTTACGGTTCGGACAAACTGGTGTTGAAGGCGGGAAAGCTTGAGGCGCTCCACCTGATGCGTTCCTCAAACCTGCCGGAACGAGTACTGGCGCTGGAAAAACTGGTTTATGAGGACCCCACCATCGACGATCTTCCGGGGTATGAGGAGATCCCCCAGGTGATCAACGAGATCGAGGAGGAGATCGCCGACATCCTGGCGCGCCGGACCGTCGAGGAGAAGATCGAGAAGAAGATCGCCGAGAAGATGCAGGAACGCCATGAGGATTATGTGAAGGACCTGAAGATGCAGATCCTCAAGGAAGAGGGGGGGCCCGACAACGCCCAGACCCTCAAAAAGTTCGCGGAGCTGGAGAAGCTCGAACAGAAGAAGCTTTCCAAATCGGCCCTGGATCTCTTGCGGCCGACCAGCGTGGAAGAGGTGGTTGGGCAAGATCGGGCGGTTAAAGCCATGTTTTCCAAGATCGCCTCACCCTTCCCGCAGCATGTCATCCTCTACGGGCCGCCCGGCGTGGGGAAGACCACGGTGGCCAGGCTGGCCCTGGAAGAGGCCAAGAAGCGAAAATACACCCCCTTTGCGGCGGACGCCAGGTTTGTGGAGGTGGACGGCGCGACCCTGCGGTGGGATCCACGCGAGGTGACCAACCCGCTTCTGGGGTCGGTCCATGATCCGATCTACCAGGGGGCCAGGCGGGATCTGGCGGAGGGCGGGGTGCCGGAACCCAAGCCCGGCCTGGTCACGGAGGCGCACGGGGGGGTACTGTTCATCGACGAGATCGGGGAACTCGATCCCATGCTGCAGAGCAAACTCCTCAAGGTGCTGGAGGACAAGCGGGTCACCTTCGATTCCGCCTATTACGATCCCAACGACCCCAACGTCCCGAAATATATCAAGAAGCTCTTTGACGATGGGGCTCCGGCGGATTTCGTGTTGATCGGGGCCACCACCCGGGACCCCTACGATATCAACCCGGCTTTGCGTTCCCGTTCCGCGGAGATTTACTTTGAACCGCTGAACCAGAAGGATATTCAGGAGATTGTGGGGAAGGCCGCCGGGAAACTAAAAGTGGAGCTGGATCCGGACGTCCCGGAACTCATCAGCGAATATACCATCGAGGGGCGCAAGGCCACCGGGATCCTGGCGGATGCCTTCGGGCTGGTCCTCTACCGTGACGCCACGGCCAGGAATGCGCAAGATCCGCCCGCGGCGGATGAGGCCGGCGATGGGACGGAGGCGCCCGGGACAGGGGCGGGCATGGCGATTCCAGATGGGCTCAGGATCACCCGGGCGGATATCCTGGAGGTTGCCCAGTTGAGCCGCCTGTCGCCCTATGTAAACGTGAAAGCTTCCTCCGGGGCCGAGGTCGGGAAGATCTTCGGCCTGGGGGTGGCAGGTTTCCTGGGTTCCGTGCTGGAGATAGAAGCGGTGGCTTTCCCCGCCAGGGACAAGGGGAAGGGCGGCATCCGGTTCAACGAGACCGCCGGGAGCATGGCCAAGGATTCGGTGTTCAACGCGGCCTCCGTGGTCAGGAAATTGACCGGCCAGGAACTGGCCGACTACGATGTCCACGTGAATATCGTGGGAGGCGGGAAGATCGACGGTCCTTCAGCGGGGACGGCGATCCTCATGGCCATCATGAGCGCCGTTCAAAACCGCCCCATCCGCCAGGACGTGGCGGTTACCGGCGAGGTTTCCATCCAGGGAAAGGTGAAGGCGGTCGGCGGGATTCCCGAGAAGATCTACGGCGCCAAGCAGGCCGGGGTCCGGAAGGTGGTTATTTCCCGGGAAAACCAGGGCGACGTGCCGAAGGATCTCCAGGGGATAGAGATTGTGACGGTGGAAAAGGCGGAAGAGGCGGTACCGCACATCTTCGCCTGAGCGGTTCCTGGGCATGAGGCCGGCTCCGCGCATCGTGCGCGCCAATTATTCAGGTCTAAATCAAAGAAGTTTTGGCAACGGATTCCCCCAAGGGGCACAGCGTAATTTGCGCGGTGCCCCTTGCCGTTTCACCAACCAGCCGGGGCGGGAATATACTGCGGGTGAAAGTTCTGGAAAGGGGCGGCCTTCCATGATGAACTGGTTGAAGAGTCTGGTGGAGGTCCTGACCAGCGAAGAAGTGATGCGCCCTCTGATTCTGGTGGGGATTAGCCTGCTGTGGCGTTCCATGGCGGAGGCGAAGGCGGATAAGGCGTTGTCAAACCTGGCGGTGGACGTGGTTGACTACATAGAAGAGCACTACAAGGAATGGGGCATCAAACGCGATCAGAAGATGGCCAGATTCATCGAGATCTTCGGCGAGGAATTTAAAAAGGCGGTCGGACGCCAGCCCAATGAGGCGGAAATCAACACGGCGCGCCTGAAGGCTGAGGCGCAGGTGCAGCGAGCGCGGCGGGTGCAGATCAAGAAGTAGCCAGAAAGCGGCAAGAAGCAGCAAACCTGCATGTTGGTGGCCAAACCTCCACGTGAAGAGAGGGTTTTTAGATGCGTTTCAGGTTGTCGGGCTCCGATGGGCGGCAACCGGGCGGACGCCTGGGCTGTCGCGTCCTCAGAGCGGGGGACAAGGGGGAGGATGTCCGGGCGTTGCAGACCCGGTTGATCGAGCTCGGGTATGCGGTTGGCGCCGCGGATGGAATCTACGGCTTTATGACGGAAGATGCGGTGCGAGATCTTCAGAAAGAATTCCGGTTGCGGATAGACGGCATCGCCGGCCGGCAGGTCCATGGCGTGATCAGGGAAAAGGTTCCCCAGACCAGGTTGACTGCCGTGGTCAAGCCCCAGGACACGTTGATGTCTCTGGCGGGGCGGTACGGGGTGTCGGAGTTGGCCATTCGCAGCACCAATCATCTTCGCGGGTCGAGAAGCTTCTACTCCGGCCGCCGGCTGGTCGTCCACCGGCGCGAGGTCGCCGGCATTCTCGATGAAGCGATGGGCCCGGCGGAGGCCGTCGGGGCTTTAAACCAGCATTTTCGCGAGCTGAGCTTTGTATGCCCGGTGTGGTTCAGAGTGGCCGCCGGCGGCGCTCTGAGAGGCGAGACGATGACGGCGGTGGCCAACCTGGCAAGGACCTACAGGTTGCCGCTCTACGCCGGGGTTCGCCTGGGACCCTGGTCGGAGCTCAGCCAGGCGCAGATCAAGAACCTTTTGTGGTCCCGGAGGCTTCGACGGCGGGTAGTGGAGGAGATCTTCCTGCTTTCCCAGAGGCGGGCGTTTGCCGGGATCAATCTTGTTCTGGACGGGATCTTGCCCCGGGATCGGAGATTTGTCGGCAAGCTGGCCCGCCAACTGGCCCGCCGGTTGAAAACCCGTGGAACCCCCCTTCTGATCACCGTTCCAGCCACTACGGGCGCTCGCGGGGAGAGAAGCCGGGCATGGCCATATGATCACGGTCTTTTGGCGGCGGCGGCCAGCCGCCTGATCCTGCTGGCGGATACCGCGGGAGATCCGGCCGGGGGAGATCCCGCCAGTGGGGATCCGCCTAAATGGGATCCAGCCTGGCTGGAGGAGGCGATCTCTTTTACCATCAAACGGGCGCCATGTTGGAAGCTCATGGCGGGCGGCCCGGCTGGCGGGGATGCGGGGCTTCCCTGGGAGGGGCTTCTGCCGCTGATCAACCGTTACAACATGGCCGGAGTCGCCATTTATGGCCCGGCCCGGGACGGGCAGAAACCCTGGCGCGCGGTCCCCCATTTCTTTGAAGTTGCGAGGTAGAGTGGTTCCCCAGGAGCGGGAAACGGTACATCTTTGGCATAGAATGGCCAAGGGTTGCATAGTTATTTAGCAGTCTCTTAGAGGATAAAGATGATATGTCTCAAAAAGGGGGAGAGTCGGAATGGGCATCAACTTACAGGAACGCCTGTTGCGTACACTGGAAGTCATGGGGGAAACTTCGGCCCAGACAAGCGTGGAAGGCACCCTGGAACTACCCGGCAACAAACCGGCCATCGACAGGATTATTGATTACCAGGCCGAACCCGAGGTTACCGAGGTGGCCGTGGAACAGGATAGGGTGATCGTCAACGGAGTGGTCTCCTTCAGCGCTCTCTATGTAGCCGCCGGGCAAAACCACTCTCTGGTCCCGGTAAGCCATGTGATGTGGGAAAATGGCTTGCGTTTCAACCTGGTGACGGATCTGGCCGGCGCGGAGCCCGGTATGGATGCCAAAGCCGTGGTTGAGGTGGAGGATGTGGCCTGGAAGTTGGAGAGCGAATCCAAGATTGAACTTGAGGTGGCGCTAAAAGCCAATCTCCGGGTGACCCGCATCCGTTCCACCGTGGGGATTGTCGGGGTATCAGCAACCCCGCCCACGGACATTTCAGTCCAAAAACACCTCCTCAGGGTCACGAACATCGTCGGCGCCAACAGCGCCGCCGGGCAGGTCCGGACAGCGCTCAACTGGCCGGCGGACCAGGTTGCCCCCATCACCCTTCTGGATCTGAAGCCGTTGGCGAAAACAACGTCCGTGGCTTCCGGCGCGGACGCGGTTACGGTCCAGGGGTCGGTGGATCTGCTCGGAGCGTACATCGGCGAGATCGAGGCGACGGTGGAAACCAGGCCTCCGGCCGATCAACCGGAGGAGGCCGCTGAACCGACCCGGTCGATAGTCCGCCAGCAAAAGCTGCAGTTTATCAACTGGAAGGACGCCTTCACCTTTGAAAAAACGCTGGAAATGCCGGGCGCCGAGACCGGCCTGCCGGCGGAAGCGGCGGTCAAGATCCGGGACTTCAAATATACCCCGGCCGGGGCGGGAAATATTGAGGTTGACCTGGAGTTTCAAGCCGAGGCCACCGTGTTTCAGCCCCTGCAGCTGGATGTGTTGACCCAGATCTCTTCCCGGACCGATGAGGAGATCGAGGTCAACAAACAGGCGTTGACCCTGGAAGAGACTATTGGGAAAGGGTCGGCGCGGGTCCCGCTCGCGGGGGGCATGGAATTGCCAGCTTCCAAGCCGGGGATCGCCAGGATTCTCAATGTTTCGCTCCAGTACTTCCCCGGGGACGTGGAGGTGCTGGCGGAAAAGGTCTCCATAGAAGGGGCGCTGGATGTAAAGGTCGTTTACAGCGCACAGGTTGAGGACGGCTCGCAGCCCGTACATTTCGCGGAGTTCCCCAGAGCGCTGAAACTTGCGCACGTCCTGAACATGCCGGGGATTCTCCCGGGCATGAAGGCGCGGGTCGAGGTCGTCCCGGACACGGTGAATGTGGTTCAGGCGGAACCGGATACTTTCCGGGTGGAGGTAGCCTTGAAGGTTGCCGCCAGGGTGTCCCGCATCGGGCAGGAGGAGATCATCACCGAGGCGGTGGTTCTGGAACGCCAGACCGAGGATCGGCCGAGCGTGACCATGGTGATCGCCCAGCATGGCGATACGCTGTGGAAATTGTCAAAGCGCTTCAGGACCAGCGAGGAGGCGATTCTGGCAACGAACAGCCACATCGATCCGCAAACCCTGGCGGCGGGTCAAAAGATCCGGATCCCCCGCGGCGCATAGGCGGGTCAAATACTGGCCAGATAAAGGAACTCCCGAAAAGACCCCCGGTCCGGGCCAACGCCACGGGGGTCTTCGTTTTAGGCTTATGCCGTTTCAGGATTTTATGCCGCCGATCCTGCTCCGGCCGCCTCTTTATTCCACCTCGACCAGCACCCGGGCGGAACCACCGGACGGCGCCGGGACAAGAAAGCGGATGTGATTGAGGCCGGGCTTGAGCATGCCGGCCAGGTCCAGACGGGTAACCCCGGACTGCGCCATGGTTGGGGAAACGCTCTGGGGCGGCCCGGTGGGAGAAGCTTGCCCGGCCGGGAGTAGCTGGCCCGCTTCAGGCGGCCGGTTTGCTTCAGGCGGCCGGTTTGCTTCAGGCAGCTGGTTAGCTTCAGGTAGCTGGTTAGCTTCAGGTAGCGGGCTTGCATCCGGTGGTTGGCCGGGAATCTGGCCGGAGACCGCGATTACCGTGACCGGCGGCAGATCATTGACCTGAACCGTCAGCTGGGAGAGGCCCGCGTTGTCGATGACCAGCATCCCCCGGCCGGTGGGGGAGACGAAGCTCCGGCCGATCTCCTTGCCGCCGGGGGCGTTGCCGGCGGCTCTTTCCCCCCGCGCATCCCGGGTTTCCCCGCCAAGGCGCAAGGGCATGGTCCCCAGGGAGATCCCGGTGTAGTAGTGTTTCAGGATCTCCACGAAGTTGCTGCCGCGCCGGGCCATTCCCCCAGCCCCGTCCTGGCAGAGCCCCGCTCCGTGCCCCCAGCCGCCGCCCCGGGCGGTTATCCCGGTGATCTCGCCCGAGCCATCGTATTCAAAGTCGAAGACCATTCCCGCGCTTAAGGCGGGCGCTCCGGTCTCCGGATCGCGGAGGATCTGCCGGATGTTGAACTCCTTCTGGATCACCCAGGCACCGGCGGAGCCCGCCACCTCCAGGGCCAGGATCTTCCCGGACGGGCCGCGTTGCAGGGCCTTGAGCCCCAGCAGCTTGCCGATGGAGGCGCCTCGCGCAAACGCGGGGGTGATGAACGGGCGGGCCTCCTGGAGGGCGTAGCGGGCCGCCAGATTTTTGTTCACGATCTGTTCCAGCTGTGATCTGGTCCAGTGTACCTGCCACCGGTAGTACTTGGAATCGGCGTTGTCGCCGGCGAAGGTTCCGGTGAAGAACGCCCGGGCGCCTTCTTCGGCCTCGAGATTGGCCACCGCCTCCCCGCAGGGGACGCTGCGCAGGTACGGTCGGAAGGTCCCCGGAAAGGCATTGCTTTTGGGATCCGACCAGATATTTTCGCCGTTTTCGGTATAGCCGCCGCAGTTGGCCGAGAAGACGGCATAGATTACCTCCCGGTCGTAGGTCGCCACGAGGCCCGAGGTGGCTTCCACGGCGGCGTTGGTGGACTCCTGCTCGGAGCGGAACCCGGAATATACCTGGGAACTGGTGCTGTCGGTGACGTCGTAGCCAGAGGAGTCCGCCGCGTTCAAACTGTAGATGGCGTAGCTCCTGGCGGCCACCGCTTGCGCCTTCAGGGCCTCCGGGCCATATGTAAAGGGCATTTCGCTGGGAACGACCCCTTTCAGGTACTCCTCCAGGGGGACGACGTTGATCACCCGGAGTTTGCCCGTGGAGGGGGATGGGCGTAACTCAAGGTAACCCCGGTAGGCCGGGGCGATCCTGCGGGAAGTCCGGACGATGCTGGTAACCATCAAAGGACTCATGGGGTCCAGAGGGCGGATCACCAGCGGGTTTCGAAAGGTCCCTAGGGTGGTCGGCCCCGGCCGCCCGGCCCTGGAGACCCGGGTATAGAACCCGAACCGGTCATGGCTCACGATCAGGTTCTCGTTGCCCCGCAAAGTGGCCAGAATCTTTCTGGACGGCGATTGCGCCACGGTCAAACCGGCGCCCGCGGTAATCACTACCTGGCCGTGTTCCAGCGTATTCTGGCTGGAGTTGCCGATGGCCACCCGGATCTCGGGACCGGCGGCCTCCCGGTCAAAAGCGGAAGAACCCTGGGCGATCCCGGCCTGCCCGGGGGGACGGCTCCCGTTGAGCGGGTGATCCTGGGCCGGGTTGTCCGAAGCCAGAAGTTGGGGTACCGAGAAGATCAACGCGGAGATCAGTATAAAGATCAGCGCCCTCATAGCGCGCCCTCCCGTGGAAGCTTTGATCCGCAAGGAATTTTCCCGCAAGGAATCTTTGAACCCATGGAGAATATCGGGAACAGGAACCATTGAGCGGCGTCCTCCGTTATTTAGTAAGGAATGCGGCAACAGGCGGAAGAATGGCCTGGGGTTTAAAGCACCTGGGACGTGATTTCATTTTACCACACATGTGACCGGGGCCACAAGCGTAATTTGGTCGCCCGGCCGGCGGGCGGCGCCCCTGCTTTGAGCATTGAGCGCAAATCCGGAATGAGAAAGGCCGGAAATGTAGAAGACTAAAGGCGATTCTGGGATGGGAGTGGAAGCGATGCATTCGGTGGTATGTTTGAAACAGGTCCCGGATACCTCGCAGGTGCATATCGACCCCAAGACGGGGACCATGCAACGGGCCGGGGTTCCGTCGATCATCAACCCGTTTGACATTCACGCCGTTGAAGAGGCGATGCGGGTCAAGGACAAGTATGGCGGGAAGGTGACCGTGATCTCCATGGGACCGCCCCAGGCCACCGAGGCCCTCAAAAAGGCGGTCTCTTTCGGCGTGGATCGGGCGATTCTCATCACGGACCGGGCCTTTGCCGGGTCGGACACGCTGGCCACCAGCTACGTCCTGGCCCAGGCCATTCGCAAGATCCGGGAGACGGAACCCGTGGACCTGATCTTCTGCGGCAAGCAGACCATCGACGGCGACACCGCGCAGGTGGGCCCCGGGATTGCGGCCAGGCTCGAAATTTCCCAGTTGACCTATATTAAAAAGATTCGCGAAGTGGACCCGCAAAAGCGGGAGGTCACCGTGGAACGCAAGGTGGAACGGGGCCACGAGGTGATCGTTTCCCGGCTGCCCGCCCTTTTGACCGTGGTGCAGGAGCTGAACATCCCCCGCCGGGCCTCTTTTCCGGAGTTGCTCCGGGCGGCGCGGTTTGAGGTGGAGATCTGGAACAAGGATTCCCTGAACGTGGATCCCGCCGCGCTGGGCCTGAAGGGGTCCCCCACCACGGTAAAGAGGATCTTTGCGCCGCCCACCCGTCCGGGCGGGGAGATGATCACCGACGGCCAGAAAGATCTGGCCACGGCGGTTGGTGCGCTGGTGGAAAAGCTTCTGGTGCGGGATGCCCTGGGGCGCCTGGACAGCCTCACAGATGTGGCCAGGCATTAGAGCGGCAACATCGGCGGCCCGGCCGCCGAGAAGAATGATAGATGGGGGACAAGGCGATGGCTGACGAATACCGCGGAGTATGGGTATTTCTTGAACAGACCGACGGAA
>JAMCQP010000109.1 GCA_023381695.1 Bacillota bacterium | reverse complement strand
ACCTGGCTGAAGTTTACCTTTGGCGGCAAGGCGGAGATGGGCAGGACCCAAAAATAGGGGAATAAGCGGAGCTGGCGTGCTTTATCGGGCGCCAGTTTTTCTTTCACGCATTCAAAAGCGGCTTGATTTACCCGGCAAGCAAGTTACGGTGTTCGGCATGGCCGAGTATGATTTGCATTTCGTTAAGAATGATGTGCGGCGGCACGTCATTCGGTGGCAGGGAAAAGGATGACGCTTGGCGTATCTACACAATTACTGATCCATTTTCTTACGGAATCCATTTTCGCAGGACAACTTAATTTTGCCCGGATAAGGAGGGATGCCGATGGACCGATGGCTTTTTCCGCTTTTAGCCAGCCTGCTCAGCGCGATCTTTGCCTATTTTCTCGGACAACAGTACCGGGAGCGCAAAAAGCCCCACCAGTTGACCTGGCTGGTCTCTTTTCTCGTCTTTTCCTTTGCGGCTTTCGCGGAGTTTTACTCGGAAGTCTGGGGATGGAACGCCGGCCTGTACCGGTTTTACTATGTGGCGGCGGCCTCTCTGGTGGCCTTCATGGCGGCGGGCACCGTCTACCTTTTTTCCAGGAGGGCCGGCCACCTTTTTGTGGGGGCCGTGGTGCTCGTCACGCTGGTGATGCTCTATCGGTCGTTAACAGCCCCGATCAACGTGGGGGCGTTTGTGCCGGGGGTGACGGTGGCGGGTAAGGCCATGCCGAATAGCGTCCGGATCTTCTCGCCGCTCCTCACCGTTCCGAGCAGCCTGATCCTGATCTTCGGGGCGATCATCTCCTGGGCCAAGGCCGGCGCCTGGTACAACCTGCTGATTGCCGCCGGGACGTTGATCATTGCCGGAAGCGGCAGCGCCGCCCGGTTTGGCGTTCCCCGGTTCCTTTACCTGGGGGAGATGCTTGGGCTGGCGGTGATCTTTGCCGGCTTCATGAAGAGCCGGGAGGTGATCCGGGCCAGGGACGGGGCCAGGCAGGGAAAGGCTTAGCGCCGCGGCGAGAAGCGGCCAAAGGATTGGCGACAAAAAAGGCGAGGATCCGCGGACATCCTATCCACGGATCCTCGCTCTTTTCATCCTGATAGATTCTCCTGGGCCTTTTCAGGCTCTAGTGGACCTTTCGTTTGCCGATGCGCAATACGATCCGGGCCAGGGTTTCTCTCTCCTCTTTGGTAGCGGCGTCCCACATCTGCTTGACAAATGCTTCTTCAACCGTGTCCGGCCTGACAAAGTAGTTGGCCAGATTGCCAAGGCTGACGATCCCCTGGACCATTTGCTCTTCTGTAAGCCCGTGTTTCAGGCCGTCACGGATGGTCTGGGCCACCTCTTCGGGGAAGTCGGAAACATTATCTCCTGCCAAGCATCTCCCTCCTTTTCCTGGGTCTTTTTTGCTTCTTGCTTTCCAGATGATGCAACTGCCGGTGTTAACTTCCCCCGGAAGGCGCCGGAGTTATTCACCGGGAGTAAAAGATCCTTTTGCCATTTTTTGCAGGTTGTGGAGACGACAGGTTGCATAAAATAATGGAGCACAAACCGGAGCCTGAGGCGGGCTCTGGTTTGTGCCAGAGTGGAGGGTTCCACATACCTGCTAGTTGAAGATTCCGAGAAGCCCGGCGATGGGCAGGCCGATGGCCAGAAGCCCGAGTATCACCTGGGAGAGACCGAGTACTACGACGGCGCCCACCCACACGTACGGCAACCCTTGGAGCAACTTGCTTCCCGGCCTGGAACTCTTCATCACGACGGGTTCCTCAACTTTATCTGCAGGGATTGCCGGTTTGGTGATTGTGAAGTCTTTCATTTTTGGTCCCCCTTTCTTCCTTTCTCTTCTTTGTTGCCTTGATCATAACAAGGAACCCTTGCAGAAGTGTTAATCAACTCTTGCGCTTGACTTGTTTTTGCCTTGCGCATTGGTTGCGAATAGGTTTCTACAAGGTTGCAGAACCCTTTCCGCAAAATAAAAAAAGCCTTGCCGATTTCTGCAAGGTCACCGGAGATTGCGGTCGTAGAGGGGGTTTTAAAGTAGCACGGATCGACCAGGTCTTGACCATCTAGATGAAGGATGATACAATCTAGATTGAGGGTGATTTTATGAGGCGAAAGATTGGCACTTCCATAGATGAGGAACTGTTGGATAAGGCAAAGACAGTTGCTTTCCGCCACAAAAAAACCTTGAATGAAGTTATTGAAGAGGCGCTGGCCGAGTATCTGGCAGCCAGAGACTCAGGTCCAAACCGGGATGTGGTGGAGGCTACCCGCGGTACTATCCCGGCATCGCCGGAAATTGTCCAAAAGATCATGGAGGAGGATTCGTTCCTTGACTCTTGAGGAGTTGCCAGAAGGGCCTTGCCCGGGGCGTAACTTCCGTACATATAGTTTTGGAAGTCCTGCACAGGCTGATGATGCTTGAAGCTGTCGGTAAAGGGCTGGTTGGCGGCAACAACATTGCGCAAAAATTGCGGGCGCACCCCTCTTGTATGTGCAGCAACTGGACGATTCCGGCCGGGATGCCGTAAACATCCCCGACATGCAGGTGAAGGTTCTGGCCGTGGAGCCAGCCATCCTTTCACAGGTGGACGGGGTGAGAAAAGAGACCGGCCTTCTGGCAAATGATTCGCTGCTGGTGGCCATGATGAGACATGGCGGGTACCAAAACCTGGCGACCAACGATGCGGATTTTACCAGGGTGGCGGGGATAACGGTCTTCTGGCCCACGGATTTCCGGCCGGCCTGATTCGCTACCGAATGCGTGCCGTTGTTTTCCGGAAATATTCAAGCGGTTATCCCCCCGAGCTTGTAGCCGACGCCCCAGACCGTCTTGATATACACGGGGTTGGCGGGATCTTGTTCAATCTTCTCCCGCAACCGGCTCACCAGCACGGTGACATTGTTCAGGTCGCCCGTATAATCGCTCTCCCAGATCTGATATAGAAGCTGTTCCCTGGTAAAAACATATTCGGGATGGGTGGCCAGAAGCCACAAGAATTCGAATTCCTTGGCCGTAAGCTCCACCGGGACCCCGCGGACCTTCACCACCCGTTTTTGCCTGTCAATGTACAGTTCACCGCAGGTCACGGCGGTGGTCTCCTGCTCATGCTGCGCCTCCCGGCCGGCCGTCCGGCGGAGCACCGCCTTGATCCGCAGGGCCAGTTCCGATGGGCTGAAAGGTTTGGTAAGATAGTCATCCACCCCCATCTGGAAGCCGACGATCTTGTCCACCTCGTCTCCCTTGGCGGAGAGGATGATGATGGGAACGGTGGAGGTTTTGCGGATCTCGCGGCAGACCTCAAAGCCGTCAAGCTTGGGCAGCATCAGATCCAGAACCACCAGATCGGGAACTTGCTCGGCAAAATTTTTAAGAGCCTGTTCACCGTCGGCGGCGGTGACCACCGTGTACCCCTCCTTGTGGAGGCGGGCGTCCACCACTTTCAGTATTTGAGGTTCATCATCCACAACGAGAATCTTTTTCTGATCCATTGTCGGTCACCTCGCTGGTTTCCTCTTGCCTTTGCTGCTGACCGTTATATGCGCGCAACGGGATGGTAAACCCGAACAGACTGCCTTTTCCCAGGTCACTTTTCACCCAGAGCTTGCCGTGATGCATTTCAACCAGATGCTTGACCAGCGCCAGGCCAAGCCCCGTGCCGCGGTGCTCCCGGGTTGAGGATCCATCCACCTGCCGGAACTTTTCAAAGATCAACTCCTGATCCGGCTTGGCAATACCTATACCGGTATCCTTTACGGTGATGGTTATTTCGGAGGCTTCGGGTTGATAGGAGGCGGCGATCTTGACCCGCCCGCCCCGAGGAGTAAATTTGATGGCGTTGCTGACCAGGTTCAGCAGGATTTGATTGACTTTGTGGCGGTCGGCGACCACGTTGGGCAGATCCTCCTGGATCTCCGAGGAGAGACCAAGGCCTTTCTTCAAAGCCAGGGGCATGATCTTCCGCTCCACCTCTGCCACCACATCGGCGGCGTTAAATTCCTTCAAATAAAGCTCCATCCGCCCGGCTTCGACCTTGGCGAAGTCCAGCAGGTCGTTGATGGAATCCAGGAGCTGATGGCTGCTCTCGGAGATGTCGTTGAGGTACTCCTTCTGAACCTCGTTGATCTCGCCGGGGACACTTTCCAGGAGCAGTTCGGTGAAAGCGATGATCGAAGTGAGCGGGGTGCGGAGTTCGTGGCTCATACTGGCCAGGAATTCCGATTTCAAACGGTTGGCCTTGGACAATTCCTGGTTGATCTTCTTCAGTTCTTCCTGCTGGGCGCTCAACAGGGCGTTGGCGGTGGTCAATTGCTGGGTGCGGACGGCCACCTTGTCTTCCAGGCCCTGGTAGAGGTCTTTGAGCTTGGCGGCCATGGATTTGAACTCTGTGGTCAGCACTCCGATCTCGCCGGATGCTTTGAAGTTGCCCATCTGGAAATTGAGGTTTCCCCGCCCGATCTCCGTGACCATGCTGGTGAGCTTGCCGAGAGGGTTGGTTACCAATCTGCTCATCAGAACATAGGTTGAAGTGATGGATAACAGGATTAGCACGATGGTGAAGGTCAGGTGGATCAGCATGTCGGTCCGGAGGTTGGCCTCAAAGACGTTCATCGGGATGTTGATGCTGATTGCGCCCACAAAGTCGCCCAGCTTGTGCCCGGCCCGGGAAAAACCGCCGATCTGCTGCCCGCCCGGCTTGCCTCCGTGGCAGGTGAGGCAGGATTCCTCCATATAGATGGGAACCATGTAACGGAAGGTCCGTTGCCCGTCCTTGATATCCACGCCCCAGAGATCCTTGGTCCGCGGGGTGGCGGCGAACTTCTTGACCAGGGTGACTTCAAAGACGTCCGGCATGTTCTGCGGCTTGCTGGCCCCCAGCCAGATCTCCTTGAAGGTCACCCGGGTCTCCTTGCCGAAGATGTCCGCAATCCCCTTTTCCGCGGCCACCGGGTCGAGGTGCTTGTATTCTTGCGCATGCTGGCGGCTGATCTCGGTGGTGTCCTGACTCTCCGCGATAAAGGTGCGGATGGCCAAAAACTGCTTGGTGATGGTCCGGGCCTTCTCCCGGAGTTCGTTTTCAGCGCGCAGGCGCTGCTGGTTGATGTTCAGAAAGAAGCTGAAGGACATCACCGTGATGGTGATCAGCGTGATACTCAGCATCAACTTGAAGCTCAGCCTGTTGCGTGGGAGCAAAGGAGCCACCCCCCCGTTTGTGAAAAAATTCATTACCGCTATAACGATCTTTTTCACCGTAAATCCGCGGATTCCTTGTATCTCATGCCTCTTTCTTGCAAATGGGTTACATCCGGCATAATCGGTAGATTGGCGCCGATAGATTATATATATTGATTGATTTGATTAGACTCAAAGGTTTTTGCGCGATTGCCGAGAATATATTGTACAGGCAATTCCTGGATGAGTTGGGCTGTGGAATAGAGAGGGGGCGCTGCCAATGGCCGACGAGCGACTGAAAAGTGCCGATGAATCAGCCAGGGTCTCCGAACGGTGTCACGTACACAGAGTTTCACACGGCTCAGCGATTGTGGAGGGGCCTGCCCCGGCGGCGTTGCTGGCCAGCCTGGCCATGGATCCCGGGCTGGACCGTTTCCGGCAGCCCAGGGAACAACAAAAAGCCCTGATCGAGATTGCCGGGCTTGAGGAAGGCAGCATCTATATCGCCCACAAAGATGGGGTTTTAGTTGGCTATGTCACCTTCCACCCGCCCGATGAACTGGAGCGCTGGGGCCAGGTCAAGCTTCCGGGCCTTTTGGAGTTGGGCGCCATCGAGGTCGCTCCCGGGTGGCGGCGGGCCGGTATCGGCTATGCGCTGTTGCGGCTGGCCTTCGCCGGCGATTACATGGAAGGTTATATCGTAATTGCCACCGAGTACTGCTGGCACTGGGACCTGAAAGGGACCGGCCTTTCGGTGTGGGAATATCAAAAGGTGCTGCAGAAGGTGATGGGGAGCGTGGGGCTGGAACCCCGGGCCACGGACGATCCAGAGATCACCTCGCACGCGGCCAATATGCTGATGGTGCGAATCGGCTCCCGTGTTCCATTCGAGACCGTGACCAGGTTTGAAGCCATGCGCTACCAGAACCGATGGGTCTTCTAGTCTTGTCGTTCTCCAGTAAACCAGTAGCCGGATTGGAGGATCTTAGATGCTTGTCAAGGAGATCATGAGCCGTCAGGTTGTCACCGTGAGCCCGAATGATACGCTGCAACAGGCATTGACCAGGACCACGAGCCACCGGATCCGCCACTTGCCGGTGGTGGATGAAGGCCGGCTGGTGGGGATCGTGTCCGACCGGGATCTCCGGGATGCGCGGCCGTCCAGCCTGTTTCCGGCGGAAACGTCTCTCGGACCGTCTCTCCTGGACCAGATCCCCGTGAGCAGGATCATGCACACCAGCGTGATCACCGCGCACCCGCTTGATCCCATCGACGAGGCGGCCCGCCTCCTCTATGAACACCGGATCGGCTGTTTGCCGGTGCTGCAGGCCCAGCAACTGGTGGGCATCGTCACCGAGACCGATGTTTTACGCCGCCTGGTGGAATTGACCGGGGCCACCAAGCCCGGATCGCACCTGGAGGTCGAGGTCCCGGACCAGCCGGGGATGTTGTCCGCCATTGCGGAGATCATCAAAAAGCATAATGTCAATATCAGCAGTATCCTGACCATGCCGGGGACTTGCCCGAACTGCCTGGTCCTGGCCCTGCGGCTGCAGGTCGTGGATCTCCGGCCGATTATCAGAGGCATCAAGGCGTTGGGCTACACGGTGCGGTGGCCGGTGGAACCGGAATGAGCGGGTATGTGGGTTTTATCTACAGCCCGGATTTCCTGAAGTACAGGTTCTCGGAGGATCACCCCTTTAACCCGCTGCGGCTGGAGCTTACCCTTGATCTTCTGGAGGAGGCCGGCCTCCTGGCGCGGGGTGTGGATACCGGAGCGGGGACGCGAACTGGAACCGGGGCTGGAGCTGGAGCCGGGCGCACGGCCACCGCGTTCCTGGTGGCCCCCCGGATGGCGACCGACGGGGAACTGTTGCTGACGCACGATCCCGCATATATCGAAATGGTAAAGACGGTAAGCGCACATGGCGACATGGTTCCCGACGCCCGCAACTTCGAGCTGGGGACCGATGACAATCCGGTATTTGAGGGAATGCACGAGGCCGCGAGCCTGGTGGTGGGGGCGACCCTCACCGCGGCGGATCTGGTGATGGAGGGCAGGGCGGCCCACGCCCTGAATATCGCCGGGGGGTTGCACCACGCGCAGCGGTCCCATGCCTCGGGATTTTGCATCTATAATGATGTGGCGGTGGCCATCGCTTACCTGCAGCGCCGGTATGGGGCCAGGGTGGCGTATATCGACACCGACGCGCACCACGGCGACGGGGTGCAGTGGGCGTTTTACGACGACCCGGGCGTCCTGACCATCTCTTTTCACGAGACGGGACGGTATCTTTTCCCCGGAACCGGCGAGGTAACCGAGCGGGGGCGAAACGAAGGCTATGGCTATTCGGTGAATGTGCCGCTGGAGGCGTTTACGGAGGATGATTCCTTCCTCTCGGCCTTCGAGGCGGTGGTGCCCCCGCTGGTGAAAGCTTTCGCGCCCGATGTGATCGTCTCCCAAAACGGCTGTGACGGCCACTTTCTTGACCCGCTCACCCACCTGTCGTTGACGATGCGGGCTTACGCGGAGATCCCGCGGATTGTCCACGATCTGGCGCACGCTGTGTCGGGAGGGCGCTGGATTGGGGTGGGCGGGGGAGGATATGACATCTGGCGGGTGGTGCCGCGGGCCTGGGCTTTTTTGTGGGCGCAGATGCTGGAGGCGGAGTTGCCGGAAGAACTGCCCCGTGGCTGGCTGGCCAGGTGGCAAAAGATGAGTCCCGTGGCTTTGCCTGGATATTTCTTGGACAGCCCGGCCACCTCGCCTGTGATCCCCAGGCGGGCCGAGATTACCGAAAAGAACAACCTGTCAGTGGCGAAGGTGATGGCCGAGGCTTTATCCATCGTCGAAAGGAGCCCTGAGAACTGCAGTTGAAGCAGAAAGCCCAGGCAGGCACCCTGGAGTCCGACGATATCCAGGTGATCCTCCAGCCTGCCTCTCCAGGCACTGGAATGTGGAGGCCATTGACACCCCGTTTTTGGATGTGGATGACGAAGAGGGGCTGATCTCCGACGTGAAGGCAGCCAGGCAGCTAGGTTTCACCGGAAAAGCCTGCATCAACCCGCGCCAGATTGAGGTTATTCATGTGGGGTTTGCGCTATCCCTGGAGGAGATCGCTCATGTCCGGCGGGTGATCCAGGTGATCGCCGACGCCGAGAGGGAGGGGAATGGTGTGGTGGCCCTGGACGGCAAGATGGTGGATGCCCCCATTGTGGCCCTCGCGCGGCGGGTTCTTGCCATGGCGGAGGCCGTGGGCCTGGAAACATAGCGTTGGGCATGGAACGCATTCGACAAAATGTCAAGGTGCAGTGGAGACCTTATCTTTTGGCAAGACCCAAGTTCTTGCCATTTTTTCATTTTGTGGTGGTCGGAAGGAATTTTGTGGACATGGTCGAAATAACTGCCATAATGGTAATTTATTCCTCGGGGCAGTTATTCCGTGATTTTTGGAAATTAGATATAAGCGGCTGAAGGGGAAGGAGAAGTTTTATGAACCGAGGGGTGGTGCCAGGTGGATCTTTTATTTCCGCCGGTGGCGGTGGAGGGCAGCTTCATTGCCAATAGCGTCTACTACGGCATCAAGGAAGACGCCGGGGCCAACCCGGGGGTCACCAACTGCGGCTTCAGCGGCAACGGCGCCGGGGATTATTACGACGAATTTGAAGAGCTCATCCCGATCTGGCGGTTGAACCAGCTGGGAACCAACCGGGGGAACTACTAAAGCTTTGAGGGGGGCTTTGGGGTGGCAAGAGGAAATCGGCAGGGGAAGTCTTGGCAAGGGAAACTGGATCATTTATCCAGGACGCTATTTACAAGAATGCTGGGTGGGTCCGGCAAGCGGTTTGGGTCCGGCAAACGCTGGGGAACCGCTAAGCGGTGGGTGCTGCTGGCGCTCATCCTGGGACTGTCGGGCGCGGTGCTTTTCGGGGTCCCGGGCGGGCCGGGACTGGCCGGGGGACCGGGAGTAGCCCTGGCGCGGGGAATCCCGGCGGAGCCGGGATTGATGATGGAGGAGCCGGTAATCGAAGTCCTGCCCGTGGCGGTCCATGCCGGGGGGAACACCGATCCCAGCTTCCCGGCCAGGCACCTGATCGATAGCGACGCCACTTCCTTCTGGCAGACCACGGCCACCACGCCAAAAGAGGCCTGGTTCAGCCTGGAACTGGACCGGCCTTACCGGATCCAGACGATTGAGCTCACCGGCCTTTGGGGAACGGCGGGCACCACCGGGAATCCGGCCGGCAACCCGGCCGGGCAGGTGGAGGCGGCGGACTTGGCCATCCAGTACGAATCCGGCGGGTTCTGGCATACCTTTATGGGCCGGGGCCATGTCAATGGCCGGATACTCAGCCAGGGTCCCTTGCGCATCGATCTCTCCTACAACCAGGCTATCGCCAGCAAATTGCGTCTGGTCTTTGCCAACCCCCGGAATGCCCCGCGATTAGGCGGCATTACCAACATCCGGGTGTGGGGCAGCCAGCCCGTGGTCAAGAGCACCCGGCTTAACCCCGTGAGCATTAGCCAAAGCGCCAATACCCTCCCCAACCATCCGGGGACGGATCTGGCCGATGGCAATACCTATACCGGCTGGCAGGCCAGCCCCGTATGGCCGTTGTGGCCCGCGTCAGGCTGGAACCAGCCCGGCTGGGTGGTGCTGGATCTGGGCCGGCCGTATGAGATTGACCAGGTGCGGCTGTTTGGGCAGGCGGGCGGCATTACAGACAGTACAGACGGCAGTGGCCGTTTTGCGGTGGAGTATGAGGTGGGCGGCGCCTGGCAGCCCTTTAGCGGGCTTAATAGCGTGGAGAATAAGAGCCTGGGCAGCCACTGGTCGCGTTTTGACTTTTCCGCCCAGCGGATCGTTACCTCCAGGGTGCGGGTCTATGTGCCGGTGGATCTCGATGAACATTTCGATCTCCCGGAAGAACTTGATAAGTTCAAGCTCCCGGAAGATCTCCATAAGGAAGATCTCCATAAATTTAAATCCCCGGAGGATCTCCATCATTTTCTCAAGATCCTGGAGGAGTTCAAGCGCTGGCCCAGGGAATTCGGCCCGGCGGAACTGGAACTGTGGGGCCGGGAGGCAGATGGCGGCACGGTGGCCGCCAGCCGCCTTGGCCTGGCTCCCCAGGGTCCTTCGGCCTGGCTGGGTGCCGGGGCGGTCTTTTCAGCCACGGTGGAGCTTCCGGGGGATCTGGCCTTGAATACCTATACCCAGGCCAGGTTGCACTATGAGGTAGAAAACCTGACGGCCGCCACGCAACTTTTACGGCGCGTCAACGGCGGCAAGTACCTGCCGGTAAAGGCTGCCCCGCAGGACGGGCGGTGGCAGGCGGTCAGTGAGACCATTGACGTTGCGGAACTGCGTCCTGGCAAAAATTTTGTGAACTTCCAGGCGACGCCTGCCGCTGCGGGAGGCACGGCCAGCCCGCTGCGGGTGGATAACCTGCAGTTGGAGTTAATCCGGCCCGATGGAGAGATTCAACCCGTGGCCATCGAGGGGAGCCCCGAGACCGACCCGGCTTACCCGGCGGCCAACCTCATGGACGGCCAGGCGGGGACCACCTGGCAGAGCCTGAATACCTGGCCGGCCCAGGCCCAGGTGGAACTGGACCTGGGAACCGGGTATCTTCTGGACCGGTTGGAACTTTTGCCGGTGGCGGGGTACAACCGGGATGTGACGGTGGAGTACCTGCCGGCCGAACCGGCGACTTCCTTGCCGGGTGCGTTGCCAGGCCCGGGTGGCCCGGCAAACAGGCCGGATGCAAACAACCAGGGGAACTGGCAGCCCCTGCCTGGGGCCAGCCACCTGGATCTGGGTCTTTTTGGCGAGGGCTGGGTGAGCCTGGACCTCACCGGAAAGGCCGGCGTCGGCCAGACTGGCGCCACCCAGCCGGTGGTGGCCCAGAAGCTGCGCCTGGTCTTTGTCAACACCGATAGCCAGGCCATGCCTGCCGCGCTTAAGGAGATTCGGCTCTGGGGGAGCAGGGTGAACACCGCCCCCAGCGTGTGGATCCTTTCCCCCAAAGAAGGGGAGTTTCTTAGAGACGATGAGGCGATGGTAAGCGGGAAAGTGGATAACCCGCTGGTCCAGGTGACAGTGAACGGCAAGAGCAAGCATGTCACACGCCTCGACAACCTCTTTACCGCCAGGATCGAGTTGAAAAAAGAGAAGGAGCAGGAAGAGGACGGCGAAGAGCTCTCTCACCCCAAACACCACCCTTGGCGGGCCACCATTACCGCCATGGCCACGGATTCCCTGGGCCGCCAGGGGTCGGATACCGTCACCGTCTACCCTGATGTAAACGAAGATAAAATCCCCATCCCGGTAATCACCGCTCCCAAGGATGGGGCCACCCTGGCCGCGGCTTCCGTGGCCGTGGAGGTCACCGTGCCCAAGGATGATGGGCCTGTCATGGTATATGTCAACGGGGTTCAGGCCACAGAACTGAAAGGCCCCGAGGATGACGGGGATCACAAGGATCAAAAGGCGCCGCAGGCCCCCAAGAGCCAGGAAGGCCAGAAGGACACAGAGGGCTACCCGGACAAAGAAGGCTCCCAGGACAAAGAAGGTCCCAAGGTCCGCGCCTTTACGGCTCAGGTGCCCCTGGAAGAGGGGCTGAACCGCCTGGAAGCCACCGTGGTGACCCAGAGGGGCTACCAGCGGACGGGTGCCATTACCATCTTCAACGACACCCTCCCGCCGGTGGTGCGGCTGAATACCCCCCTGGCGGGGGATGTGCTGGCCGGGTCTGTGCTGGCCGTGCGGGGGATGGCGGGAGATACGACCCAACTTGGCGTGCAGGTCAACGGCCTGCCAGCAGCCTGGCGCGAAGGCATTTTCAGCGACAGCTTGAACCTCGTGGAGGGGCCGAACCTCTTAACCATCACCGCCACCGATGCCTTTAAGCGGGCCACCACCCAGAAGGTGGGGGTGATGGTGGATAGCCAGCCGCCAGTGGTGCGCATCGACTTTCCGGCCCGGGAGGCGATCCTTACCGCCGAACCGGTGACCGTCACCGGTTCGGTGCAGGATGCCACCCCCACCTCAGTCTTCGTAAACGGGGTGACCGCCGCCGCCATAAGCGGGTCGACAGCCAACGGCCGGTTTGCCGCCCAGGTCCATCTTTCGGAAGGCTGGAATACCCTGCGGGCCGTGGCTTTTGACGCCGCGGAGCATCCCGCCTCGGATACGTTGCAGGTGCTACTGGATACCCAGCCGCCGCTGCCCTTTGCCCCGGTGGCCGATCCGGCCGGTTGGACACCGGTGCCGACCCCGATCATCACCTTTGCCACCACCGATGTGACCAGCGGCATGGATCATTATGAGCTTAAGGTGGACGATGGGGCCTATGTGACCGTGATGAGCCCCTATACTTTGCCGCCCCTGGCCGACGGCATTCATGCCATTACCGTGAAGGCCGTGGACCGGGCGGGCTGGGAGACTTTTGGCACGGTAAAGGTCTATATCGATGCCACGCCGCCGGCGGCCTTTACCCCGGTGGCGGATCCGGCCGGGTGGACCAGCCAGACCACCCCGACCATCACCTTTGCCACCACGGATGCCACCAGCGGCATCGACCACTATGAGCTAAAGGTCGGCAATGAGGCCTTTGCCGTGGTGACCAGCCCCCATACCCTGCCCGCGCAGCCGGACGGCGAGCAGGTGGTCACGGTGCGCGCCGTGGACAAGGCGGGCAATGTCACCGAAGGCCAGACGAAGATCTGCATCGACACCATTCCGCCGGGGTTGCCCACGGGTCTGGAACTCATTCCCGGCCCGGACTCCATCACGGCCAAATGGCAGCCGAATCCGGAGGAGGACGTAATCCACTACCTCCTGCGGCGCGAGCCAGCGTTCAGCGACGGCACGGCCACCCGGACCATCACCAGGGAGCAGGGAACGTCCTACAAGGACCTGGATGTGACCCCTGGCTCCAGCTATGCCTACCAGCTCCAGGCGGTGGACCATGCCCAGAACGCC
>JAMCQP010000075.1 GCA_023381695.1 Bacillota bacterium | reverse complement strand
TGGCCAACACCGCCATCTCTTCGTACAGATGGCCGTTTTGGACCGCGAAAGCCGCCTGGTTCGTCATGATGAACAGGGTCCTTTGCTCGTCCTGGGTAAACCCCTGCACCTCTTTCTTGAAGACGGTAAGCACCCCAATGGCTTTGCCGTGCACCACCAGCGGGAAACTGGAGAGCGATTTGAACCCCAGATCCCGGGTCCAGCGGATCGCATAATCGGAGAGATCGTCCAGAAATACCGGTTGCGCTGTCTGCACCACCCGATCCGCCACCGTTCGCTGAAACTCCATCTCGTAAGTTTTAATCTGATCCGACGTTATCCCGCGGGTCACCCTGGTTTCCAGGCGATCGGTCTCTTCGTTGGCCAGCATCACCCAGCAAGCGTCATATTTTACAATCCGGGAGATCCAGTCCACGATGGTGTCCAGCATCTCCGCAAGATTCAGGGTGCTTCCCAGCACGGAGGTAAATTCGAAGATCGCCAGAAGGTCAAAAATTCCCTTGTCCACCTCGGCGTTAAGCCGGGTCACCTCACGTTGCGCCTCTTCAAGGCGGGCATTGGAAAGGGACAATTCCTTTTCTTTCTGATCGACCTGCTCCCGCGCCAGGATCTGGCTAACCCTGCCGACAATCACCAGGCCGGTTACCAGCATCAGTTCGGCAAGGCCCAATTTCACGGGGCTGATCTTCATCTCCTTGAACCATAAGAGCCCGATCCCGGCCAATACCCCGGCTATCAGGAACACTTTATGCCAGATGTTCAGCTCTTTTCCCATTGGCATGGCCTCCCTCGGTCTGGGTTCAGGTGGCGGGCGTTGCTCTACCTGGGCCGCCCGCCACCTGAACCCTCCCCGGGCTCATGTATATCTGCTCTAGCAAGCTTTGCGCGCGGGCATTGTAGGGGTTGATGCAGAGCGCCTGCTCCAGCGCCTCCCTTGCCTCCTGAAACTGCCCTAACCGGAAATAACCCTCGCCGATGTGGCAAAGGGCTGATACCGACTGTGGAAACAATCGCACCGCTTGATTGAACGAATCAATCGCCTCGTGGACTTCTCCTTTCGCCAAAAGAGCGATCCCCATGTTGTTATGCGCCTGGGCGTAGCCCGGGTAGAACTCAATAGCCGTGCGGTACTCGTCCATTGCCTCGCCCAGACGCCCCAGAATTCGGAAGGCGTTTCCCAGGTAGTTGTGGGCGTCCGGATATTGCGAATCCGCATAAATGGCCATCTTGAGCCATAAAATCGCCTGATTTATGGCGCCCCTTTCCAGGTGAACACATCCCAGCCCGGTATACGCCGGTGCGCTGCCGGGGCTGATCTCCAGAACCCGCGCAAAGCAGTGAATCGCTTTCCAAACCTCATCTTCCGCAATGTAAATCATCCCTGTCTTGATCCGTGATTCCGTGTCCATGGGATCCTGTTCAAGCGCCCTCTGATACTCGGAAAGCGCCGCCTCCAGCCGCCCCTGCCGGATATACGCATCCGCCAGCCTCGCCCGCAATCGGCTGTCTTCCGGCCAATGGACCAGCGCTTCCCGGTACCGGGCGACCTCCTTGTCCGGTGAAGAACTGGCACCTTCCACACCGGGTTTTTCAATATTAATGAAAAACTGTTCGGGGTGAAAGAGGCTTGCGCGGCGAAATTCCGCGGTGGCCTTGTCGAACATCCCGGCTTTGAAGTAGGCCAGAGCCAGGCTCCTGTGCATCTTCAGATTTTCAGCGCTTGATGGTTCCAGTGACAGGGCCGAACGATATTCGTCCACCGCCTGCGGGTATGAACCTTTTTGGAAGTAGATATCCCCCAGAACTTTGTGAATGCCCGCGTTGGCAGGGTTCTTTTCCAACAAGGCCCGGCAGGCCGCGGTGGCCTGCTCAAGCCGATTGGTTTTGAGGTAGAGCCTCGCCAGCCTTCTATGAGCTTCATCCCACAAGCCATCAATTGCCGGCCCGCCTTCCAGCGCAAAACTCTTTTCGTACGCCTTGATGGCTTCTTCCGCCATCCCCATGGCAGCATAATAGTCGCCCAGGTTAACATAAAGGAAGCTCGTGTGGCCAAAAGCAACACCGGCGTTGCAATATTCGATGGCTCCCGGAAAATCGCCTCTCCAGGCGCGCATTTCAGCCAGGTTGCCATAGACGACGGAGCTTAGCGTGCTCCTTTCGGGATGCTTCCCCGCCATGGCTAAAGCCGTTCTATACTCCCGTTCGGCTTCGGCGAACCGTCCCTGGTAAAACCTGAGGATTCCCAGGTTGTTATGGCAAGCGTCGTAATCGGGGTACCTCAGGCAAAGGTCTTCAAATAGCTTGCCTGCTTCTTGAAACTCGCCGGTAAAGAGTAGCGCGGTGGCGTAGTAGTTCTGAGGCTGCGGATATTGGCGGTATGCCTGGTAAATTCTTTCGAGGATTCTGACGGTCTTTTCACGTGCATTTTGTTCGCCGAGGATTTCTAAAAGTTTTTGATAGCCACGACTCGTGCCCGGGCTCAACTCAATGGCTTCAACCAACCTTGCGACGGCTTGCTCGTCCTGGCCGGCTTTTTGATACAGCTCCCCCAGCGTCAGCAAAAGCGAGGGGCTCTCCACTCCAGAAGAGATTGCCGATTGACAAAGAGCGATGGCCTCCTGCAGACGCCCCTTTTGATGGGCCTTTCTCGCCCGCCTCTCCACATTCTCCGGATCGCGAGGCTTCCATCTCGGGAAGGACCATGCCGGGCTTCTTCTGATCTTGTCGGATACATCTGTGATTCCTTTCCCCATTCTCATATTAAAGCCTTCTCTCTGCTCCTTACCACAGATCTAATCGGCACCCGGCGGGGAAAGATTAAATTCGCGGATATTTTAAGGCGCGATAAAGCCCCTTTGCGCTGGAGCGTCGATCCGCCAGATTGGCCGGATCCTCGCGCCTGCAAAGGGGCGTCTCACGCATAGGAGCGCGGGAAGAACCACGTACGCTCTTGCCTATCGTTCCCCCTGTTCATAGGGCTTGCCGTCGGCGGCGGGCGGCATGGCCCGCCCGATTACCCCGGCCAGGGCCGCCATAGTCAGGATATACGGGAGCATTAACATAAATTCCCTCGGGATGAAGACCAGCCCGAGAGTCTGCCCCATCATCTGCAGCGAATCCGCGAATCCGAAGAGCAAGGAGGCTCCCAGAGCGCCATAGGGCGTCCATTTCCCGAAGATCATGGCCGCCAGGGCGATAAACCCGCGCCCGGCAGTCATCCCGATCACAAAGGAACTCAGAAGGGAGAGGGAGAGGGTTGCTCCGCCCAGCCCTCCCAAAACGCCGCTCAGCACCACGCAGAGATACCTGGTGCGGTAGACATTGATCCCGACGGTGTCGGCCGCCCGCGGGTGTTCGCCCACGGCCCGGATGCGCAACCCCATGGGGGTCTTGTAAAGAACGATGTGGGCGAGAATCACCGCAAGAAACGAGAGGTACACCATCGGCGTCTGGGTACCGACAATCTTCCCCACCAGCGGGATATCCCTGAGCAGAGGAATTGACCAGTCGGCCAGTTTTTCCACGCCCGGCGACTGGCCGGCATTGGCCCAGACCTGCCGCAGCAAGAACCCGGTAAGCCCCACGGCCAGCATGTTGATGGCCACGCCGCTCACCACCTGATCCGCCCGGTACTTGATGCTCATCACGCCCAGGAGCAGGGCCACCAGCCCGCCGGAGGCCATCGCCCCCAGCACGCCCAGCCAGGCGTTGTGGGTGTAGTAGGAGACCAGAACGCCCACGAACGCCCCGATCAGCATGATCCCCTCCAGGGCGATATTCACCACCCCGGATCGCTCCGAAAAGACCGCCCCGATTGCCGGGAAGATGAGCGGCGCCGCTGAACGCAAGGTGGAGACCGAAAGGGCGACAATGATCACCGAGATCTCACTCCAATGCACCATCAGTCACCCCTTTCCGCTTGAGCCTGAACAGCCGCCGGATCATCATGTCCGCAGCCACGAAGATGATGATCGCCGCCTGGATGATGTTGATGATCTCCTTGGGCACCTCGGCTATGCTCTGCATCGCGGTTCCCCCGCGGGCCAGAAAGCCGAAGAGAAGCGCCCCTCCCAGCACGCCGGCCGGGTGGTTGTTTCCGATGAGCGCCACGGCAATCCCGTCAAAACCGTAATTGGTAAAGGAAAAGATATCGTAGAACTTGTACTGGATTCCCAGCACCTGCACCGCGCCTCCGATGCCGGCCAGTCCCCCGCTGACCAGCATGGCCAGGATCAAATTCTTCGCCACGCTGATCCCCCGGTATTCCGCCGCCGTGGGGTTCAGGCCGACCGCCCGAATCTCGTACCCGACGGTGGTTTTCCACATCAGATAGTAAACCAGCAGCGCACAGGCCAGGGCCACCAGAAAGCCGGCATTTACCCGGGACGATTCGGCGATAAGCGCGTTGGGCAGAAACCGGAACAGGCGCGCCGTGGGCAGAATTTCTTTCGTTACCGGCAGGTACGGGTGTCCCCTGAGCACACCGTTTACCAGGAAGTGAGTAAAGTAGAGAGCGATATAGTTCATCATGATGGTGTTGATGACCTCGTGCACTCCCCGTTTGGCCTTGAGATATGCTGGCACGGCCGCCCACAGAGCTCCGGCCAGAAAGCCGGCCAATAGCGCCAGCGTCACATGCAACACGGCAGGCAACCCGGTGAAGGCGTACCCGGCCCAGGCCGCGGCAATCTGCCCCACGATAAACTGCCCTTCCGCGCCGATGTTGAACAGACCGGCGCGAAACGCGAAGGCAATCGCCAGGCCGGTGAAGATCAGGGGGGTAACATTGACCAGCATCTCTCCGAAGGAGGACCAGTTGGCAAAGGAGGCCTGCCAGAGCGCCTGATAGGCCACCAGTGGATTTTTCCCCGACCAGAGGACAAAGAGGGCTCCCACCACCATCCCGATTAAAACCGCCAGAACAGCGATCCAGACCCGTTCAAAATCGCCGAGACGGAGCCCCCGCCAGGGAGTGGAAGCGACGGGGGTGGCAGCGCCCGCCGGAGCCGGAACCACCTCTTTCTTCTCACGCATTTCTTGTCGCCCCCCTCAGTGCGGCGCTCTCGCCTTCATCCCTCTGCCCGCCGCCGGCCATCATCAGGCCAAGTTCTTCTTCGTCGGCATCCGCGGCATCCACCATCCCGACGATCTTCCCCCCGTACATGACCGCAATCCGATCGCTCAACGACAGGATCTCGTCAAGCTCCAGGGAGACCAGAAGAATGGCTTTGCCCTTATCCCGCTGTTCAACAAGACGATGGTGGACAAACTCGATGGCGCCCACGTCCAGGCCCCTGGTGGGCTGGGCGGCCACCAGGATCTCCGGCGACATGTCAAACTCCCGGGCCAGGATCACCTTTTGCTGGTTGCCACCGGAGAGCGATTTGGCCGGAGTCTTCTCGTGCGGGGTCCGCACGTCAAATTCCTTGATCAATTCCCGGGCGTGGCTGTAAACCCGGTCATAACGCAGGTTGATTCCCCGGGCGAAGGGCCGTTTAAAGTACGACCCCAGAATCAGGTTTTCGGCGACGTTAAAGTCCAGAATCAGCCCGCGTTTCTGCCGGTCCTCCGGGATGTGAGCCACCCCTGCCTCCGCCATCTGCCTGGGGCCTTTATTGGTCATATCCCGCCCCTTGATCTGCAAACGGCCTCCGTTAGCCTTGCGCAAACCGGTGATCACCTCGACCAGTTCCGATTGGCCGTTGCCGTCCACGCCGGCTATTCCCAGGATCTCCCCGGCCCTCAACTCAAAGGAGATTCCCCGCAAGGCGGGCAGTTTCCGGTTGTTCACGGCTTCCAGATTCTCCACGGAGAGCAGTGTCTCCCCCGGGCTGGCGGGCCCTTTCTCCACCTGGAGAAGAACCTCCCGTCCCACCATCATGCTGGCCAGAGCAGCCGGGGTGGTCTCCTGCGGGTTCACGCTGCCCGCCACCTTGCCCCGGCGGATCACGGTGATCCGGTGGCTCATGGCCATAACTTCCTTGAGTTTGTGGGTGATGAAGATGATCGCCTTCCCCTGGGCCGCCAGGTTGTCGGTGATCATCTTAAGTTCCCGGACCTCCTGCGGGATCAAAACCGCCGTTGGCTCGTCCAGGATGAGAATTTCCGCCCCGCGGTGCAGGGCCTTGAGGATCTCCACCCGCTGCTGCATGCTCACGGAGATGTTCTCCACCCGGGCCAGCGGATCCACCTTCAGGCCATACTTCTCCGAGATTGCCTCCACATCCCGGATCGCCTTCTTCATATCGATGAATACCCGGCCCTTACGCGGTTCATCGCCCAGGACAATGTTCTCCGCCACGGTAAACGGCGGGATGAGCATGAAGTGCTGGTGCACCATGCCAATCCCCAGTGCGATGGCCACATTGGGATCCCCGATGGCCACCCGCCGGCCGCGCAAATAGATCTCCCCGGCATCGGGTTGATACAGCCCGTAGAGGACGTTCATGAGCGTGGTCTTGCCGGCGCCGTTCTCCCCCAGAAGGGTGTGGATCTCCCCGGGAATGATCTCCAGATCGATCCCGTCGTTGGCCACCACGCCAGGGAAGACCTTTCCTATTCCCTTCATCTGCACAATCGGTTCCACTTCAACCAACCCCTAGAGCCAAGACTTTCAGAAAAAATGGGCGCCGCGTCGTAAAGACATCCAAAGCAGCACCCATTCTCCATTCTGGTCTACTGGTACCCGTTGCCTTATTTCAGTTCTTCGCGTGTGCTGGGAACTTTGAGCTTGCCGGCGGCAATCTGCTTGAGATAATAATCATGCTTCTTCAGGATATTGGCCGGCAGCTTGACTCCCTTGGAGAAGGCGGTTCCGACGCCGTTCTCCTTCAGGCCGAGAACCTTCAGGCCGCCCTTGAAGGTGCCGTTGATGACCTGCTTGGAACCATCAAACACACCCACGTCGACCCGCTTCAGCATGCTGGAGACCACGTTGTTCGGCGCCAGATGGCTCTGGTCGGAATCCACGCCGATGGCGTAGAGCTTCTTCTCCTTGGCCGCTTCAATAACTCCGATTCCGCAAGCGCCCGCAGCATGATAGATGATGTCCGCGCCCTGGCTGAACTGGGTCATGGCGAGCTCCTTGCCCTTGCCGGGGTCGTCGAACTTCCCGGTATAAGCCACAAAGACCTGCGCCTTGGGGTTCACAGCCTTGACCCCGGCCCGGAACCCGGTTTCAAACTTGATGATCAACGGGAATTCCATTCCTCCGATGAAGCCGATCTTGTTGGTCTTGGTGACCATCCCGGCGATGACGCCCTGGAGGAAGGAACCCTCCTCTTCCTTGAAGGTCACGGAGAGAACATTCGGAGCATCCACGACGCTGTCAATGATGCCAAACTTGGTATTGGGATACTGGGGCGCGACATTCTTCACCGCATCGGTCATCAAGAAGCCGATGGCCCAGATCATGTCGTACTTCTGGTCCGCCAGGCTACGCAGGTTGGTCTCGTAGTCGTCCATCTTCTTGGACTCCACCACGGTGATCTTGGCGCCCAGCTCTTTTTCGACCTGCTTGAGGCCCCGGTAGGCGGCGTCATTGAAGGATTGATCTCCCAACCCGCCCACGTCGGTGACCACCGCGATCTTCATGTCTTTGGCCGCCTTGGCCGCCGCAAAGCCGGGGCTGGCCACCAACGCCACCGCCAGCACCGTCACTGCCAGCAAAGCCAGAAAACGTTTGGATTTGAACATTTTCTCTCCTCCTAAAAAATGTTTTTAGTCCGCAATCGTTGATCCCTGTTTATCCATAATCCAACTATGTATTCGACTTCGGGGGAAACATTCCTTCCCGCGCGGCTGCTTGCTTTTCTGTAATTTTTTAGTGATCTTCCCGGCTTGCCAGGGATTCCCACTGCCCATAAAGCGCCTCCCGCCGGGAAGTGAGGGCCTTATGCTCCTCCAGCACCTCCTGCAACCTCTGGCGATTGGCATAAAGTTCCGGACAGGTCATCTCCTTTAGCAACCCGGCCAGTTTTTCCTCGATCCGCGCGATCTCCACTTCAAGCGCGGCTATTTCCCGCTCGGACGGGACGCCGGGGGCGGCCTCCCGCTTTCTCGCCTGTTTGGCCAGGGCCCCCTGACGGACCGCCTCGGGGGATGTTTGCGGCCTTTGCGCCTGGGCCGCTCGCATCGCGGAGTAGTTCCCGGCATACTCTGCCACCTTGCCGCCGGCGATCATGAGCATCCGGTTGGCCAGCCGGTCCAGAAAGTACCGGTCGTGGGAGACCAGGATGCAGGTGCCGGGATAATCCGCCAGGGCCTCCTCCAGGGACCGCCGGGCCTCGATATCCAGGTGGTTGGTGGGCTCGTCCAGCACCAGGAGATTGGGCTGCGCCACCAGGAGTTTGGCCAGCATCAGCCGGTTGCGCTCCCCGCCGCTTAAAACCCGGACCTCCTTGAAGACCTCCTCCCCGCGAAAGAGAAACCTGGCCAGTAACGACCGCGCCTCCCCCAGCGGGAGGTTCTTGACGGCGAGAAGCTCCTCCAAAACCGTATTCGCCGGATCCAGGTCATCGATGGCCTGGCTGAAATAACCCGCGGTCACCCCTTCACCGTAATGAACTTCGCCGGAAGAGGCCGCCTCCTCGCCAAGGATGATGCGCAAAAGCGTGGTCTTGCCGCTGCCATTGGAGCCCACAATGCCCAGACGGTCCCCCCTCCGGATCTCGAGATCCAGGCCGGAAAAGATCTCCCGGTCGCCGAAAGCCTTGGACACATCCCGCAGGGCGACCACCTCCCTGCTGCTCTTCTGCGCCGGGGAAAACCTGAATCTGGCGGCCGGCCCCTCTCCATTGGGCCTTTCCACCAGCTCCATCCTCTCCAGCATCTTCTCGCGGCTTTTGGCCAGCGTGGATCGCGTCCCCGCCCCAAACCGCGCGATGAAAAATTCCATCCGCCGGATCTCTTCCTGTTGCCGCTCGTACTCTTTCTCCTGCTGCTGGATCCGGGCGGCCTTCTGCGCGGCGTAAAAAGAGTAGTTCCCACGGTAAAAGACGGCCCGCCGGTTCTCGATCTCCAGGATCCGGTCGGCCACCGCATCGAGAAAATACCGGTCGTGGGAGACCGCCACCATGGCCCCGCCGAAAGACCGCAGGTATTCCTCCAGCCACTCCGTGGCCTGCATGTCCAGGTGGTTCGTGGGCTCGTCCAACAAAAGGAAGTCGGGCTCCTCCAGGAGCAACCTGGCCAGCGCCACTCTTACCCGCTGGCCGCCGCTTAAGGTCTCCACCGGCTGCGTAAACTCGGACTCCGCAAAACCCAGGCCGGTAAGCGCCATGCGAGCTCTGGTCTGGTAGTCGTAACCGCCGGCGCGCTCGTATTCCCCGGAAAGCCGTTCGTATCTTTCCATCACGGCGGCCAGCATCCCGGGTGAATTATAAACCTCCGGATTGGCCATCTGCTCCTCCGCTTCCCGGAGCTTGCCCGCCAGAACCCGCAGCGAAGCAAATGCCTCCTCGGCGTAACCAGAGACGGTCCGCCCTCCGGAGACGTCCATCTCCTGGGACAGGTAACCGACCCGCAAGCTGTTTGCGCGGGAGAGCTCCCCGCCGTCCACCGGCTCCAGGCCCGCCAGAACCCGCAAAAGGGTGCTCTTGCCCGTTCCGTTGCGGCCGATCAGGCCGATCTTTTCTCCCGGTTGCACGGAAAAAGAAGCTGCTTCGATGAGCACCCGGCTTCCAAAGGACATCCGCACCCCATCAAGATTTACAATCGTCATCGCCCTTGTCCCCGGAAATCCTTAAAATAGCCCCCACAAGGAGATTAACCCGAAGATCACAAAGACCGCCCCGCCCACCCGCCGGATTAACCGGGGAGAGAAGAGCCGGTTAAGCTGGCGGCCCAGCACCCCCCCCAGCAAGATCACCAGCCCCAGACCGGCCGCCGATCCCAGGCCGACAAAAAGCGGGTTTGCCGATTGAGCGGCTAAAAGCATGGTGGTCAACTGCGTCTTGTCGCCCAGTTCGGCGAAGAAGAAGGAGAAGAACGCCACCCAGTAAGGGGATTTTTCGTTATGGATCTTCTCCTCCTCGCCGTCATCCTTCTGCAGAAACGTCCATACGCCGAAGCCCAGAAAAAGCAGGCCAACGCCCCACTGGATCAGGCGCGGCGGCATGAGATGATAAAAGAGATCCCCCACGGTCACCGCAATGACCACCAGGATAAGCATGGCGGACATCGAACCGGCCAGCACCGGCGCAAGTCGGTGCCGCGACGCCAGAGACAGCACCAGGATCTGCGTCTTGTCGCCCAGCTCGGCCAGAGCCACCAGGGAAAACGCCGTAAGAAAGATCTTCATTGCTTCTTATCCCACCCCATCGCCACACAAGCCATCTTATGCCTGACCGGTGGCCTTAATGCGCGGAAGGCTCCCGGTTCTTCCGCCTTCGGACCTCTTCGGCCGCCAACCTGAGCTGGTCGAGAACCTCTTCCGGCGGGGAGCACCCCCCCATCGGCGCGCCCATATCGCCGCCATGGCCATGGTAGTCCGTGCCGCCGGTGGCGATGAGGCCAAACCGGCGGGCCATCGCCAGGTAATGCGCCTGCTGCTGGGGAGTGTGGGAAGGGTAAAAGACCTCGAGGCCCATTATTCCTTTCCCGATCAGTTCGTAGATCGCCCCGTCGTCGTTCATCCTCCCGGGGTGGGCCAGGACGGGAACTCCGCCCGCCTCCCGGACGGCCAGGATTGCCTCCCGGGGGGTGATGTAGAAGTGTTCCACGTAGGCCAGGCCATCCTTGGCGAAATACTTGAGAAACACCTCGCGGTTCTTCGCCGCCGGCACGTAACCAGCGGCGATCATGGACCGAAAAAGGTGGCCTCTCCCGATGAAGCCTTCCGGGGACGCCCCTTTGACTACCTCATTCCATTCGAGTTTGATGCCGTAATCGCGCAAAAGGTCGAACATCCGGCGCCCCCGGCGGATCCTGCCCTCGATCAGACGGCGGGTTAAGGTCAGAAGCTTATCGGAGGCGAAATCGATGTGATATCCGAGGATATGAGCTTCCGCCCGGCGCACGTCCGCGGAGATTTCTATCCCGGGAATGACTCGAATCCCGAGCTCCCGGCCGGCTGTCAGGGCCTCCGCCTGGCCCGCGACGGTATCATGGTCGGTGATGGAGATCGCCTGAAGGCCCAATCCCGCCGCGGCGCCAACCACCTCCCGGGGCGATTTAGCCCCGTCCGAAGCATTGCTGTGCACGTGGAGATCTATGGCCATAAACGCCCCGTATCCCTGTCTTCAGGGCTCTTCTTCCACCCTGATAATGTCCGCCCCGATCTTGCGGAGCTTCTCTTCAATCCGCTCGTAACCCCTGTCCAGATGATGGACCCCATGAATGCGCGTCTCCCCTTTGGCCGCCAGCCCGGCGAAAACGAGAGCCACCCCCGCCCGGATATCCGGGGTCTCCACCGGAGCGCCGGTAAGCTCCGCCTGGCCAAGCACAATCGCCGTGGCGCCCTCGATGCGGATATTCGCCCCCATCCGTCGCAGTTCATCCACATAGGCGAAACGATCGTCAAAGACCGATTCCCGGACGAGGCTCACGCCTTCCGCGGTGGTCATCAGGGCCACGAAGGGCGCCTGGTAGTCCGTGGCAAACCCCGGATAGGGGCGGGTTTCCACGTCCACGCCGCGCAACCGGCCGCAACAGGAGATTTCCAGGGCGCTGGCGCTCTCGCGCACCTCCGCCCCCGCTTCCTGAAGCTTGATGGTTAGAGCCCGGACATGCTCCGGCATCAGGTTTTGCACCTTGACCCGGCCCTTGGTGACGGCCGCGCCGATCATGTACGTACCGGTCTCCAACCTGTCCGGAATCACTTCGTGCCGGGTGCCGCGAAGCTCCCGAACGCCCTCGATGGTGATCATGTCCGTGCCCGCCCCTTTGATCTTCGCGCCCATCTTCCCGAGCAACATCGCCAGATCGACGATCTCCGGCTCCCGGGCGGCGTTTTCAAGCATAGTAACCCCATCGGCCAGGCAGGCGGCAAGCATGAGGTTTACGGTGGTCCCGAAACTGGCCCGGTTGATGTAATATTTCGCGCCGCAAAGCCTTCCGAATAGGTTGCCCACCCGGGCCACCATGTAACCGTATTCGACGTTCACATCGGCGCCCAGGGCCTGGAACCCTCTAAGATGAAAGTCCACCGGCCTGGTGCCGAAGGGATCCCCTCCCGGAAAGGGAACCTTCGCCCGGCCCAACCGCCCCAGCAAAAGCCCGGCTACATAAAAAGAGGCCCGTAATTTTCGGACAAGCTCGTAGGGCGCCTGTTCGTTTTCCAGGCCTGTCCCATCCACAAGCAGACAGCCGCTTTCCACTTCCTCCACTCTAACTCCCAGGGAGCGCAGGATGGCCATTTGCGCTGGAATGTCCGTGTACTTCGGCACATTTTCCAGGATGGTTTCCCCTTTTCCCAGAGCAGCGCCCACCATCAGAGCCAGTGCGCTGTTTTTTGAGCCGGTAACGGAAATTTCGCCTTCCAGCCTCTGCCCGCCCCTCACTACCAGTACTGCCAAAAGATCCCGACCTCCCACTATCCCCGGTTGTCAAACAAACGTTTTTCCGTGTAATCATCGGCTTTCAGCGGTTCCCGCAATAGTCTTTTCCAGGCGGCCGCCGTCTGAAAGATGCTGTAAGTCCACCAGAACGCCCAAAAAACCCCGACAAATGCATACCGCAAAAAGACCTGGTTCAGCCGCCAGACGTGGGAGGTCGCCCCACCGAAGGCCACAATCGCCGTGGCAAAATAATTCGCATAGAGCAGCCGCGCCCAGATGACGCCCGCCAGAGTCAACACCAAAGTCAAAACCGTTCTGCGGACAACTACGCGCCGGATCTGCGGCGGCTTGCGCAGCCAGGTTTCAAACAAAGCAATCCCTCCCTAGTAAAAAAGTTCGCTCACCGACCCTTCGTCGTGAATACGGTTGATTGCCGCCGCCACCAGAGACGCGATGGAGAGCACCTTAATCTTTTCGAGGCTTTTATCCGGGGGAATGGGAATGGTGTCGGTAACCACGACCTCCTTTATCGCCGGGTGGCCCAGGCGTTCCGCCACCTCGCCTGAAAAGACCGCATGGGTGGCGCAGACGTGAATTTCCGGCTTTGCGCCCTGCTCGATGAGCGCTTTGACCCCTTCCACCAGCGTCCCACCGGTATCGATCATGTCTTCGATGATGATGGGGGTCCGGTCCTCCACATCACCGATCACGTGCGTCACTTCCGCCACGTTGTGCGCACGGCGCCGCTTGTACATCCCCACCAGGGGAAGATCCAGGCGGGAAGCCAGCTTTTCCGCCGTCTTGGTGCCTCCGGCGTCCAGCGCCACCACCACCGCGTCCTTCAACCCCTTGGCGCGGTAGTGTTGCGCCAGGATGGGCAAAGCCGTGAGGTGATCCACCGGGATGTTGAAGAATCCCTGGATCGCCGGAGCATGCAGATCCACGGTGATCACCCGGTCGATCCCCACGGTGGTGAGCAGATCCGCCACCATTCTGGCCGAGATGGGCTCCCGCGGGGCGACCTTCTTCTCCTGCCGCGCATAACCGTAGTGTGGGATCACGGCGTTGATCCGCCAGGCCGACGCCCGTTTCAGCGCATCAACCATGATCATCAGCTCCATCAGGTTCTCGTTCACCGGCGGGGAGATGGTCTGGATCAAAAAGACGTCGCACCCCCGCACCGTCTCCTCAAACCGGACGTAGATCTCCCCCGACGCAAACCGCTCGATCCTCACCGCTCCCAGGGAAACCCCCATCTCCTCGGCCACACTCTTTCCCAGCCCCGGGAAGGATGTTCCGGCGAAGATCTTCTTCTCGCATTGCATTAAAATCCAGGCCCCCCAAATATCTCTTTCCAAAGCGAAAGGGCCGTCCCCAAAACCAGGACTGGCCTTCGGTCATCCGGTTACAGTATTCTTCATGAGAGCAAAAATTCCTGTGCAGAAAACCAGAATCGGTCCCGGATCTTCTTCAGCGTTCTGAACGGAAAGAATTCCGCTTGATCAACCGGTAGACGCAGGCAGCTGTCACGTAGACCAGATCTTCGGTGGGCAGGTATCCATTTGCGGTGTTGTCAAACAGGATTGTTCCGGAAGGCGGGAATTCTTCGTCTCCTTCCCAGAAGACCAGGGTTACCGGCACCCGGGGGAAGACCGGAACGGTCACCGAGATATCGCCCTGGGAAGCTTTCCGGCCGCCGAGCGGCCGGGCCGCCTCCAAAAGCTCCGGTGATTTTGTGCCGAATGCTTTCAGCATCGGATTCAGCGCCCGGCGGTTAAACGGTTCGATATAAATCTGCCCTCCCCACAGTTCCTTGAAGGAGATCGCCTTCCCGCTCAGGGGCGCGCCGCTGGCGGTTGCCAGGTAGTGGAGCAGCGGTACCTGATCCGCCGGCGATACCGGCCCGGTGCCGCCCACCTTCTCGACCGCGCCTGCCGGGAAAAAAACTTGATACTCTTCCCCAAGATAGGGGACGAGAAAAGAACCCTCTTCCCGGTTAGAATCTTTCCGGCGAAAAAGCACCCCGGCCCGCCGGGCCATCTCCTCCGGCGCCCCTTCGCCCAGGCTCTTCCTCGCCAGTTCCCGCGCCGCATCGTAATCCATCCCTCACACCTCCTCCCCATCTGCTTTCGGGGTACTATTTCCGGGGTTCTACTTTCGGGATTCAAAGATCTTATCGGATAGGCCGGTGTTTACCCGGTAATTGTGGTAAGAAACGGCAAAGGAGAGCTTGAACATCCCCTGGTCTTCCCCGGCTCCCGGGTTGTTTCCCCCGCCGCCCGTCCCCCCCGGAAAACCTGACGGGCCGCTTGAGCCGGGCCCGCCGCCCCTGGTGATCGGCGGCAGGTGAACCCCGCGCACCTGCCCCTCGCCTTTGATCAACGCCGGCAGCCAGAATCCCTCCACCTGCGTATAGGAGAAAGAAACCCGCACCTCTCCGCCGGCGGAATCCTGCATCTGGGCGCGCGTGATCAGCCACCGGCCGGGATCCACCATGAGGCGCATCACGCCTTCGCGCCTGCCCGGACTGGTTGCGCCCGGCGACACCAGAACCACGTATTCGGCGTTATTTGTCCCGTCCTCCGGCGAGCCGGTTTTTTCATCCTCCAGCCGCTTGATCTCAACCCCCCCCGCCAGGAGGCGATCCACATCCGGGATCACCAGATTGTTGGCCGGGACCAGGGCCAACCGATCCGATTCCACATGGACCTTTCCCGGGCTTTTAAAGTAGACCCGGATCTTCATCTTCGGCCAGTTGATCCCCGGCGCCTTGACCTCCACCTGGGAATCCGCCACGTAATCCGTGAGCCCTGACTGCCCGCCGGCGACCCGCTCCAGGATCTCCCTGCCGGAGAGGGCCTCCTGCGCCGACAGATTGGCCAGATGGCCCAGAAACCCCTGGTCCAGGGGAATGACCAGGAGCATCGCTGTCAGAGCAATTCCCAGCGCAACCTTGATTCCTGACGTGGCCCTGTTTCCTCGGCGCGTGATCTTGTTTCTTCTGCTCGCAATCCTGTTTTCCCCGCGTTTCAGGCGGTTTTGCAGCATGATGGCAATCCCTCCTTCAAGAAAGAATATCCCTCCTGTTGAAGATCAAAAGGCCCGTCGCCAGAAAGAGGACGGTGTGCAGGCCCAGATACCCCGCCGAACGCCACACCTCCCGCCAGGGGACCTCGGCCATAAACAAGGACTTCCAGAGGTCGAAATGGCTGGTGAAGAGGTAGGGCCTGATCCCGTCGAAGGTCGGAAAGAGCACCATGATCTTCAAAATCAGAATGAGCACCAGGGGGGTGATCATCGCCCCGTTGGAGTTGTCAATCCCCCCGGAGATGGCAAAAGCGAGCGCCGCCATGGTAAACATGGCCCAGGTCGCCAGAGCATAGGCTCCGGCCAGCCGCATGAGCCCCTCGCCCATTGGAAAAAGATTGAGCCACTGGTTGATGAGCAAGAAAGGCCCTGGGACCAGAAGATCCCCGATTCCGAAGACCACCGCCCCCAGAAGAAAGCTGATCAAGCCCAGGGCCGCCATGATTAGCACGGTGTAGGTCCCGGCCAGGGCAAACTTGGCCAGGTAAACCCGAGTTCTTTGCACCGGCCGGACCAGCACCATCTTCAAGGTCCCTTCGGCGGCCTCCCCGGCCAGAAGATCCCCGGCGACCAGCACCACGATGGCCGGGATAAAGAGTTCCATCGGGCCGCCCAGAACGCTCATCGCCACAAAAAGCGCGTTAACCGGCGAGCCCACCATGGTAAAAAACGTTGAAACGCCGGTGTGCCTCAAGAAGGTGGCAACATCCATGTAACGGAAGGCAATCACGATCAGGACGCTGATCAACCCCACCGCCACAAACCCGAGATAGGTGCGCGGCCGCCGAAAGGTCTTGACGAATTCCAGCCGGTAATCTTCAAGCACCTTTCCCACCTCCCGTAATATCCAGAAAATACTCCTCCAGCGTGTCCCTCTCCGGGCCGACCTCAAAGACGGAAAATCCTCCAGTGACGCATTCCGCCACCAATCCGGGAACCTCGGCTCCCGCCAGCCTCAGGCGAAGAAACTTGCCGTCTTCCTCCACCGCCGCCACCCCGGGGATCTTCCGCAAAAACTTTCCGGCGTCGCCCTGGGGCTCCAGCCGCAACCTCACCACATTCGGGCTTTGCTTGAGAAGCTCTTCCACCTTGCCGGCGGCCACCGTTTTCCCGTGATCCACAATGGCCACCCGGTCACAGAGCTGTTCCACCTCGTGCAGGAGATGGCTGGAGAGAAAGATGGTAATCTCCTCGGTCCTGGCCAGCCTGGCCACCAGGTCCCTGATCTCCTTCATCCCCCTGGGATCAAGGCCGTCGGTCGGTTCATCGAGAATCACCAGCTCCGGGGCGGGTAAGAGCGCCTGGGCGATCCCCAGCCTTTGCCGCATCCCGTGGGAGTAGGTTCTCACCTTGTCCCCGGCCCGCCCACCGAGGCCCACGAGCTCAAGAACCTCCTCGATCCTCTGGTGGCCGGCCCCGCCCGAAAGACGGGCGAAGATCTCCAGGTTCTCCCGGCCGGAAAGGTGTTTATAGAAACACGGGGTTTCCACCACCGCCCCAACCTTTTGCAACGCCTCCTTGTGATGGGTGGCCACGTTATGCCCCAGGAGTTCGGCGGCGCCGCTGCTCGGCCTGATCAGGCCGAGCAGCATGCGGATGGTTGTGGTCTTGCCCGCCCCATTGGGGCCGAGGAAGCCGAATACCTCCCCCCTGGAGACCTCCAGATCCAGCCCGTCCACCGCCCGGCGACGCTTGAAAACCTTGGTCAGCCCCTTCGCTCTCAGCACTGTATCCGTTTGCATGATCTCCTCCATTATTGGACGCCGGCCACAAGTTCAACCGGTTCCCGCCCGTCCGCGCTCCACTTGCCGCACCTGTCGCCCCAGCGCGCCACAACCTTCCCCTCCATCCGGATCTGCACCACCTCGCACCGGTTCGGGCACCCCTGGCATTCAAAGCTTGACGCCTCGTAGAGGAGTTCACTGGCTTCAAAGCCCTTGAACCGGGTGGTTCCGCCCTGGGCGATCTCCTCTCTGGCCAGGATTGCCGCGCCGATGGCGCCCATCACATTGAAATATTGGGGCACGATTACCTCTTGTCCCAGCGCCTTCTCAAAAGCGGCCCTCATCCCGGCGTTGGCCGCCACCCCTCCCTGAAAAACCACCGGCGGCGCCAGCTCCTTTCCCTTTCCGACGTTGTTCAGGTAGTTGCGCACCAGGGCGTCGCAAAGGCCGGCGACAATGTCTTCGGTCCGGTGCCCGGTCTGCTGCTTGTGAATCATATCCGACTCGGCAAATACCGAGCACCTGCCGGCGATGCGCACGGGCGCCCTGGCCTGGAGAGCCAGCTCGCCGAATTTCTCGATGGGGATCGTCAGCCGGGTCGCCTGATGATCCAGAAAGGAGCCGGTGCCCGCCGCACACACCGTGTTCATGGCAAAATCGGCGACCACGCCGTTCCTCAGGATGATGATCTTGGAGTCCTGGCCGCCGATCTCCAGCACGGTCCGCACCCCGGGGACCACCTGAAGCGCCGCCACCGCGTGGGCGGTAATCTCGTTCCTGACGGTATCCGCACCCACTAAAACCCCGGCGAGGTGGCGCCCGCTCCCGGTGGTCCCCACCGCTTTCACGTCCACCCGGCCTCCCGCTTCCCGGCCGATGAGCCGCAACCCGTCTTGAACGGCCTTGATCGGCTGCCCGTTGGTTCTGATGTAGAGGCTTTCCAGCACGGTGTTCTGTTCATCCAGAACCACCAGATTTGTGCTCACGGAACCGACGTCGATACCCAGGTACCCATCCACGGTCTTCCCACCTTCCAGAAAAGATTTGACCCTGCCTGTCTTCGTGGTTTGGCGAGGGCTTACTCTATTTTCCCTTGAAGGGTGGGGAATTATCCGGCGTTCGCCACGGATGGCGAGGCGCCGCGAGCCCACAGAAGGGTGTGAGCGGTGCATCCTCCGCTCTTAAAAACTGTAGCAAACCCCGGCCAGGAAGTCCTTATGCGATGATTGCCTCGCGGTATTTCCCGGGAAATACTTGCTCGTCATCCCGAACTTTGCGGTAATCGTCCAATGCGTACCGATATGGTGTTCCCAGGTAAGCGTATACCCCCCGGTCAGGTAGTCCGACCGCCTGGGCCCGCCTTCTTGAAAATGCTTCTGGCTGATCCTGCCCCCGAACGAAAATCGCGAAGCGCCGCGGTCAATTCCCGCCACGCCGCTCAGCGCCTGTTCGATGCTGGAACCGCTAAAAACCGCGCCCCCACCAGGTGAGCCTGAAAGCCGGTATTTCCATGTAAAAGTGTACCCCTCGCTATTGTGGTGCCGTCCAAGGGCCGCAGCCTCCCACCTGGTCCAGACGCTGCTCCGGCCGTATCGATCGCCCCTGCGGTCCCCCCGCAGGCGGAAGATCATCTGTTTCCCATGAGCAAGATCCGGCGTCCAGGAGAGGCGCACGGCCTGATCCAGGTATTCCTGCAGCTTTCCAGTCACTTCCGGCATCGTCCGTGGATCGACCGTTCTCTGGCGCAGATCATAGGCCATTCCCATCCTTCCCGCCTTCCCCACCTGCCTGGCGACGGCCATATTCATCGCCACGGTGCGCCAGGATCGGGACGGAAGGTTGGGGTAACGCCGGTGAGTGACGTCGATCTTCGCCCTTACTCCGGAATATGTCTCCACGCTCATGGAAAATCTCCCGGTTTGCCGGATCCTTCCCGGAGTTGAAACGCTGGCGAAGTAGTCTTTTCCGGCGGCAATTGCGCCCCTGCCGCCTATGGCGGGAATCCGCCGCCCGTAGCTAGCCAGGAGAGCCCCAGTGGCCTCCAGATCCCCCTTGCCGTCACTGCGGACCGGCCAACAGCGATCCTTCAGCCGCCCCCGGACCAGGAGGTTTGCGCTCTGATGGGGCTTGAGCAGGACCTGGGCCGAAAGGCTGTTGGACAGGGAACCTTCTTTCCACCAGGAGTCCAGGCGCCCGTATACTCTGGTGGCTTCGAGCAGATCGGACCAGGGATTCTCCTCCTCCGGATCGTCGAAAACCCCGTCCTGCCCCTGGCTTCCCCGGCCATCATCTTCATCTGGTGCCTGCCAGACCTCCCCGGCCTCCTCTTCCCCGAGGGGCCCCTCCGTGTCAAATGCACCGTTTGAGCCCGCCCCTGCGCTCCGCGATGCCTTGACCGGCGTTGCCGCCAGAAACGCCAGCACCCCCAGGGCCGCCAGGGCCACGCCCGCCATTGTTCTTCCTGTTTTGAACCATGCTTTGGCTCTTGCCGGCACAAAAATCCCCCTTACCGGCATTGGCTGGCGACCACCGGGGAAGAAGGGGGGAAGGTTGACGAGAATTATCCTGTAGCGCCCCATAGCGCTCTATGGTGCTCTGGGGCGCTCGACAGAACTCACCGGAGCCCCACCGGAGCCCAAAGGGGCTCAAGGCCTGCCGTGCTTCAAGTAGGCCATTGGCAGGTATTTCTTGTACAGAGCGATGTTAAAGCCTCCGCTGATGGGAGCCTCCTGGCGCAATTGCGCCAGGGCCCCGAGATCCACGTCGGCAACCACCACTTCTTCCTGATCAAAAGTAGCGGCCTGGGCAATGACCCCCGTCCGGTCCGGAGTAAGCTCCAGCGGGGCCAGAACGCTGCTCCGGCCGGTGAAGGCCAGACCCATGAACTCCCCCACCATGGAACTCCCGATCCCGATCACCTGGCTCTCCTGCACCCTGGGCCAGATGCCCCGCAGGGCCATCCACAGATTATAGGGTTCGGGGTTGGCGGAAGGAATGGCCACCATCTCCGCTCCCGCCTGGGCAACGATCCAGAAAGTTTCAAAGTAGGTGGCGTCCATGCAAACCGGCAGGGCAATCCGGCCCAGAAGGGTGTCAAAGACCTGGAACCCCTCGCCCGGCGATAAGCCCCAGGCGGCTTCTTCCGGCATCAGGTGGACCTTGGCCTGCCGGCCGATCAATAAACCGTCCGGCCCGAAAAAATGGCCGTAATTCCGAACTTCTCCGGTTTCATCGGGTAAAACCGCGCTGCCCGCGATGATGTAAACGCCAAAACGCCTGGACAGCTCCGCAAAGGTGGTCTCGTAGATCCTCCGGACCGCGGGCGCCAGGACGCGAAAGACGTCGGCCGCCTTCACATCGCCGCCCACCATGGTATCCAGGGCCCCCTGCATGGTGGTGCCCGCCGCCAGCTTTTCCAGGCCGGGCAGAAATCCCACCAGGGGGATCCCGGTGTATTCCGGGAAGACGATCAATTGCGCGCCCCGTTCCACGGCCTCCCGGGTCAACCGGTAGATCTTCTCCGCATATTGCGTGGCGGATCCCACCAGTTCCAGGCGCATCTGCACGCTGGCCACCCGGATCCGTCGCGCCGGCAGGTGGTTGCAGTTGGAGGAACGGCCGATGCGCCGGGAGTCCAACACCCTTTTCACCCGCCGGGGGCCTGATTTCCAGAGGAGAAGATAATTGAAAGCCCGTTCTTTCAGCCAGTCGGCTGCCTTCCGGGTGGATCCCATTTCTGATTCGCCTCCGCCTGGCTTTCATAGATCTTGGGAATAGCCCGCTCGTAGAGCGCACAGTTGAAATGGCGATAAATCGGAAACCTTTCCTGCGCCAGCCGTAGATCGGCCAGAGAAACCTGCGCGGAGAGGAGGATCTCCTGCTCCAGATACGCCCCGGCGGTTTGTTCCGGCGCAACTTCCGTCTCACCGGCCACCACCGGCCCAACGTGGGCCAGAAATCCCGTCAGCCCCTCGGTGATCTCGCAGGGGGCAAAGATCGCGCTGCGCCCCTGGTAGCGTGCCCCTTCCCAGGCGCCCACCAGACCGCACTCGATATCATAGACCTGGTTTTGTTGCACCTCCTGCCAGAGGCCGCGGATCTGGTGCCATTTTCCATAGGGAGCCTCCACCGCCTGGGGCGAGAGGAGGATCTCCGCCCCCTGCAGGGCCAGAATCCGGCTGGCTTCGGGGTACCAGGCGTCGGTCCCGATCACAAATCCGATCGAGCCGATCTCCGTTTGCACCGGCTGAAGGGTTTCGCCGGCCAGCATTCCGCCCCGGCGCTCCCGGAGGGTGGTGTGGGTCTGGGCCTGTTCCAGAAAAACGGAACCGTCCGGCCCAAAGAGGTACGCCGTGTGCAAATACCCCTCTTGCCCCGGCGCGCGGACCGTTCCGGGCGCCAGAAATATCCCGTGTTGCCTGGCCAGATCCGCGAAGAAAACGCGGAAAGAAAGGCTCCATGGGAACATCCAGCCCGTCAGCGCGGGAAGAAGAACCAGATCCGCTTTCTGTGCGGCCGCCTGGGCCACCAGGGCCACGGCCCGTTCTTCAAAAGGTTTCCCGGTCTCTTTTCCCGCCGCAAACTGGATCACCGCGATCTTGATCTTGTCCATGGCTCTGCCTCACCGTCCGCCAGTCGAGATGTGGCCCGACCTCTGGCGTATTTCCTACCGCGCCCGCCGGATCTTCCAGACCAGTATCGAGCCCACCGCAAAATACCCCACCGCCAGGGAGAAGATCACCGTATACCCCAGGTTGGGCGCCGCCAGGTTGAAACGATCCAGCAGGCCTCCCGCAATGCCGGGGGCCACCACCTGCGGCAAGGTTGCCGCAATGCCCCAGATTCCCATATCCTTTCCGGCTGAAGCGTTCGATGGCAACACATCGGTCGCCAGCGCCCAGTCCACACTGGTGTAAGCTCCGTAGCCTAGCCCGAAGACCAACCCGAAAGCCAGAACCACCGCAAAAGAATGGGTGAGGATGAACGCCAGCCCGGTAACGCCCATGAGTATCCCCGAAATGAAGACCATGCTTCGCCGCCCGTACCGATCCGAAGCCCACCCCGCAAAAAGCGTGCTGGCGGTCGCCCCGGCCATCACCGCCACATTGACGTAGCTGGCGCCGGTCATAAAATCCCGCAAGCGGATTACGTCCTTGAGGTAGTAGGCCAGGTAACTCAAAAAAGTATAAAACCCCAGGAGCACCAGCGCCCTGGTGAGAAAAACCCACGCAAAATCCGGGTATTTCCTGGGGCTGATCCAGAACCCGGCCGCAAATCCCGCCCAGTCAAACGGTTTCACCTCTTCCAGAGGAGTCTCCCGGACCCTCCAGACCGTCAGAATCATGGAAACCATCAACACCGCGATAATCGACCAGTAAAAGGGGAGACGGTAGCCCGCTTCAAACAGCGGCCCGGCCAGGGTGGCGCCGACAACGGTGCCAACCATCGTCTGCAGGCCCATCCAGCCCGAAGCCGTTCCCCGTAACTCTTCGGGCACCAGATCCGGAATCAGACCCTGGTAAGCACCTCCGCTGATATTATTCGTGAGTTGCACAAAGAGCACCGAAAGTGTAAAAACGGTCAGGTTGGGGGAATACGCCATGGCCAGGATCCCCAGCGCATTGGCGATCGTCCCGGCGATGATGTAAGGGCGCCGCCGCCCCAGACGGGCGGTCGTCCGGTCGCTGATCGCCCCGACGACCGGCTGGACCACCATGGCGATCAACGCCCCCAAAGCCAGTACAAAGCCCAGGGCCGCTCCCTTTCGCGCCTCCGGCACAAACCGTAGCACCTCCGCGGGGATGACGATCATCAGAAGCGCACCCCAGTGGTAGTTGAGGGCAAACCAGTACAGGCTGAGGTAAAATTGCTGGCTGACGCTAAATGGCCGGCTTTCCATGACCTCTTCCCACCCCGATTTTCACGATTTCGTCGATGGGTGCGTAACGATCCTGCGAGACGAGCTCCCGCCGGATTATTGCTCCGTTCTCGGCGACCTCTCGCCAGACCTTTACCCGGTAACCCGGAACACCCCTTTTGGCCACCTGCGAGGCCCCAGGGGGCAGGGCCGGATCCTCTTCCTCCCGTTTTCCCGGCGGGATGGTCTCCAGGGTTTCCACGGAGATCGCTACCGTCTTCCCCGGCGTCCTCATCCCGAAGACCCTGGTTTCCACCCAGCGGTGATCCGCATGGACATCCACCAAAATATAGCGGCCGCTGTTGTTTCGGAACCGAAAATCCAGATAATCGTAGGCCACCGTGGCGTCCCGACCCACCGCTACATAGGCGCTGGGCAGGCTATGCCTGTTCCGGGTTATAATCTCCAGATCCGCAAGCAATACCGCATTATAGAGCGTGGAAGAGACCTGGCAGACTCCGCCGCCGACCCCCGGCACCAGTTTCCCGTTAACCACCACCGGCGCCTCCTGGTATCCGGATTCCGGCAGCCTGGGGCCGACCTGGCGGTTGAAGGAGAAGATCTCATCGGGAGCGAGGAGCTTTTGGCCCACGGCCACCGCCGAAAGTTTGATGTTCTGCGCCCGGTTGAGGCTGTCCGGGTCGAATTTGGTCCGGTAGGAGGCGATCTTCTCCCGGATCTCCATCTTTTCCAGATCCGCGGTGCTGACCTTCGGGGGAATCTCCCGCACCGAAAGGTGAACCTCCCGTTGCCCCGATCTGCCCATCACCTTTTGAAAATCCGCCGCCAACTTCCGGGTATCCAGCGCTATTCCGGCCCGCGACGGCCTTACCAGGACGGTTTCGTCCGGCAAGATCTCAAAGGCGGCATCCTGCGCGGGCTGGTTGATCTCCTGGGACAGGGCCTGGATCAGGCTGTCAATTTTGTCCCGGCCGACGCTGAGCCGAACCGGCACATCATAGCCGGAACCGATCACCGAAAGGTGCTCCCGTAAGCGATGCCAAAGGCTTCCCAGCCGCCCGGCCGCATAAGCCTCCTCGATCATCCGCGGCAGATCGTAACGGATGCCCGCATCTTCCGGCAAGAACCGCCACTTCCGTTCCCCCTGCGCCAACAGAATCGGCTCGTAGAGCAGATGGTCCACGACGGGTTTCACGGCTTCCGTGGCCCCGGCCACGGTCTTGCCGCCCACGCCGACCCCCAGGACCCTCACCCCTGGAAGAATCCGGTCCGGCTTCAGCTGGTTGTTGAGGTAAGCGGCGCCAAACCCGATTCCAGCAAGCGTCAGGGCGCCGATGGCAAAGGCCGCCGCCGCCAGTTTGTTTAAAGAGGAAAGGAAGCCCTTCCCCGGCGCTCTTTGAACGTGCGCCCCGGAAAATGGGTTGACCCTTGATGAAACCCGCACCCGATCATCCCTCACACTGCCTTCAGCGCCCCTCACACAAATTCTCAGCGCTTTAAAAGGAAGAGAAGATAAATAGCCGCCAGGATCCCCAAAACCCAGATCAAATAGTTGATCGACCTGTTTTGCCGGGTCTTAACCTCCATTTTCAATTGATCCCTCTCCAGCCTCACGGCTTTTTTGAGGAGCGGGATCGCTTTGGCGAGATCGCCCATCTTCTTGTAGGCCACCCCAAGGTTGTGGTGCGCGCCGGCATGGTCCGGATTGATGGTCAACGCCTGCTGGTAAGCGGCCACCGCATCCTCATACTGCTTTTGTTCGTAGTAAATATTTCCCAGGTTGTTGCAGGCGGTGGCAAACCTGGGATCCAGCGCCAACGCTTTTTCGAAATACTCCTTCGCCTCCGAGAATTTCTGCCGCTCAGCGAAGGTAACCCCGATCTTGTTGTAGATCAGGGGATTATCCGGATCCAGCGTCCTTGCTTCCTCAAATTTCTTCTGGGCCTCATCCCACTCGCCTTTGGCCAGTAATTCCTCGCCAGCCCGAAGATATTCGCCGGCCGGATCCTTTTCCTGCCGGGATTTCCCGTCCGGCCGCATCTCTGTCTGGGTATGCTTGTCCAACCGCCCGCCCCCCGGAGAATACTTCATCTCGATTATACCCGACGGGTCGGCTTTGCGCAAGTGTGCCGCGCAAGCCCGTAACGTGCCAGAAAAAGGAGAAAAACGAACCAGACGTAGCCAAATGCGGGATAAACGGTCTGAATCAGCTCTGTAAAACCGATCCTTGCCAGGCCGGACGCCACTACCACCGCCACCCCGGCCGCCGCCCGCCAGTTCAGCCCCAGCATCCTGGAGATCCTTCTGGACAGCGAATACGTGCAGCTGGTTGCCGTGGCCCACATGGCGATCCAGAGGCTCAGAAGGTAACTGTAATAGGGGAGGGGGCCCAGGGAGCGGGCGATGATGTACATGGGCAAGGCGCCGTGAAGCACCTCCTTGCCGGCGGAGAGCAGGACCCACGTCATGAAGAGCGCCAGGGCGCCCAGGCCGGCGCCCCCCAATAACCCTCCGAATGCAAATTGGCGGAGGGCGCCCCGTTCCCCGACCAGTCGTTCACCAGCCCTCTGTTCTCCAGCTATTTGTCCCCCCGCCCTCCCGATGGACGCCGCCAACGCCAGCATCAAGCTTGAATTGTATGACACATAGAGGGCGGCGGCGGCCCACCAGTTTGGGATCAATACTCTTCCTCCAGGAGCCGTTGCGGTCCCCGGATCCAAGAACCGGACATTTTCCGGGCCGTGCGCCGCCAGGGATGCCGAACCGATCAAAATGGTAATCCCGAGCAATATTCCCACCATGGCAAGGTTTAAGGACAGAAAACCGTTCACCCCGAAGGCCAGCACCAGCAATACCCCCAACCCCATGGCCAGAATTCCGTAAAGAAGCGGGGTTTGCAGGTACTCCCGCGTCAGCGCCCCCGCCCCCGCCATCATGATGGCCAGAGTCCCCCACAGGAACAGAGCCAGCGCCAGATCAAAAAACGAGGCCCACCTCTCCCCGCAGATCCCCGCCAGCAGTTCCCGGTGGGAACCGGTATCCATGCTGTAAGCCAGTTTCGTAAAGATTCTTCCCAGCAGGGCAAAGAGCGCCGTGGCTCCCAGAGCTCCGAGCAATCCGCGCCAGCCGAATCCGGCAAAAAACTGGACGATCTCCTGCCCGGAAGCGAAGCCCGCCCCCACAATGCCGCCCACATACGCCGCCGCAATCTTCCATGTCGCGGTTGCTCGCATCCCGTTCCCCCTGGCCATCGGCTATCCCCCCTGCTCCCTGCCGTCACTTCCAAGGTTATGCGCCGTCCAGGGCGGGAAATAACCACTTCTTGCCCCGATATTGATGCATACTATCGAGCAAATTTCCATATACTGCTTGTGTAAATTTCCTTGAAGCCGTGCTGCAGGGGATATTGCCAAACGGGAGTGATCGTTTTGTGGGATCTCGCGCCATCTAACGACAAGAAGTTGCTTCACCTGCCGACTTATACCGATCGTGTTCACCTGGAAAATCCGCTGGCCAGGGAACTTCTTTCCCTCTCGTTATCCAGGTTTCTCGATGAAATAAGCTATACCCCGGCGCGAGAGCTGGTGGTCCTGTGCATCGGCACAGATCGCTCGACCGGAGATTCGCTCGGCCCCCTGACCGGCAGCAAGCTGTACAACCGCGGCCTCCTGCGCGTCAGCGTTTATGGGACGCTGGATCAGCCCGTTCACGCGGCCAACCTGGCGGAAAACCTGGCGGTAATCAATAAAAAGCATGCCCAGCCTGTCATTCTGGCCATCGACGCCTGCCTGGGAAAGACGGACAATGTGGGATTCATCAGCGTGAAGGAAGGCCCTCTCCGGCCAGGCACCGGTGTAAACAAGGATTTGCCTGCCGTGGGGGATTTACATATCATCGGGGTCGTAAATGTGGGGGGGTTCATGGAATACCTTGTGCTGCAGAATACCCGCCTCAGCCTGGTAATGCATATGGCGGACATCATCTCCGGAGCGATTTATCAGGCCGTCTCCCAGCTGGCCCGCCACGCCCAGGAGTGCCCCTAAGAGAACCCTTGATTCCGGTCCAAAACGCCATGATAAAGGTGAACCCACCCTTCAGGCCGATTTGGAGCGGGCTTCCACCTGCATCGCCTCGCGAATCGCCTGTTTCTCCTCGTCGGAGAGCGTGTATGAGGACTTCCCGCCGGCCACCGGCTTGGCGTACAACCGTGATTCCGCGCGGCCATACAGGCTGGAGATTACCACGCCGTCGTTTTGAGCGTCCAGGAGCGCCATGGAGAAGCTCTGGTTGCTTCCAACATCATCAAACGCGTTGAAACGGACCAGTCCGACCCTCTGAATATGTTTGAGGCTATCGGCGGCGGCTTCGGCCTGGGCCTTTTCCTGTTGAGCAAGGCGCTCGGACAGCTGGCGATAGCGTTCTGCGTAGTCCAGGAGAAGTTCTTCCATATTTTTACCTTCCGCGCCATCAATAAGCACTTGATACCGGGAAAGCAACCTCTTCAGCCTGACGCTTAATACCGTAAAGACCGCCGATGAAATTACAAGCAGAACCAGCAGGGTTAGAAAGACCACCGCGATGTTCCTGGCGACGAAATCGGTTAAAGCAGAGAGTCCCAATCCAATCAGCCCCTTAATCCCTGATCTTCTGGCGAACGTGATCCTTTTTCGGCTCGCTTATCTTTATCGGCCTGCTTTTTGCACTCTTTACGGGGACTTTGTCCCGACGCCCAACATTATAACACAACAGCAAGCCATGTTAAACCTTCAGAAAGTCCCTGGCAATCCTGCCCGCTTCCGCATAGATCTCCTTCAAAGGACGGCCGGATCTTTCCGCGCTTCTCCGGCAATCTTCATATTCTGGAGCAATGTTTACCACTCTCTCGCCGAGCATGCCAATTTTCACTTTGATCTCCTCATTACCGGCCTGGACGGTAATCTGCTTTCTGGCCAGTTTTCTGCGCTCTTCTATTCGTCGGCGGACACCCAGGGTAGTTGATTCCTGAAAAACCACCAGTTCCAGAGCGTCCACGCGATCCAGCGGCGCAATCACCGTCAGAACCGTCGCCGGCCGCGTCTTCTTCATGATCACCGGGGTGAGGAAAACATCATAAGCTCCCCCAGTGAAGAGCTTTCCAATCAGGTACTCATAAATTTCGGGATTCATGTCGTCAAGGTTGGCCTCGATGATCCCCACCATATCCGCCTCGCCAGGCCGTCCTTCCCCAATTCTTTTCCCAACCACGACCCGGACCACGTTGGGAATCTCCTGAAGATCCCTGGCGCCGGCGCCATAACCGACCCCCTGGATGATCATGGGGGGCATCCCTCCAAATCCATCCGCCAGGGTCGACACCACCGCCGCGCCCGTGGGTGTCACCAGTTCCGCCTTTACGCCGTTATCATGGACAGGAATCCCCCGGAGAAGCTCGATGGTCGCAGGCGCCGGCACAGGAAGCACCCCATGCCGGCTGGTAACGGTTCCTCCTCCAACCGGCAGGCTTGAAACATGCAGCCGCGGCCGTCCCAGAAGATCCAGCGCCGCAGCGGCGCCCACGATATCGATGATGGCGTCGATCGCCCCCACCTCATGAAAATGTACCTTTTCCCTGTCCACGCCGTGCACCCTGGCTTCCGCCCCGGCCAACCGCTCAAAGATCCTCAATGCATCCTCTTTAATCGATGCTTTGAGCGCACTTTTGTGGATAATCTCCTGGATCTCCGGGAGATGCCGGGCTTTCCCTTCTTCCCGGCTTTCTACTTCCACCCTTGTGGCGGTTATCCCGTGTCTGACCTCTTTTTTTTCACGGATCGTCCAGCCTTCCAGGTTGAGTTTCTCCAGTTCTCCTTTTAACTCCGCCAGGGGGAGCCCCGCCGCGACCATCGCGCTCAGGAACATGTCTCCGCTGATCCCTGCCATGCAGTCCAGAAAAAGATCATCTATCCGCATCTAACTCTTCCTTTTCCCCGCCTGTGGCTGTCCGGTCTATGATTTCCCCGTCTGTAGTTGCCCCACTTATGGTTACCTTGCTTGTGGCGCCGCCCTTGCCGCCGCTGGCCAGACGGTTGATGGTGCTGGCCAGGTACCCCGCGCCGAAACCATTGTCAATATTGACCACCGCTACCCCTGCCACGCAGGAGTTGAGCATTCCCAACAGAGCAGAAAGTCCGCCAAAATTGGCCCCATACCCGACACTGGTTGGTACGGCAATGACCGGCTTGTCCACCAGCCCGCCAACCACGCTCGCCAGCGCGCCTTCCATCCCCGCCACGACGATGATCACGTTCGCCCTTCGGAGATCCTCCTGCTTGTCCAGAAGCCGGTGGATTCCGGCCACCCCCACATCGTAAAGCCTCTGTACCTCATTTCCCATCGCCGCGGCGGTCACTGCCGCTTCCTCCGCCACCGGGAGATCCGCTGTTCCAGCGGAGACAACCAGGATCTTCCCCTCTCGCAAGTTCCCCGGTTTTTTTTCAAGCAGGATGATCCTCGCCAGATCGTTATAGATCGCCCCAGGAATCCGCTCCTTTACCCTGGCATAGATCTCCGGGTTGGCCCGGGTTGCCAGCACATTCTCCCTTCCCCCGGCCAGCCGTTCCAGGATCGCCACAATCTGTTCCGCCGTCTTCCCCTGGCAAAAAACGACCTCCGGAAATCCCTGGCGGATCTCTCGATGGAGATCCACCCTGGCAAATCCGAGATCCTCGTAGAGAAGGCTTCTTACCCTTTTTATTCCCTCCTCAACGGAGGCCGTCCCGTGTTGGATATCCTGTAAGAGCGTTCGCAACTCATTGTCGTCCATCATAGAATTGCCTCCTGTTGTCTCAAGCAAGTTGCCTCAAGCAAAAAGAATGTATCTGGATTTGGCCACCTCCGGGAAATCAAAGGGAAGGAAGTCGCTGGGGCAAAGCAACTGCATCTTCTTTTCCAGAGCCAAAACGATCAGGTATCTGGACATTTCCGTCATGGGGGTAATTTGCTGTGCTTCTTCCAGGGTAACCATTTTGACTTCCGTGATCTCCCGGCCGTCAGGCCTTATTTCTCCCGAAATGCTGTCCAAAAGGAAGGTCACATGTGTATCGGAACGGCCGTCTTCCAGAACACAACTCCGGACCGCGATTATTCCTCGCACCGACGCATTGACGCCGGTCTCTTCCTGAACCTCGCGTTGGACTGCCAGATCCAGCGTTTCTCCGGGTTTTACCCCTCCGCCAGGGATCATCCAGAAACCCTGTAACGGGCCGTGCGACTTTTTGGCGATGAGTGCCAGGTCCCCAGCCAGAACAACCCCGCCCACAGCAACGCTCCCCATGTTCTCGCCTATCTTGATCCCCTCCCGGCTCGCCTTATGTTTCACGTGAAACATCGGATCTACCGTTCCAGTAGTTCCAAAAGGCGCTCCAGATCTTCTTCACCATAATATTCGATCTCGATCTTTCCCTTGGTCTTCCCGGGTGAAATGCGTATTCGCGTTCCGTAATACCTTTTTAACCGGTCTTCAATGTCCTGGAGTTCGAGGTCCTGCTGTAAAATCGGCTTCTTCTTTTCAGAGAGCGAGGAGGGGCGCGGTTCTTTCAGGGATTCCACCAGCTTCTCCGTCTCCCGGACACTTAATTGATCGTTGATTACTTTTTCCCAGGCCGCAATCTGTTGCCCGCGATCCTCCAATCCCAAAATTGCCCGGGCATGCCCCATGCTGATTGTTCCACGTGAAACACTCTCCTGGATCTCTTCAGGCAAATGGAGCAGCCGAAGGGTATTGGCAACTGCCGGCCGGCTCTTCCCAACTGTAAGAGCAATCTCCTCCTGGGTCATGGAGAATTCGCCAATCAGCCGGGAATAGGCCAGGGCTTCTTCCAGGGGGTTTAGATCCTCGCGTTGCAAGTTCTCCACCAGAGCAATTTGCATCATCTGAACATCGTTGAGCCCTTTGATGACCACCGGAACCTCGGTCAGGCCTGCCAGCTGCGCCGCCCGCCAACGACGTTCCCCGGCTACCAGCTCGTATCCTTCCCCGCGTTCCCGCACAATCAGGGGCTGAATAACTCCATGCTCCTTGATCGAGGCGGCCAGCTCCGCCAGTTTTTCATCGTCAAACTGCCGCCGCGGCTGAAACGGATTCGGCTTGATAGAAGCGATTGGGAGATTGCGTACGCCGGACTGATCCACGCTATCCGCTTCCTGGATTAGAGCGCCCAATCCCCGTCCCAACACCTGCCTAGCCACGGGCCATTACCTCCTTTGCCAGATCCTGATAAGCCATGGCCCCTCTGGATTTGCCGTCATAAACGATGACCGGCTGGCCAAAACTCGGCGCCTCGCTGAGGCGAATATTACGGGGGATAATCGTGGCAAAAACCTTTTTGCCAAAATGGGTCTTGACCTCGTCAATAACCTGCTGCGCCAGATTTGTCCTGGCATCGAACATGGTCATGACCACCCCAAAAATTTCAAGAGAAGGATTCAGATGCCGTTGCACCAGTTCAATCGTCTTCAAAAGCTGGCTCAACCCCTCCAGGGCAAAATACTCGCATTGAATCGGCACCAGCGCCCCATCTGACGCCGTCAGAGCATTTAAGGTCAACAATCCCAGAGAAGGAGGGCAATCCAGGAGGATGAAATCATAGCGATCCCGAACCGGTTTCAACGCTTCTTTCAACCGGAATTCCCGGCCCACCGTGGATACCAGTTCGATTTCAGCCCCCGCAAGGTGAATTCTGGCGGGAACAAGTTCAAGTTGCGGATATCCGGAGGAAACCTTTATCTCATCGATCCGTCGTTCATTGATCAGAACATCATATACACACATATTCAATTTGCTCTTATCAATGCCAATCCCGCTGCTGGTATTTCCCTGGGGATCCACATCCACCATCAACACCTTCAAACCCTGCTCCGCCAGGCAAGCCGCCAGATTGATGACCGTGGTGGTCTTCCCGACCCCCCCCTTCTGATTCACCACCGCAAGGATCTTACCCATCTTTTATCCTCCCTCTCAGCCCAAAGTAACGGCGCTAATTTTATCAAGCCTCCCGATCTTCCCAAGCCCTCTGATCAGGGCCTAAGAGATCCCCCGGCGCCTGAAGCCGATCTTTCCTTTGGTGCTCCTCCTTTTCACCCCGGTCTTTTTCACAACCATATGGACGGTATAGAATTCTTCCTCGTCGGACTCCTCGAACTCCACCTGCACGCCGCACTTCTTGAGTTCCCCCACCAGCTGGTATAATGAATTCTTAAAGATCCGCAAATCTTTCAAGATCCGGATCACATTCGGCCTGGCCTTCGGCGATTGGCCGGCGCCAGCCTCCAGAATAGTGTGCACCAACTCCTCCGCCTGGCGCACGCTTAGCTGGTGGCGAATGATCTCCTTCAGCGCTTGTAGCTGGTCGCCTTCCCGAATAAGGCCTAACAGGGCCCTGGCATGTCGTTCGGAGATTATTTCCCGGGAAATATTTTCTTTAACTTCTTCAGGCAGGCGCAGCAACCGCAATTTGTTTGCAACGGCGGACTGGCTTTTCCCAACCCGCCGGGCCAATTCCTCCTGGGTAAAATTGAACTCGCCGATCAACCGCTCGTACCCTTTGGCCTCCTCCAGGCAGTTCAAGTCTTTTCTCTGCAGATTCTCAATCAAGGTGGTGATGGCTTTCTCCTTTTCGGAGAGCTCCACCACGATCGCGGGAATGGCCCGCATCTCAAGCGCCCGGCAGGCGCGCAAACGCCGTTCCCCGGCCACCAGTTCGTACCGCGCGCCAACCGGACAGACCAGGATCGGCTGGATCACCCCATGTTCCCGAATCGACTGGCTTAACTCCGCCAGGCTTTCCGCATCAAAGCTCCGCCGTGGTTGGTAGGGGCTGGCATCAATCAGGTCGACAGCAATTTCGACAACCGTTCGCCGGCTGGATTCTTCCATCGACACCGCCACCTCTGGTCCGGATTTTGGATCAAAAAGTCAGGTTCAAAAAAATATGCAATCTAAACTTCGCCACCCCCGCGGGACTTCCTTCCAGGATCTCCCGGTTCGGAATAGATCGCCTCTACAAGGGCTTTTTCTCCGGCGTGCCCGCCTTGCGCGGGAGATTGGACGGAGTAGGAGAGACCTTTTCAATTACCACCAGGTTTCGATCCCCGGCTTCATGGGGCAAAGCCAGTTTCTTGATCCGCCGGAACTCCCCGCCAAGTTTTTTAAAGGCCGCCAGGGCTTCCTCAAGTTCCGCCTCGGCCTCGGGCCCTTTCTGGGCAATGAAGGTTCCTCCCACCCTGACAAAGGGCAGCACGTATTCAGCCAGAACCCTCAACCTGGCCACGGCCCTGGCGGTGGCGACATCATAGCTTTCCCGGTGCAGGGGAGAGTGCGCCAGATCCTCGGCCCGGCCGTGCACCACGAGAATCCCGTCAAGGCCCAATTTTTCGCGGAGGTGCTCCAGGAAGGCCACCCGCTTTTGAAGCGAATCGAGCAGGGTTACCGCCAGGTCGGGCCGGGCGATCTTCAAAGGAACCCCTGGAAAACCCGCACCGCTGCCCACATCGATTACCCGGCTTCCGGCAGGAAACGGCGCCGCCTGAAGGCAGGTGAGGGAGTCAACGAAGTGTTTTTGGACGATCTCCCGTTCCTCGCGAATGGCGGTGAGGTTGATCCGTTTGTTCCAATCCATCAACTCGGCCAGATAATCCATAAAAAGATCGATCTGCGCCGAGTCCAGGGCCAGTCCTTCGCCGGAGCGCCCCCACTCTTCAAGATAGCCCCGCGCCGTGTTTTCCGAGGAGATCTCCGGGGGCCCCCCCTTGATCTTTTCAGCCACTTCCGATCCCGCCCTATCAGATACTTTTGAATCTGCTCGCTTCAACCCCGCCGCCTCTGTTCCAGACAAACCGCCAGGACTGAAAGATCCGCCGGGGAGACCCCGGAGATCCTTGACGCCTGGCCAAGCGAGTAGGGGTGAATCTTGCTCAATTTTTCCCGGGCCTCCGTGGAAAGGCCCGTGATGGCCTTGTAATCGATCTCCGGCGGAATTTTCCGCCCCTCCATCTTCTTGAACCGTTCCACCTGCTCGGATTGCCTGGAGATATATCCCTCGTATTTCAGCTGCAACTCCACCTCTTCCACCACCGCCGCCGGCAGATGAGGCCTTTCGGGATCCAGAGGAGCCAGTTTCCGGTAGGTCAGTTCCGGGCGTTTCAAAAGTTCCGCAAGGGAAGCTGGGCGCTGCAAGGAGGCCGAATCCGCCCCGGCCAGAACCTCCTGGGCATCCTCGCCGGGATTGACGACCGTCTTGCGCAGCCGTTCCTCCTCCCGGAGGATCGCATCCCTCTTTTCGACAAATTTGCGATAATGCTCATCGTCGACCAGCCCCAGCGCATGCCCTTTTTCGGTAAGGCGCAGGTCCGCGTTGTCCTGCCGCAGCAGAAGCCGGTATTCGGCCCTGGTCGTCAGCATCCTGTACGGCTCATGGGTTCCCTTGGTGACCAGATCGTCGATCAAAACGCCGATATAGGCGTCCGAACGGTCCAAAATAAACGGTTCCCGCCCCTCGACTCGCAGTGCGGCGTTAATGCCCGCGATGATCCCCTGGGCGGCGGCCTCTTCATAACCGGAACTCCCGTTGATCTGCCCGGCGGTGAACAACCCCTCCATCGCCTTGGTCTCAAGAGAAGGGGTGAGTTGCGCCGGGTCAAGGCAGTCATATTCTATGGCATAGCCCAGGCGCATCACCACCGCATGCTCCAGGCCGGGGATCGTGTGCAGCAATTCGATCTGGACATCTTCCGGCAAACTGGTGGACAGGCCGCTTACATACATCTCATAGGTATGCCACCCTTCCGGTTCAATGAAGATCTGATGGCGGGGCTTATCCGGAAACTCCGCGACCTTGGTCTCGATGGAGGGGCAATAACGGGGCCCCACCCCGGTAATCGCCCCGCTGAAGACAGGCGCCCGGAACATATTCCTGGCGATTACCTCATGGGTGGCCGGGCTGGTGTAAGTCAACCAGCAGGGAATCTGTTCTTCAACCCCCACAAAATCCCGGCGGTCGGGCGCCTCCCGGAAAGAGAAGCCGGTAAACACGTTATGTCCCGGCTGAATCTCCATCTTGCCAAAGTCCAGAGAACGTCTGTCCACCCGGGGTGGAGTCCCGGTCTTGAAACGCATCAAGGTGAACCCAAGCGCCCGCAGGCTTTCGGAAAGCTCGCTGGCCGCATGCTGCCCATGCGGCCCGGACTCGTAGTTGACCTCCCCGATATGAATCCGGCCTCCAAGATAGGTGCCGGTGGTCAACACCACGGTGGATGCGGCAATAAAGGTCCCCGTCTTGAGCCGCACCCCGGCCACGCGGTCCCCGCTTGAAACCACTTCCGTGACGATGGCCTGCTTCAGCTCAAGGTTGGACGTCTTCTCCAGGGCCTCCTTCATGGCTACATGATAGGCGACCCGGTCCGCCTGCGCGCGCAGAGAATGCACCGCCGGCCCCTTGCGGGTGTTGAGCATCCGGATCTGGACGTAGGTCTTGTCGATATTTTTGCCCATCTCTCCGCCCAGGGCATCAACCTCCCGCACCAGATGGCTCTTGGCCGGGCCGCCAATCGCCGGGTTGCACGGCATCCAACCCACGTTGTCCAGGTTGATGGTCAAGACCAGCGTCCGGCAACCCATGCGCGCCGCCGCCAGCCCCGCCTCGCAGCCCGCGTGCCCGGCGCCCACCACGATCACGTCGTAACGCCCGTACACCGAACTCTCCTCTCCACGGACCGGCACCTCACGCACCTCCCAACCGGCAAGACTACTTTACGGATCTGCGAAACTACTTTCCGATGCAAAACTGGCTGAAGATTCGATCCACAACCTCGTCGTCCACGGTCTCCCCGGTGATCTCCCCGAGCGCATCCAGGGCGGCCTTCAAATCCACGGGCAAAAGGTCCTCGGGCAACCCCTGGACCACGGTGTTCCTGGCTTCCTGCAAGGAGCGTTGGGCGCGCCGGAGGGCCTCCTTGTGGCGCAGGTTGCTCACCAAAACTCCCTCGCCGGGCGTGACCTGACCTTTAGCCACGGCCTCCACCATGGCGTCCTCCAGTTCCGCCAGCCCCCATCCATTGGTGATGGACATCCGCACCAAACGTTTCCCGGGCAACAGATCCACCAACTCCGCCAGATCATCCGATTCCGGCAGATCGGTCTTGTTTATGGCCACAATCACCCTTTTCGAACGTAGTTCACCGATGATCTCCCGATCTTCCCCGGAGAGCCCCAGATGTGCGTCAACCACAAAGATGGCCAGATCCGCCTGCTCCAAAAACCGGCGGGTCCGTTCCACCCCGAGCTTTTCCACCTCATCCCGCGTCTCCCGAATCCCGGCGGTGTCCACCACCCGGAAAGGAATGCCCCGAAGGTTAAGCAGCTCTTCGATGGCGTCCCTGGTTGTTCCGGGCACGTCCGTGACGATGGCCCGGGATTCCCTCAACAGGGCATTGAGAAGGCTGGACTTCCCCACGTTGGGCTTGCCCACGATGACTGTTCCCACGCCCTCCCGGTAGATCTTTCCCGCTTCCGCGGCGGCGATGAGCTCCTCCAGCTTCGTGGAGACCTCCTCCAGCCTTTGAAGCACCTCCTCAGGCTGCAAAGCCGGAATCTCCTCGTCGGGAAAATCGATGGCCGCCTCTATGGAGGCGCTCAGGCCAAGAAGAACATCCCGCATCTCCCGGACCGAGGCGGAGATCCCGCCGGACAGGTTGCCCATGGCGACACGAAGGCTGGCGTCCGTCCTGGCCTTAATGATATCGATCACGGCTTCCGCCTGGGAGAGATCCAGGCGGCCGTTCAAAAAGGCCCTTTTCGTAAATTCCCCTGGCGCCGCCAGCCGGGCGCCACAGGCTAAAACCACTTCCAGAACCCGGTGTACCGCGGCCACGCCACCGTGGCAATTGATCTCCACCACGTCTTCCCGGGTGTAGGTGCGGGGCCCGTGCATCACCGAAACAATCACTTCATCGATCTTTTCTCCGGTCTGGGGATCGAAGATCGCTCCCAGATGCATGGAGAAGGAAGGAACGGTTTTCAAGGATTCCTTCCCCTTTGAACGTGGCCGGAAGAGCCGATCCGCGATGGGGATGGCCAGATCGCCGCTGATGCGGACAATGGCGATGCCGCTTTCACCCAGGGCGGTAGAAATGGCGGCAATTGTTTCCTGATCCACTGGCCAGCACCCTTCTTTTCTGTATTTAACACAAATGCGTGCCCACCCCGGCACGCATCAGATAAAGACCATGATCAATCCTGCTTGTTGAGTGTTGTGGATCTACTTAGTCTTGCCGGTCTTTTCCCTGAGACTGATGATCACCCGGCGGAAAGGTTCCTCCCCTTCGCTGTAGGTATAGACATCCGGATCATCCTGAAGAGCGGTATGGATAATCCGGCGTTCCTGCGGGGTCATGGGCTCCAAAACGGACTTCCGTCCATAGACCTTGACCTTGGTGGCCAACCGGCGCGCCAGGCCCTGCAAGGTCTCCTCCCGCCGGCGCCGGTATCCTTCCACGTCCAGAACGAATCTTACCCAGTCCTGGCCGCCTTTGCCACCCTTGTTGGCCGACAGATTCAGGAGATATTGCAGCGCATCCAGAGTCTGCCCGTGGCGTCCGATAAGTATCCCCAGGTCCGGGCCGTTCACCTCAAGGTTCACTGCTCCCTCGGCGCCTTCTTCCTGGGTGATCTCCGCCTCTACATCAAGGATCTTGCAGAACCGCGACAAAAATTTCCTGGCGCGGTCGGTCCTCTCTTCACGGTCTGGCGCCGGCTTCCGGGTTGAGCCCTCTAGAATTGAAACCTCCGGGGCGGGGACCTCCTCCTCCCGCAACAAGACGCGGACTTTGGCCATCTTATTTCCAAGAAGGCCAAAAAGGCCCTTGGTTCCTTCATTCAAAACCTCCACCTCAACCTGGCTTCGCGAAGCACCCAGCAACTGCAAAGCCTCGGCTACGGCATCTTCAACACTTTTGCCGGTAACGGTTACTTCCTTCACTTAGCTTTGCCCCCCTCTTGACGCGCCGCCAATTGCCGGTTGGTAATATATTGTTGGCCAATGGAGAAGATGTTACTCACCACCCAGTAGATGGTCAGGCCCGCGGCAAATTTGAGGCTCATCCACGCGATAAAGATCGGCATGATCAAGGTCATGGCCCGCTGAGAAGGATCGGTGGTCGTCATCGCCATCTGGATATAGGTTGTTGCCCCGGCCAGGATTGGCAGGATGTAAAAAGAATCCGGTTTATTCAGAATCCATAGCCCCAAAAATTTTTCCTGGCCGAACTGGAAGGTTCCCAGGACTTGAAAGAGCGCCCACAGGAACGGCAACTGAATCAACATGGGCAGACAGCCGCCAAGCGGGTTGATCTTGTGTTCCTTGTAAAGCTCCATCATCTTCTTCTGGTACTCTTCCGGCTTACTCTTGTATTTCGCCTGGAGCTCCGCAAGTTTGGGCTGCAACTCCTTCATCGCCGCCGCGGTCTTGGTCTGGCTGGCAAACAACGGGTACAGCAAAAGGCGAATCGCCACCGTCAAAAGAATAATGGCCAGGCCATAACTGCTGGTAAACCCGTAAAAAAACTTGAGGGACGTTACCATCACCTCACGAAGTACAGACAAACCCCCCGACCTCCCGTTTCAATTTTTTCAGGGAACAGGATCATAACCTCCGGGATGAAACGGGTGGCACCGCAACAGTCGCCGGATTGCCAGATAACCACCCCTGACGACGCCATGCTTTTTCACGGCGCCGGCAGCGTATTCGGAACACGTCGGATAAAATCGGCAACTCCTCGGTTTGAGGGGTGAGATCACCTTCTGATAAACACGAATGAGGCCGAGAACAAGAAAACGCACTACTTGTCCTCCTCTGCCAAAATCGCCGCGCTCTCTCCTTCAGCCAGGACCCCGGCTCTGCGCGCCAGGGAAGAGAACGCCCCGTGCAACGTCCAAAAATTCGCCTCCCTGGCGCGTCCCCTGGCCACCACCACCAGATCGAACCCTCCCGGCACCCGCGTGGAATCCGTGATCTCGCGCAACCGGCGTTTGACCTTGTTTCGGACCACCGCTTTGCCGATCTTTTTGCTCACCACCAGACCGATTCGGGAAGGATCCTTTCCGGAAGGCAGTACATACAGGACCATCAACCTATGTACGTATGAGGTCCCATAAGTATAGACCCTCCGGAAGTCCTCGGGTCTTTTCAACCGGGCCAGCAAAGCCATCTTAGGCGCACAACCTCTTTCTTCCCCTCATCCGGCGTCTTTTAAGGACGTTGCGCCCATCTTTGGTGCTCATCCTCTTGAGAAAACCATGCACCACTTTCCGCCGCCTGACCTTAGGCTGGAAGGTCCTTTTCATGCCCGTCACCCCCCTAACAAAAACACAGAGACAACCATTCAAATTATAGCTGATCGTTTCCGCAACTGTCAAGAAAAAAAGACTCCCCGGCACAATCTCCTCCCCACGCGTTTGCCCTCTTTATTTCCCGGCAACCGGGCATATCTTTCCAAACCCTTGAGTTGAAGATGCGCAGGTCATCCTTTCTCCGGTTCCCAAACTTGCAGTTCCCTCGTCAATCTGTTATCATAGCACACGGAACCAGCCACCCGCCAGCCTTGTTTTCTTCCCCATGGTTTATGCACAGCTTGTGGATAAATCTGTGGGTAACCTGTTAATTGGTGGTCACGCATCGCCAAAAATCTTTACAAAAGCTGGAGAACCCCCTTTCCCCCTATAAGTTTTTCACATCCTGTGGATAACCTGTGGATTTTTGCAGCAGGAAATCCCTTCAAGCTGGGCGAAATATACTCTTCGCTATCCTCGGCAGCCTGCCCATTCCTCAGGTCTGACGGGGATCCTTTTGCTTGACGCTATACCCTGGTTTCAAGGAGGCTTTAAAGATGCGCGAACAATTGGAGAAAATTTGGAAAGAGTCCTTGAGCCTCATTGAACCTGAGGTATCCAAAACCAATTTCGCTTTTCTGAAATGGTCCCGGCCCATTTTTCTCAAAGGGAACACCCTCACCCTGGAGGTTCCGGATCTGCTGGCCAAGGAGTGGATGGAATCCCGGTACATCAAATTGATTGAAAAAATCCTGAATGCAGTTGTCGGAGAACCCTTGTCGGTACAACTGGTGGTCTCACCACACGGCGGGCCTCTGGCCATTCCCGAGAATGCGACGCCAAAACAGGCCGAAGCGGATCTTTTCCCGGCGCAGGATGCCGCAAACGCTCCATCCCGGCTCAACCCACGCTACACCTTTGACAACTTTGTGGTGGGCAACAGCAATCGTTTTGCCCATGCGGCGTCTTTGGCCGTCGCCAAAACCCCCGCCAGGGTATACAACCCTCTTTTTATATTTGGCGGGGTGGGTCTGGGCAAGACCCATCTCATGCACGCCATCGGCCACCTTGTGGTAAAAAATAGTCCAGGGACGAAAGTGGTCTACGTCACCTCCGAAAATTTCACCAACGAGATGATCAACTCCATCCGCGACGATAAGAACGTGGAGTTTCGAAAAAAGTACCGGAACGTGGACGTGTTGTTGGTCGACGACGTTCAGTTTCTGGCTGGCAAGGAACGCACCCAGGAGGAGTTTTTTCATACTTTCAACGCCCTTTACGAGGCGAACAAACAGATCGTGATCTCCAGCGACCGACCGCCCAAGGAGATTCCAACCCTGGAAGACCGGCTGCGGTCGCGGTTTGAGTGGGGATTGATCACCGATATTCAACCGCCGGATTTCGAGACCCGGATCGCCATCCTGAGGAAGAAAGCCAGCGCTGAAAAGCTCAAGGTCTCCGATGACGTGATGTCCTACATCGCCAACCAGATTCAGTCCAATATTCGCGAACTGGAGGGCGCGCTGATCCGGGTTATCGCTTACTCCTCGCTGAACGGCACGCCGGTGACCACCGAAGTCGCGGTCGAGGCGCTCCGGGACATCGTGCAGGGGAACAAGCCAAAACAGATTACCATCAAAAACATCCAGGCGATCGTCGCGGAGTACTTCTCCCTTCCTCTTGACGACATGAAGGCCAAGAAGAGGACCCGGGCGGTTGCTTTTCCCAGGCAAGTGGCCATGTATCTGGCCCGCGAGCTGACTGACGCCTCCCTGCCGCGGATTGGAGAAGAGTTCGGCGGAAGGGATCATTCCACCGTCATTCATGCTTATGAAAAAATCCAGGAAAGTATCCAGGAAGATCCCTCTCTGAATCAAACTCTTAAAGAGATCATCAAAAGGCTGCAAGCCGGCTGATTGTGGACAGTCTGGGCTTAACCTTGTGGATGTAGTGTGGATAAAGATCCCGGCTGCTTTTTGTTGTGGAAACCGTTAAAAAACGTGACAACTTGTCTACAGATCTTCAACAGCGCCATGGACCGGATCTATTGCCTTTTCAGGGGTTTTCCACAAATCCACACGGCTTACTACTACCACTACTACAAAATAGATCTCTTTATGGCGGCAGTACTTTTCCACAGGCTAGACGAATTTCAGCCAAGGGGGTATCGGAAGTGCATTTCAGCTGCCCACGCGAGACGCTCCATCAAGGCCTTCAAACGGTTCAAAAAGCGGTCTCAACAAAAACGACCCTCCCGATCTTGACCGGAATCCTCCTGGAAGCCGGAGAAAACCGTCTGCGCCTTCTTGCCACCGATTTGGAGCTGGGGATAGAGTGTTTTATCCCGGTGCAGACTAAGCAGGAAGGGGCCATTGTTCTGGAAGGCAGGTATCTCACGGAGATCATCCGCAGGTTGCCGGAGGAAGAGGTGGAAGTCACCGTTGACGAGGAGAAGAAGATGGCTGAAATTCGCTGTGCGAAGTCAGTCTTCCGGGTTCACGCCATGCCCGCGGAAGATTTTCCCTCCCTTCCGGAGAACGAGGGAGATCTGCTCTTGCGGATCGAATTGCCCGTCTTCCGTCAGATGGTCAAAGAGACCAGCTTTGCGGTGGCGCTGGACGACACCCGTCCTTTTCTGACCGGGGTATTGCTGGAGCTTGCCGAAAACGTTGTGCGCATGGTGGCTACCGACACGTCTCGCCTGGCCTTGCGCCAGATTGCGGCGGGGGAGACCTACCAGCCTGTCCAGGCCCTGGTGCCGACTAAAGCTCTGCTGGAAGCAAGCCGCCAGGTCTCCTCGGCGGAGGAAGAAGAAGTGGAGATCACTCTCGGGCGCAAGAACATCACTTTCGAGATGGACGGGGTGAAGATCGTTTCCAGGCTTATAGAAGGGCAGTTTCCAAGTTACCAGCAGGTGATTCCCAAACAGAGCCAGACGAAGGTGCAGGCTCAGAGGCTGCCGTTTTTGCAGGCGGCGGAGCGCGCTTCTCTTCTGGGACGGGAGGGAACCAGCGTGGTTAAGATGCAGATCTCCGGGGACAGGATGATCCTCTCCGCCAACGTACCCGAGGTTGGACAGGCTCACGAGGAGGTGGCCATCGCCAAGGAGGGGGATGATCTGGAGATCGCTTTTAACGCCCGTTTTTTGATTGACGTGCTCCGGACGTTGGAGGCGCCGGAGGTCCTTCTGGAACTCACCGGCGTTCACAGTCCCGGGCTTGTCAAGCCGGTGTCCGAGGAGGATTATACCTATGTGATCATGCCGGTGATGGTCAGGTAGCCGGGGAGAGAGGGTGCCCCTGTGTTTCTGAGGCACATCAGGCTTTTTAACTTTCGAAATTATATTTCGCTTGAAACCGATTTTGGTCCCGACCTGAACATTTTCGTGGGAGATAACGCCCAGGGGAAGACCAATCTTTTGGAGGCGATCTACCTGCTGGCCACCGGGCGCTCCTACCGGGCATCACGAGATCAGGAGTTTGTAAACTGGCAGGCGCCGGGTTTTAACATCAGGGCGGAGATCAACCGGGAGTTTGGCTCCTTTACGCTGGAGATCGGGTATATGAGAGATCAGCGGAAAAGAATCCGGGTAAACGGCGCCGACTTGCCCAAACTGAGCGAACTATTCGGCCACCTTAACGTCGTGGCTTTTTCTCCGGAGGATCTCCAGTTGGTAAAAGGGGCCCCGTCTTTCCGACGTCGTTTTCTGGATCTGGAACTCTCCCAGGTTAACCCCCAGTATCGCCATGAATTGATCAGGTACCACCAGATCTTGTTGCAGCGCAACAACCTTCTCAAGGAGATGCAGGCCGGCCGGGGCGATGGGCGACACCTGGATGTATGGGACGAGCAGCTGGCCGGGAGCGCATTGAAGATCTCTTTGCTGAGGATGAACGCCGTGGAGAAGATGGCCACGCTGGCCAGGAGCATGCAGCGTCTGATCACGGAAGGAAAAGAAGAATTGGTCTTGAATTATAACCCATCCGTTCCGGGGCTAAAAGAGGCGCCTTTCGAGGAGGAGCCGACCCGGGAGGAGGTTCTCCGCGGGCTGCAAGGCCTGCGGAGGTTGGAAATACTCCGCGGGACCACCTTGCTCGGACCCCACCGGGACGAGCTTTCGATCCTGATCAACGATGTCGATGCGCGTGCTTTTGGCTCCCAGGGGCAGCAGCGGACGGGAGTATTGGCTTTGAAACTGGCCGAACTGGAGTTTATGCGGAAAGAGACCGGTGAATACCCGATCCTGCTTTTGGACGACGTGATGTCCGAGCTCGATTATTCCCGCAGGAAGTTCCTCACGGAGGCCATTCGCAACAAGGTGCAGGTATTTGTGACGACCACCGGCCTGTACAGCTTTCAGGAAGCACAGCTGGCCGATTCCCGGCTGTTTAAGATACGTAATGGCACAATTAGTTAGGTTCCTTGGAAAGCTTTCCGAAGGAACCGGTAACGGAGGAGGACGGACCATGTTCTTGCATCTGGGGGGAGATGTCGTAATTCCGTTCCGGGACGTGGTGGCGATCTTCGACATGGAGATCGGCAACCAGTCCAGGAGCACGGACGAATTTCTCAAGGTGGTTCAGGAGGAGGGGTTCGTGAAAGATATTTCCGATGGCAATCCCAAATCTTTTGTAATCACCAACAAGTATGTCTATCTTTCGGCGATCTCTTCGCTTACCCTGAAAAAAAGGGCGGATTTTCTGAAGGATTTCCTGGAAAAAGGTGACCAGGCAGAGATCAAGGGATGAAACGGTATGAGGTGGAGTTATGGCAAACAACAAAGATCGGGTGGAACATGCCTATAATGCCGAACAGATCCAGGTTCTAGAGGGGCTGGAAGCGGTACGCCGGCGGCCGGGCATGTACATCGGGGACACCGGGGAGAAGGGACTTCACCATCTGGTCTTCGAACTGGTGGACAACAGCATCGACGAGGCCATGGCGGGCTATGGGGACGTGGTGGAGGTGGTCCTGCGCCAGGACCATACCGTGGTGGTGACTGACAACGCGCGCGGGATTCCCGTGGATATCCATCCCAAGATGGGGATTCCCGCGGTGGAAGTGGCCATGACGGTGCTGCACGCCGGCGGAAAATTCGGCAACGGCGGGTACAAGGTCTCCGGCGGCCTGCACGGGGTGGGGCTCTCGGTGGTCAATGCTCTTTCCGAGTGGTTTGAGATAGAGGTTCTGCGGGACGGGAAGGTCCACCACCAGCGGTACGAACGGGGAAAAGCGGTTACTCCCCTGAAAGTGGTTGGCAAGGCCAACTCCACCGGCACCAGGCAGATCTTCAAGCCGGATCCGGAGATCTTCGAAATCACCGAGTTCAACCCCGATGTTCTGGCGCACCGCCTGCGGGAAATGGCTTTTTTGAACAAGGGAATAAAGATCGTCCTGCGCGATGAAATAAGCAACAAGGAGACGGTCTTCCAATACGAAGGGGGCATTGTCTCCTTTGTGGAGCACCTCAACAAGAACAAGGACCTGCTTCACAAGGAGGTTATCTACCTGTCCGGCGATGGAGAAAATATTCAGGTGGAGATCGCCCTGCAGTACAACGACGGGTACCTGGAAAATGTGTACTCCTTCGCGAACAATATCAACACCCATGAGGGAGGTACACACCTGAGCGGGTTCCGATCGGCGGTGACCCGGACCTTGAACGACTATGCCCGGAAGATCGGCCTTCTCAAGGAAGCGGACCAGAACTTAAGCGGTGAGGATGTCCGGGAGGGTTGTACCGCCGTAATCAGCGTCAAGCTGATGGAACCCCAATTTGAGGGGCAAACCAAGACCAAGCTGGGGAACAGCGAAGTCAAGGGGATCGTGGAGACGATCACGGTCAACGGGCTTGGTACCTTTCTGGAAGAGAACCCGACGGTGGCCAAGCGGATCGTGGAGAAGGCCGTCACGGCCTCCAGAGCCCGGGAGGCCGCCCGCAAGGCCAGAGAGCTCACCCGGCGCAAAAACGCGCTGGAGATATCCCCCCTCCCGGGAAAACTGGCGGATTGCTCCATCAACGATCCATCCCTGTGCGAACTCTACCTGGTGGAGGGGGATTCGGCGGGAGGCACCGCAAAACAGGGACGTGACCGGCGCTTCCAGGCGATCATGCCGTTGCGCGGGAAGATCCTCAACGTGGAGAAGGCCCGGATCGACAAGATCCTGAGCAACGAAGAGATCCGGGCGATGATCACCGCCATGGGAACGGGGGTTGGCGAGGAGTTTGACCTGGAGAAGGCCAGATATCACAAGATCGTAATCATGACTGATGCCGACGTGGACGGCGCCCACATCAGGACGCTTTTGTTGACCTTCTTTTACCGATATATGAAGGATCTGATTGAAAAAGGCCACGTCTATATCGCCCTGCCTCCCCTCTTCATGGTGAAGAAGGGCAAGGAAGAGCACTACGCGTACAACGACAAGGAGATGGAAAGTCTCTTGAACAAGGTCGGCAGGCAAAACATCGCCATCCAGCGGTACAAGGGACTTGGCGAGATGGATGCCGAACAGCTCTGGAAAACAACGATGAATCCCGATACCAGGACGATCCTTCGGTTAAAGCTGGAAGACGCGGTGGCGGCGGATGAGATCTTTACAACCCTGATGGGGGAGAGAGTCGAACCCCGCCGCGAGTTCATCGAACAGCATGCCCACGAGGTTCAAAATCTGGATGTCTAGAATCAAAATCTGGATGTCTATAAACGGCAAGATAATCTGGGTTTTCAGGGAGCAGAGAGATGTTGAATTTTAACACGGGGAAGGTTGTCACGGTCGACGTTGAAGGGGAGATGCAACGCTCGTACCTCGATTATGCGATGAGCGTCATCGTGGAGCGGGCGTTGCCGGATGTGCGGGACGGGCTCAAGCCCGTGCAGCGGCGGATCCTGTACGCCATGGGGGAATTGGGGCTGACGCCCGACAGGCCTCACCGCAAATCGGCGGGCATCGTCGGCGACGTAATGGGCCATTACCATCCCCATGGCGATGCGGCAATCTACGACGCCATGGTCCGGATGGCCCAGGACTTCTCGTACCGGTACCTCCTGGTGGATGGGCACGGCAACTTCGGCTCGGTGGACGGCGACCCGCCGGCGGCCATGCGCTACACCGAGGCGCGCCTTTCAAAGCTGGCCCTGGAGATGCTGGCGGACATCAAAAAAGAGCGATCTTCTCGCGTTCCAAACTATGACGAGACCCGGATGCAACCGGTGGTTTTGCCTTCCCGTTTCCCGGACCTGCTGGTAAACGGCTCTTCGGGGATTGCGGTGGGGATGGCCACGAACATCCCCCCCCATAACCTGGGGGAGGTTATTGATGGCGTGGTCAAGCTCGTTGAGGATCCGGAGATCACCATCCAGGACCTGATGAAGTTTATCAAGGGACCGGATTTTCCCACCGGAGGGCTGATCCTTGGGAAGGAAGGCATCAAGGACGCCTATCATACCGGCCGGGGGCAGATCAGGATCCGGGCGCGGGCTCATTTTGAGCTGATGAACAACGGCAAGACGCGCATCGTGGTCAACGAACTGCCCTACATGGTCAATAAGGCCAATCTCATCGAGAAGATCGCCGAACTGGTCCGGGAACGGAAGATCGACGGGATTACCGACCTGCGCGATGAGTCGGATCGCCAGGGAATGCATGTGGTGATCGAGCTGAGGCGGGACGCCAACCCCAATGTGGTGCTCAACCAGCTTTACAAGCACACCCAGATGCAGGATACTTTCGGGGTGATCATGCTGGCGCTGGTGGATGGGCGTCCCCGGGTTCTCAACCTCAAGGAGGTTCTATACTACTATCTGGAGCATCAGAAGGACGTGGTGACCCGGCGGACCCGGTTTGAGCTCAAGAAGGCCGAGGAACGGGCCCATATCCTCGAAGGGCTGAAAATCGCCCTCGATCACCTGGATGAGGTAATCAAGCTCATCCGCGGCTCGAAGAGCTACGAGACGGCCAGGGAGGGGTTGATGGAGAACTTCGGGCTTACCGAGCCACAGGCCGCGGCGATTCTGGACATGCAACTACGCCGGTTGACGGCGCTGGAACGCGAGAAGATCGAGGAAGAATACCGGGATCTCCAGAAGAAGATCGCCTATTACAAGGACCTGCTGAGCGATGTTCAGAAGATCCTGGGGGTGATCCGGGAGGAACTCCTTATAATCCGGGAGAAATTTGTGGATCCCCGCCGCTCGGAGATCACCGGCCCGGCGGATCAGATCGAGGTGGAAGACCTCATCGCCGATGAAGACGTGGTGGTGTTGCTGACCCATCAAGGGTACATCAAACGGTTGCCGGTGGACACCTACCGGTCGCAACGCCGCGGGGGCCGCGGGATAGCCGGGATGAACACCAAAGAGGAAGACTTCGTGGAGCACCTCTTCGTCACCACCACCCATACCAACATTCTCTTCTTCACCAACCGGGGCCGGGCCTATCGCTTGAAGTGCCACCAGATTCCCGAGGCCAGCCGGCACGCCCGGGGAACGGCGATCATCAACCTGCTCTCGCTCAACCGCGGAGAGACCATCAACGCGGTCATCCCGGTGAAAGCCTTTGATACGGATCAATACCTGTTCATGACCACGAGAGCCGGAACGGCGAAGAAGACGCCGTTGTCCGAGTTCGATAATGTGCGCGCCGGAGGGCTCATCGCCATCAACCTGGAAGAGAGCGACGAGCTGGTCGGGGTGAAACTGACCGACGGTAAACAGGAGGTCGTTCTGGTCACCGAAAGAGGGCTGAGCATCCGGTTCCGGGATGAAGAGGTGCGGCCCATGGGGCGAACCGCCCACGGAGTGAAGGGCATCGGACTGGTGGAGGGGGACCGGGTGGTCGGCATGGATGTGGTCAAGCCGGGGACCGATATCCTGGTGGTGACCAAAAACGGCTACGGGAAACGAACCCCCATGGATGAGTACCGGGTGCAGTCCCGGGGCGGCAAGGGGATCAAGACCTTGAAGCTCACGGAAAAGAACGGGCCGATCGCCGGGGTAAAGATGGTACGCCCCGACTTCGACGTCATGGTGATTACCGCCGAGGGAATCATCATCCGGATGCCGGTGGAGACCATCTCCATCATGGGCCGGGACACCCAGGGGGTCCGGCTGATGCGGCTGGATGACCAGGACTATGTGGTCGCTCTGGCGCACCTGGCCAGCAAGGAGGATGATGACGAGGTGAGCAAGGACGACTCCGCATCACCATCACAAGGGTTGTTTCCAGAATAATAGGGAGTGAATCAAGTGCAGATTGAAAAAGTCCTGTTGAGCATCGCGCAACCGCCAAACGCAACCAACGCCCTCTCCGAGGATCTGGTGCGCATGATCCGGGAGCGCTTTCCCGGGCTGAACATTGTCTGGGCCAGGAGCAAGGAGGAGTACCAGGCAAACCTGGCGGATGCGGATGTGATGTTCATCTACGGCGTAAAACCCGAGGAATTGGCCAGGGCCACCCGGTTAAAATGGATCCACGTTCCCTACGCCGGCGTGGAAAAGGCCCTCTTTCCGGAACTGGTGGAAAGCCCGATCATCGTTACCAAGGCCAGCGGCTCATCGGGAATTGGGATTGCGGATCAGGTCTTTGGCGGGATCCTCTACTTTTCCCGCGGCTTGTTCCTCGCCCGGCGGCTGCAAATCGAGCACAAATGGGATCAACAGGCGGTTGGCCGGCAAGCCGGTGAACTGGACGGCGCTACTTTAGGGATCGTCGGATTTGGCGATATCGGGCATGAGGTGGCCAAACGCGCCCACGGGTTTGGAATGCGCGTAATTGCCACCAAGAGGACCGCGCCCACGGAGAACGAATGGCCGGAGGTGCTGGACGAGTTCATTCCCCTCGACCGGAAGGAGGAGGTCTTCCGGCGGGCGGACTACCTGGTGCTGGCGATTCCCCATACCGCCGAAACCTACCATCTCGTTGGGGAAAGAGAGCTGGGGATGATGAAGCGGGAGGCCATCTTTGTCAACGTGAGCCGGGGCAAGGTGGTGGATGAACCCGCCCTGATCCGGGCGCTTCAGAAGGGGCAGATCGCCGGGGCGGCCCTGGATGTCTTTGAGGAGGAACCCCTTCCCCCGGACAGCCCGCTATGGGATCTGCCCAATGTGCTCGTCACGCCGCATATGGCGGGAATAAACCCCTGGTATATGAGAAGGGCCACGGAGATCTTCATCGACAATCTGGAGCGGGTCCTCCAGGGGAAACCCATGATGAACACGGTGGACAAGCGCGCGGGTTACTGAGCGTTTCCGGCAAAAATTTGTAAACATTCCTGTAATGATATAAGGAGGAGAAGAGATGGCGAAAGATTCTTCTTTTGACATCGTGTCCGAGGTGAACATGCAGGAGGTCGACAATGCGCTCAACCAGGCGCGCAAGGAGCTTGCGCAGCGGTATGACTTCAAGGGCAGCAAGAGCCAGATCTCTCAGGAAGGCGACGAGATCCGAATTATCGCGGACGACGACTTCAAGCTCAAGAGCGTCATCGACATCCTCCAGTCCAAGATGGTGCGCCGGGGAGTCCCGTTGAACGCTCTGGAGTACGGCAAGGCGGAACCTGCCGCCAACGATGCCGTGCGGCAGGTGATTACCATCAAAAGAGGGATCCCCAAGGAGAAGGGCAAGGAGATCGTCAACGCCATCAAGGAGATGAAGCTGAAGGTGCAGGCCCAGATCCAGGAGAACCAGGTCCGGGTGAGCGGGAAAGATAAGGATGAACTTCAAAAGGTGATCCAGAGCTTGAAGGACAGAGACTTCGGAGTTTCCTTACAATTCGAAAATTACCGCTAGGGGTGGATCCACATGAAAAAGGAGTCCCTGCGGAAAATTCCGGCGGTCAATACGTTGCTCGAGTCCCCGGTGGTCCGGGAGCTTCTAAAGAGGTGGCCGCGGGAGAAGGTCGTGGAGGCCATCCGCCAGGAGCTGGCGGCTCTCCGGGAGCAGGCGCGAGTGGGCGGCGATCCGGCGATCACGGCGGAAGGGATCGGCCGGGCCGTGGAAGAGGAGCTGGGATGGCGGCTGGAAGCCAGGCTCTCCCGGAGAAATCTGCGGCGAGTGATCAACGCCACCGGCATCATCATTCACACCAACCTCGGGCGTTCGCTCCTGCCCGCCGCAGCCGGGGAGGCGCTGGAAGAGGCGGCCTTCCATTACTCCAACCTGGAATATGACCTGGCCCAGGGGCGCCGGGGCTCCAGGCATGCCCACCTGTCCGAACTTTTGAAGAAGATTACCGGAGCCGAGGCCGGCGTCGCGGCTGGCG
>JAMCQP010000110.1 GCA_023381695.1 Bacillota bacterium | reverse complement strand
GGGTAGCGTGGCGGAACTGATCCGCGTGCCGTCGCAATATGAGGTGGCCATGGAGGTGGCGCTGGGGCCCGCCCTGCAAAACATCGTCACCCGGACGGAAAAGGCGGCCAAAGCGGCCATCGGTTATCTCAAGGCGGAAAAGGCGGGCCGGGTGACCTTCTTGCCCCTGGATATCCTCCGCCCGCTGGTTTTTCCCGCGGGCGAACTGGAGAAGCTAAAGCTCCCGGGGATATTTGGGCTGGCCAGCGATCTGGTGGAGTTCAAGCCCGAGTATGAGAGGGCGGTTCTGTACCTTTTGGGCCGGACGATTGTGGCGCGGGATCTGGACGTGGCCGTGGAGGTGGCCAGGGCCACCGGATCCCGTTACAAGGTCGTCACCCTGGACGGCGACGTGATTACCCCCGGCGGAGCCATGACGGGCGGCAGCCTGGCCCAGAAAGGAAGCGGGCTGCTGGCCCGCCGCCGCGAGCTGGAGACCCTGGCGGGAGAGGCGAAGCAACTGGATACGGAGGCGGCCGGCGCACAGGCGGCGGCGGAAGAAGCCCGGGAGAGGGTCGCGGCCCTGGCGGCCGGCGATGAGTCGCTGCAGGCCGAACTTCACAACCTCCAATTGGGGCTGCTGGCCAGGGAAAAAGATCTGCAGGCGACCAGGGAAAACGTCAGGCGGCTGGAAGATGAGCTGAAGAACATTCATGCCGCCAGGGAGACTCTGAAAAGCGGGGACGAGGCGGGCCTGGCCCGCCGGCAGAAGATTGAGCAAGACCTGGCGGAGGCTGTAAGGCGCAAGGAGGAGCTTGAGGCGGCCATCGGGTTGAACCGGGAGGAGATCCAGGCCAGGCTTCAGGCGCGGGAGGCGGCGCGGCAAGAGGTTACCGCCATCAAGGTCAAACTGGCCACCTTCCAACAGGCGGAAAAAGGGGTTTTCGGCCAGTTGCAGAGGGCTATTGAAGAGGTGCAGGCCGCCGAGAGGGAACTTACAGCCCTGGGAAACGAAAAAATTGAGCTGGAATCCCGGATCGCCGAGGCGGAGGGTGAGATCTCCGGCGGGATCGCCCAGCGGTCTTCACTGGTCTCGGCGCGGGATGACGTCGAAGAGAGTCTTGCCGCCGGGCGGCGGGAGAGGCATGAACAGGCCGCGCAACTGGCGGAGGTGGAGGCCAGGACCCGTGGCTTACGGCAGGAAGTGACCAGGCTCCAATCCGAGGTGCATCAGGCCGAGATCCTGGTGGCCAGGTGGGATATGCAGAGCGAAACGCTTTCCCGGCGGCTTCAGGAAGACCACGGCATGGACCTGAAAGTGGCCCTTTCCCTTAAAACCGGGGTGGCCCCCGAAGAACGCGACGGGATGTTCAGGCAGGCGGAACGTCTCAAACGCCAGATCCGGGCCCTGGGCGACGTGAACCGGGAGGCCATCGGGGAATACGCCGCCTTGCGGGAACGTCACGAATTTCTCGCCAAACAGCACGCCGACCTCACCGGGGCGAAAGAGTCGTTGTACAAGGTGATTGAGGAGATTGAAAGGACCACCCGCAAAAAGTTCCAGGAGACCTTTGAGGCGGTGCAAAGGGAGTTTCTCTGGATCTTCCAGCGCCTCTTCGGCGGCGGCCGCGCCGAACTGGTTCTGACCGATGTAGAGGACGGCGAGGAAGCGGGGATAGATATTGTGGCGCAGCCGCCAGGCAAGAAACAACAGAGCCTTCTTCTGCTCTCCGGGGGAGAGCGGACTCTGACGGCGATCGCTCTTTTGATGGCGCTATTGAAGATCAAACCGGCTCCTTTTTGCGTCCTGGACGAGATCGACGCGGCGTTGGACGAGGCGAATGTGCAGCGGTTCGCCAACCTCTTGAAGGATTTCGCCGAGAAGAACCAGTTTATCGTGGTAACCCACCGGCGGGCGACCATGGAGGCCGCCAACGCCCTTTACGGGGTCACCATGGAGGAGTCCGGGATCTCGAAATTTATCTCGGTCAAGTTGGAGGAGCAGGCAAGCTAGGGTTAAGAAGCATTCTTTTGAAGGGGATAAAGACATGGAAAAGAGCGCCGGCGGCTTTTTCAGCCGGTTGAAAGAAGGTCTGACCCGGACACGGCAGGGGTTTGTCCAGAAGGTCGAAAAGCTGGTGACCGGGCACAGCCATATTGACGAGGAATTATACGAGGAACTGGAGGCCATTTTAGTCGAAGCCGACGTGGGGGTCACCACCACCATGGAGATCCTGGACAAGGTCCGGGAGCAGGTGCGAGCCAGGAGCATCAAGGATCCCGCGGAAGTCAAGGGGATTCTCAAAGAGGCGATTCTGGAGGTGATCGGCGGCGAGCCGAGCCGGCTGATCGAAGCCAGCGAGGGTCCGACGGTGATCATGGTGGTGGGGGTCAACGGGGTTGGAAAGACCACGACCATTGGCAAGCTGGCCGCCCGGTTCAAGGACGCTGGGAAGAGGGTGATCCTGGGCGCCGGCGATACCTTCCGGGCCGCGGCCATCGATCAGCTGGAGATCTGGGCCGGCCGGGCCGGGGCGGATCTGGTCAGGCATCAGGAGAATTCCGACCCCGCGGCGGTGGCGTTTGACGCGCTCCAGGCAGCCCGTTCCCGCAAGGCGGATTATGTAATTGTGGATACCGCCGGGCGGTTGCACACCAAGAGCAACCTGATGGAGGAACTGAAGAAGGTCCGGCGGGTGATCGACAGGGAGATGCCCGGGGCGCCGCACGAGGTCCTTCTGGTACTGGACGCGACCACCGGGCAAAACGCCGTGGCCCAGGCCAGGATCTTCGACGAGGCCGTGGGGGTCACCGGCATCGCGCTGACCAAGCTGGATGGGACCGCCAAGGGCGGGGTGGTGGTGGCCGTCAGCCGGGGGTTGAAGATTCCGGTGAAACTCATTGGGATCGGAGAGCAGGTGGACGACCTGAGAGACTTTGTGCCCAGGGACTTTGTGGAGGCCCTGTTTGCCGAGTAGTTTTTCAAGCGAAAACGGACAGCAGGTTATCAGAACCTTGCGGCGAAGTAATCAAATACAGAATTTTGCTCCGGGGGAGATGCTCATGTCCGCCCAGCGGTTTGGCGGGAAACAGTTTGGCGGGAAGCCGCCCTGGCTTACCCGCAAGGCTCCCGAACCGGGCGTTTTGGAACAGTGGCAGAAACTGTTCCAGGGTCTTTCCCTGCACACCGTCTGCGAGGAAGCCTCCTGTCCCAACGCCGGGGAATGCTTCGCCCGCCGCACGGCCACCTTCCTTCTCCTGGGCGATACCTGCACCCGGAACTGCCGTTTTTGCAATGTCCGGGCGGGCAGGCCCTTGCCGCCGGACACAGCCGAGCCAGAAAACCTGGCCGGCGCGGTAAAAAAGCTTGGGCTGAAGCACGTGGTGCTGACCTCCGTGACGCGGGACGATCTGGACGACGGTGGCGCGGCGCACTTTGCGGCCTGCGTTGCGGCCATTCATCGGTTCTGCCCCGGAACCAGCGTCGAGGTGCTGGTTCCGGATTTCAAGGGAGATCGGGAGGCGGTCTGGACGGTTCTCGGGGCGGGGGTCGCTGTCTTCGCCCACAACGTGGAGACCGTGCCTGCCCTCTACGGACGCACCGGAGGGGGGGCGGACTACCGCCGGTCGCTGGCAGTCCTGGAGGCGGCAAAGACGCTGGACCCCGGGATCCTGACCAAGTCCAGCCTCATGCTGGGGCTGGGGGAGACGGCCCAGGAGGTGCGGCAGGTCCTGCAGGATCTGCGCGCGGCCTGCTGTGACGTGGTGACGCTCGGGCAATACCTGCGGCCTTCACCCGAGCACGCGCCGGTTTCTGAGTATATTGAACCCTCGGTCTTTCAGCGCTGGGAAGAGGAGGCCCGCGCTCTGGGTTTTGCCTTTGTGGCGTCCGGACCCTTTGTGCGGAGTTCCTACCGGGCGGAAGAAGCGGTTGACGCTCTAAAAATCGCTGCGGGGAATGACGCGAGGCGGCAAAAAAGTGCGAGCCAGGGTTAGCTGGTTGGGACGAAGGGAATACGGGGAGACCCTGGCCTACCAGAAGGAACTGGCGGCCATGGTCCGCCGCGGGGAGGCTCCGGACACACTCCTCCTCGTGGAACATCCGCCGGTGATCACCCTGGGGCGCGCGGCCAGGGGCGAAAACCTTCTCCTTTCCTGCGTGGATCTGGCGGAGAAGGGCATCGGCGTCTTTGACGTGGAGCGGGGCGGGGATGTGACCTACCACGGGCCCGGGCAACTGGTGGGCTACCCGATCCTCGACTTGACGCGCCATGGGCAGGATCTGCACCTGCTGCTCCGGAACTACGAGGAGGTCCTGATCCGCGCCTTGCGGGACTTTGCCGTCACCGGGCGGCGTTTTCCGGGTTATACCGGCGTCTGGGTAGGGGACGAAAAAGTGGCGGCCATCGGCGTGGCGGTGAAACAATGGGTGAGCTTTCACGGTTTTGCCTTCAATGTGGATCCCGACCTGGACCACTTCCGGTACATCATCCCCTGTGGCATCAAGGAGTACGGGGTGACATCGCTGGCGCGCCTTCTGGGCCGGCCGGTGGCCCTGGCGGAGGTTATGCCCGGGGTGGTGGAGCATTTTGCGGAGGTCTTCGGACTTGACCTTTTTCTAACCCAGGAAGAGCCGGCACGGGAAGGATCAGCCCAGGAAGGGTAAGAATCTGTGAAGGGTAAAAAGGCCTGTCTCGCTTTTACGCCAGGAAGGTGGTGATTTGATGGCGGTTACGCTAAAAGAAGTGGCCGACCGGGCCGGGGTCAACCCGTCCACCGTCTCCAGAGTGATCAATGAGGACCCCAACCTGTCCATCCGCGAGGAGACCAGAAACCGCATTCTGCGGGCCATTGAGGAACTGGACTACCGGCCCAACGCCGTGGCCAGGAGTTTGCGGCTGAAAACCACGGGAACCGCCGGGATGATCATCCCTGATATCACCAACCCCTTCTTCCCCGAAGTATTCAAAGGAGCGGAGAGCGCCGCCTCGGAAAGAGGATTTAGCCTGATCCTGTGCAACACGAATGAAGATCCGGAGAAGGAAAAGGCTTACATCAAACTCCTGGCGGAGAAACAGGTTGATGGGATCCTGCTGGCTTCGACCTACATCCAGGATGAGACCATTGACATGGCCGCCAAACGAAATATACCGTACGTCCTGGTGAACCGCGCCTCCAGAAATGAGGGAAGCGCCTCCGTGGTGGTGGACGACGTTTACGGGGCGGAGCTGGCGGTCCAGCACCTGGTGGATCTGGGGCACAGGCGGATTGCCCATATTTCGGGGCTGCTCTATACCGAAACCGGCCTGGAGCGACTGGAAGGCTATCGAAGGACCTTGAACCGGAATCAGATCCCATTTCTGTCCGAATACATGGTCGAGGCCAAGTACTCCGAACGCGAGGGTTATCTGGCCATGGAAAAGCTGCTGGCCATCCCGCAACCTCCCACCGGCGTCTTTGCCGCAAACGACCTGATAGCCCTGGGGGCGGCCTCCGCCATCGTGGATCATGGCCTGAATGTGCCGGAAGATATCTCCGTCGTGGGGTTCAACGACATCTGGCTGGCCGGGAAGGTGCACCCGCCCCTGACCACGGTCAAGGTTCCCCTCTATGACATGGGGTACCTGGCCTTTGAAAGTCTGGCCAAGAAGATCCTGGGCGAACCGATGGAACAGGACAAAATTGTGCTGCGGCCGGAACTGGTTGTCCGGGCCTCCACCCGCGCGGTGAGCGCGAGAGGTTAGGAGCCCGTGCGGGTAACATGGGGGGGAAATAACACCAAACGTCGAATATTTAATTGACGTCTTTATGTCCGGTTAGTAAACATTCGCAACATCATTTTAATCTGGTTGCCCTCAACTTTTAAAATCTGTTCATCCATTAGCGCGAACCCGAAGGTGGGAATGGCAATCAGCGAGGTTTTGACAATATATACCTCCATTATTCCGTCGCCATCTACATCAGACACAAAAGGCACTGAGTAGTAAGAGACGAGCTTGGAGTCATCAGCCAGGAAGAATGCATCAGAAGCTCCATTTCGGAAAAGAACAACCGAACTAAAAAATCCGGAGGCCAGAATCGATCTTTCCTTGGATATAGCTTCAATATCTTTGTCGCGGATGTTTGTAGAAACAATAATTGTTTCAAGTTGGCCATCGCCCTCAAGGTCCACAGTTAGGGCCTCTTTAACGTAAAGTCCATCTACATTTCTGTCCTCCCTGTCCAGGAGACTTTTTACCAAAGGCAAAAAGCTGGCCAAATCAAGCTGATTAGTGTAGACTCTTGGCACTCGGGGAAGGGGATTCCATTCTGCGCTGATTCCGAACGCTTCTTCTGGGAGAAGTAAGCCAAAATTAAGGAAGTATCCTTGTTCTCCGGAAATATAGACCTCTTTTTTAGCTTTGGATCCCCGCGCCTCCCCAATTTCTTTTGTCTGGGAGTAAAATTTGTATATCTCTTCACCGTTAAGTAATTTAGCCATCTCTTCCTGATTTAGCCATCTCCCGTCCACAATGCCGCCCAGCAACCTATGACAGCTGTTAACAACCGGGTGAATGCCTCGAAAAAGTGGCTGTCCTTCATTTGCTCTCGCATTTGAAACGTTCCACAACACCATATTTATTAGAAATGAAACCGACACCGCAACCAAAGTCAATCCTTTTTTCATTGAAAAACCTCCCTATTAAATTTATATAGGTATTCAATCCACTATGGCGAATAGAGCCTGAAGGATGCAGTGAACTGGGGGGTAAACTCTATGACCAACCAACCTCTTGTCATCGCTAATTACCAGCAGCGGGGCGATATCGGGCTTGAAACGGCCCGCGCGCTTTCGATATAGTAAGATTAGTGGCACTAACGAATTACTAGCCTAGGGACCACCAACAACTTTTTCTCAATCCCTATCCCATCGTAATCTTGTAATTCAAAAGAGATTCCGTCAAAAGGGCGCAGTACCGATAGGCCGTCAACTACTGCCGGAATTCTTAAGTTTTGTCGAATTTGTAATATGGATGACACAATTCCTATGGGTTTACGTCCATAGTTTTGCAGGACCAATTGTACCTTCATAACAATCTGGTTGTTGACGCTCTTGTTGAATGCCACCCGTGGAGAGTAAGCCAAAATATCCAGCGCATAGTCTGGCTCAATATTCTTCCGGTCGTAGTACATATATTCAAGATCACTTTTACCAGCAGGAAAAATCCAGTATCCTTACGAATAGGGATAAAATTTTGAGTTTCGTTCCCTTTATCGTTATAGTAGCGTCCAATTACATGGGGCTTCTCAGGTGGTCCGGATAGTGTCGTAGACAGAAGAGCAAGGAACAAGAATTATTCACCCGGATTTCGCAAGCCTGTTGGTTAAAAATCGCACTTAATAATTGAAAAGGTGCTCCTGATGGGGTAGAATTGGAATAACGACAAACCAATCTTTCCCAAGGAAGGAGCACCCAATAGATGTTACAAGAACAGTTTACCACCTCTCACCGTAAAAGCGCAAGTATTTCCGAAAAGTTTTCGTTAAAACATGCCACGGTTTATGGCGGAGCTAATCTGCTGCTGGATTATTACCTGGGACGGCTGAAATTGCCCGAGCTGTTTTTAGAGCATCTGGCCGTCCACAAGGCCGCTTGGGCCAGCTATCAGATGCCGGATATCGCCACCAGCCTGATCGCTGGGTTTACCCTGGGCTTGCACCGGATCCACCATTTCGAGGAGCTCGAAGACGACGAGCTTTTGGCTCTAAAACTTGGCTTGCCAAAGCTACCGGATTACACCATTCTGTACAAGGACCTGGAAAAGTTCGACACCCCTGAAAAACTGGCTTCTTTGGGGAAAGTGAACCAGCAGATTCTTAAATACCTGCTGGAACGGGAAGTTATTCTGGACATAGACTCCACCGTGGAAACGGCTTTTGGCGGCCAGCAGATGGCCGGGGTAGGCTATAACCCCAAGCATCATGGCCGGGCCAGCTATCATCCCCTATTGGCTTTTGACGGCCTAAGCCGCAGCTTAATCCATGCGCGTCTGCGCGGGGGCAAAGCCCACACGGCAGAAGGATTTAGTGATTTTTATGAGGAATGCGTCTGCCAGCTTCCGTCAGGGGTACATATTCGTTTTGTCCGCCTGGATCGAGGGTTTCGAGGCGAAAAGGTCTACCTCTTTTTGGAGGATGAGGCCAAGGTCGATTATGTGGCCAAACTCTGCTGGACCTCTGGCCTGATGGAACGGCTCAGCCGGGGCGCCCTGTGGAAAAGAATCTCCTGTGACGAGGAAATCATCGAAGTTTGCCAGCTCCGGGCGCAATTGGCCGATTGGAGCAAGGACCGGCACGTGGTCATCATCCGGCGGCGCCCTGCGGATGAGCCCGTTCAAGGGACTTTGTTCCGGGATTTGCTCTGGAATTACGAAGCCATCGTGACCAACCTGGACTGGGAGCCCGAGGACGTTTGGCATTTTTACAATCAGCGTGGTGCCGCGGAAAACTACATCAAAGAGATGAAAGACGGCTTTGGCATTGACCATTTCCCCACGGGCAATTTCATGGCCAACTGGGCGGATCTGCTTTTGAAGATGGTGGCCTACAATTGCTTTCTGGCCTTTCAAAAAGAACTGGCCGCCCCAGGGTATAAGAGGTTTACGGTGGGACGAATGCGGCGGTTGTTTTTCCAGGTCCCGGCTGTCCTGGTCAGGCATTCCCGCCGATGGACGCTACGCCTCCTGCAATCGTTTCGGCGACAGGAAGCCTGGTCCCAAATGCGAGCCAGCTTGGCGGCGTTGAACCCGGGAGCAACTTAAAAGCTTAATTTTTGGGCCTTGTCAGCCTTATGCAAAGCGGTGCTGAGCAGCGCGTGGTTTGGGTTACCCATTTCACAGGATTTTTGGGAGTTTGGCCATTCGCCGGAAAGAATTTCTTGGAAATCTTCCTTTCCAGGACCGGTAGTGCGACAAGTTGCACCTCGAAACCATATTTTTGGGGACCTTGCCCCCACTTTTTAGCCGTTATTTGGCTCTTGCCTGGGCAGGCTTGCGAAATCCGGGATTATTCTGGATGTTATACGCAAAACGGCGAGTTCATAGATTTTTTCCCTGTCCGTTCTCCAGGGCCGATTTGGTCGGGCTCCAAGTCGCTCTTTAAAATGAGAGAGGGAACGCTAATGGCGTTAGCCAGCGCTACGCAGACGGAGCTCCAAAATGTTCCGTTCGATAAGGGCGAAGCATGGGACGCAAACACTGCGACCCTCGTGGACCAGGAAATAAAATCCTTCTTTGAATACCTCAAGAACGCACTGAAAAATGAAATGGTTAACACGATCAACGGATATGATTCGGCATTTACTGACGATGAGAACTTCATCAGCTTGTTTATGAAGGAGATGGACAAGCGTTCGGTCGCTATAATGGAGGAGAACATTCAAGCCGCTATTGAGAAATATAAAATCGATCCTGCGAATACTTATCTTGCGATTACCGGTGGATATGCTCTCAATTGTCCGGCCAATTCTCATCTGATGAAGAAGTTTGGTTTTAAAGGCTTTATCGCACCACCGTGTGTTAATGACGGAGGTCTTTCACTAGGTATTGCTCTGTATGCCTTCTATAAAAAGATGGAAGGAAAGCGGTTTTCGTTTACCTTTAAAAATGCATATTACGGGGATTCCGAGTCGATTTCTGCTGATAAACTCTTTCATTGCTATAACAAATTTATCAAGAGTATCGAGACTGCAACTTCGGAACTGATTGTAGATGATATCCTCCAATCCCCGGTGGTATGGTTCCAAGACAAAGCAGAGATAGGTCCACGTGCCCTCGGAAATCGTAGCATCTTAGGCGATCCGACGAACATCCACACAAAACATGAATTGAATCGGATCAAGGAAAGGGAATGGTGGAGACCGATAGCGCCGATAATATTGCAAGATGACCTGAATGCTTGGTTCGATAGCGCCTATCCTTCCCCTTACATGTTACATACCTTCAACCTACGAGAAAACAAGAAGAATACTGTCCCTGCTGTCGTGTATATGGTAAGATAAAAATGGTTTCGGAAACCGTATCTATCCGTTCGATACGCCAGATATTGAAGAGGCCTATTCTCGATGTGTTGACAGACCATTAATGTATGAGGGCCGCCTATATAAGTGCAGCAAGATGGCCTTGCTCAAAAAACAACTTGAATTGACAGGTCAAATAGACTCCCCAGAAGACCGGAAGCCTTGGGAGCCCTACCTCGCTTATAAAGGTCTTAGTCACAGTGATGATTCAAGAACGATCAAGGCTTTCCTTGAAGCCCTGTATAAGCCCGAAGACATTTGCAGATCTTGTCCGAGCAGGTGTGACTTAGAATCCAATGTGGATCATAAGAGCAACACATTCACCAAACAGGATTGGATGAAAAAATACGGGGACCTGCTGAAAGTCATTCGTTAAGGAGGATATGGGTTTGGAATATTTTTATATGTTCCGGCAACTATGGTTTTACGCTGATCGCGAGCGCTGGAAAGTTATCATATACCTCGTATTGCATGTGATTTCGATGCTGGGCGAGTTAGGTAAGCCCTATGCGTTTGCCATGGTTATCAATGCTCTACAGAAGAATAACCCTAACGTAATTGATGAAGTCAGAAAATGGCTTCTGGTATACATGCTGTGTTTCTTTGTCTTTGAGATCTTCCATCGCAGTGCACGTTTCATTGAACGATATGTTGCATTTCGCAATCGAAAGCGTTTTGTTACTGCAATGTATGATCATCTCCATTCCTTGCCGCTTGGCTGGCATTCGGACAATCACTCGGGTGCCGTAATCGACAGGATCAACAGAGCCGCTAACGGGTTGCATTCTTTTAGCGAATCTCAGTTTGTGTTTGTAGACTTCTTTATGAAGTTTTGGGGGCCGTTGATCTTCTTGTGGCAGATCTCTCCAAACGTGTCACTCATTACGGTCGCAAGCGGATTCCTGTTGGTGTTTATTACAAAAAAGTTGTATAACTTATCAGTACCAGAATATCGTAAACAAAATGACAGGTTGCATAAAGTTGCGGCTGCTCTTTTTGATTATATCAGCAATATTAGAACGATCATCATGCTGAGATTGGGCCACCTGGCAAAAAAAGACATTGGTGAACGCATTGATCATGTATTCCCACATCTGCATAAAGAGAATGTGTACACACAAATCAAATGCTTTATCTCCAGTTTCATCATGGTCGCACTGGATGTAGGGTTGATCTTCTATTACATATACTCGCAAAAACGAGCTGGTGATGTGATCTTGATTGGATCCGTAACTGCAATCTTCCAGTATCTCCATCAATGCATGTCATCCTTCCAGTTCTATACGGGCGGTTATGAGTCGGTCATTCATTGGAAAACGGATTTTGAAGCCGTCCGACTGATCCTTGATTCGAAAGAGAGCGTTCAGGAAAACAATGAAACCGTGCTCGAGAAATGGAATAAACTTGATGTGCAGTCGCTTAACTTCTCGTATGGCGATGGCAAACATGAAATCATTGATATTTCGTTGCAGTTGCTTAAAGGTAAAAAAATCGCATTTGTAGGTGAAAGTGGCGCCGGCAAAAGTACCGTTCTCCAATTGCTGCGCGGATTGATCCCTGTTCAAAAAGGCACCTTGATCAAGGACGATGTACAGGTCTTGCCTTTTACGACACTCGCCAGCACAACGACCTTGATCCCACAAGAGCCGGAAATCTTCGAGAACTCGGTGCGTTACAACATTACGATGGGCGTCCCGGCTAGTGAAGAAGAAGTTCAATCAGCGATTTGGACGGCAGGCTTCAGTGAGGTTGTAGAAAAACTGCCAAACGGGTTGGATAGTGACATTCGAGAAAAAGGTGTCAACCTGTCTGGTGGCCAGAAACAGCGACTTGCTTTGTCAAGAGGCATTTTCTCCATTCGAGACAGCAGTATCGTACTTCTAGACGAGCCGACTTCCAATGTGGACCCAGCTACCGAGATGGTGATTTTCAAGCGATTATTCGAGCGCTTGTCTGGAAAATGCGTTGTAAGTGTACTCCACAGACTGCATTTGTTGCGACTTTTCGACTATGTGTATGTTTTCAAAGAAGGAAAAATCGTTGAGGAGGGTACGTTTGAGGAACTTTCCAATGCGAACGGGGAATTTGCCCGCCTTTGGACCGAGTATATAGCAGAAGAAGATGAAGTAACCACAACAGTTTTATAAGCAAGGCACCATGCTGCCCCGCGGCAAACGGCACAGTACTTTGAGCGGCCATTGAAAGTAACCAATAAAAAATGATTCATGGAGTGGTCATAATGAAAATTGTCCATAAAATTGAATTCCCTCAGTTCAGTTTGTCCATCACTAACCGGATTTTTGGGGTTTCAGGATAATGAACTTCCAGCAATTCTCGGATCTGATGTGCCCAATCGATTCGGGTTCTTCTTTCACAGACGGCAACATGACGCCAACCAGCTAATGGTTCGGTAAAGATAAAAATGCTGCAAGTTCCATTGCGAATATATTCTCCATCCCGTCGTTGCGGATTCCCAGGCTCCATCGGAATGGGGGGTCTGGTTTCATCCAGCAATTGATAAGGCTTTTCGTCCATGCAGATGACGGGATATGATGCATCAAACGGCTGCTGATACAGATCCAGAATATCTTCCATACCGGCGACAAAGGCCGCGTTATGTTTGGGCGGAATACACCAGCCTTTACGAAGATGTGGTTTGAGTTCGTTTTTTTAAAAGGCGTCCCACCGCCTCGTGTGAAATGCTGTCAATGTATTGCAATTCCACTGCTTTGTCCGCCAAGAGCCGAAGAGACCATTTGGACCGCCCGGCCGGCGGGGCGCTACAACTGAGGGCGATTATTTTGGCTTCAACCTCGCCGGTAATCTTGGGTTGGACCGGTGGAGTTTCTCGCTTTTTTCTGCCGACAGCAGCCTCCAGACCTTTTTCGGAGTATACTTTTCGAATGGTGTGGACGGTTTGTTTGTGCACATGATAGAGTTCAGCAATTTCGCTTTCACTTTTGCGCCCGCTGGAGCTATTTTCATCAGCAACCAGCAGCACATTAGCATGCATGATGGATTTTGCAGTGGTAGAACCCTTTGAAATCAGGTCGAGCAAAGCTTTTCGTCCATCCTGCGAAAGACAGACATGGTATTTTTTCTTTGGCATGGTACACCTCCATTCTTAATGAAAGTATACCATAAAAACGCTTTTTGTTATAGATTTAAGGTTGACAAACCACTAGTTTTTTTATGTTCTCCGGAACCATATTATCCCCTTCTTACCTACCGCTTCTGTTTGTATATGGTAAAATAAAAATGCAGGGTTCGGCAACATAAAAATCCATAGTGTGGAAAGAGAAAAGAGCCTTGCCAGCCAACCCAAAATATACTACCCTTCTGTTTGTGTGAAAAACACGACGGGAG
>JAMCQP010000096.1 GCA_023381695.1 Bacillota bacterium | reverse complement strand
GGTGCTGGCCGGGCTGGCGGCCGGGGGCCGCACGGAGATCGCTTACGTGCACCATATCGACCGCGGGTATGTGGAGATCGAGGAGACCCTGCGGGGGCTGGGGGCGCATATCCAGCGCTATTGCAACCAGGAGGCGGTCTTTGACGCTGCGGCCTCGGGGTAGTCGAGAATCGGCCAGAGAGGGCAGAATAATGGAGGTTGACGAAACCGCGGAATGCATGCCCGCTTACGATCAGGTTCGCCGGTCGGAGGAGGAGATGGTTCTGCACCACTAAACCAGCCCGGATGGGCGGGAATGCGTGCCGGCATCACGTTCTAATACTGCTCAAAAACGCATAAGGTTTACCGGCATCCCTAGACAAGCATGGCTATTTTGTTAGGGGAGGTACGGCAAACCATGCGCTTTTCTGTTTCCAGGGTGATTGGCTACTGTATGCTTGCGGTGGTTATCCTGCCGGCGGTACTGGTAAGGGGCTGTGACTGGATGAGGCCCGCCCCCCGCACTCCCCCGCGATTCGCCGTGACGGTGGATACCGGCGGCGGACAACTGGTGAACATGGACCTGGAAGAGTACATAAAGGGCGTGGTGGCGGCGGAGATGCCGGTGAACTTTGAACCGGAAGCTCTCAAGGCGCAGGCGGTGGCGGCCCGCACTTATGCGGTGCGAAGGCTGGAACAGTTTGGAGGCGGTTCGGATCTGGCGGGGACTTCGTTCGACGAGCCGGCGGGCCTCGGGATTGACCCGAAACGGGAACAGGCCTGGGTTATCGCGGCCAGGTTACGGGCTCAATGGGGCTATCTCAATTACTACCGCCTGTGGAAGAAGATTAGCAAAGCCGTGGAAGAAACCCGCGGCGAGGTGCTCGTCCACAACGGGCAACTGATCAATGCAGTCTACCACTCGACCAGCGGCGGCCCCACCGAAAACTCCGAGGATGTCTGGTCGGAGTATATACCGTATCTGCGCAGCGTGAACTGCGAGTGGGATAAGGACTCACCGCGCTACCGGGAGACCAGGGAGTTTTCGGTCGCCGAGATGGAGCGGCTCCTGGGAGTCCGGTTGAATCTCCCGGCCGTCAAGGCGGCGATTGCCGGCAGAAGTCTTCCAGGGGGGCTGCTGGTCAAAGCCAGAAGCAGCACCGGCCGGGTCAAGGAGATTCTCGCCGGAGGGCGCCTGTTCAAAGGGACGGATTTTCGGTCCAGGCTGGGACTGCGTTCCACCAGGTTTTCCTGGGTGGTGGCCGAAAATCAGATCCAGATTACGACCATCGGCAACGGGCACGGGGTGGGCCTCTGCCAGTACGGCGCCAACGGCCTGGCCCGGCTGGGCAGGGATTATCGAGCAATTTTAACTTATTATTACACCGGTGTCCAAATTATCACCCTCCAGCAATACATGGAAAACCGCTGACCTGGGGATGCTAGCCCGGGGTGATTTTAATGAAAGATCATGAACGGGAAAGATGGCCTCGGGTTTCAGATCTACGGAAAGGCGGCGGGCGCGGGCGGGGGTGGACCCGTATCCTCTTCGGCCGGTTCGGGGAGATCCTCGGTCAGGCCAGGCAGGATGCCAGAGATGCCCGAAAGGAGGCACGGAAGGCCCGAAAGCCGGTAAAGACGGCGACGGAGATCCAAAACGAAGCCGGGGAGGCCCGGGAAACGGCGTTGGAACCGCAAGAGAAGGAACAGATGCCCAGGAGAGCCAGGCGCTCTGATCTCCGGCGATGGTATGCGTACGCCCTGGTGATGGTGGCCATCGGCCTGCTGGCGGCTACACTGCAGCAAAGCTACCACCTGTTTGGAAGCGTAAACAAGAGCCAGGTCGGCCAAAATACCTCTCCAATGGTAAAGAGGGAAGAGGCGCTTCCGGCGGCCCAGAAAGGGGCGGACTCCTCCCAGGAGGCGGTAGGACGGCTCAAGCAGGGGGTCCGGACGGAACTGGGCGACCAGCTTCAAGCCGGCTCCAACCAGGGAGTGGGTCCGCAGGCAACCCCGGCTGGGAACCCGGCGACATCCCCGCCGGCCGCTGCACCGGCGATCTCCCCGCCGGCCTCCACAACCCCGGCGGTTAAGCCAGCCATCTCCGCCCCGGCGACAGTTTCTCAACCGGCGGAAAGGTTTGGCAACCTGGTCTGGCCGGCTCGGGGCGAGGCGATAGTCTCATTTGGCTGGAGGAAGCATCCGGTCTTTGGGGACTGGCGCTTTCACGACGGCCTGGACCTGAATGTCCCCGCGGGCACGCCGGTGGTGGCGGTTTTTCCGGGGACGGTGGTGGAGGCTTCCCGGATGCCGGTGCCCTACCATAGCAAGGCTGATGCCTACACGGTGGTCATCGAGCATGGCGGCGGGTGGCGTTCCACCTACGGGCTGTTGGCGCAGATCCTGGTTGCTAAAGGCGATCAGGTCTCCCGCGGGAAAGTCATCGGCCGCGCCGGAATGATCCCCGGCGGGGAAGGCGCCGGGGAAGCCCTGTTGCACTTTGCCCTGGCCAGGGATGGAGCGTCGGTGGACCCCAGAGCCTGGTTGCCTTGAATCATTAAGGCACATCTGGCATAATGCCATCTCCCTCGCAATATAAATGTACAAAAACAGCGAGGGAGGGCTGGGGGGCATGAGGGACTACATCCGCAAACGGGTGCTGGAAGTGAGCTCCTTTATTTTAGATACGAAGGCCACGGTCAGGCAAGCCGCCGACGTCTTTGACGTCAGTAAAAGCACTATTCATAAGGACATGACCGAAAGGTTGCCAAGAGTGAACAAGGAACTGGCCAGAAGGGTCAAGAAGATCCTGGAGAACAACAAGGCCGAACGGCATATCCGGGGCGGGGAGGCAACCCGCAAAAAGTATCGCCGCAAGGCGTCCTGACCCGGAGCATGCGGGAATCATATAGGAAGAGGAAGGAATTTGTCACAGAATGTGGAAAGGTGTTCTGTGGCAAATTCTGCTTTTAGGTCTTTCCACTAGCTGCCGATAGAAGAAACTGACAGACAGGCGCCAGGCAACGCAGTGCTTGCGGAGGAGGTTAAGCGCGAAGTCATGTTAAATCTTGCAAACGACATAGGAATCGACCTGGGTACCACCAATATCCTGGTCTATGTCAAGGGTAAAGGCATTGTAATCCGCGAACCGTCGGTGGCAGTGGTGGAAAAAGAGACCGGCAAGATTGTGGCCATCGGTGAAGAAGCCCGGCAGATGATCGGCAGGACTCCCGGAAATATCCTGGCGGTGCGTCCGCTGCAGGATGGGGTGATCGCCAACTACGACGTGACGGAGATCATGCTGAAGTTCTTCATCAAAAAAGTCTGCGGCAATAACCGTTTCTTCCGGCCGACGGTGGTCATCTGCGTTCCGGCCGGCGTAACCAGCGTGGAACGGCGTGCCGTGCTTGAGGCGGCCATGGAAGCCGGGGCGAAGAAGGTTCATCTGATCGAGGAGCCGATGGCGGCCGCGATCGGGGCGGGCCTTAACATTACCGAGCCAAGCGGGAGCATGGTGGTGGACATCGGCGGCGGGACATCGGATATCGCCGTGATCTCCCTGGGCGGCGTGGTGGTCAGCGAGTGCCTCCGGATCGGCGGCGACAAATTTGACGACGCCATCATCCGCTATATCAAGAAGATGTACAACCTGATGATCGGCGAGCGGACGGCGGAAGAGATCAAGATCAACATCGGCACGGCTTATCCGGAAGGGGATCAGCGCGAGATGGAGATCAAGGGCCGGGATCTGGTCACCGGCCTGCCACGCAACCTGGCCTTTACCTCCACGGAGGCGTTTCATGCTCTGTCCGAGCCGATCATGGCCATTATTGACGGGGTGAAATCCGTGTTGGAGCGGACGCCGCCCGAGCTGGCCGCGGACATCATGGACAAGGGAATTGTGATGACCGGCGGCGGTTCCCTGTTGCACGGTTTTGACAAGATCATGAGCGCGGAGACCGGCATCCCGGTCTACCTGGCGGAGGATCCGCTTACCTGCGTGGTGATGGGCTCCGGCAAGGTGCTTGACGGGATCCAGGGCATCGCCAACGGGGTGATCATCGCCACCAAGACCGGCTAAAACCCCCCTCCGAAGAGGATTTTTTTGCTTTTTGACGGTGGTTCCACGCCATGATTGTGAATGTCGGAACAAACCCGCCGGGAAAAGGAGGTGAAAATGGGACTGGTGCGGTTGCCAGCCGGTCAGATCCAGCGGGAGATGGAGGGACGATAGTGAAAAAGAGTGCATTATTGACGGCGATCTGCTCCGCAGTACTGGTCCTGGGCCTTTCCATCGGGGCTTTGGCCGCACCGTCGGACAAGGCCGCGTATGTGGGGGACGGCGCCTGCCGCGCGTGCCACAACCCGGTCCACACCGCCTGGTCCAACACCACGCATGGCCAGTTTGTAAAGGACCTTTCCAAGGATCCCAAGGCATTTGGCGGCGATCTGAGCGGGAAGAACCCCAAGATGGTCAACTTTACCGCGGATGATCTCCAGTTTGCCCTGCTGGGCAAGCCGGGCCTGCTCAAGGTTCAGGAACTGGTGGGGAAGAAGGGCGCCTTTGGCGTTCCCGCCGATGATTACCCGGTGCTCTGGGCTTCCTGGAACTTCGGCTCCAAGGAGTGGGAGATCGAGACCGAAGGGATCGAAGAGGGCACCCCCTGGCTCTCCACCTGCGCCGGTTGCCATGTCACGGCTCTCAAGGTTCCGACTCAAAAGAACCCCAACGTGGCGCGGAGCTTCAGCGGGCTGGGCATCACCTGCGAGCAGTGCCACGGGCCGGCCAGCGAGCATGTTTCCGGGCCGGCCAGGTCCAACATCGTGGTCAGCTATTCCGCCGAGAACTGCGGCCAGTGCCATACCCGCGGCGCTTCCGTGGCCAAGAAGCCTGACGGGAAGCCCTTCGGCTATCCTTATAATGACAAAGGGCAATACAGGCCAGGCGCAGTTTTGGCCGACTATTACACCTCTTCTTCGCCCCAGAATGCGCCGAAGGACTGGTGGCCGACCGGCAACGCCCGGAACTCCCATCATATGCAGTATCCGGAGTGGCTGGTCAGCCCGCACGCCAGGGCCCTTGACGGCCTCAAAAGCAGCGGGCATGCCGGCGATTCCTGCTTGAGCTGCCATTCGGCCGATGCCAATCTGGTCAAAGACGGCAAGGTCAAGATGGCCGACGCCAAACAGGCCGTGACCTGCCAGGTCTGCCATGATTCCCATGGCCCTGATGGACGTCCGGGCCTTTTGCGGCGGTCCGAGGAGGAGAGCTGCACCGTCTGCCATACCGCCGGAAAGGTGCAGGTAGGCCAGACGCCGCATCATACCCAGAAGGAGCTTACCCTCGGCACCGGTGGCGTGGGCGTGGCCAACGCCGGCCCCAGCGAGATGTACAAGGCTGGGGTCACCTGCGTGGATTGCCATATGCCCAAGACCATGGGCGAAAAGCGCAGCCACTTGATGCGGGTGGTGCTGCCGTCCGAGGGCAAGAAGTACAACATGCCCGATTCCTGCAGTTCTTGCCATCCGGGAGCCAGCCAGGATTATCTCCAGGCCCGCATGGACAAGTGGCAGGGTGATGTGAAGGCGCAGTTGGCCGGCGCCAAGGCGAAGATCGACAAGCTGGCGGCCAAGTATGGCAAGAACAAGACCTACCTGGAAGCCAGGCTGAACTACGAGATCGTCGTCTCCGACAAGAGCAACGGCGTTCACAACTACGATTACGCCATGGCTCTCCTGACCGCCGCGAACAAGAAGCTGGATACGCTGAAGTAGGCCGGGCGCCTTTTGCGGTTGGTAAAGGTATCGGGCATCAATTAAATCCAAATCATCAGGCTTGCGATGCAGCCCCCTGCTTTTTTAGGCAGGGGGTTGCTTTGTGCGCCCGGCACGGGCGCGCGACTAGCAGGTGAAAGACCTGTACGGAGGTTGGCTGCACCAACCGTTAGCCAAAGGCAAGGGTGTCCGTCGCGAGGGGGAATCTGAAGGAAGCTGGAGGCAAATCCCCGACCCGAGGACCACGAACCCAAGGAGAGGCTGACGCGTTCGGGCGAGTCTGCAAAGCAAGACAAAGCCCCATGCAGCCAAGGGACACGGCAGTAAATTGGGCGGGTACATGGGGAGAAAGTCGGCGCTCTTACCCGGGGAGACCTGCCGGAAACGTTGGGGACCCAACAAACGAGGCCGAAAGGCAGCGTTGGAGCCGGCAGGAGTCAGCAGAGGCCATAGTACCCAGGGCAGGCCAGCCAGGGGGAAGGGCCAAACATTGAGTCAGGGGTGAACCTGGTGAGTTCGAGACGCGCGCAAGGAGAGCAGAATACCCCGCAAGGGGCCTTCCCGCGGGAGGAAGCGGTGAAGCCGCGGGGCACCACGGAAGGGCGGAGCGCACACCCGGCACAAACCACGGAGACATCCCACGAAGGAAGTGGTAGTAGCCTGATGGAAAGGGTGGTGGCCCGCGAAAACATGTGGGCCGCGCTACGGCGGGTGGAACGGAACGGAGGAGCGCCAGGCGTGGACGGAATCACGGTAAAATCCCTCCGGGATTATCTGCGGGAGAACTGGGCGCAAATTCGTGACAGACTGCTAAAGGGGACCTATACACCGGAGCCGGTACGACGGGTCGAAATCCCGAAACCCAGCGGCGGCAAAAGACTATTAGGAATTCCCACCGTCGTGGACCGCTTGATCCAGCAGGCACTCTTGCAGGTGTTGACCCCGATCTTCGACCCAACCTTTTCGGAATCCAGTTTCGGCTTCCGGCCAGGCCGGAAGGCCCATGATGCGGTAAAGAGGGCGCGGCAGTATGTAGAAGAGGGGCATACATGGGTAGTGGACATTGACCTGGAGAAGTTCTTCGACCGGGTCAATCACGACAAGCTCATGGCCCGCGTGGCGCGCAGGGTAGAGGATAAACGCGTGCTGCGACTCATCCGAGCCTATCTAAACGCGGGGGTGATGGTAAACGGCGTGGTGATGGTCAGTGAGGAGGGGACGCCGCAGGGCGGCCCGTTAAGTCCGCTCTTGGCCAACATCATGCTCGACGACCTGGATAAGGAACTGGAGAGGCGAGGCCACAGGTTCGTAAGATACGCCGACGACTGTAACATCTACGTAAGGAGCCGGAGGGCCGGGGAGAGGGTCATGGCTGGGGTACGACAATTCTTGCAAGAACGGTTAAAACTCAAGGTAAATGAATCCAAAAGTGCGGTGGACCGGCCGTGGCGGCTGAAGTTCCTGGGGTTCAGCATGTACCGGCTCCAGGGGAAGACGGGAATCCGGATTGCCCCCGAGAGCCTGAAAAGGCTGAAGGAGAAAATAAGGGACCTGACGTCGCGCAGCCGCAGTCAAGCCCAAAAAGAGCGAATCAAGGCACTCAACGAGTACTTGATGGGCTGGGTAACCTACTTTTCTTTGGCAGATGCCCAAACGATACTCCTAACCATTGACCAATGGCTACGCCGCAGAATGCGGATGGTGGCCTGGAAGCAATGGAAGCGCTACCGCACGCGAGTGCGGGAACTGCGCGCCCATGGGGTGCCGGAGTGGCAGGTGCGAAAGGCAGCGGGTGCCCGGCGGGGGTGCTGGTTCGTGGCGGGCTCGGCGGCACTAAATAAGGCCCTGGGCAACGCCTATTGGCAAGCCCAAGGCCTCATGAGTTTATCCGAACGCTACCAACTACTTCGTCAAGCTCGGTGAACCGCCGGATGCGGTACCGCACGTCCGGTGGTGTGAGAGGGGGCGGGGCGACCCCGCCCCCTACTCGATTTGGCGGGGAAATTCAAATACCTCTTGACCATCCATATATCATCATGATATATGGATTGCAGGAATACCTGCCGTTGAGTTACAGGCGGACTGGTTGGGAGTGTGTCCTGTGGCCATAGACAATCGCACCGTTTACATCATTCTCGGTCTGTTGAACCACGAACCGATGAGCGGTTACGATATGAAAAAGAGGATTGAGGTGTCGATCTCCCAGTTCTGGGACGTGGGATTCGGGCAGCTTTACCCTACTTTGAAGAAACTAGAGGCCGACGGAATGATTGTGAGGGCCGGCGAGCACCATCCCGGGCGTCCCGACAGGTATGTATACTCGATAACCGACCGCGGCCGGCAATTGCTTCGGCGGTGGCTTGAGGAGCCAGCCTCGAAGGAATACGTCAGGTACGAGATCCTGCTCAAGCTCTTCTTCGGCGGTCTGGTCGGGCGAGAAGCCAACATTGCAGCCATCGAGGCTTTTCGGGCGAGATACTCAGGGGCCGCCGATCTCCTGGCGGCGTATGGCGAAGAACTCCGGCTAGCCCTGGGCGACTCGCCGGACCACTTATACTACCTACTGACGGTGATTTTTGGAGAAAAAGTTTACAAGGCGTATCTCGAGTGGGCTGAAGAGGCTCTCAAATTGCTCCAGAGCCATCAATCCAGCGGAGGTGATCAACCGTGAAAAGACAGCGTTTGCGCAAGTTCCTCGTTCTGGTCTCGTTTCTACTCTTCCCCATCACCATTTATTACCTTTCACCGGTGCTTCCCCTTCAGGGCGCCTTGGAAGGCGTTCTGGCCGGAAGCCTTATGCTCTTCGGCTTGCTCTTCCTGGTCTCACTGGTCGTTGGGCGTGCCTTTTGCGGCTGGGTCTGCCCGTCGGCGGGTCTTCACGACGCGACAGTCTTGGGGCAGTGCAAACCGGTTACCCGGGGCCACTGGGTCAAGTACCTGATCTGGTTCCCCTGGCTTGTGTTGCTCGCCGGGCTGGCGATCCGCTCAGGCGGTTTTCACAGGGCAGATCCGTTGTACCAGACGGTTGAAGGAATCTCCATCGCCGAACCGGGCAGCTACATAATCTACTACTTTTTCCTGACGCTTATGGTCGGCCTGGCTCTTACGGCAGGTAGGCGCTCTTTCTGCCACCATCTCTGCTGGATTGCCCCCTTCATGATCCTTGGCCGCCGTCTCCGCAACCTGGGAGGCTGGCCCGCCCTTCAACTTACCGCCGAAGAAGATCGCTGCAACTCCTGTGGCCGCTGCGGCCGGGAATGCCCGATGAGCCTTGACGTGATGGGCATGGTTAAGGCAGGCGGCATGAATAAAGATGAATGCATCTTGTGCGGGCAATGCGCAGACACCTGCCCGAAACAGGCGGTCAGACTGGAGTGGGGAACGAATCGGCGTGTCGCCAAAGAACGGCCACTCGCGGGCCAGGGGGTCCCTTCCGGCAAACCACGGACCTGATTACAGGCCAGGGTTATCAGGACGCCTCTTTTTTGTATGACCCCGTCTTCCTGCCAGCAGGGCCTGTGCGGCCAGCGGGACCGCCTGGTAACCCAGCCCCAAAAGAGCGGAGGCCATTGTGATCGAGAGGGGCATACCGCCGCGCTCTTCGACCCGGCAAGGTACGTGGAATTGCTGGAACGGACGCTTGCCTGAAGACCATTCCAATCAAAAATTAAAAGCTGGTTTCAGACACCAGCTTTTTTCTATATAGAGTAATGCTATCTTGCTAAAAAACAATTGAGATCCCAATTGATACCGTTTTTATCCGTTAAACTGGCGTGTAGTGCACCGAAAAACGCTTTCTGTAATTCGAAGTCGACTTTCCCCTCAATTTTAAGTTCATTATAAATCTTTTTAATTTCATCTTCGCTGTCGAATTGGAGAAGGATTCTAATATTCCTGCCCGAAGCAACCGATTTACCCATTGTATCCGCGAAATGAATAAGAGTGCCTCCCAGATGTAATTCAGCATTCATAACTTTACCAGCTTGTTCGTTAAGGATTTTAATTTCTCCGCCAAATATTTTCTGGTAATTTTTGATAGCCTCCGTACAATTTTCAATCAATACAAAAGGGCTTGCATTAATCATTTTAATATTCCTTCCATAATTTGCTATCTTACCATTCTTTTAACCCGATTCCTTAGTTGGATTCACCGCTATCCTTATCTTCCGTCTCAATATAATTTTTTAGCACGGATAATTTGTTCTCCCAAAATCTTTCATAATAGGAAACCCACTGTTTCACCTCTTGAAGAGGTTCAGGCTGAAGACTATAATGTGTCTCTCGTCCAACTTTACGTTCCTTGACAAGTCCGGCATCCGATAAAACATGCAGATGCTTGGAAACTGCAGTACGACTCATTGGAAAGTGTTCGGTGATTGAGTTGACGGGCATCTCTTCATTTACGAGCAATCTAAGCAGCTTGCGGCGTGTCGGATCTGCTATGGCCTGAAAAACATCATGTTTACGTGATACTTCTGGCATCTATTCATCATCCTTTTCCAACTTTCCACGTAACCCTTCCGTGAGATGGCCCCAACCTATATCCAGCGTTTCTCGTATTACTGATTGTTTTTGCTGGACTCTTGGGATAATCGCATCTGGCTCACCCCAGCCAGAATGAATAACTGTAAACTCTGTTTTTCCTCCGATCTCTTTTAGTTCAAAGGTAACCTGCCAGCCAAAATCATCCCAGGTGAAGGAAAGTCGTTTAGGAGGATCAAGTTCCGTTACTTTACACGGAACTAGCCCAAATTGTGTTTTCAAGGTAAATTCATATCCCAATTCTGGCTGAAAATCGTTCGGCATCAGCCAGTTTGCCAGGCCTTCGGATGTGGCTACTGCTTGCCATACTCGTTCAACTTTTGAGTTGATTTCGACAGTCCGTCGGATATCCGGCAATTTACCCTTTGCGTATTTCTCCATTTATAACCTCCGTCTGTGCAAAAATGAAACCAAACGGTTTCTGGTTAAGATTATATAACACCATTTGGTTTCGTGTCAAGCAATTTGGATGATGAAATCGCTGTAACCGGCGCTTGCCTGAATTAGTGCATTACCGCTACAATTTCACTCTCTTGAACAATTCATCATCGGGAATATCATCTGTTGACAATGAAAGGTACTTATCTATGTTTAAGAGGACCTCTTGAAACTTTGCGCCTTTTTGAAGCCTGATAAATTTCAGTGAATATTCTTTGGCTTTATCTCGGGAAACTGGACAGAAGGTGGCGGGGACGGTACAGACTATATTAACTCCATTCTGGGCCATAAAGTCGGTAGTTGCGCTTCTTCTGTTTGTCTCCAGGTCAAAGCCCGGATTATGATATTTCTTCTGCGTTTTCCCCTCAATATCGTAAATGATGATCTCCTGGCCATCGGGCAGTGGTAAGACATTTCCTTCGTTATCAATTACAGCGGCTATCTTCATTGTTGATCACTCCTTTAATTTTGAAGTTCGATTCAATAGTATTCGATAAAAGCGCCTATTTTCATTCCCGTGGCGCGAATAAGACTTGTCGTTTGAGCACCTTCTTATGGTCAGAATACAGGAATTTATTTACTAACGAAGAACGAGAAGCAAGCAAGAGCGGCCAAAGGCTTCGGTCAAGTTTGCATAACAAGTCATGTGGAGACCGTCCGATAGGAAGCCCTTGAGAAGATTGAACGCCGGTAGAAGGTCTTGGAGGAATATCTTAAGCGCCCTTATTGCGTCTCCCGGAAGCTTGCCAAGGTACTAACCCGTAAAGAGAACAAGCCGGTCAATCGTAGGGCCGTTCAGGCAGACATGAGAAAGCTGGGCATCCAGGCGATTTTCCAGAACCCATACCGCCGGTGAGCAACGCTGCCAACATCCAGGTGGGGCCGGCTATAACTTTGCCGTGCCGCTAATTCTGCTTCAGTTCGGCGGCCGCCCTTGCCGGAGGAGAGAAACGGAAAGAGGATCAGTACCGGCAAGGACAGGCCGCCTGGCCTTACTGGGGGGAAGAAAGCGGAAGGCAGGCTGCCCTCACCCTCCCTCCCGCCGCCCCCTCCCTCCAAACCACCTACCCCCGGCAACCCCCCACCCGATGGTAAGCCTTCGTTGGCCCGAGTACCGCCCGCCCCCCAGAGGGGGGCTCCAGAATAACGCGGAAAAAGGTGGGTAAAAAAGCTGTCCCGCCGGGTGAAATTTTAACCCGCGGGGGGTCGCTTTTCTTGACGGCATGCGCCAGAAGAGGTATAATGTGGTCAGTAATTTAGATGATTGGCTAATATTTAAAATGGTCAAGGTTGCCAGGTCGGGGCAGGTTTGAGGCAGGTTTATCTGGATCCTGGCATATTTTTTATGAAGGGTTTGTTCTGGCGGGGGCGACTAAATCCAATAGCGGCACGACACTTTTTCCTTGTTTGGATCGTATGTATCTTTAGGGGCAAAGGGGATTGTGAAATTCTGGACGGCTGCTATAATAGTGGCTGTAGGATTTTATCAAAAGATAAGGAGATGAACATAGTTATGGAAAACTTTTCGACAACCCCCGGGACCTCCGAAACAGTTGGCGGTGGGGAGGTGGCAAAGCGCAACCTTTTTGAAAGGCTGATGGGGCTTTTGGTTGAACCGGGCACCACCTTTGCGGCGATCATCGCCCGCCCGGATCTGATCGGGCCGGTACTCCTCATCGTCCTTACAAGCCTCTTCAGCATCCCAATCTTTCAATTTGCGACGGCGCATCTACCGGCGGAAGTAGCGGAAAAGGTCTCTCCTACGACAATGCTTGTCTCACAAGCGGTGGGCACCCTGGTAACCAGCTTGATCGTCCTCTTCATCCGGGCGCTGGTCTTTTACCTGTTGGGCCTGTTTACCGGCGGCGGGGCAAGCTACAAACAAGCTCTGAGCGTGGCCGGCTACCTGAACTTTACCGCTTGCCTGCAAATGCTCTTTACGGGGGCAGCCCTGCTCTTGACCGGGCAGTACATAAATTTAGGCCTCGGGTTTTCCATGTCCTATGAACAGATTTCCACACCCAATGGGGTGCTGATGAGCAACCTTAACCTCTTTGTGCTCGGGTACCTGGTGCTGAGCACGATCGGTTTGGGCCGTCTTTTGAAAACTTCCATGGCCAGGGCGGCGATCTTCACGGTCATCCTGTGGCTGATCGTGCTGGCGCTCAATGTGGGAATGACTTCCATTGGCGCCAGGCTCGCTGGCGGGGCGGCCTGAAGCCAGCGATACTTTTGCGGTCCGGCCTCGGCGGTGGCGGTAAAGGGGGAGAATTTTTTGTCGAAGAAGAAGCTTATGGTGGCGGTGGTCATCCTGCTGGTGGTGGTGGTGGGAGGCGTGGCGATCGGGAAATTTGCCGGGAAGAAGGATCTCGGCATCCCGGTGGAGACCGCCAGGATTTCCCCGGACACCTTTTCTGTGACGGTTTCCGCCAGCGGAACGGTTGAACCGGTGGATGCCCAGGAGGTGCGTTCCCCGGTCCAGGGGCAGATTGGGAAACTGGCGGTGGACGTGGGTGATCATGTGAAACGGGGGCAGCTCTTGCTGACTCTGGATGAGACCAGCCGTGGCGCCCAGCTTGAGCAGGCCCGATCCGCTCTTGAGCAAGCCAATATCGCGCTTCGCGAGTCCAAGAACAACCTGGCCCGGATGGAGCGGTTGTATGCGGCGCAGGCCATCTCCCAGAAGCAACTGGAGGATGCCCGGGCGCAAGCCAAGATCGACGAATCACGGTACCGGGCCGCGGAAAAGCAGTACCAGGCGGAAAGCGGCGCCAGCGGGGCCGGGGCGGGCAGCCTGTCCGGCCAGGCTCTGGCCGACGGCGCCAGATTACTGGCCCCCGCGGACGGGACGATTGTCGGCAAGTTGATTGCCGATGGGGCCGCAATTACCCCGGGCCTGCCGCTCTTCAAACTGGCCAATGTGGAAAGGCTTCTGGTGCGGGTCAAGGTGGATGAGGCCGATGTGAGCCAGGTCAAGGCCGGGCAGGAGGCGAGCATTACCTCCGACGCCGTTCTGGATCTCAAATTATCCGGCCGGGTTACCAAGGTAGCGCCGGAAGCCATCATGGAGGGCAATGTCTCCAAATTCCCGGCGGACGTCGAGGTGAATAACGCCAGCCAGGCGCTGAAGTCCGGGATGTCCGCCGACGTGGAGATTGTGACCTATCGCAAGCCCAAAACCCTGTTTGTCCCCATCCAGGCGGTGGTGGAACGCCGCGTGGGCAAAGAGACGAAGAAGGTGGTCTTTGTCTTTGCCAAAGGGCTGGCCCGGCAGACGCCGGTCACCACCGGCCTGGCCAACATGTCGGACATTGAGATTACGGAGGGGCTTAAACCCGGTGACGAGGTGATCATCGGGGATTACCAGACTTTGAAGAAGCTCAAGGATGGGGACAAGGTACGGCTGCCGGACGCCAAAAGCCGGCAGGAGCAGATGAAGAAGTCGGGGGCGATGTAAGATGATCGTGATCAAGAACCTCGCAAAGATCTATAAAAACGGCAGTATCGAGGTCCCTGCCCTGCAGGAGGTTTCCTTGCATATCCGGCCCAGGGAGTTTGTCTCCATCATGGGCCCCTCCGGCTCCGGGAAGTCCACCCTGATGAATATTATCGGGTGTCTGGACCGCCCCACCTCCGGGTACTACGCGCTGGACGGCAGCGAGGTAAGCCGGCTGGATGAGGACGGGCTGGCCCGGATCCGGAACCGGAAGATTGGCTTCGTTTTTCAGACCTTCAACCTCTTGCCCAGGATCACTGCCCTGGAGAATGTGGAACTCCCGCTGATCTACGCCGGGGCTGGCAGGCGGGAACGCCGCGAACGGGCTTTACGCGCCCTGGAGTCGGTGGGGCTGGCGGACCGTGTCCATCACCGCCCCAATGCACTCTCCGGCGGCCAGCGGCAGCGGGTGGCCATCGCGCGGGCCCTGGTCGGCTCGCCCGCCCTGATCCTGGCCGATGAGCCCACCGGAAACCTGGACAGCAAGTCCGGCGAAGAGGTGATGGGCATCCTGCAAGATCTCAACGAGAGCGGGATGACCATCGTCCTGGTCACGCACGATGCTGGGATTGCCATGCACACGCAGCGGATTGTCCACTTCCGGGACGGCCGGATTGTTCGGGAAGAGATTGTCGCCTCCCCGCGCCGGGCGACCGGGGGGTCGGAGGAACAGCGGTCGGAGGCCACGGGAGCTTCTGCCAGCGAACATGCCGCAACCAGTCCGGATCCAACCGGCCGGGAGCCTGCCAGCCAGGGGATGGAGGTAGTGCGCATTGAAGTTCCTCGAAAGCATTAAGCTGGCGCTGAGCAGCTTGCGGGTCAACAAGATGCGCTCGGCGCTCACCCTGTTGGGAATTATCATCGGGGTGGCTTCGGTGATCGCCATGGTCTCCATGGGAGAGGGAGCAGACCAGATGGTCAAAAGCGAGATCTCCGGCCTGGGGGCCAACCTGGTCTGGGTCCAGCCGGACTTTAGAACGAAAGACGTGCAGCAGGGCCGGTTCAAACCCCTCACGGTGGCGGACGCCGACCTGATCCGGGCGGCCGTTCCGGAGCTTTCGGCGGTGTCTCCCATGATCAACCGCAGCGTCACCTTCGGCTACCGGAATCGCCATGAAGACGGCTCGATGGAGGGTGTGGCCGCCAGTTACGTGGATCTCCGGAATCTCAATGTGAGCGAGGGGCGTTTCCTGGCGGAAGCCGACGTGAAAGCCGCGCGCCGGGTGGTCGTTTTAGGTTCGGACCTTGCCGAAAAACTCTTCGGGACCCAGCCGGGTGTCGGCCAGCAGGTGAAGCTCGGTTCGGCGCCCTTTCTGGTCATCGGGGTGATGGCCAGGGCCAAGGAGTCATTCGGAGGGAACACCAGCGCCAATATGGTGGCCTACATCGCCGTTACCAGGATGGCCCAGATGACCGGCAGGGACTCGGTGAGCGCGATCTTTGCCCAGGCCAGGGACGCCGAGCTGGTTCCCCGGGCGATGGCCAGGATGGAGTCGGTTCTGCGCCGCAAGTACGGCAATGAGTACAAATACTGGATCTCCAGCCAGGAGGATCAGCAGCAGTTTTTCGGGACCATCACCAAGGTGTTCACCGCCATTCTCGCCGGGATCGGGAGCATCTCCCTGGTGGTGGGGGGCATCGGGGTCATGAACATAATGCTGGTCTCGGTCACGGAGCGAACCAGGGAGATCGGGATCCGCAAGGCGCTGGGCGGCCGGCGTTCGGACATTCTGAGCCAGTTTCTGGTCGAGGCGGTGGTGCTGTGTCTTATGGGGGGGATCATCGGGATTATCCTGGGCGCGCTCGGGGCGAAGTTGATCTCGGCCTTTGCCCCCTGGAAGGGGGTAGTCTCCTCCAGCTCCATCTTTCTGGCCTTTGCTTTCTCCACCGGGATCGGGCTGATCTTCGGGGTCTACCCGGCTTACAAGGCGGCCAAGCTTGACCCCATCGAGGCGTTGCGGTACGAATGACGGACGGGCGAGATGCCAACGGATAAAATGAGAGAGAAGGTTGTAGACGGATGGGAAGGAGCAGAAGATTGGCGATAGGTGTGCGGCGGGCCATGCTGCCGGTGGCCATTGCGGCGGTTTTGCTGGCCGTGATCGGCGCTGGCGGCGGCGCCAGCGCCGCTGTCAACGCTGCTGCCGGCATCGGAGCCGGCCAGGCTTTGGCCGGCGAAACCTCAAACGGCCCCTTCAACCTGGATCTGGCCGGAAGCCTCCAGTTGGCTCTCAAGTTGAATCCGGGCCATCGCGCGGCGTTGCTGGATCTGGAATACGCCCGCATGGAGCTGGCCAAGGTCGAGGCGGACAATGCGTTGAACGCTTCCGCGGTGGCGCTCCGCCAGGCCCAGGCCAGGGCCGCTTCGGCGGAAACTTCGGTGGGGGTGCAGGAGCGGCAGTTGCGGCTGGATGTTCAAACCGCGTACTTCGGCGCGCTCAACGCCGACGCCGGCCTTGAACTGGCCAAAAAATCGGTGGAACAGGCCAAAGATAGCCTGCGAATCGTGAAATTGAAGAAGAACGAGGGGCTGGCCACCAACCTCGACGTTTTAAACGCGGAAAAGATCCTGCTTCAGGCGGAAAATGGGCTGGTCACGGCCAGGGATACCGTGGCCCTGGCTGGCCTGAACCTGGCCAAGGCGCTGGGGGTGGACCTCAACGCGAAGCTGGATCTGAAGAATGAGGAATTCCAGTACCAGAAGCTGTCGATCAATGAGGATGAGTTTGCCAAAAAGGCCCTGGCGGCCAGCTTCGACCTCCGGCAGAAGAGGGATAGCCTGGAAGTGGCCCAGATGCAGGCCAAATTCTCCGCCAACGATTACACCGCGCCGCTTGTGGCCAGGATGGCGGCCAACCGCAGCGAAAGCGCCGGGCTGGCGGCGCTGGAAGCCGAGCGGGAGGTCATGGCTCAGGTGAAGGGGCTGCTCAACGGCCTGCGACAGGCGGAAGCCGGCCTGAAGCTGGCGCAAAAGGAACAGGAGATCGACGCGGAAAATTACCGGGTGACCAGGGCTCGTTACGAAAATGGTCTGGAGATCCCCAATATCCTCCTTGCGGCGCAGGTGCAGCTTGACCGGAGCCGGCAGGCGGCGCGCCAGGCGCTGTTTGACTACCTTCTGGCCAGGACCCGTCTGCTCAACTATCTTGGCGAATGAAGGCCAATGAAGATGAAATGGGTGGAAGCATGTTGAAGAAGCTCGGGTTTCCGGTATCACTGATCATCTTTTGCCTGATGGCCGGCGGTCTCCCGGCGGCGGCCACGGCGCCGCTCTCCGCAACCCCTCCGGCGGCGGTGGATCTTTCCGCAACGCCGATTACCCTGCAACAGGCGCTGGCCACGGCGCTGGCGCAAAACCCCGAGGTGCAGGCGGCGGCGGCCGCGGTGCGGGATGCCCGCACGGAACTCTTCAAGGCCCAGTTTTCCAGGTTGGACCTATCGGCGGGGCTTAACCCCCAGATCTATCAGGAGAAGGAGGGCGACCCGCAATACTGGCGGGCCAATGGGTCGCTGACGGCGGGCCTTTCCCTCCCCGGCGGGGGGACGCTCTCCCTGATTACCGACTGGGCGCCGACCAACCAGCCCACTGCGTCCCCGATGGAAAAATATTTTCCCGGGCTGGAACCGGAAAAACCCGCGGAGGGACTTTCCACGCCGGCAACCAAGAGATTGGAGTTTGAGCAGCCTTTGCTGCGCCCGCTGGATACCATCCCGTTCCACGCGGACCTGAAGAGCGCCCGGTTAAGGGTGGAGCGGCGGCAGTTGCAGGAGCTGCAGGTGAAACAGAAGGTGGCCTTGCAGGTGGGAGAGGCTTTTTTCGGGTTGGTCAGGGCCCAAAATGTTCTGGACATTTCCCGGCGGGGCCTGGCGCGCTCGGAAGAGGCGCTGCGGATCGCCCGGCGGCGGGCCGCCGAGGGAAATAGCTCTTCCTTGAGTCTCAAAGAGGCCGAGATCGGCGCCGAAAGGTCGAAATTGGCGGCAAGCAAGGCGGAGCACGGGCTGGATCTGGCCCGGGAAGCTTTGCGGCTGGCCATCGGGGTGCCTGAGGCCCGACCGGTTTCGTTGACGGCAGTCCCTCTTCCCGGAAACGACAAGATCTTCTCCGGGCAGGAAGACTTCAAGCTGGATGGTTTGCTGGAAACCGCCTCCCGGCAAAGCATCGACGCCCGCCTGGCCCAGCTGGACGTGGAAGATGCCCGGATGGCTTTGGACAAGGCAATCGCGGCGGTTCGTCCACAGGCCAGGCTGGTGGCCGGCTACGACGAGGACAAGTCCTGGTCGGTTGGCTTGAATCTGAACTGGCAGATTCTCGGGAGTTCGGAGGCGGGGAATCTGGGGAACATGCGCATTGAGGCTGAAGCCGGGTTCAGGCAGGCCGGGTTGGCGGCGGATCAGGCCAAAGACCGGGCTCTCCAGCAGACCAGGCAGGATTATTACGGCTGGCTTGAGGCGCGAGACCAGCTGGCGGTGGCCACCGCGGAAAAGAGCCGAGCCGAGGAGGCCGAGAAGGTTTCCGAGGCGCGGCTCAAGGCCGGGATCATCACCGGGAGCGAGCACCAGTCGGCTGCGGATGATTTGCGCAAGGCGGAGGCCGACCTGGAATCGGCGCAATTTGATTACCTGACCGTCCTGGCCCGCCTGCGCGCCGGCGTCGGCCAGATCCCCCTCTCTTTCTAACTCTTCCCAGTTGATTTCGACCGAAGATCGAGCTATGCTTTGGCCGGCGAAGAGCTTTTGGAGCAGAAGATTGACTTTTTCAGGAGAAACAAGTCAGGATAACGGAATGGTTTTGACTGTTCCGTTTTTTTCTTGCCGGTTTCTTTTCCAAAAGGGCCCGGCCGGATCAGGCTTAAGAAAATTTCCGGCGCGGCCGATACGGCAAGTGACAGGAGGTGGTAGTTCTTGATTCGCGGGCTTTATACAGCGGCCTCGGGCATGCTGGCCGAGGCCAGGCGCAACGATGTAATTGCCAATAACCTCGCCAACGTTGATACCACCGGTTTCAAGAAGGACACCGCGGTGGTGCGGTCGTTTGGGGAGATGCTCCTGCGGCGCTTTCACGACCCGGTGGAGCTTCCCGACGGCCAACGCGAGGATCCGAGGCCGATCATCGGTTCTCTCGGGGTGGGAGCGGGCATCGACGCCGCCGCCACCGATTTTGTGGCGGGCCCGCAGGCTTTTACCCAGAACCCGCTGGATCTGGCCCTGGAAGGGGATGGGTTCTTTACCGTCCTGACGCCCCGCGGGGAAAGGTATACCCGCAACGGCGCGTTTAATCTGAATGGGGAAGGCGTCCTGGTCACTTCGGAGGGGTACCCGGTGCTGGGCGAAAACGGCTTGATAACCCTCCGGGAGGGCGAGGTGTCCATCAGCAGCGACGGCCAGATCAGCCTCGGCGCAACGGTGGTGGATCGCCTTCGCACCGTGCAGTTTGCGGACCTGCGCGGGTTGCGCAAGGAAGGCGACAGCCTGTGGGCGGCCACGCCGATTGCCGGGCCGCCGGCGCCATCCGCGGAAGTGGCGGTCAAGCAGGGGTACCGGGAGAAGTCCAATGTCAACGTGATCCGGGAAATGGTGGATATGATCACGGCGGTCAGGGCTTACGAAGCCAACCAGAAGATGGTTCAGGCCCATGACGAACTGCTGGGCAGGGCTGTAAACCAGGTTGGCAACGTCTAGAAGGACGAACAGCTTTGATGGCGAGGTTTCAAGGGAAGGTTTGAAAGTCGAGAGGCTGGACCGTGTTCAAGCGGGGGCCTCGGCTGCGGAATGACGGAAGCAGCTATTTCATTTGACAGAAGGAGGATTTCTGCCATGATGCGGTCGTTGTGGACTGCCGGGTCGGGGATGCAGGCCCAGCAGTTGAACATGGACACGATCTCCAACAATCTTGCCAACGTGAACACCACGGGTTTCAAAAAGAGCCGGGTGGACTTTCAGGATTTGCTCTACCAGACCATGCGTTCCGCGGGGGCGTCGGACGGGCAGGGAGCCCAGATTCCCACCGGGCTTCAAATTGGGCTGGGGGTGCGCCCGGTGGCTACCCAGAAGATCTTCACGCCCGGACAATTCAGCCCGACCGGCAATTCCCTGGATCTGGCCATCGAGGGCGAGGGTTTCTTCCAGGTTCTGATGCCCGACGGCACCATCTCCTATACCCGGGACGGCTCCTTCAAAAGAGACGGCGACGGGCGGATTGTGACCTCGGATGGCTACCCGCTGGAACCGGAACTGATCATCCCCGAGGACGCGGAGAACATCTCCATCGGGCCTGATGGCACAGTGTCCGTCAAACTTCCCAACCAGAACGAACCTCAGAATATCGGGCAGATAGAACTGGTGAGATTCGTGAATCCGGCGGGGCTTTCCAGCATCGGTCGCAACCTTCTCAAGACCACGGCCGCCTCCGGCGAAGCGATTACGGACACGCCGGGGCTCTCCGGGGTGGGCACCATCGCCCAGGGGATCCTGGAGATGTCCAACGTCCAGGTCGTGGAAGAGATGGTGAATATGATTGTGGCCCAGCGGGCCTATGAGATCAACTCCAAGGCCATTCAGGCCTCGGATGAGATGCTGCAGACGGCCAACGCCCTGCGCAGGTAGCAGGCGTGCCGGGTGACTTTAGTGGGGCGGGTGTGGAAGGCTTTGCGATGCAGCGGAGGAAACGGTATGGGCGGCGGTGCGGCCCAAATTTGCACGAAACAGCGGGTTGCCATGGTTGCCGGCGCGGTAGTGGCGGCCGTGGCCGTGGCGATCACCCCCTGGCTGATGGCGGCGCCTCTGGCCGGAGCGGCGGACGGGGTTGAGGTCTCCGCCTCGGTGGTGATCCCGGAGACCGCCCAGGTTTTGGGGCCGGATCTGTCGCTGGGAGAGATCGGGGAGATCCGGGGCGCCTCCCGGGAGGCGGAATTGTTGCGCCGGTTGCCGCTGGGGCCGGCGGCGCTGCCGGGCGAGACGCGCAGGATTGATCTGGGGTTTCTGGTGGCCAGGATCCGGCAGGCGGGGATCGATCCCCGCCGGATTCTGTTACAGGCGCCACAGGTGGTTTCCGTGACTACGGAAGGCGTGGTGCTTGGCAGGGAGGAAGCTGGCCGGTACCTCGCCGCGGAGATCCAAAAGCTCCTGCCCTACCCGGCCGGGGACATTGCCTTTGAGCTCACAATCTGGCCGGAGAGGTTGAAGGTGCCGCGCGGCGAGATCGCCTTCCGTATCAAAGCTTCCGAGGCGCAGTTGTCCCGCGCGGTATCCAGCGGGTCGTTTGTGGCGCTTGCAGATTTGGTGGTGGCCGGAAGGAGCTTCAAGACATTCTCGATCCGCGGGCGTCTCAAGGTCCTTGGACCGGTGGCGGCGGCCAGGGTCGCTCTGCCCAGGCACCGCCGGATCGAGGAATCGGATCTGGTAATCGAAAAGCGGCTCCTCTCCTCGGTACCGGCCAGCCCGGTCACTTCCGCGGAAAAGGCGGTGGGAATGCGCACCACCCGGCTGGTGAAGCAGGGGCAACCGCTCACCCTGGGCCTCCTGGAGAAGTTGCCGGAGGTGGCCAGGGGAGAAACCGTAACGGTGGTGGCAACCGTGGGCGCGGTGGCGGTGAATGTGCTGGCGGTGGCCCTGCAGGATGGGTGGGAAGGCCAGGTGATCCGGGTTCAGAACCCGGACTCGAAGAAGGTCTTTACCGCCAGGGTAATGGGAGAGCGTCTGGTGAGGGTTGGCGACTGAGATAAAACGGAGGTGGAGCCATGCGTTCGGCGATCTTCAGGGCGGTGTTTCGGGGAGGACTGGTCCGGCCACTGGTGCGGCCGGTTTTGGTGGCCGCCTGCCTGGTGGCCGCCTGCCTGATTGTGCTCCTGGCTGGCCCGGTGCAAACGGTGCAGGGAGAGTCCCTGTGGCAGAAGGCGAATTCGCAGGCCGGCCTCTTTGCGGACCATAAAGCCGGGACCGTGGGGGATCTGTTGACGATCATCATCGTGGAACAGACCCAGGCGTCCCAGAATGCGGAAACCACGCGCAACAAGGACGGATCCATGACCATCGGCCCCGGTACGGGGATTCTGTCCCGGATCCTGCCCTTGATTGGCGCCAGCGGCAACGACAAGTCCAATGCCCGCGGGAAGACCACCACCAGCGGCAACCTCTCCGGGCGGGTGACCGTCCGGGTGATGGAGGTGATGGCCAACGGCAACCTGGTGGTGGAAGGCCATCATACGGCCACGATCAACAAGGACAAGCAGGAGATCGTGATCACCGGCATCGTGCGGCCGGACGACGTCACGCGGGAGAACACGGTCCTGTCCACTTATGTGGCCGAAGCGAAGGTTACCTTCCTGGGATCAGGGCCCATCGCCAACAAGCAACGGCAGGGGATTCTGACCCAGATTCTGGATTGGTTGTTTTAGCGCTCAGGTGGGAGTGGTGATGATGAGATCGACGGCGCGCCTTGTGGCCATGGCTGTGGCGCTTATAATTTCCCGGGCGGCGTTTCCCTCCGGGCTTGTGCTGGCGGAGGGGCCGGCGCCGTCCGGCGCCGCCAGCCTGGCGGGGGCCAACGATCCGTCCGTGCGGATCAAGGATATCGCCAGGATCAGGGGGGTCCGGGACAACCAGTTGATCGGGACCGGGCTGGTGGTTGGACTGCAGGGGACCGGAGACGGCAGCGGAACCATCGCCAACGTCCAGATGGTGGCCAACATGCTCCGGCAATTCAACATCACCGTGTCGCCGGAACAGATGCGGGTCAAGAACGTGGCCGCCGTTGCCGTGACCGCTGACTTACCGGCCTTTGCCCGGTCAGGCGACAAGCTGGATGTGGTGGTCTCTTCCCTGGGGGATGCCAAAAGCCTCCAGGGCGGCATGCTATTGTTTACCCCTTTGCGAGGGGCGGACGGCAAGGTCTATGCCCTGGCCCAGGGGCCGGTATCCATAGGCGGTTTCAGCGTCGGATCCCGCGGGACCAGCGTGCAGAAGAATTTTGCCACGGTGGGCAGAGTGCCGGGCGGGGCCACCGTGGAGCAGGAGGTTCCCACCTCCCTCGGGGACGGAAACACTTTGACCGTGGTTCTGGCCAGGCCGGACTTTACCACGGCGGCCCGGCTGGCGGAGGTGATCAACCGGGTCTTCACCCCCCAGACCGCCAGAGCGCTGGATCAATCCGCGGTGGAGATCGCGGTGCCCGCCGCGTACAGACAGAACCTGGTGGAATTTATCGCGAACCTTGAAGGCCTGCCGGTTCGCCCCGATGCGGTGGCCCGGGTGGTGGTCAACGAACGGACGGGCACCATTGTCGTCGGCCATCAGGTGCGAATCTCCACGGTGGCGGTTTCCCATGGCAACCTCAGCATCAAGATTGCGCCGGCGGACACCGTCTCCCAGCCGCCTCCTCTTTCGGGGGGCGGTACCGTGGTCGCCCCGCGGGCGGAGGTGGGAGTCCAGGAGCCGCCGGCGGAGATGGTGGTCTTACAGTCCGGAAGCAGCGTGAACGACCTGGTGCGTGCGTTGAATGCCGTGGGCGCAACCCCCCGCGATATTATCGCGGTCCTCCAGGCGATCAAGGAAGTCGGCGCCTTGCAGGGCCAGCTGGAGATCATGTGATGCCGGTTAAAATTGACGTCAATTAGATCAAGGAGAAGAGGCGAATAGAAGATGCAGGAAGTAACATCGCCCGGGGCGATCCCCGGGGGGGTTGCCGGTCTTCGGGATTCTTCCAGGCCGGCGGCCAGGGCCCAGAATCCCAAATTGCGCCAGGCTTGCCAGGAATTTGAAGAGGTCTTCTTGCGGATGCTCTTGAAAGAGATGCGCGCCACCGTGCCGGATTCGGGTCTCATGCCGCAGGGCCTGGACAAGCAGATCTACAGCGCGCTGCTCGACGAAAATTATGCCAGAGTGGCCAGCCAGGCGGGAGGGATCGGGCTTGCCGAAAGGCTCTATCAACAACTTTTGCCGGAAATTGACATTCAGCCGGCGGGTGATTCCGGCAGGAGAAGCCGGGCACGCCAAGAAGTACTACCAAAAGCGACCATAAATTTGGATGAGGGATCATAAATTTGGATGAGGGATAATGGAGAGGCCAGCGGCAAGGCAAGGAGCAAGGCAAGCAGCAAGGCAAGAGGTTTGGTTCAAGGCCGGGGCGGCGCCTGTCATTTGGGCGGCTCTGCTTTTTTCTTTGATCGGGATCTTTTCGGCGGCGGGGGTTGGCGCGGCCGGCCAGGGGGATCTTATCCCGGCGCGACAGTTCCCGACGCCACGGGTGGTGCTCCGGGAAGGAGCGGTCCTTCCGCGGGAGATACCTGTCCTGGTGATGGCCGGACAGACCCTGATGCCGGCGGAGTTTGTGGCGGAAACCTTCGGTTTGAAACTGGCTTACGGCAAGATTACCGGGACGGCCGTCTTCACCGGCCCGTTTGCGGCAACAACTCCCGGGGCCGGCGGCGATAAAGAAGGCCAACCCGGCAAAGAAGGCCAACCCGGCGCCGGTGGCCGACCTGGCACTCTGGTATTTTACCTTGGCCAGGGGGAGGTGCTGGCCAACGGCCGGCTTGTTCCCGCGGGAGCGCCACCCATTGAGGCTGACGGGATCCTGTTTGTCCCCCTGGCGCCGTTCTTGCAAAAATTTGGCTGGCGGTTGACTACCGACCGAAATTATAGTATCTTTAGTTTGACCAGGGAAGGCGACAAATTCGCCCTGGTGGATTTTTTGGCGGTGGAGGCCACCCCGGAAAAAGTACGAATCAGGGTAGGAGCCAGCGGCGCCGGCCCAATCGACTATCGATGGAGGTTGGCCGACTCCGGGCAGGAACTGATCGTGGATCTGCCCGATGTCTACCTGGCGGGGCTTCCTTCCTACACCGCCATCGAAAGCATAACGGTCAAAGGGATCCGGCCCGTCCAAACCGCTCAAAGAATGGCTCAACTGGTGATCGATCTCCGGTATCCCGCCAGAGCTTCCCAGGTGGAGATCGGGAGTGAGGCCGGCGGCCTGTGGGTGCAGTTGCCGGCGATTTACCGGGAGGAGTTCGAGCGGTCGATTGTCCCGGGGCTCACTTACCGGCGCATCCGTCAGATTGATGCCCAGGGGCCGGTGGTGGCTGATATATTGCAGGTGGACCCCGGGCAGCCCGGCCTGCGGATCAAACCGGTTCTCGCCACGGGGACCGTGCTGGGGCGGGAGACGCTCAGCGATATTGTGGAGCATTACGGGGCCCTGGCGGGGATCAACGGCGCGTTCTTCGCTTCCGACGGGCAACCCCTGGGAATGATGGTTATAGATGGAAAGCTGGTCAGCGAGCCAATCTTCAACCGGGCGTCCTTCGGGCTGGTTGCCGGCCGGATACCGGTTATTCAAAACTTTTCTTTTAACGCCTGCGTGGTGATCGATGGCGTGGCCTACCCGCTTCAGGGGGTCAACCGGCCGCGCGGAGAGGGAGAAGTAATCCTCTATACCCGCGAAAATGGGCCGCGGACCATGACCGGAAATACAGGCCGGGAGTATGTCATCGCCGGCGGGCAGGTGACGGGGGTCTCCGAGGGGAACACGGAAATTCCTCCTGACGGGGCGGTGTTATCCATTGGCGCCAGCCGCCGGGACTTGATAGATTTCATCGCTCCCGGCAGCCGGGTGGACTTCCGGCTGGGCAGCGATCCCGACTGGGCGGAATTGGGGATTACCCAGGCGGTGGGCGGCGGCCCGCGGCTGATTCGCGACGGCCGCATCGAGATCTCCACCGAGATGGAGCAATTCAAGCCGGATGTGACTATTGGCCGCGCGCCCCGGACGGCGGTCGGGATCACCGGCGACGGGACGGTCCTGCTGGTGGCCGTGAGCGGGCGCCAGAGCACGGTGAGCATCGGGATGACCCTGGAGGAGTTGGCTGGTTTTATGCGTGAATTGGGGGCGGTGGAGGCCATGAACCTTGACGGTGGCGGGTCCACGACCCTGGCGGCGGACGGAGCGATTTTGAATTTTCCTTCCGATGGGCGGGAGCGCAAGGTCGGCACCGCGATACTGATCTTTGTGGGGGAAGAGCATGATGTGGGGGAAGAGCGTGATGTGCAATAGGTTCTGGCCGGCGGCCGCAATTATCGCGATCTTACTTTTAACCTTTGGAGGCGTGGCCGGGGCTTACCCCGATCCCTCCCCCGCGCAATACAGCTCCCGAATAGCCGCCACTCCCGCCCCAACAGAGATCATGCCCCTCTCCGAGATCCGGCGCGGGATGAAGGGGGTCGCCCGGACAGTCTTTGCCGGTACGAAGATCGACGAGTTCGCCGTGGAGGTTCTCGGGGTTCTCAAGCAGCAGGGGCCTGCGGGAGACCTGATCCTGGTCCGGGTGAGCGGCCCGGCCATCGATAAATCCGGCGGGATCGCGGCGGGAATGAGCGGGAGCCCCGTGTATATCAACGGACGGCTGGCCGGGGCCATCGGCTTTGGCTTCGATTTTGCCGACCACCGGGTTGGAATGGTCACCCCCATTGAGCCGATGCTAAAGGTGATGGATCTGGCCTCCGGGCAACCGCCGGCGGGAAAGAGCCTTTCACTGGCCGAACCGGTGCGGGTGGAAGGCCGGGAGATCCGCCGGGTGCTCTTTGCCGCCGGCGCGGATCAGGCCGGGCGGATGATGCGCGATGTCGAGGCCGGAACAATAGTGATGGCGCCGGTGGCGACCCCGGTGATGGTTGGGGGCCTGAACGGCCGGAGCCTGGAAAGGTTGAAAAAGGTCCTTGAGCCCTTGAACCTGGTGCCGGTTCAGGCCGGCGGCAAAGCGCCGGTGGCGTTAAAGTCCTCCCTGGAGCCGGGAAGCGCTTTAGGGGTGCAACTGATGCACGGAGACGTGGATATGACGGCGATTGGCACGCTCACCTACCGCAACGGGCAGAAGTTTGTGGGCTTCGGGCATCCCTTTATGAACAAGGGGAATGCCAATTATTTTGTCACCCCCGCTTATATCTACGAGACGGTGTCCAGCCTCCAGGCGCCCTTCAAGATTGGGGGGCCGGGGGAGCCGGTGGGCGCCCTTTTGCAGGATCGCTCGGCGGGCGTCGCCGGGATCCTTGGCCGGACGCCGGAGGCGATCTCCCTGCAGGCCAGCGTGCGCGACCGTGATTTAAAGCAGGAGAGAAAGACCCGGGTGGAGATCATCCGGGATAACCGGCTTACGCTGGAATTTGCCGGGGCGGCCGCCTTGCAGGGGTTGGACCGGGGAATCGACCGGATCGGTCAGGGAATGGCCAAAGTGGCCTTTGAAATCGACGGGAAGGGCTTGCCGCACGACGTCCTCAAACGGGAGAACATCTTTTTCAGCGATTCGGACATTTCGGCGGTGAGCCTGAGCGAGTTCATGGAGGCCCTGGACCTGATCCTGAACAACGAATTCCGCAACGTGGAGGTCCAGAATATCAAGTTCAACGCGGAGATCTGGGATGCGCGGGAGACGGCGAAGATCGAGAAGGCGCGGCCCGAACGCAAGGAGGTCCGCCCCGGGCAGGAGATTCCCATTGATGTGCTGGTCCGGCCTTACCGCGGGGAGCCGTTCAACCAGAAGCTGGTTCTGGCCATCCCGCGCGATGTCCAGCCCGGAACGCTGACCGTCACGGTGCGCGGCGGCGGCCTGGGAATCGAGAACCCGCCGGCCGATGAGCACCAGGCTTTCAATGACCGGAAGGGCAAAGATGGCAAGGACGCCAGGGGCGAAAACCAGCCCAAGACCAATTACGAGAATCTGGAGAAACTGGTCTCCGACTTCATGCAGCGCGAGAAGAACAATGACCTCGTGGCGGAGTTTTACCCGCCGGCGCCTGCTGATGGCGCCGCGGGAGCCGAGGAGGCGTTCGCGGCGGGCCCTGCCGGTGGTTTGCGGCCGGCGGCGCAAATGATCCGGCCTGCCATCGAGGGGGAGTCCAGTGATCCCAAGGGCGTCCCCGAGGCGCAGCCCAAAGCCGGCATGCAGGCGCAGACGCCGGTAAAATCCTCCATCAGCACCCCTTACGTGATCGAGGGGCTGGTGGAGTTTGACCTGACCGTGGATACAGGTGTGGAGGGGACCCCGGAGGGTGGCGAGGCGGTTTCGCCGGAGGGCGGTCCCGCCCCGGAGGAATCGCCGGCGCCGCAAAGCCAGCCTGGGAGGCTCAGGCCCGTGCCCTAGCTAGAAGCTTCTGGAACAAAAGGGCTTTCGGCTTTTTCAGAAGTTTGGACTGCGCGGCGATCGCGCAGTTTTCTGTCATTACTGGCACTATTTACAACCGGCGCGGCGGTTCCTGGCGGGAGGAAAGGAAACCACCGCGTCGAATCAAGAATGAAGAATAGAATGGAATGGAATCCTCATCTGTCTGGAGGTTTGGAGATGCTGAGTCTGGCCGAACGTAGAAAGGCGATAGTGTTTTTGGCCGGATTTTTGCTGCTCTTTTTCAGTATCTCTTACGCTGGCGTCTATTTCTGGCTGAATTCACGGGGCACCGCGGAAAGCCTTCGCTTGCGCGTGGAGTCCGAACTGCGGAAAGCCACCGGGTGGAACTTTGCCCTGGGCAAGATCGGGCCGGGAATTATTAACCGGGTGGCCTTTTCGGATGTCCGGGTCTCCTTCGACGCTACCAGGCCGCAGGTTTCCGATCTTTCCGCCAAACAGGTGGTGGTGAGTTACAACCTGTTTAAGCTCCTGGCGAGCCGGGATGTACTGGCCAGCATCTACCGCATCGATCTGGTGGGGCCAAGGCTGCGGCTATCGAGGGACGCGTCCGGCCGGTGGAACCTGCAAACCGCCCTTGAGCGGCTTCCTTCCGGGACCGGCAAGGCGCCCTCCTTTTCCAGCACGGTGATCATCCGGGGCGGGGAGATCACCATAGCCGGGTGGAACCCACGGGAAAGCGGCTGGCTGAAGTGGCCGGGTTTTGATCTGTTTGAGCCGGAAGACCGTTCCCTCGACGTGAAATTCTCCAGCATCGACGGGCGCCTGAAGCTGGGTCAGGGTCCGGCGCTCAATCTCCGCCTGGTGGCCAGATCCAGCCTGGATCCCGGAGCCCTCCTGGCCGTGGACGGCAACGTGCAATCCAAGGGTGGCCTGGCGTTACGGGTGCAGGCCAATGGGCTCGGGCTCAAGAAACCCTTCGGGGTGGCTTCCTATAACCCCCGCTATGGACGGTTCCAGGCCGGCCGCGCGGATCTGGACGTCCGGCTGCAACGCCCGGGGGAGCGGGCGGCGCTGGGTTATTCCGCCCGGATCGACCTGAATCAGGCGCGTTATATCCTGCCGGGGACGGACTTGTACACCGATATTCGAAGCGGCCGGATCCTTTTCGGCCAGGCGGGCAAGGTAAACGGCGATCTGGATGCCCGTTACGCAGGCGCGAACTGGCGGATCTCCGGCGGTTTCACGGCGGGCGGGAGCCGGGTAAAAACTGTCGACCTGGCGGTAAAGGCGACCGGTCTTGGATTGGATGAGGTCGCGGCCACCCTGGAAAAGATGGGGCTGCCCGTCGCCGGGGTGAAGGTGGCGGGAAAAGCCGACGTCAATGCCAGGATAAAGGGAGATTGGCCGGAGGTGCGGCTCTTTGGAAACGCGAATTTGAGCGGCGCCGCCGTGGACGATGCTTCCATGGGAGGGCCGGTGGACGGCATAACCGGGGAAGTCGCTTTCAACGGGGACGGGGCCCGGCTCAACGGGATGAAAGCCCGTTACCTGGGGGCGGAGGTCAGCATTGGCGGCAGGGTGACGGATCTGGCAAACCCGAGGCTGGCGCTTGAAATTGGCGTCCACGGGATGGAGCTCGGCGCGTTCCGGCTGGCCGGGGCGGGGCCGGCTGGCAAGGAGCATCATGTTACCCTGAAGGAATCCGGCGTCGATGGGCGGGTGGATCTGGAGGCCAGGGTGGAAGGCCCCCTGACCAGGCCCGAGGCCCGGGGCCAGCTTAAGCTCGAAGCCGGGGAGATAGGCGGGTTGGCGGTGCCAGAGCTCCAGGCCGGGTTTGCCTACTCCAACCTGGAGTTCCGGGTGGATCCCTTTACGGCCCAAATGGCGGGCGGCACATTCACGGGTAATTTTACCAGCCGGTTTACCGGCGGGATCTGGCAGTACGAAGCGACCGGAAAGGCCACCAGTTTTCAAATTGCCGAACTCGGGCGGCTGTGGCCGCAAGCCCGGGCTTTGGACCCCCAGGGACGCCTGGGCGGCGATCTGCTGGTCAAGGGGACCTACTCCTCCCAGAAGATTGCCGATCTGGCCGGGACGGTGACCGCCGAGGATCTCACCATGGGGGGCTTGCCTCTGGGGGAACTGAAGGCGGGGTTTACGGCCCACGATCGGAGCGTAATCCTTGACTACGCGGTATTGTCCGGCCCGAACGGCCAGATCAGCGCCGGCGGCCGCCTGAATCCCGACGGTCAGATGGCGGTGGATCTCGCGGGAGAAGGCATCGATCTCGGACGGATCCTGGAAGAAACGGGGCGCTGGGCGGAGAACGGCAGCGCGCGGGAGGTTCTGAAATTTATCCGGGAGAACGGCGCCGGCGGCATGCTCAAGTTTGTCGGGCAGGTTTCCGGTCCCGCCAGGGCGCCGGTGTTGGCCGGGAGTTTTCAGGTTGACAACCCGTCCTTGCGCGGCCAGAAGTTCGATCACCTGGCCGGGCAGGTTTCGCTGTCCGGAAGGGACCTTGGCTTCAAAGATCTGGAGTTGGCCAGAGACAAGGCCAGGTATGTTGTTTCCGGTGAAATGGGCATCGGGCCGGCGCCCGAGCTGGCGTTGAGCCTGCGGGTGAAGGACGCCCGGGCAGAGGAGTTAATGGATATCGCCGGTTTGAAGTGGGGTCTTTCCGGCGAGGTCAACGGCGAATTGACGGTTGATGGGCCAAGCGGCGCGCCGGTGGTGGACGGAACCTTCCAGATGGCCAGGGGGCAGTTCCTGAACGAATCATTTGAGGCGCTGTCTTCCGGGTTCCGCTACGAAGCGGGGACCCTGCTGGTTAAATCCCTAGACGCCCGGCTGGCGGGGGGCGCGGTAACGGCCGGCGGCGCCCTGACCGGCCAGCGGTTGAATTTTTCAGTGGGGGCCAGGGGGGTAAACCTGGCGGGGCTGGCCTTTTTGCAGGGGGTCCTGGGCCCGTCTCAGGGCCGGGTCCAGGGTCCGGCGGATCTTACGGGAACCGTCACCGGCACGTTAAAGGATCCACAACTCACGGGCCACCTGCATACCGGCCCGCTGCAGATCCGTGAATACCCGATCGAGGGGGTGGACGGGGAACTCCGTTACGCCGGCCAAAAGGTGAGATTCGAGGACCTGGGGGTCCGGTTTGCCGGCGGCAGGACCGGAATCCGTGGGGAGATCGCCCTGGCGCCGGTCTCTCTGGATCTGCTCGCCCGGACGGAGGATGCGGATCTGGGCCGGCTCCTGGTTATGGCCGGCGCCAGGCCAACGGCGCCGGTTAAAGGGCGGGTGGCGGGGTCGGTGCAGGTTCAGGGAAGACCGGAGAACCCTTCGGTGCAGATTGCCGCCCAGCTCCGCGACGGCCTGATCGGCAAGATGGCGGCATTCGGGGATCTGGACGCCCGCCTGGAAGACCACGCGATCACCGTCCGCCAGTTGCGCCTGTCACAGGGGAAAGGCCTGCTCTCCGCGGCAGGGGTCATTGGCCTGCAAAAAGAGATCGCTTTTCAGGCGGAGGCGAAAGATTTTGATCTGGACGCGGTGGGCAGCCTGCTCGGCCTCCCCCATGATCTGCGGGGGCGGGCCAATGTGGAGGTTTCCATAAAGGGAGACAGCGCCAACCCGGAGGCCCGGTTGGCGCTGAACATCGCGGACAGCAGCATCAACGGCGTGGCCTTTGAGCGGGCGGAAGGCCATGTGGCGGTCAAAGACCGGGTGGCGACCATCCAGGATATGACGCTGGCCCGGGATGGGCAAAAGGCAAAGGTGTACGGGGAAATCCCCCTGGCGGAGTTTATGGCGGGATTGAGCGGCGCGCGGGCCGCCGGGGAACCGGCCAGGCCGCTGGATCTTCACGTGGAGGTGCCGGATGGGGATCTGGGGTGGATGGGCGCCTTTTACAAAGATCTCAGGGTTCAAAAGGGGACGGGCAGCCTGAAATTGCACATCACGGGGCCGTTGCGGCAGCCACAGGTGGCGGGCGAAATGTGGATGAAGGGGGCGACTGTCTCCCATCCGGCATTGGGCGCCGACCTGACCAATCTTTCCGCCGAGGCGGTCATCCGTGGCAACCTTGTGGAGATCAAAAAAGCTTCCGCCAACTGGAACGGCGGGGAGATTGCAATCTCGGGCGGCATGGAGCTGGCCGGGCTCAAACCGGCCAATTATGACCTGACCGGCAAGATCTCCGGGGTGCATTATCCCGATCCGTTCCTGGACATGGTGATTGATGGCAACGTCCGTCTGGCCGGCCCGGCAATCCTGCCGGTGATCAGCGGGGAAGCCTTCCTGTCCAGGACGCGGTTGACTCTGGGGGCTCAGCGCAAGAGCAGAGGCAAGGCGCTGTTCAACGCCAAACTGGACCTGGTGGTAAAGAACCGGGATGAGGTGCACATCGTGGATACCATCGGGGCGACGGACGCCTGGGCGTACGGGGAGCTGGCATTGCGGGGCACCTTGCGGGAGCCCACGCTGGCCGGCCGGGCGGATGCCACCCGCGGCACCTTCGGGTATCTGGACGCGGACTTTCAGATCACCGACGCCTACGCGGAATTCACCCCGCAACGCGGCCTCTTGCCGCTGGTCAACGTGCGCGGGGAAACCAAAGTGGACAACTATACTGTCACGGCCATCATCAGCGGCGTGGTGGGCAACCTGTCCATGGACTTCTCCGCCATTCCGGCACTGAGCCGGGACGAGATCATGTCCATCCTGGGGTTGCCGGGACGAATTAACCGGGTCTTCAGGAACAGGAGCAATCCGGATGGGGGGGGATCGCTCAACAGCGAGCTGGCGGAGCTGCTGCAGGAACAGATTCAGACGCAAGTCTTCGGCAGCCTGCGCAAGGCGGTCAAAGAAGGGCTTCAGCTGGACGATTTTCGCATCGAGCCGGGGATTGGCGAGGAAAAACTGCGGTTCCAGTTTGGCAAATATGTGTTCAACAACCTTTATGTGACCTATTCGCGGACGTTCTCCTCCCAACCCCTTGATGCCAGGAAAGAGGACCAGTTTGCGCAACAGTTCATCAAGTTCGAGTACCGGATCCAGCCCAATATCCTGTTCAGCACCAGCTTTACGGACAAGGGCGACACCCGGCTGGGCCTGGAGGCCAAGCTCCGCTTTTAGCGGGAGCCAATGGCAAAACAAGAAACAATTTGCCAATCTAGCACTATTTGCAGCACCGGGCTCGGAAGGAAAAACCCCGGCTTGGTCGAATCCTATGGTTAGCCTGTTAGGTTTGGAGGGAGACAGATTGTCGATTTTGGGTAAAATGGCGCAGGGGAGAGCCAAAAGACTGCTGGTCTTGCTTTTGACGCTCAGCTTGTCGGGTTCCGTGTTATTGGCCATGCCGGGCCCCGTATTGGCCGAAAACCCGGTGATAAAAGAGATCGCCGTTGACGGCAACAAACGCGTGCCCGCGGATGTAATCCTGGGAGAGGTAAAAGAGACCAGGGTCGGACAACCTCTCAGCGAAGAGGCCGTCAAAAAAGATGTGGAAGCCGTCGGGGAACTGGGGTATTTTTCAAACGTAAGTATCCGCGTCTTTGAGGTTGCCGGCGGGGTGAAGGTGGTCTTTGAGGTCACCGAGAACCCCGTGATCAAGAGCATGGAGATCGATGGCTTGACGACGATCTCTCCCGAAAATTTCCAGAAGGAGCTGCCGGTGGCGATCGGTGAGATCCTCAATGTGAAGAAGCTGCGTGATGGCCTGCAAAGTGCCATAACAAAGACTTTGCAGGATTATGGGATTCTGGCCAGAGTGGTGGACGCCAATGTGGAAAAGGACGGGGCGCTCAAGGTAAAGCTGGCCGAGACCAAACTGGGCCAGATCAAGATTGAAGGAAACAAGAAGACCAAGGAGTTTGTCATCCGCCGGGAATTGCGGATTAAACCCGGTGAGGTTCTCAATATGAAGAACTTGCAGAAGGATCTGCGGCGGGTGCTGAATCTGGGGTTCTTTGACGAGGTGAATCGCAAGTTTACCGAAACGAGCGATCCAAATGTGCTGGACATGACCATCGAGGTCAAGGAGCGGCCCACCGGTTCGGGCAACATCGGCGTGGGATACAGCAGTGGGGGATTCCTCGGCTTTCTGGAGGTTTCCGATGACAACGCCTTCGGCCTGGGCAAGCGGGTGAACGTGGGCTGGCAGTTCGGCAAGGACAGCACGAAGTATGATCTCGGGTATTTTGATCCACATATAAACGACAAGGGCACCTCCTTCGGGATCGACCTGTACAGGCGGTTGACATACGAGGATCTGACTTTGTCCGACGGTGGAACGCAGCCGATGAATGTGCACCGGGATGGCGGCGATCTTACCTTCGGCCAGCCCTTTGGAGAGGATACCAGGGCCTATCTGCGGTACAAGGCGGAGAACGTCATGAAGGATCCTCTCGCCGGGCAAACGCTTCCTCCTTCGGAGATGGCTTTTTACAAGACCCGGAGCTTGACCCTCTCGGCGGTGAATGACACCCGGGACTTCATCCTGAAGCCCACCGGCGGCGGGCGGCATGAGGTTTCCGTGGAGGTGGCCGGGAAGAGGCTGGGCGGCGACAGAGACTTTACCAGGTATCAGACCGACCTCAGCCGGTTCTTCAAGGTTGGCCGGAACAGTCAGGTGATTGCCCTGCACTTCAACGGCGGCCTTCTCACCGGGGATGCGGATCCGTCTGATTACTTCAGGGTTGGTGGTTCGGATACCGTTCGGGGATACAATTATCCTGGAACGGACGGCAAGACCGCCAGGACCTATGAGGACGGCAGCAGGGCCTTCTCTTTCAACACGGAGTACCGTTTTGACGTGGCCAAGGGTTTGCAGGCCGTGCTCTTTGTGGATGCGGGCAGAGCCTGGAGCCAGAACGAAACCTTCCGCTGGCCGGATGTGAAGGTTGGCAAGGGTGTGGGGATTCGCATTGAGACTCCGGTAGGGGTGATGAGACTCGATTACGGCCTCGGCAGCGCCGGCGGTGGCGGCCAGACTTACTTTAGCATCGGCCAGGCCTTCTAGCGGGCGGCCAAGGTGCTGGGTATAGGGGAGCAGGTTTTGCGGTAGAATTTATGGAAAGGAAGAGAGATAATTGCAGAAGAGGTATAAAATAATTGGGCTGGTGGCGACTATGGTGGTCCTGGCGGGAATTGTGGCCGGCATAACCAACTGGTCAATCTCCCGGGCCGACAAGGTGGCCAGCGTGGGTTATGTGGACATGGCAAGACTGTCCAAGGATTTCCCGGACCTCAAGGCCTCCAGGGATGTGCTGGAAAAGGAGACCGCCAGACTGCAAGGTGAATACGACAAAGCATCGGCTTCTCTGAGCAAGGACGAGAAGGTGAAGCTTTTCCAGGAGTACCAGACCAAACTTGACGCCAAAAAGGAGTCCATGCTGGCCAAAGCCTTTGAGAAGGTGAACCAGACCATTTCCCAGGTGGCCAAAGAGCAAGGACTGAGCATGGTTTTTGATAAGCAGGTTGTCCTGTATGGCGGGAAGGATATCACCAGTGAAGTGTTGAAGAAAGCGACAGGCAAGTAAGGGTGAAGTTCCATTAAAACCGGGCAGGCGGTGGTCCTGCTCGGTTTTATCTGCCGGAAAGCGTTGGTGAATGATGTGAAGAGGGAAAACGGGGAAGCAAGGACGTTGAGCGAATTGGCCACCTTGATTGGCGGCGAGCTCCATGGGGATCCGCATACCATGATTCAGGGCGTCGCGGGCATTGAGGATGCCAGGCCAGGGGAGATCACTTTTTCGGAGAACGCGAAAAAGGCGCCAGCCGCCGTGAACAGCGCGGCTTCGGCGGTTTTACTCCCCCCGGAGGCCAAAGATATTGCGGATAAAGCGGGAAAGCCCTGCATCACCCTGGATAATCCCCGGCTTGGTTTTTCCAGGCTGCTGGCCATCTTTGCCCCGCAATACGATTTCCCGCCGGGCGTACACCCTTCCAGCGTCATCGGCGCCACCGCGAAACTGGGGAAGAATGTCGCCATAGGAGCCCATGTGGTGATCGAGGATGGAGCGGAGATCGGGGAGAACGCGCACCTCTATCCCGGGGTGTATGTGGGCCACGATACGGTAATCGGCGACGATACGGTGATTCATGCCAACGTGACCATCAGGGAGCGGGTGCGGATCGGCAAGCGGGTGATCGTCCACGCCGGCGCGGTGATCGGCAGCGATGGCTTCGGCTTTGTGACCGTGGCCGGGAAACACCACAAGGTGCCGCACATCGGCACGGTGATTGTCGGCGACGATGTGGAGATCGGCGCCAACGTGGCCATCGATCGAGGGACCTCCGGCGCCACCGTGATCGGGCGGGGGACCAAGATGGACAACCTGATCCAGATCGGCCATAACGTCCAGGTGGGGGAGGACGGCCTGATCGTGGCCCAGGTCGGCATTGCGGGAAGCACCACGCTGGGAAACCACGTGACCATCGCCGGACAGGCCGGGCTCAGCGGGCATCTGAAGATCGGGGAAAATTCGGTGGTAGCCGCCTGCAGCATGGTGATCTCCGATCTGCCGCCGGGCTCCTTTGTCTCAGGGGAACCAGCCCAGCCACACCCGGAGGAGATGCGGTGCCAGGCGGCATTGCGCAGGTTGCCGGCGCATCTGACCAGGTTCCGGGAGCTGGAGAAGGAGGTCGCCCGGCTGGCGAAATCAGTGGGGACGGCGGATCAAACGGATTCGGATGCGGAAAAGAGTAACACATAGAAGCGAAGGGCGGCCAGACGTACTTCAGTATTGGCCAGGCGTTTTAGCCTGAGCAGCCCGCCACCTCGCCCTAGACCTTGATCTCCGTTCCTGTGGACAAAATATACCCGTAAAAATTGGTCGCGCGAGCCTCTTTCAGGCAACGTTCCGGGAAAAGGTGAATCTCGACCTCGGCGTTTGCCTCTTTTTGAACCCGGGCAACAAGATCGATTTTGGTTTCCAGATCCATGTTGTCAATAGCAGGGCTAAAGGCGGCAATGTCAATATCACTGTCATCGTCCGCCGTCCCTTGCGTGTAGGACCCAAATAAATATGCGGATTGGATTGGAATCCGATCTTTTAAGAGCCGGATTGTTTTGGAGGCGATCTCTGTCACTTGAGCAAGCTGTCGAGCCATTTGATGGCCTCCCCGGTTTGCGCGAAATAAGATTCTGCCAACTCTTTGCTGGCTGTTGCGGTTAGGTTGTTGACTTCCTCCGGGTAACGGGTTTCTATGTAATAATGAGTCAGTCTTCGCAAGAAAAGTTCTCTTTTTTCATCAAGTTCAATGCGTGCAAGACTTATTAGCCGGAGGAGGTCGTGGGTCTTAGGAGGCATCGTTTTTGTGACCAGAACTGCCAGGCCCTTAAGCCGTTTTTCGAGTGCCTGTTGGCAGCAGAATAGAACGTAAAGATAGCGGCCTGTACGTAGCATGGCTTCTGCAGTTTCAAAATCATATGAAGAGAGATCGACCCAACGCTGGACATCCCTTTCCATTCCTGCCCCCTCCGTTTACCGGTGTTTCCCACCCAAATATTAGCTGTTTGCTACATACTTTTTACTATACAAATTGTACAACTATCTGCCATGCACGGTCAAGTGCTTTAGCCGCTGTTTGACCCGCCCGAGGCTTACCACGGTCCTGGCATAGGCTGGCTCGGCGACTCGCCAGAAATGGTAGTAGGGGCGGCGGAAGGGCAGGTCGAACTCTCCGATAAACTCGGTCACCTCGGAGTTGAAACCTTTTTTGAACCGGTAAAGGCCGTAGGCGGGGCTGTTGGGGGAGAGTTTCCCGGGGATTCCCAGAAAGTCGTAGAGGGTGCAACCCTTTTCCCTTGCCCAGCGAATGGCATGCCACTGCAGGGCGTAATTGGGCATCACGTTGCGATGCTGGTTGGAGGAGGCGCCATAGAGATACCAGGCCTTCTTTCCGAAAGTAATCACCCACACGCCCGCGACGCATTCACCCTGATATTGCGCCAGAAAGAGCTTTCCAAGCCCCTTTTCCACCGAGTGCTCCCAGACGCTGTCAAAATAGTCGTACCCTCTGGTTAGGAAGTTGTCCCGGCGGCAGGTCTCCTGGAGGATGTTGTAGAAGGCCGGCAAGCTCTCTTTGTCGCCCTCTTTCACGGTTACCCCCTTCTTTTCGGCCAGCCGGATGTTATACCTGGTCTTCTCGCTGAAGCTTTTGAAGATCTCCCCCGGGTCCTTTTCCAGCCCGAGGCGGCAGACATGGCGGGGTTGAAGCCCGTCGAATTTTCCCCGGCGGCGGGCCGGGATGAACCCCTTTTGCAGGAGCGTCTCCCTTGCCTCGGGTTCGGAAGCGGAGATATCCGGATCGATCTTCAAAAGAATGGCGTTGTGCTGGCCAGCCAGTTCCCTTATGCCTTCCAGAACGAGATCCACCGTCTCCTGATCCCGGTAGTCCATGACCGGGCCGCGCGGGGTATAAAAAAAGGCGGCGCTCAGGACCGGCAGCTTCTTTTTCAGGACTGTGGCGGCGGCTTTGATCTCCCCATGCTGTTCCGCAACCGCGTAGATGGGTTGCCAGCCGCTTTTGGCTTTCATCTGCCCCCATTCATAAGATTGAAGGTAATCGCCCCGAGGCGCATCCTTGATAAAGGCGTCAAAGCGTTCTTCCTCACCGGGCCGGATCTCCCGAAAGGTCGTTTCATCGGGCATAATTTGGATACTCCTCCTGGGAACGGCGTCTTTTTCTAAAAATCGCGTCTCCCTCTAGTTTGGACCCGCCGGCCCGACTTATGCTCAGGTACTTTTTCCCGGATTGCCAGTTATCCCCTGTATCCTTCATTCCGGGCCGGAAAGGATTAACTCCAACCTCGCCGAATATTCCACGTGAGATGATGCGGATGGGAACATGAGATGATGCGGATGGGAACACTGGATCGTTATATCTTGCGGGAGTTTGCCGGGCCGTTTTTGCTGGGCGTGCTGGGCATCACCCTGCTGCTCTCCAGCGGCCTGCTCTTCGAACTTGCCGACCTTTTCATCGTCAAAAAGGTCGCCCTGTCGGTGGTGGCCCATCTGCTTTTGTACCGCCTGCCGGAGGTGTTGGTGCAGACTTTGCCCGTAGCCGCGCTTTTCGGAGGGCTTTTAGCCATCTGGCGCTTGAACAAGGACAGCGAGCTGGTGGTGATCCGCGGGGGCGGAATCAGCCTGCGGCGGGTAGTGGCGCCGCTTCTGGCGGTGGCCGCGCTGATCAGCGTGGCCACCTATTTCACCAACGAGCTGGTGGTTCCCTGGACCAACCATGAATTTGAGAATACCATCCGCCGGATCATCTTCCGGGAGACGGGGCCGGAGATCCAGGAGAATATCTTCTTTCGCGGATCGGCGACCGATTACTTCTACATTCGCAGGTTTGAGCGGGACAAGATGATCATGCGCGATGTGCTGGTCTACCGGGTCAAGCCGGAGGGCCTGCCGGTGATGATCACCGCGCCCCGGGCGGAATACGACAGACGGCGGTGGCATCTCAAGGACGGCGTGATGCGGGAGCTGGACCGGGAGGGCTTTGTTACCAACGAGGCCCGGTTCAAGGATCTGGAGATCATCACCTCCCGGGACGCCGAACCCTTCTTTGGCGAACAGCGCACCACGGAGGAGATGAGCCGGGCCGACCTCCGGAAGAACATCGAACTCTTCGGCCGGAGCGGCATCGATGTGAGTGCCTTTCTGGTGGACTACCACCTGAAACTTGCCCTGCCTTATGCCAATCTGGTCTTTGTGCTCTTCGGCCTTTCGCTGGCCCTGGCCGTGGGCCGGGGCAGAAGAGCCATGGGCATTGCGGTGAGCGTGGCGGCGACCCTGAGTTATTATGTGCTCACCCCCTTCTTTCGCTCGCTCGGCGTCAACGGGATTTTGCCGCCCCTGGCGGCGGCCTGGCTGCCAACGCTGATCCTGGGCCTGGCGGGAGTGGCTCTGCTGTGGAAGATGGAGGCTTTATGAGGGCAAAGATTTCCATGGTTTTCCTGGCGATCTCCGCCCTCTTTTTTATGGCCTTGAATCTTTTTGTTGCCGGGAATCCTCCGGCGCTGGCCCGGATCCGGTCCGACGCCGGAGGCTGGGAAGATTTGCCCTCGTCTTCGCGTGTGCCGGGAAAAGGGGGGCTGGAAACAGGAGGAAATCAGCGGCCCGAAAAGTCCGAAGAAGATCAGGCGCGCCTGAAGGCTCAGGAGGGGATCGTCTATGACGCGGAGAAGCAGATCCTGATTGCCAGGGGCGGTGTGGAGCTCACCTACCGCGGCATCCGGGTGAGGGCGGACCGCATGCAGCTGGATGTGAGCCAAAACGTCCTTATCGCCGACGGAAATGTGGTGTTTAGCGATCAGGACCAGGAGGTGCGGTCGGAGAGCCTGACCTTCCACCTTGACAGGGAGGAGGGCAGCTTTGGAAAGACCTCCATGGCCTTCACCAGTTCCGCCATGACGGGCAAGATCTATGTAAAAGGCCGGGAGCTTGCCAGCAACCCGAAAAGTTTGGTCTTGAAGGACGCCAGCTTTACAACCTGCGATCTTCCCGATCCCCATTACCATCTTGAGGCGCGGGAGGTCAAAGTCTACCTGGACGACCGGATCGAGGCCAGAAACGTCTCCTACTGGGAGGGGAAGTGGCGCCTCTTTGTCTGGCCCTTCCTGGTCATTCCCATCAAGGAGCAGAACGCCTTCGAATTTCCGCGGTTTGGCTACAGCAAGGAATTCGGCTGGTTCGTGAAGACCACTTACAACTACTATCGCAATTCCTCCGCCCATGGGTCGCTTTATCTGGACTACTATGAACTTCGCGGGTTCGGCGCCGGTATCTTGCATAACTACAAATTTGCGCCGGCCAAAGGCGGGCTCTACCTTTATGCTTTGCAGAACCGGAATGAACTTCCGCCGGATCTTCAGGCCGCCTTTTCCCTGGACCAGGAGGCGGGTTCCAGCTTCAAGAGCAACTGGCAGGCCCAATGGTCGCATATTTACCCGACAGAGGATACCGAACAGGCGGATCTGGCGGGGGCCGCGCAATTAACGGGGAAATCCGCGGCCGGGGACCTTTCCCTGCGGTTTTCCGGCCGGGGAACCGACTACCAGAGCACATTGCGGTCGGGCGGGCAACTCCTTTCCGAACAAAACAAGTTGCGCAACTACAGCAGCCAGATCACCGGAAACCGGCAATTAACGCCGGATCTGCGTTTAACGGCGGGCGTGGGGGCCACCAGATACGAAAGCCCGGGCCGGTCGCCCTACGATCACTACGAGTACAGGGGGCAATTGCAGGAGGAGCAGCCGGTTTACCGGCTGACGCTGGCGTACCGGGAGGTGGTCACCCCGCCTCTGGACAGGTTGAATGAAGCCTGGCAGAGCTACCGTTCCTGGCCGGAGGTGAAGCTGGAGAGCAAACGGATCTCGGTCCGGGGCAAAGTTCTCCCCCTGCAAATCCTCACCTCTTACGGCCAGTACCATGAGGAGCCTGGCGGGATCGACAGCAGCCGTGTCGATGCGGGATTGCGCCTGACCGGGTTGAGTTACCCCGTGGGTAAACGCACCACCCTGGGGCTTCTGGGGCAGGGCACGGCAAGCTATTATGGCTACGCCGACGACGATCTGAAATTGATGGCCGAACTTCAGCCGAGCCTTACCTACCGCATTGCCGGGGGATGGACCGCCCGCCTCGGCTACACCTGGCAGGACGGCCGGGGAGATTCGCCGTTCGCCTTTGATGCGATCCGGCCGAGACAGGAACTGGCCACATCGCTGGGTTATGCCGGGGGCGCCTGGTCGGCGGAGGCGTCGGCCAACTACGACTTGCTGGCCGACACCTACCGGAGCGTGGGGACGAAGGTGGCCTACCGCGGCGGAAAGGACGAGGAGGCCAGCCTCCAGCTGGCCTACAACCCGTACAGTTATTTTGGCGATCTGGCCGGGTCGGCCCGGGTGCATCTGCGGGACCGGCTGGATCTCAAGATGGACACCCAGTTCAGCCTGGCCCGAAACGAGTTCTACCGGGCCGACAACTCCCTGCGCTGGCAGGCCACGCCGGATTGGCGGCTGGAGCTAGCCACCGCCTACGACGGCTTCCTGAAGCGTTTCTACCGCGAAGAGGTCGGGGTGGTGCGTTCCGTCCACTGCCGCGAGGTGGGGGTCCGGTACAACTTCACGAACCAGGAGATCTGGCTTGAGTTGCGAATCAAGGCTTTCCCAGGCCAGGCGTTCCGGATGGGCGCCGGCGAGACCTTGCTGGTTGACGCGAACCTGGAAGGGTTCGAGAATGCTTTTTCGGAGATGGGCGCCACAACGGCGGGAGGCGATTGATGAGGACCAGGAGGGGGATTGTCCATGAGGCGGCGGGTTTCGCGGCGGCTTGTTACGGGATTGGCGGCCATCCTTCTGCTGGCCATCCTGGTGGCGGTGGGCTTTTTAACGATCTTCCATACCCGGCCGGAGCCGGTCGCGACGCAAGATGGCGCCGCCGGGAGGCCGGCGTCCCACGGTGGAGCCGGGGAAGATCAGCCCGGTCTGCAATTTGCCGGGACGAAGCTGGTGGGCCGGCACAAAGGGGAAAAACAATGGGAATTGGTGGCGGAAAAGATCGGGCTTCCGGAGGCCGACAAGCTGGTCCGGGTCAAAGGGATCCGGGACGGAGTGGTCTATAAGGACGGGAAGCCATTTTTGCATCTTTCCGCGGATGAGGCGGTTTACCAGATGGATGTGGAAAACTTCACCCTCAAGGGGCGGATCCGGGCCCGGACCAGGGACGGCGACGCACTCCAGGCGGATGAACTTCACTGGGATAACGCGTCCCGGAAGTTGGTCTCCGGCGGGCCGGCGACCCTCTCCCTGAACGGGGCGGAGGTCACCGCCGGGCGGCTGGTCATCGACTCCGGGGACGAGAAGCTGATCCTGCAGGGAGGCGTGGTGATCAGCCGGGAGAAGGAGCGGATCCGCGCCCCTGAAGCGGTCTACTTGCTCAAGGACCGGGCCCTGCAAATTATGGGGCCTGCGGAGGTTCAGTTGATGCTGGAGCGGCAGGAGAAGGGGAGATAACCGTGCAGCAGGAGCCAGATCGGATGAATCGGCCTCATGGGCCAAATGGGGCAAATGGGCCCAATCGTCCAAACCGGCCAAACGGGCTAAACCGACCGGGCGGCGGACGGCGTGGCCGGCGGGGGCTGGCGTGGCTGGCATGGCTGGCGGTGATCTCCTTTGCCCTTTTGGCCTTTTTGGCCGGCTCGGGTTTTCCGCCGGGAAGTCTGGAGATTGCGCAGGCCCAGGAACAGGTAATCGTCCAGGTTCTGGAAAACAACGGGTTTACAATAAATAACGATACCACCGTTGTTAAAGGCAAGATCCTCATCCGCAAGGGGGAGCTGCAACTGATGGGGGAGAACCTGGTCTACGATTCCAAAAAACAGACGGCGACCCTGACCGGCAAGGTCAAGCTCTCCAGGCCGGATTTCACCATGGCCGGGGAGAGGTTTACCGCCGACTTCGGAAAGGATAATTACGTCATGGAAGGCAACGTGGTGCTGGAACAGAAGGACCGGCGAGGCTCCGCGGCGACGGCCGTCTACGACCAGGGCCGGGAGACGCTGGAGTTGACGGGCAACGTGCTGATCGAGCAGAACGACGGCAAGCGGCTTAAAGGGGAGAGGGTGCGGATCGACATCAAAAAGGATGAACTGGAGGTGATCGGCCCGGTGGAGGCCGAATTTCCGGTGAAGAAGGGCTGAAATTCCTCCAACTCCTCTAATAAGTTCCCCGGGGAACTGCCAGATGGTGCCATTCTTTCACACATTTACATCATCCGGGCCTCTGGAAGCTGTGTTATAATGAGCCCAGATGGGGGAGGTCCTGATGACTGTCCGCTTGCGAGGCGGTTTTCTTCTTTTCAGCGACGGGTTCAGGCGTGATCTGGCCATGCTTCTGGCGGCCAGCATCATCGTCGGCGCGTTGCTCTCCGCCGGGGTGGCCTGGGCGGTAAACAACTATTTCGGCGATACTTTAGCCGGGCTGATCGGAGAGTCCGGCCAATACGACTTTATCCTTCACGTTCGCTCCGAGGTCAAGGAGCCCGCTAAAAAGCAGATTGCCTCCATTCTGGCCGGCCGTTTTCCGGGGGCCAGGATGAAAGAGGGGCTGACTCTGGCCGGCAAGGCCAACTTCTTTGTCTCCCTGCCTGATTCATTTCGCAATCGCGACGTTCTTGAGCACATCGATACTTACTTCGGCGGCTTGCCCGGCGGCAGCGGCTATACCATCATGGTGGAGCCCAGCGTCATCGTGCGCGGGGTGCAGGACGGCGCGCAATCCATGCTGGTGGACAAGCTGCAGGAGCTTTCCGGGGTGCGGTTTGCCTTCATCAACGGGCCGAATATCGTGGTCGTGCTGCGTTCCCCGGAGAGGGCCGCGGAGGTTTCACGGACGGCGCAAAGGCTTCTGGACCGCTACCAGGTGGTGGAGGTCCGCTTCCCGATCGGCTATGCGCCCCCGGCTCCAAAAGAGCAGGGGGAACGGGTGGTTCAATCCCTGAAGGAACGGCTCAATCCGGCCGTTGCCAGCGATATCACCATGGCCCAAAAAGACGATGACCTGCAGTCCCTGAGCCGCACACTTCTGGAGATGAAACGGTTCCTGCTAAGTTACGCGTCCGAGGTTACGGTGAAAGTGCCGGCCAAAAGCCGGATCCAGCCCGGGGAACAGCTTGTTCTGGCCATAAATCCAAAAGCCGGCGCCCAGATCGCCAGAGATGAGATCCTTGTACAGGTCATCGAGGCCGGGGGGGAGAAGGTCCGTGGCATCATAGTTCAGGGAAGTTTCAAGGGTGATCCTTCCCAGGCGGGGAAAGCCCTCACCGCTTACCGGGTGGTGGGCGGAAACCAGGTCGGACCCGCCCTTGGCCCCGCCCGGGTAAGCAACGAACGCTACCAGCTGGTGGCGGCCATCGACGAGAGCGTCAAACTCCTGCGCGAGCTGGACAAGCTTTCCCGCGAGGCGGATGACACCGCCGCCCATGTCGCCGGGACTCTTGACGCCTATGAGGCCACGCTGGGGCAGATGAACCAGGTGGAAAAGACCCTGGGCGAGGTTAACGCCGGCCTTCCCCAACCTCTGGCCAGCCTCGGAAAGGTGGATATCACCAAAATCAGCGCGACGCTGGATAAAGCCAGCGCCGGGATCGACCGTCTCAAAAAGCAGGTGGGCATGATCACGGTTTCCGGGGAGCGCCTCTGGAAGCTGAACCAGGATCTCCAGCAGCTGGAGCAGCAGCTTGATCTCCAGCTTGCTCTTACTCCCCCGGATAGCAAGCTGCACCAGAACCTGGCCACCCTGAAAAACGGCCTGGATCAGCTGCAATTTCAGTCCAGGGAACGCGCCCGCGGGGTGGAGGGGGTTGTCAACCAGTTCAACCCGGTGGCCGGCGTGCTTCTGGATTGGCAGGGAAAGATTGATCAGTTGAACGCCCGGCTCCACAACTTCAACGCCCTGGCGAAGGACGCCGGGGCCGCCAGGCAGTTCTTGCAGCAGATGCAGGATGTGACCGGCCAGGCTTTGGGCGTGATGCGCAAGGTGGATACCATGGCGCTCCGCAAAGATCTGGGGGATGTGACGACGCGCTTGCAGGCGATGCGCAAGATCGACGTGAAAGAGATTATCACCCAGATGGACCAGGTCAAGAGTTCATTGCCGGCATTGCCGGACGAGGATATCGGCCGTTCGGTGCGGCTCATCGACCGGTACATCGATGGGCAGGTGATCCCCGGGGATCGGCTCCAGATCCTCCTGGACAAGGGTGTCGCCTTGAAGGCCGCGGAGCCGGTGATCAAGGGCGCTCTGGAGACCGACGGGGTGACGATCTTCACCTTGCCCGCCGGGACTGTCCAACCCGATATCCGGGGGCAGGTCTTCGGCGTCTTGAGCCAGGTGCGGGCGACCATCGCCGCGCTGGTGGCGGTAGTCTTCACCCTGTTTGTACTGTTGTTTGACCATACCACGATCATCTCGGCCATGCGCTATCTGGAGCGGTCCGGGAGCCGCCGGCTGATTCCCGGCGTCGATCCGGCGTCGGCTTATGGAGCGCTGGTGGGATCTTTGCTTCTGGCCACGATCTTTACCCTTTCCGGGGCGCGGGTTCCGGTGCTGGGGCAGCCCTTCGCCTTGCTGCTCGGGGGGGCGCTGGGGATCTCCGCCGCGGCGCTGGCCAAAAGGATCAGCCCGGTAAATGAGGAGGAAGTTCAGGCCGGGGAGTCCCTGGGGTTGAGTTATATGCAGGTCATGCGCGAGATCGTGATCCCGGCGGCGCGGCCGGGCCTTCTGGCGCTCTTCAACCGTCACAGGCAGGTGTTTCATTGAGGGGTTGAAACCGGCTTGAGCTATGTCGCAACAGGGGGAGAGTTCTCAGCAGGAACTCCGAAGAAGAAAAGGAGAAAACCAGGTATGGAAAAAAGTACAGTGGTACCTTTTAAGAAGATTCCCCTGCTGCAGGTGGCGGGGCTGGAGAAGAAATTCGCCGGCGCGCCGGTCCTGAACGGGGTGAATCTCATGGTGGACGCCGGGGAGATTGTGGTCTTGATGGGGCCCAGTGGATGCGGCAAGTCCACCCTGGCGCGGTGCATCAATTTCCTCATCAGGCCCGATGCCGGCCGGATCTACTTTGACGGCCGGCCGGTGGACGAACTGAACCACGGGGAACTGCTGGCCGCCCGCCGGCGCATCGGCTTTGTCTTCCAACATTTCAACCTGGTGGACCGGCTCACGGTTCTGGACAACGTCATGCTCGGGCCGGCGCTCTCCGGCATGGAGCGCCGGGAAGCGGAGGAACTGGCCTATGCCGCCCTGCGCCGGGTAAAGATGGCCGGCCATTGGAGAAGGCGGCCCGCCGAACTCAGCGGCGGCCAGAAGCAGCGGGTTGGCATGGCCAGGGCCCTGGCCATGCACCCGGATCTGATGATCTGGGATGAGCCGACGGCGTCATTGGACCCGATTCTGGTGGGCGAGGTGCTGGAGGTCATGGAAGAGCTGGCCCTGGAGCGCCACCAGGCCATGCTGGTAATCACCCACGAGCTGGCCTTTGCCCTGCGGACGGCGGACCGGTTGGCGCTGATGGACGCCGGCAGAATAGTGGAGGAAGGCAAGCCAGGGGAACTGCTTGAATCGCCGGTGTCGGAGATCGGGAAGAAGTACCGGAACCTCTTTGCCACCTCGATCTTGCCGGCGACCGATCTTCTTTTGCCAGACAAATTCGTGAGGATCAGCGAAAATGGCAAATAATATGCGCCGGAGCGTAAAAATCGCGCGCCAAAATGCAGGAAATTGGACTGGGAGGGCGAACCAATCCGATGAGCGCATTGGCGGGACGCCGCCCGGAGGAGGGGAAGAATTGTCGGGACCACAGCAGATGACCATCCGGCAGCCGGCGTTTCTGGAAGGGGTTGGCCTTCATACCGGGCGCGCGGTGCGGATGGCTGTAAAACCTGGTAAACCGGATTCCGGTTTCACCTTTGTGCGGACAGACCTGGCGGGATCGCCTGAAATAAAAGCTTCCGTGGAGAACATCGCCCAGACCGTCCGGTGCACCACCCTTGGCAGGGGGGGGGAGGCCGAGGTTCAGACCGTGGAACACCTGCTGGCCGCTCTGGCGGGGCTGGGAATAGATAATGCGGTGATCGAGCTGAATGCTCCCGAGGTCCCGGTGGCGGACGGGAGCGCGGCCGCGTTTGTCGCCCTTCTGGAAAGGGCGGGGATGGCGCCGCAACAGGCGCCGAGGAGGATTCTTTCGCTGCCCGAGGCGGTCTGGATCACCGGGAAGGATAGCCACCTTGTCGCCCTGCCGGCGGATACGTTCAAGGTGTCCTTTGTCTTTACCAACCGCCACCCGGCGGTGGGAAACCAGTATGCGGAATTTGTCCTGGAGCCGGGGAATTTCAAAAGGGAAATAGCTCCCGCGAGAACCATCGGTTTCATGCACGAGATTGAAGCTTTGCAAAAACAGGGGCTGGCCCTGGGTGGCAATCTGGATATCGCGGTGGTGGTCGGTGAAGAAGGATACCTTTCGCCCCCCCGGTTTCCGGATGAGATCGTCAGGCACAAGATACTGGATCTCATTGGTGATCTGGCGGTCCTTGGGCCGTTGCACGCTCATATCATCGGGTTGCGTTCCGGGCATTCCCTGGATGCCCTGCTTGCAAGGAAGATCCAGGAAGTCGCTTCAGGTTGACATCCGGCGGCGGGGCGTGTACAATTAGGTTAATTGTGTGTCTGACGCCGTGAGAAGGAGGAAGATGCGTTGTTGGACATCATTGCCATTCAGAACTTGCTTCCGCACCGCTACCCGTTCTTGTTGCTCGACCGGGTTTTGGAGGTGGAGGATGGCGTCAAGACGGTAGCCATCAAGAATGTGACCATCAACGAACAATTTTTTATTGGCCACTATCCCCAGCAACCGCTCATGCCGGGCGTGTTGATTATCGAGGCCATGGCGCAAGCCGGCGGGGTTGCGATGTTGAGCTCCGTGGAGGATAAGGACCGGCTTCCTCTCCTGGCCGGAGTTGACCAGGTACGCTTTCGCCGCCAGGTGGTGCCGGGGGATCAGCTTCGCATCGAGGTCGAAATCCTCAAGATGCGCGGGGAAACCGCCAAGGTGACCGGGAAAGCCCTGGTTGACGGGCAATTGGCGGCTGAAGCCACGCTGCTTTTTGTACTGGCCAAAAGGGGTAAAGAAATCTCCTCCTAGATCCGATAAGGTGATAGATGGTCTACATGGGGGAGACATTCGACCGGAGGAGGAAATCCAGTTGAAACCGCAAGAGAGCAAGGTAATATCTTTTAACAGAAAGATTCATGAAACGGCGATTGTGCACTCCGGCGCGAAGATCGGACCCAATGTGGAGATCGGCCCATATGCCATCGTCGGCGAGAACGTGGAGATCGGCGACGGGACCGTTGTTGGCCCGCATGCGGTGCTGGACGGCTGGACCGTGATCGGCAAGAACAACAAGATCTATGCCGGGGCGGCCATCGGCGCCGACCCCCAGGACCTGAAATTTCAAGGCGAGAAGAGTTACCTGTTTATCGGGGATTATAACATCATCCGCGAATACGCCACCATCAGCCGGGGCACGGAGGGTGGCGGCGGGGAGACGCGGATCGGCAATAACAATCTGTTCATGGCTTACACGCACGTGGCGCACGACTGTCAGGTGGGCAACCACGTGATTATGTCCAACAGCTCGGCGCTGGCCGGCCACGTCACGGTTGAGGACCGGGTGGTGATCGGCGGCCTGGCCGGGGTGCACCAGTTTTGCAAGGTGGGCCGGATGGCCATGATCGGCGCCCATACGGTGATCGTCAAGGATGTGCCGCCCTACGTGATCGTGGACGGGAACCCGGCCAAGGTCTTCGGGATCAACATCGTGGGGTTGCGGCGCAACGGCGTGACCCCCGAAGCGCGGGCGGAGATCAAGAAAGGCTACAAGATCCTGTACCGGTCAAACCTGAACGTCACGCAGGCCATTGAGCAGATGGAGCAGGAGCTTCCGGGCATTGCGGAGATCGACCATTTCATCCGCTTCATTCGCAGCGCCGAACGGGGTATCTGCCGGTAACAGGGGGTTTAATTGTGAACGATTCCACCAAAGGCCTGATCTTTCGGCTGCGGGGGTTGATCCCGCTGCCGGTGCTTTTTGTGATCATCCTCTGGTCCCGCCCCACGGGCGCTTCGCTTCTGGCCGGGGCCATCGTGGTTCTGGCCGGCGAGTTGATCCGGTTCTGGGGCGCCGGATATATCAAAAAATACCGGGTCGCCAGTGTTCAGGCGGATCGCCTGGTGACCGCCGGCCCGTACGCCCATGTGCGCAACCCGTTATACTGGGGAAACTTCTTGATCGGGCTTGGCTTCAGCGTGATGTCCAGCTGGTTTTTGTCCTATGTCCTCTTTTTTGGCATGTATCTTTATTTTTACGGAATAATTATCCCTCTTGAGGAGGAGTTTTTGGAGAGGACTTTCGGGGCTGAGTTTGAGAGGTACAAACACGCCGTGCCACGGATTCTCCCCGCCCTCAAGAGGTATGCGCAGGCCGAGGGTGACTATGACTGGCGGGTGGCGTTGTCCGGGGAGTCCAACACGATTCTCCAGCTTGCGGTCATCGGCCTGTTGTTTGTTTTGAAGTTTTATCTGGGTTGACGAGTTTTGTCTGGTCGGGGATTTCATCATGCTGGCGGTCGCCTCGGAGGTCTTTTGTCAAGATGGAATCATTTACCGGGATGGAAAAGGTAGGAATAATCGCCGGTTATGGGTTACTGCCGGTGCTCTGCGCCAGGGAGATCCGGCGGGCCGGCAAGAGCCCGCTGATTGTGGGCGTCACCACCGACCTGTCTCCGGAACTGGCGGAAGCCGCCGATGAGATACATCACATCAGCCCGGGGCAATTGCAGCGGATCATCGACACTTTTCGCGCCGGGGGCGTGCGTGACCTCCTCATGCTGGGGAAGATCAAAAAAGATCTGCTCTTTTCGGGAATGCAGTTCGATGCGCGGGTGAAGGCCATTTTGGGCCGGATCCGGGATAAGCGCGACGACTCCCTGCTTCTCGGGTTTGTGGAAGAGATGGCCAAAGACGGGCTGGTGGTCAGGGAACAGGCCGCTTACCTGAAGGCGTTGTTGCCGGAAAAAGGCGTTTTAAGCCAACGGCCACCCACCGATGCGGAGTGGGAGGACATTCATTTTGGCTATGCAATTGCCAAAAGCATCGCCGGCCTGGATATCGGGCAGACGCTGGTGGTGAAAGGGAAGGCCGTGATGGCCGTGGAGGCCATCGAGGGCACGGATCAGGCTGTCAGGCGCGGCGGGATGCTGGGGCACGGAGGAGTGACGGTGGTCAAGGTGAGCAAGCCCCACCAGGACTTCCGGTTTGATATGCCTACCGTGGGCGTTGATACGATGGAGTCGATGATCGCCGCCGGGGCGGGCGCTTTGGCCATGGATGCCGGCAAGACCCTTCTGTTGCAACGCGAGGAGGTCGTCGCCAGAGCTGATGCGGCCGGCCTTGCCCTGGTGGCTGTCTAGGGAGGAGTGACCCGAATGTCGGCGTCTCAACGCTTGAGGATCATGCTGGTGGCCGGCGAGGCCTCGGGGGATCTCCATGGGGGCGCCGTGGCCAGAAAACTCTGGGAGATGGCCCCCGCCGCGGAAGTATACGGCATGGGCGGGCACCGGATGCAGGCCGCGGGGGTGCAGACCTTTTTTGACCCCACCAGGCACGGCACGATTGGTTTTATTGAAGCCCTGGCCGCGCTTCCCCTGATGAAAAGGGTTCTTGCCCGGTTGGAGAAGGAACTGGATGTCCACCGGCCGGACGTGATTGTCCTGATCGACTTTCCGGGATTCAACCTGCGCGTGGCCGAGATCGCGAAGCAGAAGGGAATCCCGGTGGTGTTCTATTTCAGCCCTTCCGCCTGGGCCTGGGGGCGCAAGCGGGCGGAAAGGGTGGTGGCCACGGCCACGATGGTGGCTTCGGTCTTTCCTTTCGAGGCCGAATTCTACCGGGAGGCCGGGGCGAACGTCACCTATGTCGGCCACCCGTTGCTGGACATCGTCAAGCCGACGATGAACAGGGAAGATGCCCGCAAACATCTCGGCATGCCCAGGGCCAGCCGGTTTGTGGCGCTGATGCCGGGCAGCCGCAGGCGCGAGGTGGGGACGCTGTTGCCCATCATGCTCCTGGCCGCCAGGCAGATCCGGGAGGAGATCCCGGGCACGGAGTTTGTGTTGCCTCTGGCGCAGACCATCACCTTTCACGAGATCGAACCCATGGTGCAACAGGCGGAGTTGCCGATCCGGGTGGTTGCCCAACAGACCTACGACGCCCTCCAGGTGTGCGA
>JAMCQP010000005.1 GCA_023381695.1 Bacillota bacterium | reverse complement strand
CATCCAGGCCGGGTACCCGGCGTGCGGATCAGATCCGCCATTGCGGGTACAATAGGGAAGAGGCAGCGACGGAAGTCGTATGCCCGCGGTCCCGCCACTGTGTCCGGGGAACCGCCCGCATTTTGCCACTCCGTCTGGTGGACAAGTCCAGCAGGCGGGGGAAGGCGCGGGACGGCGATGATCCGGCAGCCAGGAGACCTGCCCGGCCTCATTCACCAGACACCTTCGGGGAAAAGGGAACGGTGCATGGCGACGGTGGCAACGGAAACTGGGTCCGCCGTTCCAGACACTCTACACACCAACCCTCAGCTCAAGGCCGGGGGTTTTTTGTTTGGAAATATGGGAACGAAATGGTGGGCGCGATGGGAAACGGAAGGGAAAGTACTGCGGGCGGAAAACTGATCCTGGTCATCGGCGGGGTGCGCAGCGGCAAGAGCCGCTTTGCGGAGGAACTGGCCGCAAAGCTGGCCCGGCAACCGGCGTCCCAACCGGCCGGAAGGGTTGCCTATCTGGCGACCGCACAGATCATCGACCCGGAGATGGAGGAGCGGGTCAGGTTCCACCGGTTGCGGCGTCCCCGAAGCTGGGCAACGGTGGAATGCCCGCTGGACGCGGCTGAGGCCGTTGCCTCGGTCACACGGGAGGGGCGTGGTTTGCAAGTAATTTTGCTGGATTGCCTGACCGTCTATGTTTCTAATCTGCTTTTCACGGAGTTCCAGGCCCGGCCGGGCCTGGAGACCGCGGAGATCATCGACGCCGGCGCCGCCGGAGAGATTGAAAGGGAGGTTCTCGCCAGGGTGAACCTCCTGATCAATAACGCGCTGGCGTCCGGGGCGAAGGTGATCGTTGTTTCAAACGAGGTCGGGGCCGGGGTGGTGCCGGATTACCCGATGGGAAGGATCTTCCGCGATCTGGCGGGCCGGGCGAACCAGCTGGTAGCCGGGGCGGCGGATGAGGTGTACGCGCTGGTGGCCGGGATTCCGGTCAATATCAAGGCTTTGAGCAAGGAGCAAGGGCTTCTTTGAGATCAGGGTTTCTGAGAGCAAGATCAGGGTTTCTGAGAGCAAGATCAGGTTTTTGAGAGCAAGATCAGGCGTCTGAAAGAACTGCTTCTTCAAGTGAAAGAACTGCTTCTTTAAGGTGGTGGGGGCATGTCATTGGCCAGAACGATCATGATTCAGGGAACTTCGTCCCACGTGGGCAAGAGCGTGTTGACGGCGGCGCTTTGCCGCATCTTCAGGCAGGCCGGCCTGCGGGTCGCGCCTTTCAAGGCGCAGAACATGGCCTTGAACTCGTACGTGACGGCCGGCGGCGGCGAAATCGGCCGGGCGCAGGCCCTGCAGGCGGAGGCGGCCGGGGTGGACGTCACCGTGGATATGAACCCGATCCTGATCAAACCCTCCAGGGACATGGAGGCGCAGGTCGTGGTCCTGGGCAGGCCCGCGGCCAATCTTCAGGCGGGGGAGTACGGCCGGCGGTTCGCCCGGACGGAAGGGTGGCGCGCGGTCACCGGGGCGCTGGGCCGCCTCAGGGCCGAATACGACGTTGTGGTGATCGAGGGGGCGGGCAGCCCGGCCGAGGTCAACCTCAAAGAAGGGGACATCGTCAACATGCGGGTGGCCCGGGAGGCGGACGCGCCGGTCCTGCTCGTGGCGGACATTGACCGCGGCGGGGCGCTGGCGGCGCTGGTGGGCACCTTGCAGCTCCTGGAGGAGGACGAACGGGAAAGGGTCAAGGGGCTGATCCTGAACAAATTCCGGGGAGATATCGAGTTGCTCAAACCCGCTATTTCCTTTCTGGAAAATTACACCGGCAAGCCGGTGCTGGGGGTGATCCCCCACATTGACGGCCTGGGGCTCGATGAGGAGGATTCGGTTTCGCTGACAGAGGCATTGCCGCAAAAGGATTACGCCCGTGGCCAGGTAGAACCGGTTGAGGATGGAGCCCGCGATCGGGTGGATGTGGCGGTGATCAGGCTGCCCCGCATCTCCAATTTCACGGACTTTGACCCCCTGGCCAGGATGCCGGGCGCCCGGGTGCGCTATGTGGCCGGGCCGGAGGATCTTGGCAAGCCGGATCTGGTGATCATTCCGGGAACGAAGAATACCATCGAGGATCTGGAGTTTTTGCGGCAGACCGGCCTGGCCGCGGCGATTGCGGGATATGCGGCGCAGGGACTTCCGGTGATCGGGATCTGCGGGGGCTACCAGATGCTGGGGGTGGAGATCTCCGATCCTCACGGGATGGAGTCGGACCAGGGCTGCGTGGAAGGGCTCGGGCTTTTGCCGGTTTCCACCACGTTTGAGCCGGAGAAGACGACCAGGCGGGTCCGGGCGCGGGTCGCGGGCCGGGGCCCGTTTTTTGAAGGGATGGAAGGCGGCCAGGTGGCGGGGTACGAGATTCATATGGGGAGAACGCAGGCGGCGGAGGGTTTTTACCCGGCTTTTCGGGTGGAGAGCGGCGGCCAGGCTCAAACCGGCGGCGCTGATGGGACCGGCGGCGTTGAGGCGGCCGGCGCCAATGGTTACCCGGACGGCTGCGTGAACACCGGCGGGAATGTCTTCGGCACCTATCTTCACGGCCTGTTCGATAACGATGCTTTCCGATGGAATCTGATCAACCGGCTGAGGGAGAGGAAGGGGTTGCCCCCGCTGGAGAAGGCCGCGAACCTGGATTTGCGGGCGGCCAGGGAGGAAGCCTTCGAGAGGCTGGCCGGGATCGTGCGGCAAAGTCTGAGGATGGATCTGCTCTTTCGTATCGCGGGGATTGAAGAGAGCAGCGAGAAGGGTTAAACGCTTGCGGCAATATATGCAAGCGGCTTGCTGCTTTGGGGGTGGGAACGGTGCTGCCGGTGTGGGAGACCGTGGTGCTGGCGTTTCTGGTGGATCTGGCGGTGGGGGATCCGCGGTGGTTGTCGCATCCCACGGTGTTGATGGGCAAAGGGATCACTCTGTTTGAAAAGGCGGCCGGATCCCTGCTGGATGGGCGACGCCATCCGGATGGCGAGCCGCGCCCCGATCACCTCTTGTATGGCAAGTCCCGCGCCGATGACCGGTCGCGCCCCGACAACCGGCGCGCGAAGAGGGTTGCGGGGGTTCTCCTGGTGGTGGTGATCGTGGGGGGGAGCTATCTGGCCACGGCCGGCCTGCTCCGGCTGGCGGCGAAAGCGGGGGGCGGTTTCGCGGCGGCGCTGGGCGTCTGGCTGATGTCCACCACCATTGCGGCGCGGGGGTTGGCCGGGGCGGGGCTGGAGATTGCCCGATTTCTTGCCGGAGGCGATCTGGAGACGTCCCGGGCGAAGCTGGCCTGGATCGTGGGCCGCGACACGCGGGAACTCACCCCGGAAGAGGTGGTGCGCGCCGTGGTGGAGACCGTGGCGGAGAACACGGTGGACGGGGTTACGGCCCCGCTCCTCTACGGGCTGGTGGGCGGCGCGCCTCTGGCCATGGCGTACCGGGCGGTGAACACCCTGGATTCCATGGTGGGATACCGCAACGAAAAGTACGCCGATTTCGGCTGGGCGGCCGCCCGGTTCGACGATCTGGTGAATTACATCCCGGCGCGTTTGACCGCGGCGGCGCTGGTGCTGGCCGCGGCGCTGGACAACCGGGGCTGGCGAAAAACGGCGCGGGCCATCTGGCGGGACGGCCGGAAACACCCGAGCCCCAACAGCGGGCTGATGGAGGCCGGGGTCGCCGGGGCTCTGGGAGTGCGGCTGGGCGGCACGAATTATTACCAGGGCGTGCCGTCGTTCCGGCCGTATCTTGGCGAGGAGAGCACGCCGCTGGCGGCGCCCTGCATCAGGGAAGCGGTGGTGCTCATGGCCATCACATCCGTGCTGGTGCTGATCATGGGGGTTTTTCTCCGGGCGATGCTGGGGTGAAACCAGGATCGGGATGAACCCGAGATCGAGGTGAGGGCCGGTGCTCGGGGGCGAGCCGGGCAAGGTGGTTCGAAAGGGCGGTGGGCGAGACTATGAATCCGGTAAAAGCAGCAAGGGATTCCTCCGGGATTATGAGGCGTCCCATCAACGCAGTAATCCGCTTTGCGCAGGATCTGACGCTCTCCATGCAGTTTCTTACCGTGCTCTCCGTGCCCGTGCCCATGGCGGCGAGCTTGTCCGGGGAAGAAGGCGGTAAGGTGAATGGCGAACGCATGGCCAGGGCGGCGTGGACGTTCCCTCTGGTGGGATTGCTCCTGGGGGCGATCCTCGCCGGAGTCAACCGGCTCGCGGTTTGGGCATTGCCTTCCACAATCGCCGACCTGCTTACGGTCGGCGCCCTGATCGCCCTCACCGGCGGGCTGCACATGGACGGTCTGGCGGACACCTGCGACGGGATCTTCAGCAGGCGTCCCAAGGAACGGATCCTGGAGATCATGCGGGACAGCCGGGTGGGATCATTTGGGGTGATCGGCATCGTCATGGACATTTTGGCCAGGTTTGCCCTCCTGGGCGCGCTCGGCCGGGCCAAATGGCCGGCCATCATCCTGATTCCCGTCCTGAGCCGGTGGGTGATGGTCCTGGTTGCCCGGCTCCATCCCTACGCGCGCGCGGAAGGCGGCCTGGGAAAGGCATTTACCGAGTATATCGGGGCCAGGGAGACCGTGCTGGCTTCGGTGATGGCGATGCTTCTCGCCCCGGCGCTTCTCGGCTGGACGGGGCTGATTCTGGCGGGGGTGGCGGTGCTTCTGGCGCTGGGGGCCGGGCGGTGGATCGCCGGGAAGATTGGCGGCATGACCGGGGATACATTTGGCGCCATAAATGAACTGGCGGAGCTGGGATGCTTTTTGGCGCTGGTTCTCTCGCGGGCCTGAACGGAGTTGAAAAGGAAGATACAGATCTTGAAAAGGAAGTCACGGGTCCGGGGGAAAGATCGGCCGGGGAGCAATTGCCTCATGCGCAAAGATAGGATCGGCCGGGGGAGGAGTTCCACAAGATGGCGGGCGGGTTCAATCACGGTGGCGACATTCGCCGGGCGGCGAAGGCATTTGGGCTTGACTCGGGCGAAATTCTGGACTTCAGCGCGAACATCAACCCCCTGGGCCCTCCGGCCGGCGCAATCCGGGCGGTGCTGGACAACGTGCCATCGGTCGTCCACTACCCGGACCCGGAATGCTATGAGCTTAAACAGGCTCTGGCGGCTTATTACGGCGTTTCGCCCCGGATGATCATGGTGGGTAACGGCGCCGCGGAGTTGATCTTCCTGCTGGGGACTCTGGCCAGGGGGAAGAAGGCGTTGATTCCCGCGCCCACCTTCTCGGAATACGAAGCGGCGGTGCTGGCGGGCGGCGGCACCGTGGAGATCCTGCCCCTCGACCCCGCCCAGGGTTTTGAACTCCGGGCGGATCAGGTGCTCAGGTTCATCAGGCCCACCCGGGCTTATCAAGGGATCAAGATGGTCTTTTTAGCAACGCCCAACAACCCGACCGGAGGTTTGATTCCCAAGGAGACGCTGATGAAGATTGCCGCCGTCGCCCGGGGCCGCGGGGTGACGGTGGTGGTGGACGAGGCTTTTCTGGATTTTCTGCCGGAGCGGGCGGCTTCAAGCATGATGGCGCATATCGCCGATTACCCGAATTTGCTGGTGGTCACCTCCCTTACCAAGCTCTTTGCCGTCCCGGGCCTGCGCATCGGGGCGCTGGTGGGGCCGCCCGAGGTGCTGGAGGGTCTGGAGGGCGCCCGGCCGCCCTGGACGGTCAATTCGCTGGCGCAGGCGGCGGGCTGCGCGGCGGTGGCGGATGGCGAATATCTAAAGGCTTCCTGGCGGCTGATCCAGGAGGAGAAGGAGTGGCTCCACCAGGCGCTGGGGGAGATCGAGGGGTTACACGCTTTCCCGCCGGCGGCGAATTTCATCCTGGTGGATATCTCCGGCTCCGGGTTCAATTCCACGCAACTCTGGCGGGAGATGGCGCGACAGAGCGTGCTGGTGCGGGATTGCGCATCCTTCAGAGGTCTGGGACGGGACTACATCCGGGTGGCGGTGCGGTCGCGCCGGGAGAACGAGGTGCTGGTGCGCACGTTGCGGCAGACCGTGGAAGATAATTTTCCGCAGGCGGCCGGGCCTGGATTTTTGCGGCGGCGCGGCGGCCTGCCCGATGCGGTGCAAAAAGGTGGCTCAAGGCCATGACGGATGGGACGGCAACCACCCGAATCCTGCTGATCCGCCACGGGGAGACCCGGTGGAATGGCGAAAAAAGGTACCAGGGGCACGGCCGGATCGGACTCAGCGCGAAAGGACAGTCCCAGGCCCGGCTGGTGGCCGGGCGGCTGGCGGGCAGAGCCGTTGATGCCCGCAATTCTATGGATGCTTCCGATTCCATGGATGCCCGCAATTCCATTGACGCTCTCTATTCCAGTGATCTGCCGCGGGCGCTGGAGACGGCGGAGATCATCGCAAAGGCGTTTCCGAGGCCCCTGGAAGTCAGGACTGACGCGGGGCTCAGGGAGATGAATTTCGGCGCATGGGAAGGGCTGACCTTTGATGAGATCCAGAAGCGCTACCAGGAGTTGGCCCGGACCTGGCTGGCGGACCCCGCCCAGGTGCGGCCCCCGGGAGGGGAGGCCTACGCCGAGGTCGAGACGCGGGCGGTGACGGCGCTGCAGACCATCGCGGCTAACCACGTGGGGGAGACGGTGGCGGTGGTGACCCACGGCGGTCCGCTCCGGGCGCTCATCCGCCATTACCTGGACAGCCCGCCGGAGGCGGCCTGGCGGTTTGAGCTCTCCACCGGCGGGATCAGCCAGGTCAACTTCCTGTGGGGCGGAGGCGTGAGCAGGTGGGACGAGTTCGTGGAGAAGCATGAGGTGGTGGTGATCAACGATGTCGCCCACCTGAGCGCTTTCTAAGAAGTTTGGCCAGTTCCTTTCCACTTACACCCGCCATGTATGGGCGGCTGGCTGGTATGTTCAGCGGCGGCCCCGCGGATCTCGCTGAAAACCATGATAAGTACATTGCCGGGACACCAGTGACATTGTCGCCTCTCTAAGGGCTGGCGATCGCCTGTGGGGCGAAGGTGTAGCCCTTGCCGGACCGTAGATCATGTTGTAACTTTATGTACAACATCGCCTATGGAGTGGAGGTAGGTATATCGCATTGCTCTATTCGGGCCAGGACGTTCGCCAGCCTCCGCGCGGTCTCCTTCCGTTCTTGCAGGGCCGCCAAGACCACTTTTAACTTTTCGGCGTCTTTGATCCAGCCTTGCGCATCCGATTCCTGCTTGTAATAAAAGGCAACCACCCGCTGCAATTGGGCAATGTACAGTGAGTGGCATTTTGTCGCCTTTCCACGGGCTGACGATCCGCGTTGGGTGACTGAGCTCTTCAGGATCACCCCTGGTTTGACACTCCCGCGGACTCGAAGGTGGCCATCTCCGCGATGATTTTGGTGGCGGCCTCCACGATGTTCATGGCCAGCGCCGCGCCCGTCCCTTCCCCCAGACGCATCCGCATGCGCAACATCGGCTCAAGGCCGACGATCTCCAGCATCTTCTGGTGGGCCTGCTCCTCGGAGACATGGGAGGCGATCATGTAGTCCAGGGTCTCCGGCTCGATGCGGGAGGCGATGAGGGCCGCCGCCGTGGAGATGAAACCGTCGATTACAATCGGAACGCGGTTGGCGGCGGCGCCGATGATGCACCCGGCCAGGCCGGCGATCTCCAGGCCGCCCACCTTCGAAAGGACGTCGATGGCGTCGTCGGGGTCGGGGGAATTGACCTCCAGCGCGCGGCGGATCACCTCCGCTTTGCGAGCGATCCCCGCCTGATCCAGGCCCGTTCCCCGTCCAGCCGCCTCCTCGGGGCTGATCTGGCCCAGGACGGCTAAAATGGCGCTGCTGGGGGTCGTGTTGCCGATGCCCATCTCCCCGGTGGCAAAGAGGTTGAATCCCTGCGATACCAGGGTGGAAACCACTTCGATGCCCACTTCCAGGGCGGCGACCGCCTCGGCCCGGGTCATGGCCGGCCCTTTGACCATGTTGGCGGTGCCGGGCCGGACCCTCCTGCGCCAGATATGCTGGTTTCCCTGCGAAACCTCCCGATTCTCTTTCCAGCCCTCCTGGTCTCCCGAAGAGTCCGGATCCCCCAGGGAGGCCAGATCGCCGGCGACCCCCACGTCCACCACATTCACCCGCGCGCCCACGTGGCGGGAGAGGACGTTGATGGCCGCCCCGCCGTTTATGAAGTTGGCCACCATCTGGACGGTGACCTCCTGCGGGAAGGCGCTCACGCCCTCTTCCACCACGCCGTGATCCCCCGCCATGACCACCACGGCCTTCTTCTTCACCTTGAAGAATGGATCGCCGCTGATGCCCGCCAGTTTCACCGCCAGGTCCTCCAGCACGCCCAAACTGCCCTGGGGCTTGGTCAGGGAATCCAGCCTCTTTTGCGCCAGCTCCATGGCCGCCCGATCCGGGGCCTTGACGGCCGCCAGCGCTTCCGCGAGCGCCAACCTTGTTGAGAACCTTGTTGTTCTGGAAGAGTTCATTGTTGTTCTGGAAAAGTTCATTTCAAATGCCTCCCTCAAAATAAGTTTTCCACGCCCAAATAAAGTGGCCCACCCCTGACGTGCCGTTCAAGATCGGCACGCTGCTAAAAAAATAAAACCGCAGTCTCTCACAAGACTGCGGACTTTGCCATCATCCGGCAGCGACCCTCCTTTCTCGCGAAGGCAGGTGGTCAACGGCACGGGCAGGTCTCCTGGCTCCCGGGTCATCTCTTCCCCGCGCCTTCCCTTTCCGCTTCAGCGTCCCAATTACATTATTACATTGGCCGCTTTCCGCTTTCAGGTGGCAAGATGCGAGGACTGTCGCCGGTTACAGTGGCGGGACCGCTCAGGACTTGCACCTGATTCCCTATTCTCCCCGCCTGCGTCTGTGGCGGGGCACCCGCGCCTGAAGTATGCGATTTGTATAGGAATATTCCACGGCAGGCGCAGTTTTCCTGCCAAAAAGAAACGAACCTGACCGGGCAAAAATTTAACCCTGTTCAAAATATAAAGCGACATTACCTGTCACAACGCGGTTGTAAAATGAAGATGCACGCTGGTGGTTTGCCGGGAAGACCGCTAAAATTATTCGGCGGCAAAGGGGGAGAGGCAGTGAAAATGGGGTGGGCGGTGTCCTTGTTGCTGGTGGTGCTGGCGGCCGTAGCTTCCCTGTCGGGTTTCACGGGATGGGGGGTGGTGCTGGTCCTGGTCGCCGCGGCGGTAAGTGTGGCGCTTCTCAGAAAGGACGGGGGGATCAAAAAATGAAGGGAAGGACGGCGTTCTTTGTCCAGCGCTTTCGCGTCTTGCTGATGGCGGCCGTGGCGGTCGCATCCAGCCTGTTTTTGCAGGGGTGTCTCTTCGGCACGGAGACCATCAAGGTGGAGTACTTGCCGGGTTTCAAGGCGGACCGCTTGTTCACCGGGTACACGCCCCGGATTGCGGTGAACAGGTTCTCGGATGAACGGCCGAATGCCGACCGGATCGGCGAGGGCTACAACATGTACGGCGGGAAGGTGGAGACCTGGGTTTCGGATCGCCTGCCGGTGGACATCGTGGAAGAAGCCATCATCGAACAACTGAAGAACAGTGGATTTGATGTGGTAAAGACCTCCGGGTGGAACCTGACCGCCGATAGCCTGTCGGACTACATAAACGCCGACCTGGTGATGGGCGGAAGGCTCAAGGCGTTCTGGGTGGAGTCCAGGCCTGGCATGCTCACGGTTTCCGTGAACTCCAACGTCACCTTCGACCTGGTGATCGCGGATGTCCAGGAGAAGAAGATTATCTGGGCCGGGCAGTTTACGGGGACGGAGAAGATCGAAAGCCTGATCCGGACGAGCGAGGAGATGCGGCGGGCCATCAACGGGGCGGTCACGAAGGCCGTCAACAGCGTCTTTCAGGATCCCGGCCTGAAGGACAGGTTGGTCACGCTGGTGCGGGCGAAGTTTTGATTTCCAGCGAGGGTATGGAGAAACCTCAACAGGCCGAAAACAATCAGGCAAAAAACAAGGAGGGATTGGGAATGAAAAGGGTTGCGGTTATTGCGGTGTTTGCGGTTCTGCTGTTCTCCACAGGGGCGTTGGCGGAGACCGGCAGGACAATCAGCACGGATCTCTACGGGATTTTCCAGGGGGTAATCAACGGCCAGTACGAACAGGCCATTAATGAATCAACAAGCGTGGTTATCTCCGGGAGCACTTATGGCGCCAGTTATGGCCCCCTTCGCGCCAGCGTGTTCGGGGTAGATTCCAGTTACCGATGGTACCCTGCCGGGAAAGGGATCTTTGTCCAGGCAGGTCCGGAATTGGGCTTTGTGCGGATCACCTATACCGGTTACGACTGGTACGGAAACCCGGTGTCCCAGACCGCCAGCGGGAGTGTTTTCGGGTTTGCCGGTATGGCGGGCTATAAACTGGTGGTTAGCGAGGGGATTACTTTTGAACCTGCCGTCGGGTTTTACACTTTTTCCGGTTCGATTGCCGGCCCCGGGGGAAGCGTGCCGCTATCGGCTTCGGGTGCAATGTACAGGATCGGTGCCGGCTACTCGTTTTAAGGTGGCGCTGATTGCCATATTCCAAATTCCAAAACTTTTGAGTGCTTTTGTGGGCTTTCTTGCAGGAAAAAGTTGGATTTAAAGCGAAAAGTAATAAAAGGCAACAAAAGGTAACAAAAGAACGGTATTCTGCTGGCCTGGCGCCCTCGGGTACACGGCGGAGAATCAGGGTTGCCCGGGCCCAGGCCCAAGCCCTGGTCCAGGTCCAGGTCCAGGTCCGGCCCAGGCCAGCAGCCTTCCGGAGAAGGGCGGGGGGATCGTTGTGGGGCGAAGCCAGAGCAAGGCCGCATGTCTGTTGCGTCTTGAGAACCTCTTATACAATTACCCCGATGGCTTGAAAATTGACGAGATCGCCGGGCGGCTGGGGATTCAGCGCCGCACGGCCTACCGTTACCTGAGCGCGCTGGAGGAGGCGCAGAAACCGGTCTGGGGAGAGAAAGGCCACTACGGGCTGGACCGCGCGAGTTATCTGACGCCGGTGAACCTCAACCTCTACGAATCCATGGCGCTCTTCTTCGCGGCCCGCCTTTTGAGCCGCCACAGCGACGAGAATAACCTCCACGTCGTCTCCGCCCTGGAGAAGCTGGCCGGCGCCCTTCCCGACGCAACCATCGCCAGGTACATCGCCGATACCGCCCAGGCGGTGCGCCAGAAGGGGCAGCACAACCCCGCCTTTCTCCGGCACCTGGAACTTCTGACCCGGGCCTGGGCGGACCGCAAACAGGTGGAGATCCAGTATCGATCCTCCACCGGCAAGGAGAGTCGGCGCATTGTCTGCATCTACTTCCTGGAGGTCACCGGCATCGGCTACTCAACCTATGCCATCGGGCTGGATTCCTTGAGCGGTGAGATCCGCATCTTCAAGGTGGAACGCATCGACCAGGCCCGGGTGCTGAGCGAGGGGTACGAGATCCCGCCCGACTTTGATCCCCAGACAAGGCTGGCCGCTGGCTGGGGAATCATGTGGGGGGACGAGATAACGGAGGTTCGCCTGTGCTTCTCGCCGGCCGTGGCCCGGCGGGTGGGGGAATCGGTCTGGCACCACAGCCAGGAGATTGAAGCCACCCCGGACGGTGGGTGTATCTTGTCTGTCTCCATCTCCAACATTATGGAGATCAAGCCCTGGATCCGGAGCTGGGGGGCGGACGTGGAGGTCCTGGCCCCGCCGGAGTTACGCGCCGAGATGGCCGCCGAGGCGCGGGAGATGGCGGGGGTGTATGGGAAGGAAGAGGTTGATTAACGAGCTCAAAAATGACCATACCTGTCACATCCTGGGCTTAAAATGAAATTACCATAAACATTTTTGACAGGGGGGTCATCTTTGATGGGGTATGCGGCGCAAAGCGGAGTTATCAAGGTGAACCTGATTACAAACCGAAGATTTATTGCGGCAGGCCAAGAGCAGATTGTCTATCTTCTGGTGGAAATGCAAGTCAAAGAAAAGAATGTCGACGGAACGGGCCGCCTCCCTTTAAACCTCGGCCTGGTTTTGGACAGGAGTGGCTCGATGGCCGGAGATAAGCTGGCATATACCAGGAAAGCGGCCAGTTTTATGGTTAAGCACCTTTCGGAGAAAGATCATGTGTCGGTGGTGACCTTTGACGATGAGGTCAATGTCCTGTTGTCGTCCAGACATGTGGCCAACAAAGACGCCCTCAAACAGATGCTGGATCAGATCGGTCCTGGAGGTTCCACCAACCTGAGCGGCGGGTTGATTTCCGGCTTTCGCGAGGTTAAAAGGCGGGCAAGACCAAACCAGGTAAACCGGATTCTCCTTCTGACCGACGGCCTGGCTAACGTCGGGTTGACGGGACCGGCCTTGATTGATAAGGCCGGAGAAATCAGGAAGGCCGGAGTCGGCGTGACGACCCTCGGAGTAGGAAGCGATTTTGATGAGGATCTCTTGCTGGCGATGGCCGAAAAGAGCACAGGAAACTTTTATTTTATTGAAAACCCGGACAGAATCCCGGCCATCTTTGCCGAAGAATTGCAGGGGCTGTTACAGGTGGTCGCCCAGGGAATTACTTTGAGATTCCGGCCGTGGGCAGGCTGGAAACTGGCGGGAGTGCTCGGGTACCCACCTAACGTTACTCCGGCCGGAGTGATCTTTGATATTCCGGACATGTACCGCGGCGAAGCAAAGTTCCTCATGTTTGAACTGTTAAGCCCCCGGGCCGCCTGTGGAATCCATCAGGCCGGGGAGATATCCCTTGAGTATGAAGATGCCGTCTCCGGCGGATCGGTCTCGCTGTCGCTTCAATTGGAGATGGAAGCCACGGATGATCCTCTGCTGCTGCGCGAGCCGGAGAATCCGGAGGTTTTAAGGCGCCGCGAGGAGTTCAGGGCCTCCGAGGCACTGGAGAGGGCCAAAGAAGCGGCCGACGCCGGCCAGTTTGATGAAGCCGGGAACATTCTCTCAGAGCAGGCCAGGTCCCTCTCTGCCCTGGCGGAGGCCACCGGTGACGCAGATCTCCAGGCCAGGGCGGAAAGGCTTTCCACTCAAGCCGAAAAGATGCGGTCCAGCGCATTTGACAAAACGGCGCGGAAACAGGTTGTTCACGAATCCTACATGCTGCGCCGCGTACGTCCCCCTCGCTCGTAATAGCTAGATGACAATAAGAATATTTGCATATTATTATATCTGGAAAATTTTAATACTACTTAGATCTGTGCAAAACCCGCCGGATGAAAGGGGATCTGAGCATGGCACGTCAGAAGCCGCATACTCTTGTTGCGACAGTTGGGACAAGCCTTATGGACAACCTGAATCGGCTTACAAACGAGCCGGACGCATTTTACCGGGGTCCCGGAGCCATTGGAGCCGAAAAAGTAGAGTGGTCCGTCATTCAGCGAGTCTCGGACTGTTACCGGTCTTCGCAGTGGAAAGCACTAGGGAAGGCCTTGCAGGCAATCCCTGACACCGCTCGCCTATGTGGCGCCGAGATCAATTCCATTGCGGCGCTCAATCAGAAAGAGAGGCTTGACATCAGGCGGATAGTTTTTTTTGTGTCTGATACTCCGGCAGGCGAGCAAGCCGGTGAGATACTCAAGGCATATTATGAGGCTCGCGGTAAGGAGTTAGGACTACAGAAAGTCGACTATCGTAGTATTGATCAGCTTCAGGATGAGCGGCCTCTGGATTTTCGCACCTTTGGCCTCAGGAATTTGGTTCGGGAGGTCGGGAAGGTCGTCCGTGATGCTGGGGATCCTTCATTGGTAGCCATTGACGCCACGGGCGGATACAAGCCCCAGATCGCGGTTGCTGCTGTGATGGGGATAGCCCTGGACATCGACGTTTACTACAAACACGAACGATTTGAACGGGCTATATCTTTTCCTCCCCTCCCTGTCACCCTGGACTATGAGCTTTTGGGGCGATACGGACGTCTCCTAAGTGCATTCGAGAATGGGGGATTGCTGACTGAGGACGAGGTAGACCCAATCGACGAAGAGCTTAGGGTATTGCTAGAGCATGAGGTAATTGACGACAAGCAATATTGGGCTCTTTCCCCCATCGGTGAGATATATCTTACAGGCTTTCGCCTCCGTAACCCAAAACCAGTTGAGCTCCGCAACGCTTCCGCAGAAGAGCGGAAGCCCCCGACCTTCCGTGATGATCACTATCCGGCTGGTTTCAAAGAGTTTGTAACAAAAGTCTGGCGCGAGACGCCCTGGATTACGAGGTGCTTTACAAAACCTTATGACGGGCAAGCCAGCATGAAGAGGACCGGTTTTGATCTGCGTGATGAAGGAGGAGGCCACTATGTCATCATAGGGATCTATGTCGACCGAAGCGGGTTTGGGGGTAGGTTTGAGGTCAACACCACCAGCAGTCGACGATCCGATCTTGCGTGGGCTGTGGACCAACTTAACCAGAAGTTCGGTGGTCCATCGATTTGAAATTTGCCATTTTTAAGGGGGAGGGAGAGAAATATGGCGAGAAAGGTACCTGACAGGTGCCCGGATGCCCCGAAGCGAGCGTTTGAAGCCTCCAGGAAATGGACAGGACGCATCTACTCGATTAGCCTCGTTACTCCGCTTTTCGGCGGTGGCCCGATTCCAGGAGAGAACGACCCGGTCACGCTGATTAGAGGATCAAGCATCAGAGGCCATCTGCGGTTTTGGTGGCGGGCCACGCGTGGGGCTTCATTTGAGAGTGTGGAAAGTCTTCGCAGACGGGAAGGGGAGATCTGGGGCACGGCGGAGTCCCCGAGCCCGGTAATGCTCCTGGTGAGTGAGTTAACAAAAGGCGAAGCTGGACCTTGGGCAAAATATGAAGCAGACCCCAAGGGCGGCGGCGTAAGAAGCATCCCTACCCCGGTCAATTCCAGCTACCCGAGTTATGCTCTATTTCCATTTCAGGGCAAGGCGGAAAAGGCCCGCGAGATCCGCAAGGTAACGGAATATCCTGCAACGGTAACTACAGGTGTATCCTTCAAGTTGACCCTTCAGTGGCCTGCTGACATGGATATCGCTAAGGATATAGAGGCTTCTGTCTGGGCCTGGGTCAATTTTGGCGGTCTTGGCGCTCGAACGCGCAGGGGGTGCGGCTCGCTATTCTGTAAAGAACTGGCCCCTACCGCAGAAGACACCAGGGCACTCCAGCAATGGTATGCCAGGCATTTGGAACAGTATGGCATTCAGACTTCACAGGCAGTGCGGCCTTGGCCGACTCTGCCCGAACAACCGTTGGTCCGGAGTAACCAAGCGGGAGGTCCGCTACTCAACTCGGTGAAAGCCTGGTCAAAGTCGATAAACATTCTACAACAGTTTCGGCAAGGACTTGGCGTCGGGCGCAATAGGAAAGAAGATGAGAAGCCCGGCCGTTCCTTCTGGCCCGAGGCAGACAGTCTGCGGAGGGTGACAAAGCAAAAAGACCCTGGACATGCGGAATCAATCACCACAAGCGAGAATGCTTTTCCGAGAGCAGAATTTGGGCTTCCGATAGTCTTCCATTTCAAAAATGAACCTCCCCGTGGGAGTAAGGGCGTGTCCGGTCGTGATCCAGCCGATGGCCGGCTTCTGCCGACGGGGGATACGGAGCGGATGGCAAGCCCGCTAATTCTCAAGGCTCTGGCGGTGGGGCCCAATCAAGCTATTCCTATGATACTACAGTTGAAGACACAACTCCCTGATGGAGTAATTGTCGAATTTGACGGGCGTGCGCAGAGGTTTGGTAGCGACAAAATTCGCAGACCAGACTTGTCTTCGTACCCGCACTCTCCGATGTCTGGGCGTTCACCGAATGGTTCGGCATTGGAAGCATTCATTGAGTTTGCACGTCAGGAGGGATTTAGATGAGCAAATACCTCCTTGCTCTCTCACTTGGACCAGTACAGGAGTTTATCGCCGCCGCCCGGAGGACCCGGGATCTGTGGTTTGGTTCATACATGCTGTCAGAGGTTAGCAAGGCGGCCGCCAAATTTTTGCGTGATAACGATGCAACTCTTATCTTTCCCGCGCCAGGGGATGATAGCCTGCTGGCGCCGGATTCCGAGTTGCTGGTGGCAAATCATATCCTTGCCGAGGTTTTGGAAAACGTTGACCCGGCAACACTTGCGAAAGGAGCACGGAACGCGGCCGAGATGCGCTGGCTCGAGTTTGCTGATGCAGCCCGCAAAGCCGCGGGGGAATCTGCAATCAGGCAAGACATATGGGATGAACAAATCAGGGATGTGCTTGAATTTTATGCCGCCTGGGCGTCGCTGAATCCAGGAGCCGGGAATAATGGCAATGGCGTGCAGGAGGATGAATACCAGAAGGTTCGCGAGCGGCTGGAGACCATCCTTGCCGGGCGCAAAGCGCTTCGGGATTTTCGTCAGGCCAGGGGACGGGCAGGCATACCTAAATCGTCCCTGGACGGAGCTCGCGAATCAGTTCTTTCCGATGCTGTGCGTAATAGCCCCGACCTTCGTCGGCGAATCAAGGTAAAAAGACAGGAACATTTGGACTCCGTGGGACTTGTAAAACGCTGCGCCGACCTGCCAAAAGGCGGCCTGGATACCGAATTTGTCTCAGTGGTGCGGGTAGCGGCTGATCCATGGATTCGCCGCAAGCTGGCGATGCCAGAGGGAAGGCGCAACCTTGAAGAGATCGGTAGGCTCTGCCACCAGGATTTTGCACCCCGGGTGAAAGCCGACGTATACCGCGACTTCCCATTTGATGGAACCCCTCTTTATCTTTCACGCCTTGCCGTTTTGAAGAAGGACGAAGACCTTGAGCCGCACCGCGCCGCGCTGACGAAGATTGAAGATATTCTCTTGAAGCGCTTCGGCCGAGACGACCAGCCTTCTCCATACTTTGCGGTGCTGAAAGCAGACGGTGATCGGATGGGCGCCACATTGAGCGGCATGCAGTCTCAGGAGGCTCACAGGAATTTCAGCAGGCAACTGTCGGAGTTTGCGAGAGACGCCCGCCGCATCATCGAGGATCACCGTGGGTGTCTGGTGTATAGCGGTGGCGACGACGTTTTGGCGTTTATTCCAGTGGATCTGTGTCTGGACGCTGCAAGGGAACTCCATGACGATTTCGGTCAAAAGATGAAAGCAGCAACTAGCCAATACGGTAGTGATCATGCGCCGACGCTTTCCGTGGGGATCGCGATAGGACACTGTTTTGAGCCGCTGGAAGACCTTTTGAGAGCAGCCCGGGAAGCCGAACATGCGGCAAAGGCAGGTACAAAGCACGATAAGTCGGATGAACGGGATGGGCTAGCGGTGCATTTTTCGACACGGGGTGCTGATGCAATTCGGGTGCGTGACAGATGGGACAATGAGCTTGACAGGAGACTGGGACGATGGCTCGATCTTCTGCTCTCGAACAGGCTGTCTGATAGAGCTGTCTATGACTTCTATGATCTGGCACGCGATTACGATGGTTGGAGCGCGGATTCTATTGGCGAACTCCTTCAGAAAGAGGTCGAACGCGTTCTGCGGAGGAAACGAGCGGGAGGATCGCCACTGGCGGAGGATGTTATTGAGCTGCTCTGCAAGGACATAAAAGAGCCGAATGATTTGGAACGCACTGCCCGCGAGTTGCTGGTGGCCCGGCATATGTCGCGTGTCTTTGGGAAAGGTGGCGAGAGTAGATGAATTCAATTGGGGTTGCTGCGACCAAGGCGGTGAAGCCGACGCAAATTACCGTGTCGCCGCACGACCCGATAATTGTGCGGGACGGTCGTCCCTTTGGCGCGGGGAGCGAAGGAGCCAACCGTGCGCGAAGCCTGGATTGGCCGTATCCTTCCACGGTGGCAGGGGCCGTGCGGACATTGGTTGGACGGCTTGCGGCCCACCACACAGGCACTAAGGGCCAGGCGCAGAATCCGTTCCATGATGCTGCTTTCCTTGAGCGATTGAAGAGGGTCAAGGTCTGGGGACCGTTGCCACTGGCGGATGGCGATCTTTATGTCCCAACACCGCTGGATTTCCTGGTTTATGACTCTGGTGATCGAGTCAGCCTGCGACCGAGGCGGCTAAGGGATGAAGAGGGATGCGACCTGCCCCATCAGGGACTTTGGCCAATCAACGTTCCTCGCAATGAAAAGCCGGGGAAATCCGCCGCTTTTTTGTCAATGAGGGCTGCCGCCAGGTGGCTTGCCCAGGACGCGCAGGGGGCATTCGATCCGGAGGATATATTGGAGCACTTCGCAAAGGACGAGCGGGTGCATGTTCGGATCGATGCTGATACTCAAACTGCTGATGATAGCCAGCTTTTTTCAACGCAAGGGCTGGTAATTCCAGATATCGATTACCAGCGGTCAAGTGACCTGGACGAAACGGCCGAGGGGAGATCAGCACGGGCGACCCATCTGGCGCTCCTGGTGCAGTCGTCAGATGATGAACTGGCTGCGTTGGCCGCCGGGGTCGATAGTTTACACCCATTTGGTGGTGAGCGCCGACTGGCCCGCTTTCATTCAGAAACTCCCGCAGCATCATGGCAGTGCCCGCCGGTTATTCATGAAGGGTTGAGCCATACCTCCGGAATTCGTATGTTACTGGTCACTCCGGCTATTTTCAGAGGTGGATGGCTGCCAGGCTGGCTGGATTCGGAGACGCTTGAAGGATCGCCGCCGGGCGCGCAAAATCTGCGGCTGCGTCTGCGGGGGGCGTCCACAGGCCGGTGGCGAGCTGTTTCGGGGTGGAGTATGGAAAGAGGTCACCCCGGCCCGAAACCCATCAGAAGGCTTGTGCCTTCGGGAAGTGTCTATTTCTTTGAAGTGGTGGCCGGGTCTGCACAGGAACTGGCGGACCTGTGGCTTTGCCCGGTATCTGATGAGCCCCAGGACCGAAATGACGGATTTGGACTGACCATGTGGGGGGTCTGGGACATAAAAGCCAAAGAGGGAGGTTCTCAGGGATGAACGGGAACAACGGAGTCTTCGACAGTTCACGAATGTATTGGATTCACGCGCTAACCCCGCTTCATGTGGGTTCGGGACGAGGCATCAGCTTCATAGATCTTCCGATTATGCGCGAGAAGATCACCGGTTGGCCAATAATACCGGGGTCATCAGTCAAAGGTGTCTGGCTTGATTATGCGAACGCACGAAATGTTGATGAATCGTTGGTAGGGGCTGCCTTTGGAAAGGCATCTGATAGCAATGCGAATGACCATTCCGGTTCCTTTGCAATAACTGATGCTCGGATCGTGCTTCTTCCCGTGAGAAGTCTCTATGGGACATTTGCTTATGTTACAGCGCCCCTGGTACTGAAGCGCCTGGTTCGGGACATGGAGGCAATGGGAATGAAGGAGTTGCCGAAGGTTCCTGAGGTTGAGGAACAGGGCGCCATTTTAGTTACAAGGAATAGCGTCCTGGTTTCAGGCGGCCGGGTATTCTTCGAGGACCTGGACTTTAGCGTGGGACAGCCTGATGGGCCGAATGCCGCTGTGGTAGATGAATGGGCGGGATTTTTGAGTAGGACTCTATTTGAGAAGGCGGACTACCATGAGCTCTTGAAGCGCCGGCTGGCCCTGGTTCCTGATTCTGCGTTTGATTTTCTTTGCCAGCAAGGTACCGAAGTCAATGCCCGTATTCGGATTGATAACGAGAAGAAAACCACAGCGAGAGGCGCGCTTTGGTATGAGGAGTGCCTGCCGGCAGAGAGCGTGTTGGCGGGAATAGTCTGGTGCGAGCGCGTCTTTGGATCGAACCTGACCCCAGACGAGTTGCTTGACAAGTTTTGTAAAGACCCCATCAACTGCCAGATGGGCGGAAAGGCTACGGTAGGCAAGGGATACGTTCGATGCCTGTTTGCGGGGAGGGGGGATTGAATATGCCTACTCGACAGCAGGAATGGGCAAAGAGAGCCTACCAGGCGGTTAAGCAAAAGATGGGCAGTCCTTTGGAAGCGGACTATGCACGGGTCTGCAAAACATTCCCGGCCTTGATCCACAACAGCGGGCTGTGCCAGGCCGTGGCTTTTGCTCAGGCCAAGAAAGAGAAAGGAGAAGAGTTCGGTCAATATCTCGATGGCCTGGCGATTGTCTTGGGTACGAATTCAGGGGAGCTGGCCCGGAGGAGTCGCGAAGAGGAGGTCCTATCGTATCAACGGTTTACCCAGGACACCATTGCAGCGGCGTCCTGGATGAAAAGATATGCAGAGGCTCTGCTTGAGGACGAAAAGAACAACAAGAAGGCCAATAACGGACCAACCGAAGGGCCACAGGAGGGGTGAATATGGTCCAGATGTGCAGGGATCGGATTCGGGATCTGGTAGCATGGAATGCGACTTCCAATGCGGGATTGCTTCTTAGTTCTTTCCTTGAAGATGACAGCCCTGACGCCCGGAAGAAGCTTTTGGATGTTGTCCGCAGAGCCCCTGCAATGGCAAGAGACGTGTACATTCAGGCATTTGCTCTATTAAGGGAAGGCATGCCTAAGGATAGTGTAAGTGAGCTGGTTGAAGTAGACGGCCGGGCCATAATAGGGCTTGGAACCGAATTGCCTTTGGAAACGGGCCTCACTTTGCATCATACCTACGGCGTCCCATTTATTCCTGGAAGTGCGCTTAAGGGCCTGGCATCGCATTACTGCCATCAGGTGTGGGGAGCACGCGACAGCGGGTTCGAGCGGGGCGGCGCTAACTTTCTGGTACTCTTTGGGAGGACGGAAGACAGTGGACATATCATATTTAACGATGCCTGGATCAGTCCGGAGTCGCTGGCGAATTGCCTGGATATAGATGTGATGACTGTGCATCATCCAAGTTACTATCAACCCGAGGAACCTCAGCCCCCTTCAGATTACGATGATCCAACTCCCATCGCTTTTCTCAGCGTAAAAGGCCGATATTGGATCTCTCTCCACTGCGATGTTCCTGGCGATTCCGGGAAGGCTTGGGCTAAATTGGCAATGAAGCTGCTGCTCGAAGCCCTTGGGAATTGGGGTATCGGTGCAAAGACGAATGCAGGTTATGGGAGGATGAGGAAGGTTGAAGAGGTCGTAAGGCAAACAGGCGCAGTGCCGAATGGCGACCGGCGGACGGCAGCCATGGGGCCAGCAGGACGATCAGCACCAACGGAGGCTACTTCCTGGCGCCCGCCGTGCAAACCCGGAGACCGGGTCGAGGCGATCCTTTCAGCGGAAAAGACAAAAAAGGGAGGCTGGAAAGCGATCTACGAGGCAGGCGGACAACGCTGGGTCGGTCATATTCAGAATACATCAGCGGTCCCAGCCGACGCAAAACCAGGCGACCGCGTCAAATTGATTGTGAAATCCATCAATGCAAAAGATGCTGCGTTTGAGTGGTTTGAAGGGGTTTGACCTTTTGGGCGCGGATTGCTGCCAGGTGAGGTGAACTTGCTACAGGTTGGCGGAGGGGTCCTCAATTTCTGTTACTTCCTGATCGAGGATGATCGGAATCTGATCCAACCACGGTTGTCGGAAGTCCAGGGCGGGATGGAGGAGTACTGGAAATGAAGGCGGTTAGTTTTTTGGGAACGCCAGATAAGGATCCATCCCTGCTGATCCCGCTTATGATGAAACTTGCTGGAGTGTGAGTTTCGAGGATGGGTTGGAGGTAGCTCGGGTAGATGTAACCATTCTGGTGGAAAGGGTTTGGTGGGCTGTTGGGGAAGAGAATAACGCGCCATCTGAATGGGGAGGAGAACCTGTTTCGCTGACGCGTGCCGACTTTGCGGCGACATCAAAAAAGGCTTTGTGGTTACGCCTTCCAAAACGCCAGTGGGTAGGCAAGGTTCTTGTAGGATTCAAACGGTCGAAGGCCCGATCCTACAATATAAAAGCAACGGAGAAGCTGGTTGCCATCCCGTTGCGCGATTTCTGCGACTGTCCCGAGATCCAGGTTATAGGTACAACTTCGCTGAGGTTGTGGATACCCTTTCAGAGAACAACCCATGAAGGAATCCCATGTAAGTTTACGATCAAACTGCATTGCACTTCCTGCGGGTTTGAAGCCGCCAATGAGGCAGAGATGCTGTCTCATGTTCGTTCGCTCCATGTTACGGATTTCTTCGAGGCTTTAAATTATGAAGAGATACGGAAACGTGTCCCCTCCCTTCCATACAAGATTTATCTCTGTGCCTACTGCAATTACTATGCGAAATCAGATGACCTCCATAATCCAACCAGCGTTATTTCCGAGCATATCGTGAAGGAATGCAAGGGGGTTTCCCGTGCCGAAGGCCGTGCACAAGTCAGTTTTACCCCAATTTCCGATACCGACGAAATTCGAAAACACGTCATCCATGACCTGCCACGCATTTACAGGTGCCAGCTGTGCGATTATGAAAGTGACGCCAGTGATGATACTGATGCCAAGGATATTGAGGCCGAAGAGGAGATGAAGAACCACTTGATCGCAAACCACAAAAATGACCTGTTCGAGTTGCGTTGAGAATGAAAGTCCCGGCGAAGGTGAAAGTTGCGTTGAGGAGGCTACCATGGACCACATAGAGCTTTCGAGGCAGGTGGAAGAAAGGTACCGCCGTTACCTCAAGACCACCTTCTATTTTAAGGATTCACAACTCCGAGCGTCTTTTGAAGCTGCCTTGAAGACGGGACGCCTGAGCAAAGGGCCGTACCTTGAGGCTACACCGGTGTTCAAACATAGCCAGACGCCGCGGACCCTGTTTCAGACACTCCTGGGATTAAGCCCGGATGAAGGATTCCTGAAAGCCATAAATGGTGATAGGCATCTTTATCGTCACCAGGAAGAGGCCATCCGGGGAGTTTTCGAGGGAAACAACGTGATTGTTGCCACGGGAACGGGAAGCGGCAAGACCGAGGCATTTCTTTACCCCATTTTGCTTCATCTTTATCAGGAATTCATGGAAGGTAGTCTGTGCCCTGGTGTCCGGGCGTTGATCCTTTACCCGATGAATGCCCTGGCAAATGATCAACGCGAACGCCTTGGGAAGATCTGTAAACAGCTTGAAGATGCAAATTCGCCCTTCCGGTTTTCTTTCGGGCAATACATTGGAGAAACACCCGGGGATGAAAACGATGGCGAACGTCACGCGCGCGACCACATGGCAAGTCGGCTGCCAGGAGAGTCGGTATTGCGCTCCGAAATGCGAAGTACGCCGCCCCATGTTCTCCTTACCAACTATTCAATGCTTGAGTATTTGTTGCTCCGCCCCGACGACAGCCCGCTCTTTGATCAGGGAATGGCTCAGTGGTGGACCTTTCTTGTGCTGGACGAGGCTCATCAGTACCGTGGTTCTCGCGGCATGGAGATGGCGATGCTGTTGCGGCGCCTGAAACAAAGGCTGAAAGAAGGCGGGCGTTCAAAGCCTTTCCGGTGTATTGCCACAAGCGCCACGCTGATGGGAGCGGAAGATGATAAAGCAGCGGTGGCCGGTTTTGCTTCTGAGTTATTCGGCGAGAAGTTCGGTCAAAATGGGGTTATTCTTGGTGAAACCCAGTCGATTCCTGAACCTGGCCTTAATAGGTTACATCCAGGAGATTATCAGTTGCTTGGAAAAGCGCTTGAAGATCCGGCTTTAGAAGCTCAGGATGCCGAAGCTAAAATTCCTGTTGCGAAACTGGCAAGCCAACTTGGCATTCAGTTGTCGGGAAACGAAGACCGGTTCAGCATTGTGAGTAGGCTGCTTCAACTTGACCGGCGCACGGCTCATCTCCGTAATCTTATTACGGGTAAGCCAGTTGCAGTTCGGGAAATTGCGAATCGAATCTTCGACGACCTGCCGGATGACGAACAAGTACCCGCGCTTGGCGGGTTGGTTGAACTTCTCGTGCGGGCTCAAGACCCTGGCTCCGACGCGCCTCTTCTGTCCGCGCGCTATCATCTTTTGTTAAGATCGCTTGAGGGGGCGTTTGTCTCTTATTGGCCACGGAAAGAAGTCTTTCTTGAACGCAAAGCCGTAGGTGAGGAACATACATCCTTTGAAGTGGCGCTATGTCGAGAATGTGGGCAGCATTATTTGGTGGGCAGAATTAAGGATGGCAAATTAGTGGAGGCGATTCGTGATCCTGGTGACCTGAAATTTGGTGCGACTTTTTTCCGGCCGCTGGAAGATGGGGAAGAAGACGAGGAATCGGATGAAGAGGATCGCTCGCCGAAGAATGGCAAGAAAGAAATCTTCCGGCTTTGCGTCCGATGTGGCGAAATAAGCAAAAGCGAGCTGCAGTGTGGACACGATGCCGTAATCCAGGTAGTCAAGGAACCCCCTCCCGAGGACGAGGATAGGCCGGACCAACTGGCCAGATGTGGCGTTTGCGGGTACCATGCCGCCGGTCATGATCCGGTCCGGGAGGTGGTTTATGGCGCGGACGGCCCCCAGGCGGTCATCGCCACGACACTTTACCAGGAGATTCCCGATGAACGGAAGAAGGTGCTTGCCTTTGCCGACGGGCGGCAGGAAGCGGCATTTTTTGCCTGGTACCTTGAAGCTTCGTATAAAGATGTATTGAGTCGAAACCTGCTTCTCAAGGCCGCCCAAAAGCTCATCCCATATACGGCGGAAGGCCTCTCCTTGCGGGAACTGGTGATAGGTCTGCGCGACCTTTTCAAAGAGAAAGGCGTCTATCCGCCTGCCATTGGCGACCTGGAGTTGCGGCGCGCGGCGTGGCTTAGCCTGTACCGGGAGTTCCTGACCGACGAGCCCAGGATCTCCCTGGAGGGAGTGGGAGTGGTTCGCTGGGCGGTTAGATGGCCGAGGTGGTTTCGGATCCCTGAAATCTTTATGATGTCCCCCTGGTCGCTGACCGCACAGGAAGCAGGCGACCTGGTATTTATTCTCTTGGATTCCCTGAGATCGAACAAAGGGGTTGAACTGCGAACGGAGGATGGGGTTTCGGTTTTATGGAGTGATCTTGGCCTCCAGGCTTCTCAAACGCGCGTCCGAATCGGTGCGGCGGACAAAGGTGTACGGGTCTGGGATGGCCAGACAGGAAGAAGGGCCCATTTCCTGGCCAAACTTCTCATGAGAATGCGGGGGGATCTTTCAGAGCAAGAAGCGGTTGCACAGGCGATGGCCGCCTTAAGGGAGGTTTGGGATGCCATCCAGCGGGGTGACGAACATGCCCCTTCACCCCCCGAGCGTTTGCTCATCTCCGTGGACGATGCTCGGAGGTTGAATCCCGACTGGTGGAGGCTTCATCTCATCACAGCCGGCAGCCCGCTCTTTCAGTGCGAGACCTGTGGCCGCCTTCAGACGGTCTCTGTCCGCGGCGTCTGCTCCAGGCATCGTTGCCCTGGCAGGCTCAAGCAAGTAGACCGGAAAGATCTGGAACCCAATCATTACCGGCTTCTGTATGAAGAGAATCTGCCAGGCACGATGCGGGTGGAGGAACACACGGCGCAACTTGATAAGGAAAAAGCCCTGGAGTTTCAGAAAGAGTTCAGAGAGGGCAGAATTCATATCTTAAGCTGTTCCACCACGTTTGAGCTGGGCGTGGATCTGGGCGACCTCGATATCATCTTTCTCCGCAACGTGCCCCCGGAAGCGTTCAACTATGCGCAGCGGGTCGGGCGGGCCGGACGCCGCAAGGGATATCCCGGATTTGCCATTACTTATTGCCGGCGGGGACCCCATGATCTGTACCACTTCTCGGAGCCGCAGCGCATGCTGAGCGGCAAGGTGCGGCCTCCCGCCTTAAACCTTCGCAATGAGAAGATCATCACCCGGCACATCGCCGCAACGGCGCTAGCTGCTTTTTTCCGGGCTTTTCCGCAAAGATTCAGGACGGTGGAGGGCCTTTTTGCCGATTTGGTTCGTCCGTCCGGCGTTTCTGACTTCGTCGTTTTTCTGCGCGAACACCAGGCTCAGCTTGAGGAAACACTGCGCGCGGTTGTGCCGCCCGATATGGCTGTCCAGGTCGGGTTGGCGGACGGGACCTGGATTGACAAGATCGCTGGTGGCGAAAGCCGGTTCTCCCTGGCGGAAGCTGAAGTTTCAAGTGATTACCGAAGTGTTGCGGACCTCAAGGTAACGGCAGCCGGCAGAGAAGACTTTAAAACCGCCGGGTGGGCCAGGGCACGGGTGAAGACCATTGCCGAGGAGGATGCTCTTTCGTTTCTCTCCCGCAAGGCGATTATTCCAAAGTATGGCTTCCCGGTGGATGTGGTGGAACTGGACACCCAAAGAACAAAGCAAGGCCAGGAGGCATTTGAAGTCTCGCTGCAAAGAGATCTCGGCATTGCAATTTCTGAATTCGCGCCCACCAGCAAGGTGATTGCCAATAAGAAGGAATGGACTTCTTATGGACTGAAAAGAGTTGCCGAAAAGGAATGGGATCGCTGGTGGTACGCCAGATGCGCGATACATAACCGGTTTGAACGTCAACCCTGGCGCGATGAAAAGCAACCCCCGCAATTTGAAGAATGCTGTGAACGAATGGTCATTACTCAATATGTGGACCCGAAGTTTGGCTTTATGACGAACCTGCAAAAGCCGGAAGAGCCCCGACGGAGGCCAGCCAGGGTCTTTACCACCCGCCCCTACTTTGCGGGTTTCAGGGACAGGGAGGGCGACAAGATCAACTTTGGCGTCGTCAGCTTAACGACTGTTTCGCCGGGCGATATGGTCATACTCTGCGAAGGTCGGCGAGGAGAAGGCTTCTATGTCTGCGGGCAGTGCGGAGCCGGGTTCAGAGAGCGTAAAAAGCCGCATAAAAACCCGGCCGGCCAGTACTGCAACGGGACACTTAACCAGGTATCTCTGGGCCATGAGTTTGTAACCGACGTTTTGCAACTCCAGTTTCAGCAACCGCTGGAGGAAGAGATGGATCCGGTGTGGTTGGCCTTCTCGCTCGCCTATGCAATAGTCGAGGGAGCGGCCGAGGTTTTGGAGGTGCCTTCCACGGATCTGAACGCGACGGTAGCGTATGGTGATGCGCAATACCCGGCGCCGCCAATCATTCTTTACGACAACGTGCCCGGGGGAGCGGGCCTGGTGGCCCGGCTGGAAGGGAAGGAAAGCCTCCGGGCATGTTTGGAGGCAGCGCAGAAGAGGGTCAGCGGCAACTGTGGCTGTGATGAGGACACAAGCTGTTACGGCTGCCTGAGAAGCTACCGGAACCAGTTTGCCCATCAGTATCTTAAACAGGGGCCGGTAATGCATTATCTTGAGAGAATTCTTTCGGAGTGGGGACGCCCTTAAAGGTTTCCACTGAGCAAGGTAGGCTTTTGCTGATTGTTGGCATCGAAGATTATCACTGATGGTGGACACCATCAGTGATGGGAAGGAGGGTATGACATGAGCCAGGTTCAGAATTTGATACCGGCGAGAATCACGTCCCCGGGCCAGATACTGAAGCGCGAACTGGATGCTCGCGGGTGGACTCAAAAAGATCTGGCCGAGATTCTGGGACGGCCGCAGCAGGAGGTCGACGAAATCATCAAGGGCGCCAAGCAGATCACGCCGGAGACAGCCATCGAACTCGCGGAGGCATTTGGAACATCTCCGGATCTCTGGAATAATCTGGAGGCCGATTACCGATTATAGCTTGCCATGCAAAGTTCCTTTGACCCCACGAAACTCGAGGATGCTATCCCGGAGTTGCTTCACTTTGCCGAACTGGCTGATGATGTTGGCAAGATCCCAGAGGTATTAAAGGACCTTGGGGTGAGTGTGGAAGAAAAGTCAGCCAATAAGAGGGCGAATGATTGGCGGCTCGAATCGCATGCTTTTCGAAGGTTTGCAATAAGTACGAAGACTGGGCCGTGTAGCAACACGTCTCCAGGTCCGTGGGGGCGTTTTTGTTTGCGGAAAATTTTTCGTGAGAAGCAGGGATCCTTACTTTGGTAACGAAATATATACGCAATCGATTACGCATAAATTACAATAAGGTTCGTGATCAACATGTCTGTGACAATTGCCGAGATAGCCAAAAAAGTTGGGACTTCTACCGCCACAATTTCCCGCGCCTTGAATGGGTTACCCGGTGTGAGCACCGAACTGCGGGCAAAGATCCTTCATGCCGCCAAAGAAATGGATTATTTGCCCAATATCAGCGCCAGGAGCTTAATTACTAAAAAGACAAAGATCGCCGCTTTCGTGGTGGAGGCCAAACACGCCAATTCCGCCGATCCTTTCTATCCGTCGATTTTGCAAGGAATCCAGGCGGAACTGGCCAAAAACAGCTATCATGTTATTTTGGTGGGGCACAACAATGAAGAGGAGAACGGCCAGGTGTGGAAGATAGCCAGGGAGCAAAAAGCCGACGGTTTTATCTTTGCCGGCCCGGATATCAATGTGGCGACAATCCTGGCGATAAAAGAGGCTGGATATCCAGTGGTGTTAGTGGATAATAGTTTGCCCGGCACGAAGATAAGTTCTATCTCCATCGATAATCTCGGTGGGGCTTTTGAAGTGGTGGAACATTTAATAGAACATGGACATAAGAAGATCGCTTTTTTAGGGGGGGCGTCTGGCTGGGCAAGTACCAGAGAAAGACTTGATGGATACGAGACGGCTTTGCGGCAGAACGGTATAGATCCATCTCTCAAGCCGCTTTTCATGCCGGCTACTACCATTGAGACCGGATACTCTGGCATGATTTCCATCCTTGGGGGGGAGGCACGGCCTACTGCTGTTTTTGCCGTGAACGACGCTATGGCTATTGGAGCCATGAAGGCTATTCATGAGGCTGGCCTCCAGGTACCTGAAGACATAGCCGTGGCCGGCTTCGATGATGTTATCTGGTCTGCTTACAGTGATCCTCCATTGACTACCGCCTCCGTATTCAAGGAGAAACTGGGGAACCAGGCAGGCCACCACTTCCTCGAACTCATTGAAAGCCCTGATGAACCTCCGGTAAAGATCGAGGTATCCACCCAATTGGTGATCCGGCGGTCATGTGGTTGCCGGGGAGACAGGTCATCTTGAAAGGGGGGAATACGTGCGTATCAAGGATTTGCTTGGAGGCGGAAAACTGTAATCATTTAAGGGCGTCGCGGAAAAAAGGGGTCAATGCTAGCTGGAAAAGCAACATGAGGGGTGAAAACAATGAAACGGATTTTCGGTTTGTTTGTGTTGTTGATCAGTCTCGGCTTTATGCTCACCACTTGCACACTTGACACCCAACCCGCAAGGGCGGGCCAGCAGCCTGCTTCGAAAGCCAAGGTCAAGATCCGGTTGGCCACCTGGGCGGGTGTCGATGAGGCCAAGGAATTGCAGGCGGTGATCGACAAGATCAATGCCAGGGCCACCACCTTTCAGATTGTCTCGGAACCCATCCCTGCTGACTACTATACCAAGATCCAGACGATGATCGTCGGCAACACTGCTCCGGATCTGTTCTGGCTCTCTCAGGAGTATGTCGTTCCGTATGCTTCCAAGGGTGCCTTACTTAATTTGACTGACCGACTGAAAACCGACCGGCGCCCAGCCGCCAAAATGGACGATTACTTCCCGGCTGTTCTCGAGTCAGCTCAGTTTAGGGGTAGGACCTACGGCCTGCCCTGGATTGCTCAGCCTGTAATCTTGTACTATAACAAAGATTTGTTCAAGAAAGCTGGCGTAGCGGAGCCTACCGACGCCTGGACGTGGGATGATTTCTATAACGCCGCGAAAAAGCTGACCGACCCAAACAAGGGCCAGTATGGTGTTACGGTGAACGGTTGGCCGCCAATCCACATGTTTATCTGGCAGGCGGGCGGCGAGGTGATTTCACCCGATCTCAAATCCTCGCCGATCGATTCTCCCGAGGCGATCAAGGCATTGGATTTCTACGGCAAGATCATCTACAACCCCGAGGTTGCTCCACCCCGTAATGTGGTGAACGAACAGGGTTTCTCTGAGATGTTCAAGAAGGGGAAGGTCGCCATGTTCTTTGGTGGTGCTGCCGACGATCTCGACCGGGTCCCCGGGCTGGATGCAGGTGTGGCTTTGGTGCCAAAAGGGCCCAAAAATCGTGCTACTTTCGCCTGGAGCGCTTCCACGGTGATTTCAGCTCAGACCAAGCATCCTCAGGAAGCCTATGATGCTCTGGTTGAACTGACTGAGGGAATCCATAACTGGAAGATCGTGGCTCCCCGCAAATCCCTGGCTACCAAGGCGCATCTGGTGAAGGCCGAACCTCGCAAGGAGAAGGCCGCCGACACGATCATCAAGGCTGCCAGTGATATGCGTGCCTTTCGCATCATCCCGAGACATCCCGAGTGGGATACCATCTTTTGGGAGCAGGTTCAGGACCCACTTTTCAGCAAGAAGGGCGCTGCCGCTGACCTGGCGAAGGCTGCCCGGCCCAAGTTGGAAGCTCTTCTTCCCAGGTAAAGATCTATTATGAAAGCAGGGGCCAACCATTCCCTGCGGAATGATGGCCCCTCTTTCTGTTTTAAAATCCTGGAGCCAGGGTGGGAGTAGGCAGGAAGAAAAAGATGCCATGTTCCCTTTGATTAGAGGAGGGAAAGCTGTGTTTTCACCATATTTGGGGACGCTGGTGCGCTGGAGTCTGGTGGGTGCCACCATGATTGCCTTGATGTACGGGACTTATAAAGGGCTCAGGCTTCTGAAGGTCCGCCGGGAGGCTGCGGTGGGCTATGCCCTGATCTTGCCCTGGTTGCTTGGTCTCATCATCTGGCAGGCTTATCCTATTTTGGCGTCGTTTTACCTGATGTTCAATGAGTATGATGTGTTGCAGTCTCCCCGCTGGATTGGCCCTGGCAATTTTAAGACCATGTTTTTTGGGGATCCCCGTTTCTGGCCGTCGGTGCGCCTCACCCTGGGCTACTCTTTCCTTAGCGTTCCGCTGGGAATGGCTGGCGCTCTAGCCACCGCCACGTTACTGTCTCGGAATATCCGGGGGGTCGGTTTTTGGCGGACTCTTTATTACGTGCCGGCGGTGCTGCCTGCGGCCGCCACGGCGCTCCTCTGGCGCTGGATGTTTGCCGGTCAAGGCCTGATCAATACAGTTTTAGGCCCTGTTTACCGGCTCCTGAATATAGCTCCTTTGACCTGGTTCTCCGATGAGAAACTGGTGCTGCCTTCTTTTATCATTATGAGCTTCTGGGGCGTCTTTGGCGCGAACACGGTGATTTTGCTGGCGGCTCTCAAGAATGTCCCCAAGGAACTGCATGAGGCCGCCCGGGTCGACGGCGCCCCTGGCTGGACCCGCTTCTGGAAGATTACCGTGCCCATGATCAGCCCGGCTCTCTTCTATACTCTCGTCATGGGGATGATCGGCGCCATGCAAAACTTTACCGCTCCTCTCTTCATCACTACGCCGGGCGGCGTCGGCACCTTCTTGAGCGTCTACATTTACCAGCAGGGCTTCACTCAGTTCAAGATGGGCTACGCCACGGCCATCGCCTGGTTCCTCCTGGTGCTGATCCTGCTTCTGACGCTTGTGGTATTTAAATCTTCGCCCGTCTGGGTCTATTATGAAGGCGAGAAGAAGGGAGATTGAGCCGTTGAACAAAGTTGCCCGGAACTTTTTCAAGAACTCCATAATCTTTTTCCTGCTTGGATTGGGCGGCGCCATCGTGGTAGTTCCGCTCTTGTGGATGCTCTCCACTTCGTTAAAAGGTCCGGACGCCCTTTTTATCTATCCGCCCCAGTGGCTGCCGAAGCCGCCTGTATGGCGCAATTATATTGATGCCTGGAAGATGCTTCCTTTTGGCCGATTCCTGTTTAACACGATCTTCATTACGGTTTTGGCGATGGTGGCTGAACTATTCACCGCCTCGCTGGTGGCGTATGGGTTTGCCCGGTGGCGGTTCCCTGGCCGCGACGTCCTGTTCGTCATCCTTTTGGCCACCATGATGCTGCCCGGGGCGGTAACCCTGATCCCGAGCTTCCTCATCTGGCGAAACCTGGGATTACTTGATACTTTCGATCCCTTGACCGTGGGTGCCTGGTTCGCCTGGGGGCCGGCCTACATTTTCATGATGCGGCAATTTCTATTGACTATTCCAAAAGAGATGGAAGAGGCGGCGATCATCGACGGCGCCAATGTGGCCCAGATTTACTGGCTTGTGATGCTCCCCATGATCCGGCCGGCCATGCTGGCGATCGCTGTTTTTGTTTTCCAGGGCAACTGGAACAACTTGCAGGCTCCTCTGATTTACCTGAATTCCATGGAGAAGTTCCCGGTCATGCTTGGCCTCAAGTTTTTCGAACAATCGCTATCCAAGGAAGCCCCCATGTGGAACTACATGATGGCCATGTCGGTGCTTCTTGCCCTTCCGATCCTCGTCCTCTTCTTCGCTGCCCAGCGCTACTTCATTGAAGGGCTGAACATGGGGGCCACCAAAGGTTAAAGGGGGATCAGGGATTATATGCGGCGATTATTCGCTTCTCCATTATTGTTAGCTGTTCTGGTGGTTGTAGCGATCTCTACGGGGGGGAGTGCAGGAGTGTACGGGCTGATCAACCTGACTCACTTGAATTTCCTCACCGAGCCCATCACTGTAAGCGGCCGGGAAATGGCGATCGTTCATATTTATTCCGAATCCCCCAAGTACCAGTGGGTTGACGCCGGCGGTGAGGGGATCGCTTGCGTGGATGACGTGGCCCGCGCTGCTATTGTATACGTGGAGTACTTCAAGCGCTACGGCGATAAGCGGGCTTTGGAGCAGGCCCGGCGGCTCCTGAACTTTGTTATGTACATGCAGGCCGGGGATGGGGAGTACTATAACTTCGTCACCGACCGGAAGGGTACGATTAACAAAAGTGGCATAACCAGCTTCAAGAGTTGGAGTTGGTGGGCGGCGCGCGGCCAGTGGGCGCTGGCGACCGCCTGCCTGGTGTTTAAAGGGCAAGACCCTGCCTATGCCAAAGTATTGCGAGCAGCTTATTTGAAGGGCGAACGGGCGTTGATTTCCAAGCTCTCCCGCTACGGAGAGTGGGACGTCGTGCACGGAGTTAAAGTCCCGGCGTGGTTACTGGGCAATGGATCCGATCTGTCGGCCCTGGCGGTCCTGGGTCTGGCGGCTTTCTATGAAGCGGAACCTAACCGGCAGACGGCCGCTCTCATGGGCAAACTTGCTGAAGGGGTCGCCGCCTACCAACTGGGTACTTTCCAGGAGTACCCCTTTGGGGCACACCCGAGTAGTACAGCCTCAACCGCTCTCTGGCACGCCTGGGGGAGCCATCAGGTAGCCGCCCTGGCCAGGGCGGGGCGGCTTCTGAAGCGCCTGGAATGGGTGAAGTCGGCGCAGCAGGAGGCCGATTGGTTTTTCACCTACTTGTTGGGTACCGACCTGCTCAATGAAATGGCTGTGACCTTTAACCGGAAAGGGCAAATAGCCTATGGGACTTCCATGCTGAGCCAGGGTTTTTGGGAACTGTACCTGGCAACCGGTCATGAGGAATACGCCCGCTATGCTGGCCTGGCCGCTTCCTGGTTCTTTGGCAACAACATGGCCCAGTTCGCCATGTACGATTCGGAGACCGGGAGGGGCTACGATGGGATTAATGGCGCCAACGACCTGATGGTGAACCGGAATGCCGGGGCCGAGTCGACTATTGAAGCGCTGATGGCCTTGTTACCCCTGGTTGATCACCCGCTCGCTTCCCGCTACTTACGGTACAGGGAAATTGTGCGCTCTTTTGCTTCGGTGATGGAAGTGGAGGACGGGCATCCTGTGGCTGGCCAGCCCCAGTATGGGCGGCGTGACTGGACCGGCGAGGCGAATTTCTCTAATGGCCGTTACTACGCTCTGGCGCCTGGTGATGCGGTCGAAATGCCTCTGCCGGTGGCCGAGGATGGTGAGTATTACCTGTACCTGGCCCACCTGCGGCAGGCCGCTCCTGTCCCCGCCAAGATCCGGTCGATTCCGGCTGTGAAGGCCCCCGGATCTGTTACCATTGACGGAAAGCTGGATGACTGGGCGAAGGTCCCGCCGCTGGCGGTAAACAAGAGGGAGAACCTGCTTCGTGGCGGCGCCAACTGGCTTGGGCCTGAGAAGGATAGTTTCTGCTTCCGCATCATGTGGGACGACAAGTACCTGTACCTGGCCGCCGAGGTGCGGGACCCCGAACATAACCAGCTCGATATAGGGCCGGGCGTCTGGCGAGGGGATGCTCTCTGGGTTTATATGGATACCCGGGGCGACGGGAACCGGGTCGACGTGAAATTCACCCTCGCTCAAACCCCCAACGGGCCCCAGATCTGGGATTGGCGAAGCAGTTTTTTCCTGCCGGGAGGCAAGCTGGCCTGGCAGAAGCAGGAGGGTGGCTGCGTTTATGAGGCGGCCATCCCGTTGGATTCGCTGGGCTTCCTAAAGCCAGAGCCTGGTAAGCAAGTTGGCATCGAGGTGGGACGGGGCGCCACCGGGGGCGGCTTTATGGACTGGACCGGCCTGGATCCCGATACTGCTCAGAACCTGGCCCCGCTGGAGTTTGTGCTGGAACCCCCGGTACAGACTGCCCTGGTGGCTGAACGCCGCCAGGGGCCGGAAGATGTGGCGGTGAGTGTATCGATTGACGATATGGAACCAATCTTGATTTCGGAGGCGGTTAGCCCCGACCGGGACTACTTGTGGCTTGACCGGGTTACTGGCCTGCCGGTAAAACTGGAGGCAGGTCCGCACCGCGTCCGTCTGATCGGCGATGGAAAGGATCTGACCCGTTCTTCGGTACTGGATGCACTTGTGCTGGTTCCCGCCAGGCAGTGGAAGCTCCTGGAGGCGCCGGATGGGCAGCGCTTGAAGCTGATTCGCCGCTGGGATTCGGCAATGACAGAGATAACAGAGTGGAAGGGGTCAAATGATGATTCGACTGAAACGACTGATCGATAAGCCCATTTTGGGGCCCATCTGGGCTCACGAATGGGAGAAGCAGGCCGTGTTCAACGCTGGCGCCATCTATGAAAACGGGCTGTTTTACCTGTTTTATCGTGCCTCAAACAACTGCTTTACACTGAATACCCGGCAGCCCGAAGAGGCGCAAAAGTTCGTCTCTTCCATCGGCCTGGCGGTAAGCCGAGATGGGGTAGACTTTGCCCGCTTCGACAAGCCCGCCCTGATGGGATGGGGCTCCCAAGAGGCCTGGGGTGTCGAGGATCCCCGGATCACCAGGATCGGCGACACCTACTATATGGTGTACACCGCCTTTGGCGGGCGGTCCTGGGTGGATATCCGCCCGGCCATCTGTTGGTCCAGGAACCTGATCGACTGGGAGGGTCACAAGGTGCTTCTGGATGAGCCCAACAAGGATGCCGCTCTGTTCCCCGAAACCATTGGCGGAAAGTATGCCCTGCTGCATCGGCGCTTTCCGGATATCTGGATCGCCTTTTCCGACGACCTGGAAACCTGGAGGAATCACCAGGTGATCATGCAACCGGTTCCTGGCACCTGGGAGGCCAAGAAGATCGGTATTGCCGGTCCGCCTCATAAAATAGAAGGGCTGGGCTGGTTGCTCTTCTATCACGGCGTGGACGAGAACAATGTCTATCGGCTTGGTGGTGCTGTGCTGGACCTCGAGGATCCCACCAGGGTACTGTTCCGGCAGGCGCAGCCGGTTCTCGAACCAGAACTGGAGTGGGAGCGCTACGGACTGGTGCCCAACGTGGTCTTCAGTTGCGGCTCGGTGGAGAAAGATGGCGCTTACTACGTTTATTACGGGGCGGCCGACACCACCCTGGGTGTCGCCGCCGTCGACAGGGCCACGGTCCTGCATTTCGCCACCCGGGAAGGAGGTAATCATGATTAAACTTGAACGATTGAGCAACAGGCCCATTCTCGTTCCCCGCCTGGAGAACCCGTGGGAACGGGCCGCCGTTTTCAACGCCGCGGCGATCTATGATCAGGGTCTCTTCCATCTGCTCTACCGGGCCACCGACATCGGGTGCCATGCTCGCTATGGCCCGTATATGAACAGTATCGGGTACGCCGTATCCAAGGATGGCGTGAACTTCACCCGTCTGGACAAGCCCATCTTCTCCCCCGGGGCGGCGCCCCAGGAACTGCGCGGAGCTGAGGATGGCCGCCTGGTAAAGATTGGCGACACCTATCACCTGACCTATACCGGCTTTGGGGGACGATTTGACGGTGATTACCGGATTTGCCGGGCAACCTCTAAAAACTTGATTGAGTGGGAACGGCATGGCGTGGTGCTGGCGGAACCCAATAAGGATGCCTCCCTCTTCCCGGAAAAGATTAACGGCCGTTACGCTTTGCTGCACCGGCGCTACCCGCATATCTGGCTCGCCTACTCCGACGATCTGGCGACCTGGACCGGCCATCAGATTGTCCTCTCGCCGGTGGAGAATACCTGGCAGGACGGCCGGGTGGGCATTGCCGGTCCGCCGATCAAGACCAGGGACGGCTGGTTCCTGATCTACCATGCCGCTCGCAAAGCGGATAACAGCTACCGGCTTGGCTGTGCTCTGCTGGATTTGCATAACCCGGCCAAGGTCCTGACCCGCCAGGTCGAGCCGGTTATTGAACCCGAACTGGAGTGGGAAAGAGTCGGGTTCGTGCCCAATGTAATCTTCAGCAATGGCTATGCCGTCAAGGGCGACGATATTTATGTTTACTACGGGGGTGCCGATACCGTGATCGGCGTGGCCGCCATGCGGCTGTCCGACATCCAATTTTAGTGGTCATCCGGGTTTAACGGTCGAAGGAGAAGTGGCTTCGTTGTATAAAGAAACGTACAGGTTTTGGGTGGAGAACCCCTACTTTGACGCTCTCACGCGGAAAGAACTATGGAGCATCGCCGCTAACGAGGGCGAGATCGAAGATCGCTTTTACCGGGACCTCGAGTTTGGCACTGGCGGCTTGCGCGGGTTAATCGGCGCTGGCACCAACCGGATCAACCGCTATACCGTACGCCGGGCCACGCAGGGCCTGGCTGGTTACATCGCCGGCTTTGGCATGGAGGCCATGGCCCGTGGTGTTGTCATTGCCCACGACTCCCGCCGTCTTTCTCCCGAGTTGGCGGAGGAGGCCGCCCTGGTGTTATGCACGGTGGGGATCAAGGCTTATCTGTTCGAGAGCCTCCGTCCCACGCCAGTGTTGTCATTCGCCGTACGGGAACTGAGAGCCGTGGCAGGGGTGGTGATCACCGCCAGCCATAACCCGCGCGGATACAATGGATACAAGGTTTACTGGGAGGATGGCGGGCAGGTTACTCCTTGCCGGGCCAGAGCAATCACCACCCGAATTCAGGCCGTGGCCGATATTACCCGGGTTGTTCCCATGGAGCGCCAGCAGGCGGTGGCCAAAGGATTACTGGTATCGATCGGCGAGGAGATTGACCGCAAGTACGTGAAACTGGTGAAAGGACTCGCGCTCCGGCCTGGCGTAATTGCCCGGATGGATGATTCGTGTAAAGTTGTCTACTCTCCGCTTCACGGGGCGGGAAACATGATGGTGCGCCGGGTTCTGGCCGAGTTGGGCTTCCGGAAAGTGCTGGTGGTTCCTGAACAGGAGGCGCCTGACGGTGAATTTCCCACCGTGCGGTACCCAAACCCGGAGGCTCCGGACGCCTTTCGCCTGGCGCTGGAGCTGGCGGAGAAAGAACAAGCTGATGTGATCATGGCCACCGACCCCGACGCGGACCGGCTGGGCGTGGCCTGCCGGGAGGAGGACGGAAGCTACCGGTTACTCACCGGCAACCAGATTGGGGTTCTTTTGGCCGACTACATCCTCGCCAGGCGGGCGGAACAGGGAGACCTTCCGGCCAACGGCGTGATAGTCAAAACCATTGCCACTTCAAACATGGTTCGGGCGGTGGCCCGCCAGTATGGAATTGAAGTGGTGGAGACCCTTACCGGTTTCAAATTCATTGGCGAAAAGATTGCGGAGTATGAGGCTACTGGCGAAAAAACCTTCTTCTTTGGATTTGAAGAAAGCTACGGCTACTTGGCCGGCACCTTTGTCCGGGACAAGGATGCGGTGATTGCTGCTGCGTTGGTGGCCGAGGCGGTTGCTTATTACAAGTCCCGGAAGCTTACCCTCGGCCGGGTGCTGGAAACTCTGTACGAGCGCCACGGCTATTTTCTGGAAGACTTGCGGTCCATTACCTTTGAGGGCAGGGTGGGCCAGGAGAAGATCCAGCTCATTATGGAACAACTCCGTGATCAATTAGAGGACGGCTGGTCGGGGTTGCCGGTTATCAGGGTGGACGACTACCTGGTGGGAAGGGGTCGCGATCTTGTTACGGGAGAGGAGTACGGCCTTGTTCTCTCGCAGTCGGATGTCCTGCATTACCATCTTGTCGACGGGGGGTTTCTTCAGGTTCGACCGTCGGGCACCGAGTCGAAAATAAAGCTGTATGTTTCGGTGGCGGGTAAGAGCCGGGAAGAGGCGGAGACCTTGCTTTTAGAAGCCAGAGATTGCCTTGTTGGGAGACTTCAGGCGATCCTAGGCAAGTTCTAGCTGGAACGTTTCAGGAGCGCGATCTGCACAGGTGAAAATCTTTTCGCGGTTTATTCAGGGGCACCAAGCCCAGGGTTTGATGAATGACGCAGTCCTGTCCCGGGAAGCCAGGTGGCTGTTATATGTTCAGGGTCTTTTTAATCTGGGCAATGGACTTGCCGGTTTGTTTGTCAACATTTATCTTTGGAAACTCCACCCTCAAATGAGGATCATCGCCCTGTACAATCTTTTTGTCTTTAGCACGGTACTGCTTGCCTTTCCTGTTTGGGGCTGGTTGGCCAAAAAAAAGAACAGCATCCTGTGCCTGATCCTGGGGATGATGTTCTACAGCATTTTTTATCTGGCTATACTGGCTCTTAAGGAAAAGGTCATCAATTATCTGTTTGTTTTTGGAATGCTGATGGGTGCTGCGATAAGTTCAACAGCCCTGGCTTATCACGTATTAACTTATGATACCACCGACAACAAAAATCGGGATCTTTTTTATGGCTTAAACGGCCTGATCGGTTCGCTGATCGGGATGGCCGCCCCTCTTTTCTCGGGATGGGTGATCGTTGCTTTCAAGGAAATGATGGGATACAGGGTTATTTTTTTGATAAGCACATCCTTGCTTGTCTTCAGTGGCGTGGCCAGCCTGGTCCTGGCTATGCCTGCTCCCCGCCAGGACTATCGCTTTTTCAAGGTGCTTGCCACGAAGAACCGGGATTGGCGCCGCATCATGGCCGCGATGGGAATTTTAGGGTTACGGGATGGGATCTTCGTTTTTATCGTCAACCTCCTGGTCTTTATCAACACCAGGAGTGAACTCAGTTTGGGGGGCTATTCTTTCCTTACTTCCACCTTGGGGCTGCTCTCTTTTTATATTGTTGGAAAGAATCTTCAGCCGGAAAAAAGAATTGTTTACTCCTTTGTGGGGGCGATCATGCTGGCATTAGCCACGTTTGTTTTGGCCTTCAGCAGGACTATCCAGGGGATTCTGGTTTTTGGGGTGATCAACGCGGTCTTTAACCCTTTATGGTCCATCCCCTCAAGCTCGTTGTCCTTCCAGGCCATCGGCAATGATCCCGATTCCTCTGTCTTGCGCCTTGAGTATATCGTAGTCAGAGAGATCCCGTTAAACCTCGGGCGCATTTCCAGCCTTGCCATATTCCTCGTCCTGGAGGAGAGAATGGGCAGCGAGGAACTAATTCGCGGGATATTACTGGTGTTGGGGTTGGTTTTTCTGGCAGCGTGGTTCCAATTGAAAGGCGTTGGAAAAGAATGATTTATGCCTGTTTCTTTGGTAAGCTTTTTTAAGATGGGCGGGAACAGATTTGCGCCTTCCCAGCGACGGTTCATCCGACCAGGCTTCATGAGGCACTCGAGGACGAATTCCTGCTGGCTCAGTACATTGATGTGGGGTGCGCGAGATAAGGTTAAGAGAGAAAATCCCTGAGCCGGATTGGGATGAATGGCAACATCTCATCTCTGGCTAAAACCCAAAGTGACCGTACCTGTCACATGCCGAATGTATAATGGATATGCATACCGATAAAATTTCTGCAAAGCGGTTGCGGTGTTCTCAAGAAATGGGCAGTACGGGAGGCTGGATCCTCCCTGGTCCTGGTGGAAATTGGCGCGAAGTCTTCTGAGGAGGTGCGCTAATGAAGATGCTTATAACCGAACTGATTACCCGGCATCCAGAAATTTGGGCGCGGTTGGAGGACGATCCAGGCCTCCCTTTCCTGCTGCAAGGGGTTTTCTTCCTGTGGCGGGGGGCCTTGATGGCAGGATTGGAAATTCTCGGCGTTTTGCCCGAGGTCCGGCGGGGGCAGGTGGCCGTATTGCGGGCCCTGGTGGCGGAGGAACACCTGGTCAATGCGGCGGCTGAGCTTTCCCATCGCTTCGGTGCCTCGGATGGGAATCCCACCGTGCCGCTCCTCCTTGGCGCAGCCCTCGGGGAACGCGCGGAAGAGGTGGCTGGTTTCCACCGGCGGGCGACGAGCTTCCTTACCCGGGTGGTCGGGGTGAACCATGAAGGGCGGCTTTTTCATCTCCAGCACCTGCATGAGGGGGAGCGCCTCTACTTGATCAGGGAGAAAGACAACCCCCACGATCCCAATGCCATCCGGGTGCTCGATACTCTTGGCGACACCCTGGGTTATCTCCGGCGGACACTGGCCGCCATATTGGCCCCGCAGGTGGACCAGGGTCAGCCCCTGGCGGCGGAGGTGGCCTGTCTCCTGGGGGAGGAGTTTCGGCCAGACCTGCGGTTGAATATAAAGGTGACCCGCATGGTTGCCTCTTTTTCCGGTACAGTTATTTGTCTTATGGAGCCGGGGTTAGAAATGGTGAGGGAACCAGAGGCAGGAGATGTCCGACGTTGAGCACTTGGTTCCACAAGACGTGGGAAGTTCCCAGGGGGCCGGACTTGTGGTATAATACCAGTAAGAAATTCTTACACAGGAGATGCTTCTTATGGAACGACAGATAACTAAGGTGACAGCAAAGGGTCAGGTGACCATCCCGGCAAATTTGAGAAAGGCATTGCGGATTCATAGTGGGGATTACCTTTCGGTCTTTCGAGAGGGAAACCGGTTGGTGGCGGAAGTAGTAGAGGGGAAAGAAGTAAAAGGTGGAGTAATAGAGCAAACAGCAGGAATCTGGAAGGATAGGGACCTTGATTTAAAAGATTTAAGGCATTCCGACGATACCAGGTTTGGGAGGCTGGGCATTGAGTAGAACTGTCATTGACACCAGCATCATCATAGACCATCTGAGGGGCTTTGGAGCCGCTACGGTGTACCTCAAGGGATTGGAAGAAGGTGTTCTTGAGGGAATCATAAGCACCATCACTCACACGGAATTGTTCGCGGGTGAGCGGGTGACTGACGATGAGCGGGTGACTGACGATGAACGGGCACAAATCGAGATGCTCTTGACGCTGTTGGAGACTGTGGAGGTAACGCCAAATATTGCCCGGGAGGCTGGCTTATTACTTTCTAAATACCGTCGTTCCCAGGGCCTGACCCCGTTTGATGCTATAATTGCGGCCACTGCGCTTGTTCTCAAAACTCCATTGGCGACCCGGAATGTGAAGGATTTTGAGTTCATATCTGGCCTAAAAGTATCATGCCCGTATTAACCAGATTTGGCAGGAGGTTAGGTTCGTGCAGAATAACCTGCCCCCTGGGGATATCCCTGCTTCTAAGACTGCGGCCACCGCAAAACCTTACCGATGAGCAGGAGTGGCAGGGGGCGCGCGCAATGCTCGAGCAGGAACTGGCCAAGTACCCCTGGCTAAAGCCCATTGCGCTCGAGCTGTTTGGTGGCAAACTCGATCCGGCGAAGCTACGCTTCCCCCACAACTTGCTGACCATGCTGCCGGCCAGCCCTCTCCACCAGGCCCCGGCCAGCGACCTGCGGGATTGGACGGCGATCCGCGCCTGGGCCCGGGTCGGCATTTTTCCGTATCTTGGCAGGCGAGCCAGCCATGACAATCATTCCCAACCTTCTTGTAACCGGAATCCTGGCGGTGATCTTCTCGCTGGCCTTCCTCGTGTGGGCGACCGTGTTCGTTCAGAGGAAGGGCGGCAGCGCCAGTGATCGTCGGGAAGGCCGACAGTCCAAAAGCCGTCTTTATGGTCTATCATCCCGGCGCTTCGAACCTGCCCAGGACCGTCAATACCCTGGTCGCGGAAAAACTGGCGCGCAGCGGATGCAAGGCAACCCTGCACACCGCCCATGCTACGGGGATATAGATGCAGGGTTCATGTGCCAATGATGGAGGATTTCCTGCGCAATGTACCAGGCGGTGATCATGGCCGACGGCACGCCACCGGGGGAATACGTCCAGTGACCCGCGCAGTAGAAGTTCTTTAGTTCTACATCTGTAGCTGGTTTGATCTGCGGGTTGTCGGCGGGGTCCCAATTCCAGCCTGCGCTGGCACCGCGCCAGTTGCCGGTGTACCGCTCGAACGTCAAGGGGGAGGCGGTCTCCATGACCTCAATGTGCCGGCTCAGGCCGGGAACCAATTCCTCGCCGCGGCGGATGAGATCCTGCGCCTCATCCTCTTTACGCTGCCGGTATGCCGCGCCCTCTAGATCATGCCATGGTTCGCACGAAGCAAACCGGCCCAACCACAAGGCGTGACGACCCGGCGGAACAATGGAAGGATTGTCCTTGCTGAGCAGCACGGCCTGCAAGTACTCCCCATCTGCACAACGAAAGAAAATGTGATCGGCCTGAAAACGGCCGAGACTTGCAGCCATCTCAGCACTGTCATCCAGCCCCAGATAGACAGCGAAGATCGACTCGGACGGCCTGCCGCGTTCCAGTTTCGTAATCAAGCTCGGCAGCAGATGTTCGCGACCAATCATATCCAAAAAGGTGCTGCGCATATCCGCGGCACTAACCACCCAGCGGGCGCGTATCTCGGTTTCGTCCGTCAACCGGACACCCGCCGCCGTTCCGTGGTCGATCAGGATCCGCCGTACGCCCTGTCCAAGGTGAATATGTCCGCCATGTTCGCGGACGGACTGAGCAAACACGTCGGCGATGGTCTGCATTCCTCCGAGGGGCCTGTGGTAATCCTGGAAGTACGAAACCCACATCCCCAACGTGGTTGCCGCGGTCATCACCGGATAGCCAAGCCCATCGAGCATCCGGATCAGCTCGGGATCCCTGAAATAGCGGGCATGCAGACTGCGATTGGTCCGACCGCGGGCAACAGCCATCGCCCATGGGAAGAGCGGGTTATGGAGCCACAACCGCAGACCCTGCCCGAGTGCGCCCTTGCCGCCGCTGAACATCAGCCCGCTCTCGAACAAGCCGCGAAACCCGCGCCCGCCGGTCTCAACCCAGCGGAAATAGCGGCGCAGGCTACGCCTCTCGTGAGGGAAGATCGCGCTCAGTTCGTCGCACACTTGAGCCGGAGAATGAAGCAATAGATCATGGCAGTTATCATGGCGGTTCCAGTTCAACTGGCGCGAGGCCGGAATAAACCGGCACTTCTCGCGCAGCCCGAGTTCCTCCAGGATCGGAAAGACAATGCCGTTCGAGCCGAAAGAGGTGGGGCCGGCTGGAAAGGTGAACCCCCGGCGTGAGAAAGAAGAGATGTATCCTCCGGGCTGCGTGTGCCGCTCGAAGAGATGTACATCCATCCCGGCGCGCGAAAGATACGCAGCAGCCGTCAAACCAGCGATGCCGCCTCCGATGATGACCACGTTCTTCTCTGCGTGCTTCTCGGTCATTGAAGCTCTCCCCGTTTAATCAGCCAACAGGTTCTAATCAGCAACAGGTCTAATCAGCCAACACTAATCAGCTAACAGGGCCTGCCGCCGCGCCAACAAAGCCGAGCCAGCCAGAATGAGGCCTGCGGCGGTCACGGCCAGGAAAAGCGCCACGCGGCTCCGGGGCATAAGCCCAAAGACCGCGAAATAGCTGATGACCGGCATGATTTGCTGAGGCACATATTGAATTGGCACCAGCTTGGCGGCGTCTCCGGCCTGAAAGGCCCGCTGCGTCTCGGTAATGCCAAGCATGCTGCCCGCAAAGGTGATGACTGATGCTGTGCCCAGGAGCAATAGCTCGCGTCCGGCGAATCCGCGCGCGCTCCACCTGGCAAGAGCGCCCATGAGCACGCCCAGCCAGAGATTGGATTGCACGAAAAGCAGACCGGCGTTGAGGATCCGCAGAACGCCGCGCCAGCGGGCGATTCCCCGCTGCAGCACATAACAGGCAACAGTCATAAACGCCGTGCCGGCGCTGAATACCGCCAGCCTGATGAGAAACACCGGCTTATGCAGGTCAAGCGCCTTTACATCGATGCCGAGTCCGCTGAAGCCAAACAGGGCGACGGCTCCCATCACCAGAAGCATCCCGCTGATGTCCGGCGGGCCGAGTGATTCGCGCGCAAAGCGAACCGCTCCGAATGCCAATACCACAAGACCCATGGACATCAGGCCGGGAATCATCGCCGGCCCGATGTGCGCCTGGGCAAGCATATTCAGGGGCATCCCAACAAGGAATTGCACCGTAAACCCCGTTACCCAAAGGGGACTGCGCACCAGCCGGCGCATCAACCCTGTTCCTTTGCCGGCATGCATTACGGCGGCCTTTTGGAGCACCAAACCGAGGTTAAAGGCGATTCCCGCCGCCACCGCGGCGCCGACTCCCAGGGTATATGAAGCATCCATATGGGCAACTCCTTTCTGGACAAATCCTTTCCTTGTGCAACCACGGGATCCGGGCGGACCGGCGCCCGTTCACGGCTCGATCAGCCGCATAATCGTCTCCGCGCTGACATCGGCCATCATCTGGCCGGAACGGCGTGAAAAAGCCTGTACGATGGCGAGCCCGTTGATGGCCGCGTACAGCAGGTAGAAATGCTGGCGCGGATCGCCCGGCCGGAATACACCGGCTGCCTGCCCGGCGGCGATGACCTGAGCCATGGCCTCCTGTCCTTCCCGCCCACCGGTGAACACCTTTTCCAGCGCCGCCGGCGCCACCCCTTCCGTGGTCATCATCTGTACCGCCAAAACATAGTGCTCGGGATAGTCCCGCACGGCGGCCAGCATCCTTTCCAGCATCATGCGGACCTTCTCGCGCGGAGCGCCGGGCTGCGCCAGAGAAAGGCGCAGGGCCGCGGCCGCCTGCCCGATACGATCCGCCAACGCCAGGTAGATCTCCTCTTTACTCTTGAAATAGTGATAGACCAGGCCGTGGCTGACCTTGGCCGCCGCCGCGATATCGGCAATCTTGGTGGCGGCGTAACCTTTGTAGGCCAAGACCTTGGCGGCCGCCTGGAGTATCTCTTCCTTACGCTCTTCTTTGAGCCGTTTGTTCTCCGCGGGGATACGAGGCGACATCTTGTTGGCACATCCTTTTGATTGACTGGTCAGTCAATTAATACAGACACATTATATACCGAGGAAAGAGCTGCGTCAAGAGAGATTTTATTACAAGTAGCTGTCAAGTCTTAGTGGGGATTTATTACAAGGCATGGCGGCGCATAGACAAAGATGCGGTTTCTTTCCTGTGAGGTTATTTCTCCAATAAGGTTATTTCTCCAAGCAGGCCCTGTTCCACTAAAAGAGCGATCAAGACTTGCGCCAAAGTAGATCCAAAGCCCGATTGAGTGAAAGAACCAGTTCTTCTCGTTCAGCCATTATGCGGCGGATCTCTTTCATGGCCTCGGGGTCCTTGATGAAGCGGCTTGATTCACCTGGGACTGCTTTGTAATAGGCAGCCAGCTTCCGCAAGAGTTCTTTGAACCGCGGGCTTTGCTCACGCAGGTCGTTTAGAGCTGATTCATCGCCGCCATTCGCTTTGGTGAGTCCATCGTACAACAGAAACGCTGTCCGCGCCCATTCTTGAATGGCCTGCCCGGCCTTGGAGGCAAATGCCCCGCGGGCCATGGGCCGGATGAAGATGGGCAGGCGGTCAAACTCGGCCTTGGTCTCTGAAATCGCTTCTTGCAGGCGCCTGGCCAACTCCAGGGCCTGCGCATCCGTGCTTGCAAGCTTGGAGGGAGCCGACGGCTCCACCCTCTCGTGAGGTTGTCCCATCGGCCCGAAGAAACCCGCTCGTTCCAAAATTGCGTACCCATCGGTCCGGTCTCCATGGTATTCATCGGCCACGGTGGATACAAGATAAGCTAGAGCAGCGGCGACATCCTCCGCCGGCATGGCGCCCTTGTACGCCGGATGCATGGACATGCCCATAAACTGATCAGGATCCATTCCCATCCGCGGGGCCAGACCATGAGCAGCCTCTCGTAAGCCAGGCGTATCTACAAATCCGGGTCCGAAAGCGATGACGCGGACCCCTGTTTGACCCACTTCACCGGCCAGAGATTGGCTGAAAGCCGCAAGCCCCAATTTGGACGCCGCGTAAGCCGAGAGGTAAGGGATGGCATCGGCGGAGATCATATTGACGATGGTGCCACGCCACCGGGTCATCATCCCGGGAAGGAAGGCGCGGCAAGTGAGGAAAGCCCCCCGGAGATTGACTGCCATGACCTTATCCCAGGCAGAGGCATCCATTTCCAGAACCGAAGCCACAGGGCAGAAAATGGCGTTATTCACCAAGATGGTGGCGTTGCCGAAGGCCCTCTCCGTCTCAGCCGCGAGGGCCAGAACATCATCCTCGTTTGACACATCTCCTTTAACGAAAATAGCCTTTCCTCCGGCGTCGCGGATGGCCCGCGCAGTCTCGGCGCCTGAGTCGGAAACGTCTGCCGCAACCACATTGGCGCCGATTTCCGCGAAGAGCACGGCCGTTGCCCGCCCGATCCCCCGTCCCGCCCCAGTGATTACCGCAATTTCTCCCGATAGGGCATTACGCGAGATTCCCAGACGTTCAATAACTGTTGGCTTCATGCCCTCGTTCCTCCCATTCGCCTGTCTTCCTCAGATTATACCACAGATTATACCACGAGACGGGGCCGCCACTACCTCCTTGATTACATCGCCAAAAAATCGGCCAATGGCCGGGATTAGTGGCGCCCATCTTCTCTGCCGCGGCAGACAATCCCACCTGCTCTATCCGGGATGTAAATGTGGACACCAGGGATCAAAGTATGTGCTATATGACCATTGCTCGTGCAAAGTTAAAATGCTCGTTCGCATGATAACCATCGGTCCGTCCCTGGAAGTAGCGTTCTTCGATGTCGGCCGGGCTTAAGTTTTCAAGGAGACGTAAGCCGAGAATCTCCAGGTCCGAGCCAAGCGCAGAAGGCGCAAAGTTGGCTTTTATCGGTTCACCAACCCGTTGTCCAATCATCTGCATCACTTGTACATTTTTCGCCATTCTCTCGGGTACTGATGCATCGGAATCCAGGTAGTCAAAAATGATTATGCTTCCTTTGGGAGAAACATTGACAATGTCACGCAGCGTAGAGAACACCACCTCGCGGGTTAAGTAATAGGTGACTCCCAGCCAACTAAAAAAGCTTGGTGTCTGCGGATTATAGGGTGAACGATTGAGTCCCGTTACTAGACTGTCTTTCGTGAAATCCACCGGGACGAAGTGCAGTTGAGCCGGGCGTTTCCAACCCAACTCCGCAAGTCGATTGCGTTTGAAAGCCTGAGTAACAGGATGGTCGACCTCGAACACTTGAAGCTGCTGTACCAGATCTGGTTGCCGAAACGCAAAGGTATCCATCCCGGCCCCAAGAATCACATACTGCTTCACACCACGATTGACAGCTGTCTCAAGGCTGTCTTCCGTATACCGGGCCCGACCAAGTAAGGTGGATGCGTTCAATATGTCTCGAATCACCCAAGCCAAGGCAGTAGCTTGATCAGGGCAGGAGGCGGCACGGTCAGGATCAAAAACGTTGAGAAGTTCAGGTAGATTCTGTTCCATGTTTGTACGTTCTTCCGGTGTTAACCAATCATAGGCAAGAAAGTCATTAAAGATCTTTGGTGTGCCGTTTACCGCGTGGTAAGCACGGACGAAGGCAGAGGTAAGTGCAGTAAGGCTAACTTGTTTCTCCGCCATTGAAATCCTCCTTCTTAAGTAGCTAACAAAGTTTGGATAAGCTCTCCATATATTTTATACCACATCAGCACAGTCCATGTCAAATATATAAACATATATAATAACACAAAAATAATTATTTGTCAAGTACATTTTCGCGAGTTTTCTACTTGCTCGAGTCGCTGATTGACACTGCCTATGTATCGCTAGGCACCCTGCCTCCGCCCTCCTTCTTGCCAGGTATACCGCCTTCCCTTATGCCCCTATCATAGATGGTTTCTCCTGGTCTGTCCATTCAGTTTTGGGCTGCATCCGTTCGTGGAACTCTGTGAAGCGGAAGGCTTAAGAGTTTACTCCGGAGGAGACGATACAAACCCATATCGAACTTCTCATGAAGGATTTGGGAACATTGCCAGAGAAAGTTCAAGCTTCCTGTTGACTCTCCCCTAACTGGAGGGTATATGCTAAAGGTGCGATCGCGATAGTCTGCCTCCATGAGGCGCCAGGGAGGGTTTTAGATGCTCAGGATCGGCGATTTTTCCAAGCTCAGCCTGGTTTCGGTCAAGACTTTGCGTTATTACGATGAACTTGGGCTGCTCAAACCCGTCCGCATGGATGAGTTCACCGGGTACCGCTACTATGCCGTCGAGCAGATCCCCCGTCTCAACCGGATCCTGGCCCTGAAGGACCTGGGCCTGTCGCTGGAACAGATCGCCGGCCTTCTCCACCAGGATCTATCCCCCGAGGAGATTCGCGGGATGCTCCGGCTCAAGCAGGCCGAGGCCAAAGGCCGCCTAGAGGATGCCCAGGCGCAGCTTAGGCGTATCGAGGCCAGGCTGAGGCAGATCGAGAAGGAGGGACATCTTCCCATGTACGAAGTGGCGTTGAAGAGCATCCCCACCCTGAAGGTGGCGTTTGTCCGAAGGGTCGTGCCCAACTATGGAGGAGTCGGCATGCTCTTCGGCGAACTCTTCGGCCCCTTGGTGGGTAGAGCCAGGTTTGCCGGGCCGGCCATGGCGATCTATCATGATCCGGAGTTTAAAGAGGAAGACCCGGATGTGGAAGTGGCCATCCCCATTGAAGGAGCTCTGCCAGCCGGCGCCCCGGCCCAGGCCAGGGAATTGCCGGGCGGCGACATGGCCTGCGCCGTGTATCAGGGACCTTATGAAGGGATTGGCGAGGCGTACCACGCCATCATGGCGTGGCTGGAACCCAACGGTTACCGGATCGCCGGCCCGGTACGCGAAAACTATCTGCGCGGCCCCGGCGACACCAGCGACCCGTCTCAGTATGTCACGGAAATTCAGGCGCCGGTCGAGAAGGCGTCGTGAAGGCATAGTTGGCAGATTGGGAAGGCATAATCAGCAGGTTGAGAAGAAGCATAGTCGGCAGAACGCCGGCCTCCGGGGCGCTCGCTCCGGGGGCCGGGAGAAAGGAAAAGGGAGGCGGATGGACAATGGGTGAAAAAAACCTGGACTACAAGAAAGAGTTCAAGGATCTGTACCTTCCCCCGGCCAAACCGGTGCTGGTCACGGTCCCGGCCATGCAGTTCATCATGGTGGACGGCACGGGAGATCCCAATGGCAACCAGGGGTTCCAACAGGCGGTGGAACTGCTTTACGGTTTGTCTTTCACGATAAAGATGAGCAAGATGAAGAACCAGCAGCCAGAAGGGTATTTCGACTATGTGGTCCCGCCGCTGGAAGGACTCTGGTGGATCGACGGGGGAGAGTTTTCCTTTGAAAAGAGGGACAACTGGCGGTGGACCCTGATGATCCGCCAGCCGGAATTTGTGACCCCGAAGGTCTTCGCCTGGGCCGGCCAGGGACTGGCCGCGAAAAAGCCGGGCCTCCCCCTGGACAAAGCCAGGTTTGAGGGTTTTGAAGAAGGGCTGTGCGTGCAGGCCATGCACCTCGGACCATACGCAACCGAGCCTGAGACAATGGCCAAGATCGAAGACTTTATCCGGTCCCATGGCCTGAAGGACCGGCTGGGCCGCGGCGGCAAACATCACGAGATCTATCTGTCCGACCCGATGAAAGCCAAACCAGAGAAGATGAAGACCGTCCTCCGTCACCCGGTGGAGAAAGCCTGAGCCGGGGGGCGGAAAAGCCTGAGCCGGGGGAGCGGCTGATCTTCCCCCGGCCATCGGCATTCGGGCGCGTGCCAGATCCCATCGGTTTTGACCGTACCTGTCTGAGGTCTTCTTTCAGGAAGAGACATTTTGGCATACACAGAAACGCATGTCGGAGTTGTTTGGTGTGGATGTCCGAACCATCGGTGAACATCTACAAGGCATATTCGAGAGTGGAGAACTGAAACAGGAGGCAGTTATCCGGAAAATCCGGAATACTGCCACTGACGGGCAAAAGCTATCTGATGATTCCACTGCAAAAACCCCCCGAATCCACTTTCTTCCTTGCCCGGGCAATTTCTCCAGGGATTCGGGTAAGTTTAATTGCAAATGTAAAAGGCTTGCAACCAGGCTTGCAACTATATGCTCGAAGCAGGTAAAATTGTCCAGATGCAGAAATAGAGGATGCCCAGGCGCAGCTCGCGCGTATCTAGGCCAGGCTGAGGCAGATCGAGAAGGAGGGCATGTTTCCAATGTACGAAGTGATTTTGAAGAGCATCCCCGCTCTGAAGGTGGTTTGTCAGAAAGGTCCTGCCCAACTATGGGGGGATCAGCTTGCTTTTCGGTGAACTCTTCGGCCCCCTGATGGGGAAGGCCAGGTTCGCCGGGCCGGCCATGGCGATCTATCATGATCCGGAGTTTAAAGAGGAAAACCCGGACGTGGAAGTGGCCATTCCCATTGAAGGGGCCCTGCCGGCCGATACCACGGCCCAGGCAAGGGAATTACCGGGCGGCGACATGGCCTGCGCCGTGTATCAGGGTTCGCGTTGCCATACAAAAAAGCGGCTAAACAGCCGCTTAATTAAACGAAGTAGCCCGCCAGAGAAGGCTGTCACCAGCTTTCTCCCCTTCGCACGTTTAATGAAACCTCTGTTTTCACCCTCTGCGAAGGATGCACCACAATTAAATTGGGAATAGGGCGGCGGGCGAGGGAAAAGTGTAATGTTAAGATTAAGGTGGTATTTAACCATCTTAACATTAAACATCACCTCCTTTGAAACATCAATTTAATTTTATAGGAATAATGCGGTATTGTCAATACCATACCCCAAACTTTGAGAAAATGCATCCTCACGGCTTTAGTCTGAACCGACTCTTATCTGGACGGACAGCAAAGGCTTACATCGCCCTTGCTGTCCTTAAGTCGATTTGGCGATGATTATCCAGCAGCCCGTTTGCCCAAAAGAGCAGATAACCGACTTTATAGCCGCGATACATCGAGTCAAACAGGTTGCGCACCTTGGTATTCGGCCAGACAAAAGGCCGCTGAAATTCTGGGAGGCCAATTTCATCATCTCAATGTCTGTGTTTGGCAAGTAAAAAATGCAGAGAACGGCAATAAGGAGTTCGGGCAGGCGGTGGAACTGCTTTACGGCTTATCTTTCACGATAAAGATGAGTAAAATGAAGAACAAGCAGCCAGAAGGGTATTTTGACTATGTGGTCCCGCCGCTGGAAGGACTCTGGTGGATCGACGGGGGAGGGTTCTCCTTTGAAAAGAGGGACAACTGGCGGTGGACCCTGATGATCCGCCAGCCGGAATTTGTGACCCCGAAGGGCTTCACCTGGGCCGGCCAGGAATTGGCCGCGAAAAAGCCGGGCCTCCCCGTGGACAAAGCCAGGTTTGAGGGATTTGACGAAGGGCTGTGCGTGCAGGCCATGCACCTCGGACCATATGCAACCGAGCCTGAGACAATGGCCAAGATCGAAGACTTTATCCGGTCTCATGGCCTGAAAGACCGGATGGGCCGCGGCGGCAAACATCACGAGATCTACCTGTCCGACCCGAGGAAAACGAAACCGGAAAAGTTGAAGACCGTCCTCCGCCATCCGGTGGAGAAGGCCTGATTCGGGGGAGCGGCTGATCTTCCCCCGGCAATCGGCATTCGGGCGCGTGCCAGACCCCACCGATTTTGACCGTACCTGTCACACCCCGGTGATAAACTGGGAGTAAAAGGGGAGCCTGGTGTCGATCAGTATGAACATCACCAGCGCATCCCAGCTTAGGAATACGGCAAGACGGGGTGGCCTAGAAACGCGCGGATGGGTGCCAGCGTTGAAAATGAAGATTAAATGGGGGCAGCTGCAACAAGAAGGCTGCAGGGCGGCTTCTTGAGGGTCGGACCTATGGCCTTCATGTTATTGATGAATTTTAGTGATAATTACAAATGTAAAAGGGCTTGCAAATAAATATAGGATATGCTCGAAGCAGGTAAAATTGTCCAGATGCAGAAATAATGGAAATGAGCAGGTGATTTGTTTTTCCCGGCAGGAGACCGGTGCTGTGAACGAGGAGCTTTTTGCGGCAAGGAGAGATTCTTACCGGCAAGAAGCACCCAGACAAGAACATAATTCGAGTAGCCTGGGCATTGCTCCAAGAGTACTCGGCGCAATCACCGCCTGACTAAGTACTCCATAACATAAATACGGTGACGTATTAACGGTATCAAATTAGTTATTTTTATGGTATGATGTAGTCATGGAGGTGAGCATCATGCCGAGGAAAAGCCCGTTCATTATCGATTTAACGCCACATGAGAAACATATTTTAGAGACCGAAGCAAGAAAGTATACGTCACCGTATCGAGATGTAATCCGGTCGAAGATCATTCTGCTAGCGGCACAAGGTTACGACAATGACGAAATAGCTTCCCGTTTGGACACACC
>JAMCQP010000060.1 GCA_023381695.1 Bacillota bacterium | reverse complement strand
CGTATCTTCATAGGCTTCACCTCCCTCTCAGCCGGGAATTCTCCCGGGCCCAACACCCCAAGCGGAGGGAGGTTCGACAGCCACCCGGATCGGCAGGCCTAAACCTGTCCAGATCCATTATAACCCACAGAACATATCTACGCAATGTTTTTATATGATATCTGAATAAATGTCTCTTTGTCTTCAGTTGCATAAAAACTTGTTGACAAAACCCAACAAACCGGGCATAATAAAAGGGAAGGCACTCGTTCACGCGAGCACCTTCCCCGGAGGGTGTTACAACCCGGGAGCGGCTGCATTTTTTGCGGGGTGCTAGGTATCCAGTGGGTACCTAGCGTTTTTGTTTACTGTGTCGAAGCATCCTCGCTACCAGGCTGATGGCCGCAAGGGCCACCGCTGGAGCGAGCGTGATGGAGAGTTCAAACAAACGAATCTCCATTTTGCTTCACCTCCCTCTCAGCCTGGAATTCTCCCGGGCCCAACACCCCAAGCGGAGGGAGGTTCGACAGCCACCCGGATCGGCAGGCCTAAACCTGTCCAGATCCATTATAATCTAACGGAACATATCTTCGCAAGTATTTTATACAGATTTTTGTTTGGGCGCTGGCAAGTTACCGCTCTTTCTGATTCCCGTGGTCGTGCCCCATGCCCCGCATCATCAGCAGATGGCCCAATGGGCAGAGCAGGAGCATCCCCCAGACCAGCGCGCCGCGGTAACCGCAAGCCGCCGCACCTAATATGAGCGCCACCGGGATCAGGCAACACAGGAGCATGATTAGCCCATGGCTAAGACCTCTACGTGGTTGGCCGGCATGGTTGTGGGGTCCATGAGGTGTCTTTTCCCGTTGCTTCTCACTATCCATCTTTTTCTCCCTCCCGCCCATCAGGCAAGACGTAATACTATTTGGTGTAGTATTTGGCCCCGCGCGGGGGGCTTTTTCAGCCCGCCACACCATACCCGGCCGCTTCAATAGCCGCCTTGAAAGCGTCCAGACCGGCCTGATTCGCGTCGTAACTGATGGTAGCTTTCCCCCTGGCCAGATCCACCACTACCTTACTGACACCTTTTACGCTGGAAACAGCCTTTTCCACCGCGGCCTTGCAGTGGTTGCAGGTCATGCCGGTCACCTTCAACTCGATCTGCGTCATAAAACTCACCCCCTTTCAAGGGATCTTCTTTGGCCTTGAGCCCGTTTCCTACTAAGCCCGTCCATCCCGTCTATAAAAACCCCAAGCCATTTTCAGGCCTTCTTCGGGTCAAATCTCTTCAGCAAAAGCGAATTTGAGACCACCGACACCGAGCTGAAGGCCATGGCCGTCCCGGCGATAATCGGCGAGAGCAGCCCGAAAGCCGCCAGCGGGATGCCCAGGGTGTTGTAGATCAACGCCCAGAAGAGGTTCTGCTGGATCTTGCGAATGGTCCGCTTGCTGAGCCGGATGCTCTCCGCGATGCCCCGGAGGTCCCCCCGCATCAGCGTCACATCCGCGGCTTCCATGGCCACGTCGGTCCCGGTGCCGATGGCGATCCCGAGATCCGACGTCGCCAGCGCCGGAGCGTCGTTGATCCCGTCGCCCACCATGGCCACCACCCGCCCCTGCGCGCGCAGCTTCTCCACCTCGCTGGCCTTGTCCTGCGGCAGCACCTCAGCCAGCACATGCTCGATCCCGACCTGCCTGGCGATAGCTTCGGCCGTCCGGCGGTTGTCGCCGGTGATCATGATCACGTCAATCCCGAGCTTCTTGAGCGCCGCCACGGCTTCCGCCGAATGCTCCTTCACCGTGTCCGCCACCGCCACCACCCCGGCGATCCTGCCGTCCACAGCCAGGGTCATCGCCGTCTTGCCCTGGGTCTCCAGCAATTCCACCTGCGCCGCAATTTCACCGGGCTCGATCCCGGCCTCCCGCATCAACTTCTGATTCCCCAGCAAAACCTGCTTGCCTTCAATAACGGCCCGTACACCATGGCCCGGGATCGCTTCAAAGGAATCAGGATGGCCGATGTTATAGCCCTCATCTCTGGCGCGCTGGACAATGGCCATCCCGAGAGGATGTTCCGAATCAACCTCCGCAATGGCCGCCAGCCGCAGGAGTTCTTTCTCATCCGTTCCACTGGCCGGCAGCAGGTCCGTCACCTCGGGTTCGCCCTTGGTGATGGTTCCCGTCTTGTCCAGGACGATGGCATTCACCTGGTGCGCCTTCTCCAGGTGTTCCCCTCCCTTGATCAGGATGCCGTTTTCCGCCCCCTTGCCCGTGCCGACCATGATGGCCGTGGGGGTGGCCAGGCCCAGAGCGCAGGGGCAGGCGATGACCAGCACCGCCGTGAAATTGATCAGCGCCTGGGTGAAGTTCCGGGTGGCCAGGTACCAGCCGACAAAGGTGATTACCGCCACCAGCACCACCCCGGGCACAAACCACCCGGAAACCTGATCGGCGACGCGCTGGATCGGCGCCTTGGACCCCTGCGCCTCTTCCACCAGGCGGATGATCTGCGCCAGAGCGGTATCCTTGCCCACCTTGGTGGCCTCAAAGCGCAACGCCCCGTTCTTGTTGATGGTCGCCCCGATTACCTCGTCTCCCGCACTCTTTTCCACCGGAATGCTCTCTCCGGTGAGCATCGACTCGTCCACCGCGGAATGACCTTGCCGGACGATCCCGTCCACGGGGATCTTTTCGCCGGGCCGCACGGCAATCAGGTCCCCCACCACAACCTCTTCAACGGGTATATCTTGCTCCACGCCGTCCCGGACCACCCGGGCGGTTTTGGGCTGGAGCCCCATGAGCTTCTTGATCGCCTCCGACGTCCTGCCCTTGGCGATGGCTTCCAGCATCTTTCCGAGAATAATCAGGGTCAAAAGCGCGGCCGAGGTCTCATAGTAAGTGCCGCCCTCCGCAAAGAAGGTGTACGCCACGCTGTAAAGATAGGCGGCCGTGGTCCCCAGCGCCACCAGGACGTCCATGTTGGCGCTGCCGTTTTTGAGCGCCTTGTAAGCCCCGCGATAGAACTGGTAACCCGCCACGGCCTGCACCAGAGTGCCCAGAACGAACTGAAAAATTTTGGACATCAGCAGATCGCCCATGTGGACACCCATGGCCTCGCCCACCATGGTCGCCACCAGGGGCAGGGTCAAAACCGCGGAAAAGACAAACAGAAAGACCTGCCGCCGGGCCTCCCGCTCCCGTTCCTGCTTTTCCCGGTCGGCCGCGCCCTCCGCCTTAAACGCCCCGTATCCGATATCTTCCACGGTCTTGATCAGCGCATCAACCGATATGGTTTCGGGATCGAACTCCACGGTGGCCTTTTCCGTCGCCAGATTCACCACGGCCCTGGTTACCCCGGGGGCCTTTGTCAGGCCGTTCTCGATCCGGTTGGCGCAGGAAGCGCAGGACATGCCGGTGATCTTTAACTCCACCTTCTCCGTCTCCACCCGGTAACCCAGATCGGTGATCACCTTCACAAAGTCGTTTACGCCTGTTTTGGAAGGGTCGTAGACCACCGTCGCTTTCTCAATGGCCAGGTTTACGTTGGCCGCCTTCACCCCGTCGAGCTTATTTAAGCCACGCTCGATCCGGTTGGCGCAGGAAGCGCAACTCATCCCGCCGACACGCACCGTGATCCGTCCTTCCAGCGCCGGCGGCTCTTTAACGCCTAGTGCCGCGCTGGCCTGTCTTGTCTCCATGATCATCCCTCCAGCCCCACGACCCCTGATAGTTCAATACGCGAAAAGAATGTACCCTCTGGGGGTATCCAGGAAGATCATACCCCAGGGAGGTACATTCTGTCAAAGCGCGTTTACTCCTTTTTAGCCAGGTTTAGCCCTCTTACGGCTCTGGCAACGCAAGACCTCTTCCAGACCTGCCCACTATTCAATCTGCAAAAGCACACTGCTTCCGATGACCACTACCACGTCCCGCGGCGCATTCGCGCCGTCGGACCAGGAGGCCATCGTCTCGGGCATCCCGATCACATCCACCCGGCTGCCGTCGAAGATACTGTCCAGGGTGCCGCGGTAAGCCACCAGGTAAGCCTCGGGGTCTTTGACCGACACCACCAGAACCGTCGCCACCCCGGCGGGATCCTCTCCGCTCACCAGGACCCGCCCCTGAAACCGGACGAAGCTTCGGCGGTACTTATGAATATTGGCCTTCAACTCACGGTAACTGACGGCGCCGTCGGCCAGCTCCAGAATTTCTTCGTGGGCCGCATCGGAGAGAGCCGGGAAGTATTCGGGGCAATCCAGAAGATAGTTCACCGTTTCCGGCGTGATCTGGTAGTCCAGCGCCCCGAACAGCTTGGGGAAGAAGATATACGGGGGCGGCAACCGGCGATTTGCCGCCGCCTCCGCCCCGTTTGCCACAAAAATGCCAACCATCAGGAAACTAAATACCGCTAACAGGCCAAGCCAGAACCACGCACCCCTGATCCGGAAATCCTTTGAGCCGGTTCTCCCGGTATCTATCGCTCCCCATATCATCGCAAGATCCCCTCTAATCTTTTCGCAAGCTTTTCACCCATCCCGCGCTCTAAAATTCCATTACACCGCTCTTTTTTGTCATAGATCGCTGCTGCGCCCAAAAAGTCTCGTCAGAAGTACGGGGGGATGGTAATATCATTGGCGCTGCCGCCGGATCTCGTCCAGACCGTTTCCACTCCCTCCAGCCGCCATCTGCCGTCCAGCCTTTTGAAAAAATAGAAGTTCCCGGCGGCATGATTGCCATTTTGCCCTTCCACGGCCAGAACCCTGGCGGAATCCCCCTGATAGGCAAAAACCCGCAAATAGATCAATTTGGAGGTCGCTTCCCGTTTGCCCAGGGCGCCCGGGTCGCCAAGCAGTTCCGCAAACTCCCAGCCGTGCTGAAAGGTACGCCATTCCACCGGCCCATAGAAATACAGCGGCACAAGTACCACCATTGAAAGCACCAGCGTATGGAGTGCGCCAAAGATTGCGGCCAACACCTCAAAAAACCGGTTCGGCCGGCGCTGGTTTCTCCTCTTGAATAAACGATAAAGAAACCGGACCGGCAAAACCACCAGCAAAAGATATGACAGAGGTGCAACGATCAAAAGCAGGATTAACAGTTCTTTAGGGGTCAATGGCGTTCCCTTCCTACTTCCGGAAATCCATTCACCCCTGATCATCGGCAACCCGTGCAGATCTGAAAAGCCACTTTTTATGGCTTCGGGCCAAGAATCTCATTATAAGAGGCTATGGCGGCCTTCAGATTTTCCGCCCACTCCTGCGCCAGGGTTTCCTGGCTGGAAAGGTTCATCCTGGCATGCGCCTCGTCAACCGTCACAATCAGCCGATCCCCAAGGTAGATTACGGTTTCTCCCTGTTCAGCAGCCACCCTGACCTGATCCGGGTTGAGGGCGCCATCTTGCCGGTAAAACCAGGCCGCGTCGTTGAGCCGGCGGGTAATCTCCGCGGCACGATCATATGGAGATAGATCCGGCGTGCCGTAATGAACCCGCAAAATCACCACTTTACCCAGTTCAACACCGATTCCTTCTTCGGGCGCCCCCGCTTCCAATATCCCTGCTTCAGGCGTCCCTTCTTCCGCCAGGACCGAGATCGGCAACACCAGCAGCAAGAACACCGGTATCAACAGCAAAAACCCTGGCCATCTCAGGCTCTTCCGGTGGGCAATAACCCTTCGTGCACACATCAGACGCTCAACCTCCTCATTCCCATCGAAGTTATCATGGGAAGTTTTGCCTCTAGCGTGCCCGGCACGACCTAAAATATACCAGCTTTTATAAATTCCTGGGGCGGATCACATTTTTGGCACTTGACAACCGAATTTCAGGCTAGTAAAATTAAACCAGTACCCATACCGGTATCCGTATTAACGGCGATCCGTATAAATCATCGAGGAGTGATCAACGATGCCCGTGCTTATTGATTACCGTGTTTGTGATAACGCTCCCGGCTGCGGCGCTTCCCGGGCCTGTCCAACCGGTGCCATCGCCTTCGACCGCCAGCAAGACAAGGTGTTAGTCAACAATGATGAATGCGTCAACTGTGAACACCCGCCTTGCACCCGCTATTGCCCCGCCGGCGCCGTCAAGTTCGCCGCCTCCTTGGAAGAGCTGGCGCAACTGAAAGCGGAAATTGAAACCAGCGGCCTTTCCAAGGATGACTTGCTCGAGCAAAAGTACGGCGTCCGCCCCGGCGACCCCAGGGAACTGGGTCCCAATCTGATCCATGTCAACGATGAGAACTTCATCAGGGAAGTCCTGGAATCGCCCATACCGGTGGTCGTGGACTTCTGGGCCGAATGGTGCGCGCCTTGCCGCATCCTGGCCCCCACTTTCAAGGCCATGGCGGCCGAATATGAAGGTAAAATGCGGTTCGCCAAGCTTGACACCGAAGAAGCGTCGCTTACCGCTTCCCAATATGGGATTATGAGCATCCCGACCATGCTCTTCTTCGCTGGAGGACGCGTCGTTGATCATGCGGTGGGCGCTTTGCCGGCGGGTGCGTTACGGCAAAAGGTCGACCGCGTGCTTTTGCAGGTTGCCAGCTGAGCTGAAATGGGCTGGTTCTTTTTAAGAAGCGGTTCCGTTTTGCGAAGCAAGCTCTTTTGCGAAACAGGCTCTTTGCACGCAAAAGCTACCTTGGGCGCGGGTATCCGCGCCTTTTTTTGGCCTTTTGTGCGCCTTTTGGCAACCCTTGACTTTCCTTCCCCGCGATAGTACGATCTTTACGATAGCCAACGCCCGGTCAACTACAACCCTTCCCCGTGCTACGGTTGCGGCCTCTGCGTCACCACCTGCCCGGCCGGAGCCATCAAGATGACCCCTCGAAATCAAGATGGCACCCCGAGTCAAGATGACACCCCGGCGTGAAAAGCCTTGACGAGGAGTTCTGCCGCGCAGTCCACCTCGGCCTCGGTCGTAAACCGCCCCAGGCTCAAGCGGACCGCCCCCATCGCCGCATCGGGAGTGATCCCCATTGCGGAAAGCACCGGTGACGCCTCCTTGTGGTCGGCGTGGCAGGCCGAACCGGTGGAAGCGGCAATATCGGGAACCCGGGCCAGCAGGGCCGCCCCCTCCACCCCCAGGAAACTCACATTGAGCGTATTGGGGAGCCGTTTCTCCGGGTGGCCGTTTAACACCAGCTTATCACTCCCGACGTCGGCCAGAAGCCGCTGATACAGCCGGTCGCGCAGCACGGCAAGCCGCCTGGCGCCGGACGTGAGTTCCCTGGCGGCCAGTTCGCAAGCTTTCCCAAGCCCCACCACCCCGGCTACATTCTCCGTGCCCGCTCGCCGGCCGCCTTCGTGCCCGGCGCCGTAGATCAACGGCTCAGCGCGCGTCCCGCGCCGGATGTAAAGCGCGCCCACGCCCTTGGGCGCGTAAAGCTTGTGCCCGGCCACCGTCAAAAGGTCGACCCCCAGCTCATCGGCATAGGTCTCCACCTTGCCCACGGATTGGGCCGCGTCGGTGTGGAATGAGATGCCTCCCTCCCGCGCAATCTCCGCGATGGCCTTCAGGGGCTGGATGGTCCCCACCTCATTGTTGGCGTGCATGATGGTAATGAGCGCCGTCCGGCCGGTGACCGCCCTCCGGACGTCGTCGGGATCCACCATCCCGTATCGATCCACCGGCAGGTAAATGGCCTTGAATCCCTGCCCTTCCAGGTGGCGGCACGTATTCAACACCGCCGGATGTTCCACCGCGCAGGTGATCAGCTGATCCCCTTTGCCGCTTTCGCGGCGCATGGCCGCGACGCCCCTGATGGCGAAGTTGTTCGATTCGCTTCCCCCGCTGGTGAAGACCACCTCGTCCGGATTGCATTCCAGGAGATTGGCCACCTGCTGGCGGGCTTTTTCCACGGCCTTCTTGGCCTTCTGCCCCAGCCAGTGCGAGCTTGACGGGTTGCCATACTCCTCCCGCAAGAAGGGGACCATCGCCGCAAAGACCTCCGGGTCCACCGGCGTGGTCGCGTTATAATCCAGATAGACTTTCATCGCAATCCCCCCGTTTCATGCTTCATCGGCGCCATGAGCCAACCGAGTTCGACCTTTGCCATCTTCACTTTGTCGTTCTAAGCGCTGGCGGCCGGGACCTCTTTGCTGGCCACCGTCTTGCGCTCCGACCGGAACCACCATAGCGCCAGAACGCCGCCGAACGCCCCCGCCAGGCCCAGCGCCTGGATTGTGAAGCCTACGGGCCAATGCAGCGATTCCTGGATCGACTTTGTCCCCAACGCAGAGAGGAAGATCGCCAGCCTGTTAATAATGTTGAACAGGCCGAAGACCCTCCCCAGGATGTGATTGTCCACGTTCGACTGCAGGAGCGCGGTGGAGGGTACAAAGTAAAACGGGTTGATGGTTCCGAAGAGGAAAGCCATCACTACCGCCACGGGCACATTCGGCGAACTACCGACCAAAGCTATTCCAATCCCCATGCCCAGAATCCCCCAGCTGTACGAAGCAAAGGGATTCACCCGATGGGCAAGCCCTCCAAACACCAAAGTGCCGGTGAGAAAACCCAGGGTCATGGTCCCAGCCACCAGGCCAAATCCGGCCGTTCCCCCGCCCAGGGTCTCTCCCACGAAGACCGTCTCCAGCATGTTGTAGGAAGCGATGCATACCTGCAGGAGGGCATTGGTCATAAACACCCCCTGGGCGATCCGGTGCCGGGAGATGTATGCGAATCCTTCACGCAGATTCAGGAAGACCGTCTGCACATTTTCCAGGAGAGATTTCCCTTTGGCCGCCGGCACATGCGGCAGAACAATCATGGTAATCATCGCCGCGGAGATGAAAAACGACGCCGAATCAATATAGAACGCGACGTTAAAACCCAGGACCGCAACCAGGGTACCGCCGACGAAATACCCGACCGTCTCGGCGAAACCATGGCCCGTGGACATGGCGGAATTTCCCAACATCAATTGCTCCCTGGTCAGGATATTCGGCAAGGCCGCCCTGATGCACGGCAAGAAGAAGATCCGCCCCACGTTCATCAAAAAGCCAATAATGTAGAGCTGCGTCAAAGAAGTAGCCAACGGGATCAGCAAGACCAGCACCGCCCGGAAGAGATCCGTGGCAATCATCGTCTTCTTGCGATCCCATCTGTCGGCGAAGACCCCGGCAAAGGGGGAGATGATTAGATACGGAAGTGTGTTGAACATCAGCATGGTCAGCAACGGAGCGGCCGAAGGGACTCCGGAACCCTTGTTCATCGACATGGCCAAAAAGTTCAAGGCAGTAAAATTAAAAGTGTCTCCGATCCCCGAGATGGTCTGACCCACCCACAAAGCCGTAAATCCCCTGTTCCCGAAGAGTTGCCGATAAGTAACCTTCTCCTGGCTGGCCAATCTCCCCCGCCCCTTTTATTTCGATTTGAGTTCCATTCAAGTGAAATTTCTTCAACAAAATCTTGCGTTGTTTTCCTAAACCCCGGCTGCTGGAACTTCTTCTTTTGCCGCCCCCTGGCGCTCCCGCCAGTACAGCCATAGCGCCAGGAAACCACCAGCTACAGCAATCAGCCCCATCGATTGAAGCGTCAAGCGTACCGAAAAATGGAGTGTTTCCTGGGCAAACCCGACATACACCAGTCCGAAGAGGGCCGCCAACCCCACGGCCACTGCCAGGTTCGGCGAACTTGCAAATGCCAACACCGAAAGCCCCATGCCCAACGCTCCCCAACTGAAGGTATTAAAGGGGTTCAACCGGTGGGCCATTCCTCCAAAAAGAATGGTCCCTGTCAGAAAACTGGGCGTCATAACGCCGGATACCAACCCGAAGCCTCCGGTACCCCCTCCCAGAGTCTTCCCGACAAAGGCCGCCTCCATCATGTTGTAAGCACCGCCGCATAAGAACAGGATGAAGACGGTGGCAAACAGAACCCGGGCCGCCCTGTGCCGCGAAACATAGGCCCAGCCGTCGCGCATGTTATTTAAAACCACCGCCACATTCTCCCGCAAGGACTTCCCCGTTGCCGCCGGCAGATGTGGAAGTGCGATGATGGCGATCATTACTGCCGAGATCAAAAACGATGCCGAGTCGATGTAGAAAGCGATGTCATAACCAAACGCCGCAATCAAAACGCCACCGGCAAAAAAGCCCATGCTGTTGGCCAGACCCCGTCCGGTGGACATGGCGGAATTCCCCAGCATCAACTGTTCTTTGGGCACAGCTATGGCCAAATTTGGCGAACTGGCGAGGCCCACAACCGCGACCCCCAACCAAAGGTACTGAAAGGATTCAACCGCTGAGCATCTAAAACACCCTTTCCCTAGCCGGATAACCCCGCCCATTTTACCATACCGCAGATGGGATCAGCACTTAAACCATTGTCGAGCTATGTCGAGCCATCGCTTGCCTTGTACTTGAAAACCGGTAAAAAAGCAAGGCATCTTGGTATTCCTCCAAAACAAAAAAAATCCTGCATTGCAGGAATCATTGATCAAGCTTTCTATAAAACAACGTTTTTAACAGATTATTTAAATTAACAAACCCAAGCACCCCTAATTCCAGCGCCAGAACATCTTATGCCACAACCGCCCGTGCCAGGTTTTTTCCGCTGCCTCGTACTTTTCCCGCCGTCTCCTCTCTCTTTTCTCCTCTTTTTCGATCGCTTTTAAAAAAGCGTCCACCACTCTTGGATCAAATTGGGTGCCTTTTCCCTTTCGTAATTCCTCCTTGGCCTCCGCGGCGGGCAACGCTTCACGATATGGTCGATTAGTGGTCATCGCATCCCAGGAGTCGGCAACCGCCACAATACGCGCTGATATTGGTATTTGTGTCCCTTTTAAATGATTTGGATAACCCAAACCGTCTATGCGCTCATGATGGAAAAAAGCGATATCCCGGGCCATCTTGCGCTGGTGGTCATTGAAGACCTTCAACCCGTTGATAAAATTTGCCCCCAGGGTGGGATGAGTTTTCATTATCTTCCACTGTTCCGGGGTAAGTTGCGCCGGGCTTCTCAAAATTTTCTCCGGTATCTCCAGTTTCCCGATGTCATGGTAAACGACCGCCTGAGAAAAAGTCTTAATATCGAAGTCCAAACTTTCAAAGTCTTTTGCAACCAGCAAACTGTACCTTGCTACATTTTCAAGGTGACGGCGGAAATAAGCATCCTTGGCATAGACTGCTTGGAGCACATCAGAGATGGCATTGTTCCGGTAATGCTCGTCCACTTCAACACTCATAAAGACTTCTCTCAGCTTTAATGCGGCGAAAAAGACCACTAATAAACCTATTATATAGTAATCCTGATAGGCAATAAGTGCTGCTCCACCCAGAGTTGTAGAAAAGAGGAATGGACGAATAATATGCCAAACGTAGTTTAAATAGCTTTCCCCAATTGTTCCATAAGCTTTATCACGGAAAATCTTCCATGTCACCATTATGATTGCATTTACAAGTTCAAATACAAGCCCTGCTGCAAAAAATGCTATTGTTTCCCTCCCAGTCAGATGAAAAGAACCTATCTCCCCCCCAAGTAAGACATAAACCTTTGCAGCTACGACAACGCACAAGGTGATCATCGCATCATTAAACATGATCACAGGAAGCGGCCTTTTCACCTCATCGCGCGATAGCAAACTAATTATTGCGATCACACTTGCCCAAACAGGTCCAAAAGAAATCAGGGCTGGCAAAGCGAGGGGCAACAGAACAATAAAGGTACTCTTACTTGTTTCTACACGATAATTGCTAAGATAAATCGATAAGGCAGCAAAAATTACCATTGTCCATTGAAAAGGACGTAGGTCAGTCACAATAGTGTAAATCAGTGCCACTGACGCGCTGCTGATCACCAGCCAACGGTAGAGGCTCCGCATCATCTTCCAGTTCATGTCCACCCTCCTTCGCTCTAAAAGTCCCAAACCGGTGCCCAAAGTTTTGAGCCTAAGTCTACAGCGAAATAATCGCTGCGTTCAGTAACCCATAGGCTCCAGAAAAGTCAGTCTGTCGCCAATGCGGTGTCCTGAGCCAACATCCCGAGCACAAGGGCCCTGAGCGACAGCTTCGCTGTCCACCTGTTCCAAAGCGCCCTCATACCTATTCCTCCCCCTACAATATACATTCGCAGGGTTAGGTGGGTTTTACGGTACGATTCGGTTTGGCGCACCGGCGGGACGTCTTTCAAGCATCAAATGACAAAGCACCCTCTACTTTTGTTTTTCAGGATGACATGATTTTAGTGGAATCACTCTTTTATAATTATCGTCATCTGTAAAAATTTGTTTAGTCTCGCTGTCTATGCGATGGAAACCATATTTTGCTAATATGCACTTCGACAAAAGGGCGCAGATTCCTTCTCAAGGGGTTCAGCAGATATTGTTTGAAAAGCCAACCAAAACAAGAACCCGTCCAAAAGCTTACAGGCCGGGCTTCTCCTGAAGAAGCCCGGCCTGTGTCCTGTAAGTATATCCTATACTACCTTCATCTTTTATGGGGGTGTAGATACTACACTTTTTGCCCGGAGTTACTTATCCACCCTACTCCCCCACATACATCCCCCGGATATCGCCGATGCGGCTGATCCGCCGCTCCACGATCTCGTCCACCGCCCGGAAGGGCGGGATGTTCCGGTGCCGGGCGATGGCAAAAATTTTGATCAGGGTATCGTAGATCCCGGCCGCCTTCTTGAAGGCCCGGTCCTTGCTGTAGCCGTCGAATTCGTCGGCCACCTGGATGAGGCCCCCGGCGTTGATCACGTAGTCCGGCGCGTAGAGGACGCCCTTTTCAAAGAGCATGTCGCCGTGCCGGGGCTCCTTGAGCTGGTTGTTGGCCGCCCCCGCCACAATCTTGCACTTCAGCCTGGGGATGGTCTCATCGTTGAGAACCGCTCCCAGCGCGTTGGGGGAGAAGATATCGCAGGAGACCCCGAAGATCTCCTCCGGCGCCACCACGTGAACAGGATATCTCTCCTTGATGTCTCGCACGTACTCTTCGTTTATGTCGGTGACCACCAGTTCCGCTCCCTCCTGGTGAAGCAGCTCCACCAGATGGCCGCCCACCTTCCCCAACCCCTGGATGGCAATCGTCAGGCCGGAAAGCGAATCCGAGCCGAAGACCGTCCTGGCGCAGGCCTTGATCCCCTTCCAGACCCCAAAGGCGGTAATGATGGAGGAGTTCCCGCTGCCGCCGTACTCTTCCGGCAACCCCACCACACTACTGGTCTCGCGGGAGACGTACACAAAGTCGTCATAGGTCGTGCCCACGTCGGTGCCGGTGTAATACCGCCCGCCCAGGGTCTCCACGAAACGGCCCAGCGCCCGGAAAAGCTCCTCGCTCTTGCCCCTCTGGGGATCGCCGATGATCACTGTCTTGCCGCCCCCGAAATCCACCCCGGAGATGCCGCATTTGTAGGTCATCCCCCTGGAAAGGCGCAAGGCATCGATGACAGCCTCTTCCTCGCTGGAATAGTTCCACATCCGGCACCCGCCCAGGGCCGGGCCCAGAGTTGTGTCATGGATGGCGATAATCGCCTTGAGTCCCGTCGTACGGTCGTAGTTGAAGATTAGTTGTTCGTGGCCGTTCTTGGCCATCTCGTCGAAGATCTTCATGCCAAAACCTCCCGTAAGTACAGGTTGGCGGGCGATCAGCCCCGTCTTAATCACACCATCTCCCTGCCGGCAGATGAAAAGACAGCCTGCTCTTCTCCCTACAACCCTTCTCGCGGGAAGCCCCCGGCAATCCGGGCAGCTAACCCTATATAAATCATTCCATAAAAATGGCGGGTTTCCTGCTATTTCACTTACTTATGTGAACTACCCCCGCTTACGCTTCGCTAAGAAGCGGGGGCTTCTTGGCGAAAGTTTGGACGTTGGCTTCCTGTCTCATCAACCACTGCCCGCAGCTTGGCCTCGGGTCTTACACGATTTCCACAGGCGTAACTTCGGGCGGTTCCCGCCCTACGTGGAATCTATTTCAAGCAATGGCACTAAGTCCACGCTCCAAGATTAG
>JAMCQP010000082.1 GCA_023381695.1 Bacillota bacterium | reverse complement strand
GGGGCGAACCGATCGCCGAGGTGCTTGCCGTCGGCCCGGTGCCGATGATGCGGGCGGTGTGCAACCTGACCCAAAGCGATGGCCTGAAGACCGTGGTGAGCCTCAATGCCCTGATGGTGGACGGCACCGGGATGTGCGGGTGCTGCCGGGTGACGGTGGGCGGCGAGGTGAAATTCTCCTGCGTGGACGGCCCGGAGTTTGACGGGCACCTGGTCGATTTTGCGGAACTGGCCAACCGCCAGAGGCAATTCGTTCCTCAGGAGAACGTGGCGCTGGAGGCCTACCACGCCAGGAGGGAGGGCTGCCGATGCGAGAGCGCGTAGAGATGCCCAAACAGAGCCCGGCACTCCGGAGGGAAAATTTTAACGAGGTGGCGCTGGGCTTCCAGCCCGAGCAGGCCGTGGAAGAGGCCAGGCGTTGTCTCCAGTGCAAGAATCAGCCCTGTGTGGGCGGGTGCCCCGTCAGTGTACCGATTCCCGATTTTATCAAGCTGATTACCGAGGAGAAGTTCGCGGAGGCGGCCCGGAAGATCAAGGAGAAGAATGCCTTGCCGGCGATCTGCGGGCGGGTGTGCCCCCAGGAGAGCCAGTGCGAGGGGGTTTGTACCCTGGGCAAAAAGGGCAAACCGGTGGCCATCGGGTCGCTCGAACGTTTTGCCGCCGATTGGGAGCGCAATCTGGCCATGAGCGACCGCCAGGCCGCCGCCAGTCTGACGTCGCCGGAACCTGCAAAGAAGCGGGTCAAAGTGGCCGTGGTGGGCTCGGGGCCGGCGGGGCTGACGGCCGCCGCCGATCTGGCCAGGATGGGCTACCAGGTGGCCATGTTTGAATCACTTCATGCCACGGGGGGCGTCCTCAGGTATGGCATCCCCGAATTCCGCCTGCCAAAGGGGATTCTCGAGCAGGAGGTCGCCTATGTCCGCAGCCTGGGGGTGGACATCCAGACCAACGTGATCATCGGGCAGACTATCAGCGTGGAGGAGTTGAGGACCGAAGGCTACGCCGCGATCTTTGTGGGGACGGGAGCCGGCTTGCCGTATTTTCTCGGCATCCCCGGGGAGAACCTGAACGGCGTCTATTCCGCCAATGAATTTCTGACCAGGGTCAACCTGATGAAGGCCTACCTCTTTCCGGAGTACGACACGCCGATCCAGGTGGGCAAGCGCGTGGCGGTGGTGGGAGCCGGCAATGTCGCCATGGATTCGGCGCGCACCGCCCTGCGCCTGGGAGCCGAGGAGGTTTCCATCGTCTACCGGAGGTCGCGGGAGGAGATGCCCGCCCGCCATGAAGAGATTGAAAACGCCGAGGAGGAGGGCGTCCAGTTGCGCCTGCTCACCAACCCGGCGCGCCTGCTGGGCGACGACAAAGGTTGGGTGAAGGGGATGGAGGTCATCCGCATGGAATTGGGCGAGCCGGATGCCAGCGGCCGGCGCCGGCCGGTGCCGGTGCCGGGTTCCGAGATGGTGTTGCCGGTGGATACGGTGGTGATTGCCGTAGGCCAGGGGCCCAATCCTTTGCTGGTAAAGAGGACGCACGGTCTGTCCACCAATAAGCACGGCAACATTCAGGCCGACGAGGCGACGGGCCAGACCAGCCTGCCCTACATATTCGCCGGCGGGGACATCGTTACCGGGGCCGCCACGGTTATTGCGGCCATGGGCGCCGGAAAGACCGCCGCCAGGGGGATAGACGACTACTTGAAATCAGGGAAGGGGACGGAGAAATGATACCCAGCGACATCGAAATTGCACAGGCGGCTAAAATGCGGCCAATCAAGGAGATCGCCGCCAAGGTGGGGTTGACGGAAGACGATCTGGAGTACTACGGCAAGTATAAGGCCAAGGTGAGCCTGGACGTCTACGAACGGCTTAAAGACCGGCCGAGCGGAAAATTGATCTTCACCACCGCGATCACGGCCACCCCTGCCGGCGAGGGCAAGACCACCACGGCGGTGGGATTGACCCAGGCGCTTGGCAAGCTTGGCAAGAAGGTCATGCTGTGCCTGCGGGAACCGGCTCTGGGCCCGACCTTCGGGGTCAAGGGCGGCGCCGCCGGCGGCGGCTATTCGCAGGTGGTTCCCATGGAGGACATCAACCTGCACTTCACCGGCGACTTTCACGCGGTAACCTCCGCCCATAACCTGCTGTCCGCGATGATCGACAACCATATCGTCAAGGGAAATGCTCTGGACATAGATGTGACCCGGGTGACCTTCCGCCGGGTGATGGACATGAACGACCGCTCCCTGCGCCGGATTGTGGTCGGCCTGGGCGGCAAGGCGGACGGCATCCCCAGGGAAACCGGGTTTGACATCACCGTGGCCTCGGAGATCATGGCCATTCTTTGCCTGGCCACCGGCATGGAGGATCTGAAGAAGCGGCTCGGCGAGATGGTGGTGGCCTACACCCGGACCAATAAACCGGTCTTCGCGCGGGAACTGAAGGCGGTGGGGGCCATGGCGGTATTGCTCAAGGACGCCGTCAAACCCAACCTGGTCCAGACCCTGGAAGGCCAGCCGGCCTTTGTCCACGGCGGGCCGTTCGCCAATATCGCCCACGGCAACAACAGCATCCTCGCCACCCGCACGGCCCTGAAGCTGGCCGATTACGTGGTCACCGAAGGCGGGTTCGCCTCCGACCTGGGGGCGGAGAAGTTCTTCGACATCGTCAGCCCCGCTTCGGGGATGAAGCCCGATGTGGTGGTGCTGGTGACCACCATCCGGGCGCTGAACATGCACGGCGGCGTGCCCAAGGCGCAGGTCTCCGAGAAGAATCTCAAGGCTCTGGAGGCGGGTTTGGCCAATCTGGGCGCCCACATCCACAACCTCACCCAGAACTTCGGGACCCTTCCCTGCGTGGTGGCCATCAACAAATTCCCCACCGACCGCCCGGAAGAGATCAAGATGGTCGAGGATTACTGCGCGAAGATGGGCGTGCGGACAGCCCTCTCCGAAGTGGTGGTCAAGGGCGGCGACGGCGGAATCGAGCTGGCCAACGCGGTTTTGGAGACACTCGAGTCCAAGAAGTCCAACTTCAAGCCGCTGTATGACCCGAAGCTGCCCATCAAGGACAAGATCGAGATTCTGGCCACCAGGGTCTACGGGGCCGACGGCGTGGTCTATACCCCCGAGGCCGAGAAGAACATCGAAACCCTGAACAAGTTGGGCTTCGACAAGTTGCCGATCTGCATGGCCAAGACGCAGCATTCCATCACCGACAACCCTGATTTGAAGGGGGCGCCCAGGGGCTGGAGCCTGACGGTGCGGCAGGTAAAGGTGTCGGCGGGCGCCGGGTTTATCGTGGCCTTGACCGGCGAGATCATGACCATGCCCGGTCTTTCCAAGGAACCGGCGGCGGAGAAGGTGGATATCTTCCCCGACGGCAAGATCGTGGGGTTGTTCTAGGGTCTCGGCCCTTTCCATGCTTTGAACAGCTATTGAACGTCTATTGAACAGCCAACGTGCTTCGGAATCTTTCATTACGCCGCAGGCATTGGGCGTAAAGATGGGTTCCGAAGCACGTCCGTCAAGAGGGGGATCGTTTTGGAGAGAACATTTGTCATCATCAAGCCCGATGCGGTTCAAAAGGGGTTAATCGGGGCGATCTTGCAACGATTTGAGCAAAAGGGGCTAAAAGTGATCCGTCTGGAGATGCGGCAGATCGAGCGCCAGGTGGCCAGGCAGCATTACGCTCATCTGGTGGATAAGCCATTCTTTGAAGGAGTGCTGGATGCCATCACGGCCACTCCAGTAGTCCTGGGCATTCTCGAAGGGCCGGAAGCGGTGAGCGTGGTCCGTACCCTGGTGGGGCCGACGAATCCGGCGGTGGCGCCGCCGGGAACGATCCGGGGGGATTACGCCATCGCCCTGCCGGATAATGCGGTTCACGCCTCGGATTCGCCGGAGAGCGCGACGCGCGAGATCAAGCTGTTTTTCGGCAGATAACCGTTGGTACATAATTGTGGGCATATAGTTGCGTGTAAATAAACTGCGAAGGGGGTCTTTCCCATGTCGGCCAAGATTATTGACGGCAAGGCGGTTTCTGACTCCATAAGGGCGGAGTTGCGCGCCGAAGTGGCCAGGATGAAGGGAACAAAGGGATTGGTGCCCGGGTTGGCCGTGATTATTGTCGGCAACGACCCGGCTTCCCGGGTTTATGTGGATTCCAAGAAGAGGGCCTGCGCGGAGATCGGGATCTACTCGGAAGAGCATGCTCTGCCGGAGAAGACCACGCAGGCGGAACTCCTCAATCTGATTCGCAAGCTGAACAACGACCCCAAGATTCACGGGATCCTCTGCCAGGTTCCACTGCCCAAACACCTGGACGAAAAAGAGGTCTTAAACGCCATTGACCCGCGCAAGGACGTGGACGGGTTTCACCCGGTCAACGTCGGGAAGATGATGGTGGGCGAGAAGGCTTTCCTGCCCTGCACCCCGCACGGGGTCATGGAGCTCATCAAACGCACGGGAATCGCTTTGCAAGGCAAACAGGCGGTGGTGGTGGGCCGCAGCAATATCGTGGGGAAACCGGTGGCCATCATGCTGCTTTCGGAGAACGCCACGGTGACGATCTGCCATTCCAGGACCGCCGATCTGCCGGGAGAGTGCCGTAAGGCCGACGTCCTGGTGGTGGCGGTGGGCAAGAAAGAGATGGTCAAGGGCGGCTGGATCAAGCCGGGCGCGGTGGTCATCGACGTGGGCGTCAACCGCGAGGAGGGCAGCAAGAAGCTCTACGGCGATGTGGAGTATGAGGCCGCCAAAGAGGTGGCCGGTTATATTACCCCGGTTCCGGGCGGAGTGGGCCCGATGACCATTGCCATGTTGATGAAGAACACGGTGGAGGCCGCCAACATGGGGAGATAAGTTCCATTCGACAGATGGAAGAATGCCACCTTGTGTGGACGATGATCTTATGTTACAGTGGAGTTGGTCTTCAGAGAATTCATGTTTTGCGAGAAAATTGCGGAGGTGGGCAAGATGTCCCAAGCTTCCCAAGCGGGCAAGCCCGCCCGGATCGGGACGCCCAGGCAGGACGCGGCCCTGGCGGAGATCCTTGGCGAGTACAAGCATGAAAAAGGCGCGTTGATCCCGGTGTTGCAGAAGACTCAGGAGGTTTACGGATATGTGCCGCGCGAGGCGATGGCCCGGATCTCGCAAGATCTAAAGGTTCCGATGAGCAAGCTCTACGGGATCGCCACCTTTTATGCCCAGTTTCACCTGAAGCCCCGCGGCGAGAATATTATCCGGGTCTGCCAGGGAACGGCCTGCCATGTGCGCGGTGGGGCCAGGATCCTTGAGGCGGTGCAGAAGGAATTGGGAATCAAGCCCGGCGAGACCACCCCGGACCTGCGGTTTACCATTGAACCGGTGGCCTGCCTGGGCGCCTGCGGCCTCTCGCCGGTCATGATGGTCAACGACGATACCTACGGGCGCCTGACGCCGGAGATGGTTTCGGAGATCCTGGCCAGATACGCCCGGGCGGCGGAATCGGCTTAGGGGGTGAACAGGCTTGGACAAGTGGGAGATTGTAATTGGAATGGGCACATGCGGGATTGCGGCCGGCGCCAAAGAGACCATGGCGGCCATCGAGGCCGAGCTGGCCAGGCGCAAGATCAAGGCCGAGATCATTCAGACCGGCTGTATCGGCATGTGTGAGCAGGAAGTACTGGTGGACATCCGCCGTAATGGGGAAGGAACCGTGACCTACGGCCGGATCTCCAGGGACAGGGTGCCCAGGCTCATCGAGGAGCACGTGGTGAACAACCGCGTGGTTGCCGAGTGGGCGATCTGCCGGCCGGAACTGGAGGCCACCGGCACCGAGGGAGCCGTCGTGGTGGGCGGCGCGGCCGCCACCAGGGGGAAATCCCCGGCGCCAAAAGTGGATCTGCCGGCCGGGTATGCCGATCTAATTCCGTTTGATCAATTGCCCTTCCTGCGCAAGCAGAAGCGGCTGGTCTTACGCAACTGCGGCGCCATGGATCCCGAGGTCATCGACCAGTACATCGCCCGCGGCGGATATGAGGCGCTCAAAAAAGCCCTCAAAATGAAACCGGCGGACGTTGTCGCGGAGGTCAAGCTCTCCGGGCTGCGCGGGCGCGGCGGGGCCGGGTTTCCCACGGGGCTCAAGTGGGAGACTACCGCCAACGCTCCGGGGACCAAGAAATACGTGGTTTGCAACGCCGACGAGGGCGACCCGGGGGCCTTCATGGACCGGAGCGTGCTTGAAGGGGACCCCCATTCCGTCATCGAAGGAATGTCGATTGCCGCCTGCGCCATCGGGGCGGACGAAGGCTATATCTATTGCCGGGCGGAGTACCCGCTGGCCATCAAAAGGCTTTATCTGGCCATCGATCAGGCGACCGGGAAGGGTTTCCTGGGCAAAAATGTTCTGGGAACCGGGTTCAACTTTACCCTGAAGATCAAGGAAGGGGCAGGCGCCTTCGTTTGTGGCGAGGAGACCGCTCTTTTGACCTCCATCGAGGGGAACCGGGGGATGCCGCGGCCGAGGCCGCCGTTCCCGGCGGTCAAAGGGCTTTGGGGAGCCCCCACCAATATCAACAACGTGGAGACCTACGCCAACATCCCCTGGATCATCACCGAGGGCGGGGCGGCCTTTGCGGCCATCGGCACCGAAAAGAGCAAGGGCACCAAGGTCTTTGCGCTGGCCGGCAAGATCAAGAACACGGGTCTGGCCGAGGTTCCGATGGGCATCACCCTGCGCGAGGTCGTCTACGACATCGGCGGAGGCGTCCAGGGGGACAAAGCTTACAAGGGAGTGCAGATTGGCGGACCGGCGGGCGGCTGCCTGCCGACCCAGCTTCTGGATCTGCCGGTTGACTACGAGTCCATTGTGCAGGCTGGGGCCATCATGGGCTCCGGCGGGCTGATCGTGCTGGACGAGAACACCTGCATGGTGGATCTGGCGCGGTTCTTCCTCACCTTTACCCAGAATGAATCCTGCGGGAAGTGCACCCCCTGCCGCGAGGGCACCAAGCGGATGCTGGAGATCTTGAACAAGATCACCCGGGGCGAGGGTGAACCGGAGGATCTCACGCGCCTGGAAGAGCTGGGGCAGGCGATCAGGGATACCTCTCTTTGCGGGCTCGGCCAGGGGGCGCCCAACCCGGTATTGTCCACCTTGCGTTACTTCCGGCACGAGTACGAGGCGCATATCAACCAGAAACGCTGCCCGGCGGGGGTCTGCACGGCGCTTCTGGACTACCGGATCGACGCCGAAGCCTGCAAGGGCTGCGGCGTGTGCAAGAAGGTCTGCCCCACCGGGGCGATTACCGGCGAACTCAAGCAGGCGCACGTGATCGACGGGGAGAAATGCATCAAATGCGGCGCCTGCATCGAGAAATGCAAGTTTAACGCCATCGAGAAAGGATAATGCACATGAAGATTGCGGTGACAGGAAAAGGTGGGGTGGGCAAGACCACCATCGCCGCCACGCTGGCCTTGCTCCTGAAGGATGACGGTTACGACGTGATCGCGGTGGATGCCGACCCCGACGCCAATCTGGCCGGAGCGCTTGGCTTTCCTCCGGATCTGGCCGCGCAAATCATTCCCCGTCATCCTTCAGGAGCGGGGTCAAGGCCGGCGGCAGCGGTTGTGTCTGCCCGGAGAACGTGATGCTCAAGAGCCTGGTCACCCATCTGCTCCTGCGCAGCAAGGAAGTGGTTATCCTGGACATGGAAGCCGGCGTCGAGCATCTGGGAAGGGCCACCGCCCAATCGGTGGACGCCTTTATCGTGGTGGTGGAACCGGGGCAAAGGAGCCTCTCCACCGCCAAGGTGATCCGAAAACTGGCGGCGGACATCGGCATCACCCAGATCTGGGTGGTGGGCAACAAGGTCAACGCCCCTGAAGAGGAGCGCTTCATCAAGGAGCAGCTTCCCGGCTTTGAACTTTTGGGTTTTGTCTCTTATGACCGGCGGGTATCCGAGGCGGATATCCAGGGCAAGTCGCTGGTGGATACCAGGGCTCCCGCCGTGGAACAGATCCGCCAGATCAAGGAGCGGCTGCTGGAGCTGGCCAGGCCCGAGGGGGCATAGGCGCAAAGAACGGGCCGCGTTTTTAAACGCAACTCCAGTGCCGATTGGAGGGCTGAAGGGCATGAAGATGATCAATTTGACCATTGACGGGCGGCCGGTGCAGGTCCCGGAAGGCACCAGCATTCTGGATGCGGCGGGGCAACTGGGGATTGAAATTCCAACCCTCTGCCATGCCCCGGAACTGTCGGTGGCGGGCGCCTGCCGGATGTGCGTGGTTGAGGTGGAGAGGGCGCGGAACCTCCCGGCCTCCTGCGCCACGCCGGTGGCCGAGGGGATGGTGGTGCACACCGAGACTCCCCGGGTGCAGAAGGCCCGCCGGGTGGTCCTGGAATTGATGCTGGCCAACCACCCGAAGGAATGTTTGCTGTGCGAGAAGAACGGCGACTGCCGTTTGCAGGATTACGCCTACCGTTACCAGGTGAACTGGCCGGAGGCGGGGAAGGGCGGCGAGGTGCGGACCTTCCCCATCGACACCACCAACCCCTTCTTTATCCGGGACCACCAGAAGTGCATTCTCTGCGGCAAGTGCGTCCGTGCCTGCCAGGAGGTCCGGGGCGTGGCGGCCATCGATTACGCCAACCGCGGTTTTTACACCAAGATCACCACGGCGTATGACGTCCCATTGCAGGAGAGCCCGTGCCAGTTCTGCGGCCAGTGCGTGGACGCCTGCCCGGTGGGAGCTCTTACGCCCAGGCAGAGCATCGGTGTCGGGAGGGCCTGGGAGATCCGCAAGGTGCAGACCACCTGCACCTACTGCGGCGTTGGTTGCAGCATCGATCTGCACGTGAAGGGCGACCGGGTGGTGGGAGCCTCGGCTTCCAAGATGAGCCCGGCCAACCGCGGGCGGATCTGCGTGAAGGGCAAGTTCGGATGGGACTTTATTCACCGGCCGGACCGGTTGACTACCCCGCTGGTGCGCAAGGGCGGCGGGAAGGACGCCGAGCTGGTGCCGGCCAGCTGGGAAGAGGCGCTTGACCTTGTGGCCAAACGGCTCGGGGAGATCAGGGACAAACACGGTTCGGAGGCCCTGGCGGGTTTGACCTCGGCCAAGGCCACCAACGAAGAGAACTACTTGATGCAAAAATTGACCCGTGGTGTCTTCGGGACCAACAACATCGACCACTGCGCCAGGCTCTGCCACGCCTCCACGGTGGCCGGCCTGGCCATGGCCTTCGGCAGCGGCGCCATGACCAATTCCATCGAGGAGATCGACCAATCCGACGTGATCCTGGTGATGGGCTCCAATACCACCGAGGGCCACCCGGTGATCGGTCTACAGGTCAAGAATGCCGTGAAGAAGGGCGCGAAGTTGATTGTGGCCGACCCACGGAAGATCGAGTTAACCGAGCTGGCCCATCTGCACCTGCAGCTGGTGCCGGGGACAAACGTGGCGCTGCTCAACGGCCTGATGCACGTGATCCTGGCCGAGGGGCTGCAGAGCCAGAAGTTCATCGACAGCCGCACCGAAGGGTTTGCCCGGCTCAAGGAGGCGGTGGCCGAGTACACGCCGGATTACGTATCAAAGATTACCGGCGTGCCGGCGGAGAAGATCCGGGAGGCGGCGCGGCTTTACGCCAGAGCGGCCAATGCCACGATTCTCTACGCCATGGGAATCACCCAGCACACCACCGGCACCGACAATGTGTTGTCCATCGCCAACCTGGCCATGCTGTGCGGGCAGGTTGGGCGGCCGTATACCGGCGTCGACCCCCTGCGCGGCCAGAACAACGTCCAGGGCGCCTGCGACATGGGCGGCCTGCCGAATGTCTACCCCGGCTACCAGCCGGTGGATAAGCCGGAGAACCGGGAGAAGTTTGAGGCGTCCTGGGGGGCCGAGCTTTCAGACAAGCCGGGCCTGACGGTCACCGAGATCATGGCCGCGGCCGAGGCGGGCAAGATCCATGGCCTGTACATCTTCGGCGAAAATCCGATGATGAGCGATCCAGATCTCAATCATGTGGAAAAGGCCCTGCGGCATCTGGATTTCCTGGTGGTGCAGGACATCTTCCTCACCGAGACCGCCGCCCTGGCGGATGTGGTCTTGCCGGGGGTAAGCTTTGCCGAGAAGGACGGGAGCTTCACCAATACCGAACGCCGGGTGCAACGGGTGCGGCAGGCTGTTCCACCGGTGGGCCAGGCCCGTCAGGACTGGGAGATCATCGCCGAGGTGGCCGAGAGGATGGGCCATCCGTGGGAAAACCGGAAACCGGCGGATGTGATGCGGGAAATGGCCGCCCTCACCCCGATCTACGGTGGAATCAGCCTGGAACGGCTGGGAGACGAGGGACTGCAATGGCCCTGCCCGACGCCGGAACACCCGGGCACGCCGTATCTGCACGCCGACAAGTTCTCCCGCGGGCCTGGCAAGTTTCACGCGATCACCTTCCGCAAACCGGCGGAGTTGCCGGACAAGGAATACCCGCTCATCCTCACGACCGGGCGGATTCTCTTCCATTACCACACCGGAACTCTGAGCAGGCGTTCCAAAGGGCTGGGGACGCTGAGACCCTACGAACGGGCGGAGATCAACCCCTCGGACGCCGAGCGGCTTGACCTGGCCGATGGGGATTTTGCGGTGGTGAAGTCCAGGCGGGGGCAGGTGACCACCCGGGTCCAGGTGACGGACCGGGTGCCGGCGGGAGTGGTCTTTATGACCTTCCATTTCAAGGAGTCGGCGGCCAATATCCTGACCAATAACGCGGTTGACCCGGTGGCCAAGATTCCGGAGTTCAAGGTGGCGGCGGTCAATGTGCGCAAGGCCACGGCGGCGGAGGTTGAAAAACTCGCCGGCGCCGGGGTGGAACTGGTGGCGGCGACGGGAGAAGGCGCGTGATGTCCGAAGAGAAGCTCCACGGCAGCGACGCCGGAAAACGTGACGCTGACGAATCGCTTACCCCGGCCTTAATGGTCAGCCGGCGGATTGTCAAGGTGCGGGAGGGGGCGGTGTCCGAGGAAGAGGACCTGCTGATCGAAGAGACGCCGGCAACCCTGGAACTCAACGGCCGGGAGTTTCTCACCTTTCTCTGCACGCCTGAACACCTTGATGAACTGGCGGTGGGGTTTCTCTACTCGGAAGGGATCATCAAAACCGCCGGCGATGTAACTTTACTCCGGGTGGACCCGAAGAGGCTGGTGGTTTCGGTGGAAACCCGGAGCAGTTCCATAATGGGTGAGCGGCTCTACGGAAAGCGGACCCTGACCAGCGGTTGCGGCCGGGGCACCGTCTTCTACCAGGCATCGGACGCACTTCAGACCAGGCCCAATACCTGGGGCGGCCAGGTCGATGCCGGGGCGATCTTTGCTTTGATGCGCACCTGGCAGAGGAAGGACCGGAAGACCGAACTTTTTGCCACCACCGGGGCCGCCCATTCGGCGGCCCTGTGGCAGGTGGCGCCGGCCGAGCCCATTGCCGGGCTTATTATCGGAAAACGGCCCGGGCAGGAGCCACCCCAACCAGAGCTTCTGGTGCTCCGGGAGGATATCGGGCGGCACAACGCCGTGGACAAGGTGATCGGCCGGGCCCTGCTCGAGGGGTGGCCGATGGCGGACAAGCTCCTGGCGACCACCGGACGGGTTTCGTCGGAGATCGTGGTGAAAGCCGCGAAGGGCGGGGTGGCGTTTCTGGTTTCCCGCTCCGCGCCCACCAATCTGGGGGTGGATTTTGCGGATAAGCTGGGCATTACCCTGATTGGCTTTGTCCGGGGGCGGAAGATGAACATTTACACCCATGCCGGACGGGTGAGGTATCAGGAGGGTATTTGAATACGGCGAAAAAGTGGCCAGGTTCAGGGAGACGACCGCTGCCCCAATTTCAAAAAAAATAAAATATCCGGGGGAGAGAAGAGGATTGGAGATTTCGGACCTTTCAAGGGAGCAACTGGCTGAGCTCCTGCGGGATTTTGGAAAGCGATGGCTGGCCCATGACGGGCTGTGGTTCCAGGCGATCGAGCGGAAGTTCGGCATCGACAACGCCATCGAGCTGGATATTGCGGCCTGGGAGAAGTTCACGGTCATCGAGGCCAGGCGGATCATGGAATTTTTAGGTCTAACTTCAGGCCAGGGATTGCCGGCTTTGGAAGAAGCCCTGAAGTTTCGGCTCTATGCCCTGATCAACCAACAGGAGATCTTGCGACCTGACGATCGGACCCTCATCTTTCGCATGAATAAGTGCCGGGTGCAGGAAGCGCGCAAACGAAAGGGCCTTGAGGATTTCGCCTGCAAGCCTGTCGGTCTTGTGGAATACAGCGAATTTGCAAAGACCATCGATCCGAGGATCAAAACCGAATGTATCGCCTGCCCACCGGATAATCATCCCGAGGAGTTTTACTGCGGCTGGAAGTTTACCCTTGAAAAATAGGGGGAATGATGATGCCTTTTGAGGATCAACCAGAATGGCATGAATCCATGGACGGGCGGGGAGGGACGTGGCCAATGACCAGGGAAGCGGGTTCTGGAGCTGGCCAGATCGAGAGAAAGACCGAGGCGACTGACTTTTCTCCCCGGTCGTACTTCCCGGAACTCCTGCAACGGTCGTTGGAACAAAAAGATGAGCTTCTGAAGCAGCGCGAGACGATCATGAGGCAGGTCCGGGACCTGCAAAACACGGAGGAACTCCTGGTGACCAGCCACGAAAAGGCTTTTGAGTTGTTCCGTGACGAACTCAAGGAACTTTCGCGCCAGCGTGCGGAGATTGAGGCTTCGGCCAAAAAGACCGACATGGAACTGGACATGCTGGAGACAAAGATCGCGGTCCTGCAAAACCTGTGCGAGCGGGCGGTGTAATTTCCCAAGGGAATCAAGCTTACATTTGATCTTTAGCCTCGCCCGGATCCTGTCCGGGCTTTGCCTTGGGCGGGCGTCCCCGCTCCTCCTGGTGGTATGTCAGGGGCTCGCGCATCCGCGCTGGCTTTCGAAAATAGGTGCTCATCACGATGGCCTTGGTCGGGCAAACCTCGACACAGACGCCGCAGATGATGCAGCGGTAGGGGTCCAGGTTCCAATCCTTGCCGGCCCGGTCGACCACGATGCAGTCCGCCGGGCATCGTTTTTGGCACAGGCCGCAAAAGATGCAATTTTCAATGACACTCTCGATATGGCCCCGCGCCGACGGAAAGGGCTCGCGTTGCTCCTTTGGGTAAAGCCGCGTCGCCGGCCGGGAAAAGAGGTTTTGCATTACGGTTCGGAGCATCTCAAACAAGGAGGATCATCCTTCTCATCGTTCCGTGCAACTGATGCAGGAATCGATAGACAGGGCGATGACCGGTACATCGGACAACCGGCTGCCCTTGAGCATTTTGACAAGAGACGGGATATTTGAGAGGGTCGGCGTCCGGATTCGCAGGCGTTCAGGGTTTTTGCCGCCGTTTGACCGGATGTAATACATCAACTCGCCGCGTGGTTGCTCCACCCGGGAAATGGCCTCTCCCTCGGGGGTTCCCTTCCACTTGTTGAGGACCTCGCCGGCGGGCATTTTTTTAAGGGCCTGGCGGATCAGGTTGATCGCTTGAAATGTCTCGCGAAGCCGCACGATCATCCGGGCATACGAGTCGCACGACGTTTCCACGACAGGTTTAAAATCCAGCTCGTCGTAGGCCGCATAGCCGAGCCTGCGCATGTCTTCCACGATGCCACTGGCTCTTGCCACCGGCCCCACCGCGCCCAGAAGGGTCGCTTCTTGCTTCGTAATAATCCCCGCTCCAACTGTGCGCTGCTTGACCAGCGGGTCTTCAAAAAAGACAGGGGCAATAGCGTCCATACTGCGCTCAACGTCATCCAGGCGGCGCGTCAACTCCTGGAGCACCCCGTCGTCCCAGTCGCGGCGGCAACCGCCGATAGCGCAGGTGGAGATCGTCACCCGACTGCCGCTTACGGCCTCCTGACAGTCCATAATCATCTCCCGGTTGCGCCAGGCCTGCATAAAGAGGCTCTCAAACCCGCAGGCGTCCGCCACCAGCCCAAGCCACAGGTAGTGGCTCTGCAGCCGCCCAAGTTCGGCCTGGATTGTCCGCATGAACCTGGCTCTGGGCGGCGCCTCGATGCCCAGAAGGCTTTCCACGCTCTGGCAGTAGCAGAGGGCGTGCATGAAACTGCAAATCCCGCAGACCCGCTCCATGAGAAAGACGTTTTGGGCGTAATCCTTGGTCTGGGCAAGCTGCTCGATGCCCCGGTGCATGTACCCCAGGGCCGGAACGGCATCAATGACGCGCTCCTCCTCCATCGTCAGCCTGAGCTGCAGTGGTTCGGGAAATACCGGGTGCTGGGGGCCGAAGGGGATCACGGTGCGTCCGGGCATTAGTTACCTGGCCACCTCCCGGGGGTCGCCCTGTTCCGGCGGTTTGCTCTTTAATAGAGGCGTCCTGGGGGCCTCGTCCTCCAGGAAAAACTTGCCCTGGTAGTCAATGACGATGTTGGAAATGTTGATCCCAAAAAGGTCCTTGAGTTCGTTCTCCGGTATAAAGGCGCAAAAGTAGACGCGGGAGATGCTTGGCACTTCTTCCCCCGGCTTTACTTCGAGTTTGAGGTGCGTCAGCTTGAGGTCCTTGTCGAAATGGTAGAGGATCTCCAGGTACTCCCCCTGATCGATGGCCGTGGCGGAGATGAGCCGCTGCCCGCCGTCGGCGAGGCGCTGCGCCTCAGCCAGGAGGGTCTCTCGTGTCACCGGGACAACATTGTCGATCAAACCGATTTCCCCCTGCCGCTTCGATTATCGTTTGTCTATCATTTGTCGCTGTTGCCCGGCGCAATTTCCACGACCCGGCCCTCTTCCAGGCCGCGCCGGGGTTCGCCGGGGGCAATATTGGGCGGGCCGGCCTTACCCGCCAGCCGATCGAGCGCCATCACCGTACCCGCGATGATTGCTTCCGGCCGGGCCGCGCAACCCGGGACGTAGACATCGACCGGAATTACCTTGTCCACGCCGGGGGCCAGGTTATAGCAGTCGTGAAAGATACCGCCGGTCAGAGCGCAGACGCCGATTGCCACCACCGCCTTGGGCCCCGGCATTTGGTGGTACAGGTTGCGGAGCACCCGTCCCGCCCGGAAACTGACGCACCCCGTGACCAGCATGATGTCCGCATGTTTGGGGTTGCCCGTGTTCAGGATGCCGAAGCGCTCCAGGTCATAGACGGGGGTCAAGGCCGCGAACACCTCAATGGCGCAACCGTTGCAGCTTCCGGTTTCAAAATGCATGATCCAGGGTGATTTGACCCTGGCGGTCGAGATGAATCCCAATCCGAGAAACCCCTTCCTGGGCAATGCTACATATAGAGCCAGACAATGTTAATCGCCGCCAGGCCCAGCCCCACCGTCCACACAAACTTCAGCATCCAGGCCCAGGTAACCCGGGCCGAAACGGTATCGACCACAACTTGAAAGAGAAAGAGAACGGCGGCCGCCAGAAGCGCCCCCCACAGGCTGGTTGCCCAGAAAAGGCCGCCCAGCGCCAGTAAAAAGACCAGTTCATACCAGTTGGCGAGTTCGATCAAGCCCAGATATGGTCCCGAGTACTCGGTGAGCAGCCCTTTGACGACCTCCTGGTGCACGTGGTGTACCGCCGTGGAAAGGTCAAAGGGGGATTTTCGGAGCTTGACCACCAAAATGACGGCGTAAGCTGCAAACACCAGCGGCAGCGAGTACAGAAGTGGGTTTCCGCTGGTGATGATCTCGTGGACGAAAAAACTCCCGGTTGCCAGGTAGATGCCAATCGCCATCAGGACCAGCACCGGTTCATAGGCCATGAGCTGCATGATCTCGCGCTGGCTGCCGATCCGGCTGTAGGGCGAGCGCACGCTGAACCCTCCCAGGATTAGCGAAACCGAGGAAAAGGCAAAGATAAAGAAGATCATCAGCAGATCCTGACCCAGCATCAGCCCGACCAGGCTGGCGATCATCAAGAAGAGGTGGGCATACACATAGAGCAACTGCACCTGGTTGACCGTAATGCGTTCCTTGCTCCAAAGTTTCACCAGGTCGTGGAAGGGTTGCCAGATAGGCGGGCCGACCCGGTTTTGGAGGCGGGCGGTAAGTTTGCGATCAATGCCGGTCAAAAGGCCCCCGATAGCCGGGGCGGCCACTACCGTCGCCAGCGTCACCCAAAGAGGGCTTATTCCATAGGTGGCAATCGTTCTGCCGATCACGGCTTGATCACCCCGATCATTAACAGTAAAAGACCTACGGCGATGGGATAGGCCCACCGATTAATACTGGCCTCCCCAAAGACGCCCGTCACGTAGTAATTTCCCGTCCTGGTGAGGTTGATTTCATCCCGTGCGCTGTAAAAGGAGGTTCCCGGCTTTTCGCCGGCGTTTTCTCCGCACAGGTAAGGCGGCCGGATGTCGGCCGGTTTCACCCTCGAAAACGAAATGGGGATGGCCAAAAGCACCAGGACGATCAGGAGGAAGATGGGCCACGGTATGAATTCCCCCATGCCGGTAGCCAGGTCGGCCCTTGGGGTGACGACGCCGGCTATGCCGAACTGCCCGCGGACAACCGGCGCCGCCAGGAAATCAAAGACGCTGGCGATGCCGAAGCTGGCTACTACCACCGCGGCCGCCAGAACCAGCATCGAGGCGCTGATCAGAAGTGGCAGCTTTTCCAGGCGAAATTTTCGATGGTATGAGACCGTGAGAATTCTCCCGAGCCATTTGGACCAGAAGACCACCGTCAAAGCACTGCCCAGCACCACAAACGGCAGAAGGAGCGGAAAGCGCACCGAGGCCTCAATGGCCAGCCACTTGCCGATCAGGACGCCGAAGGGTGGCAGCATCATGCTGGTCATGGCCACCACCGTAATGATGGTGGTCATGGGCATCTTGTAGAAAAGGCCCTCCATCTCCTCGATATCCCGCGTCCGGATCCCGTGTTCGATGGTGCCCACGCAGATGAAAAGCAGGGCTTTGGAGATGGCGTGAAAGATGATGATCAGCAGGGCGGCCGAGAGGGCTTGTGGCGTGTTGATCCCGGCCATCGCGATAATCAGCCCCAGATTGGCGATGGTGGAGTAGGCCAATACGCGCTTGCCGTTGGCCTGGCCGATGGCCGTTGTCGATGCCGCCATAAAGGTAAAACCGCCGATGACGGCCACGAGGATGCCCAGGGTTGTGCCCCGGAAAGCCGGAGCCAGCCGGATTATAAGGTAGACCGCCGCCTTTACCATGGTACTGGAATGCAAGAGCGCGGAAACCGGCGTAGGGGCGACCATTGCCCCGGTGAGCCAGGTCTGAAATGGGAACTGGGCTGCCTTGGTGAAGGCCGCAAAACACAGAAGTCCCATGGGCAGTAATAGTAAATCCGGGGAACTACCGATAGGCGGCAATCCACGCCACCCAGGCCAGCCAGCCAGAGGCCAGCCAGCCAGGGCTCGCAGGGAGACTATGTGGGCGTTCCGCGCAAGAAAGATCAAGGCCAGGACGAAAGCCAGGCCTCCCAGGAGGTTCATCCATAGAGCCCGCAATCCGTTGGCCAGGGCTTCCCTGGCGCCGGTATGCGTGATCAGCATGAACGACGAAAAAGTGGTTGCTTCCCAGAAGAAATAAAGCCATAACAGGTTATTGCTGAAGACCAGGCCGTTCATAGCGCCCAAAAAGAGCAAGAGAAAGAGGAAAAAACGGGGTTGGCGGGTTTTCATGGCCTTTTGGCGGCGTTCAAACTCATCCATGTACGGGAGAGCAAACAGAACCACCAGCGAACCCACGCCGGAGATGATCAGGTTCATCGTGACCGCCAGGCGGTCAATTACCATGGCCGGTTCCGCGGGAAGGACCGCCGGGGTCGAGCCGCGCAACCAGAATTCAAGATACCCCAGGCCCGCCAACTGCAGGCCTGCCAGCAGCACGACGGACAGGCGCCGCATGGAAAGGCCGATCCAGACCAGGTACCCCAGCAGGGCCAGGTCCAGAATGGTAATTAGCGTATCGATAGGGAGTCCCAAAACCGATTCAGGGGTGTAAGTAAAGGAGCCTCGCCCGGCGAGGGCCAGCGCGCTGACCATCAAGCCCGCCGCCATAACCACCACGGCCAAAACCCGGGCCGCCCTGATCCTGAAAATATAAGCCAACAATGCGGTTGCCACCGGCAAAAGAATCGCCAGGGCAATGGGCCAGGCGTCCATATGCAAAGTTTCCTCCAGGGAAGAGATTCTTCTTTCAGCCGAAGAGAGTTCTTCCTTGAAGTATTAGCCGTGGCGTGAATGGCTATACGGGTTAAGCCATGCGGGTAAAAATAAAAGGGGGTGAAGGCTTAGCCTTCACCCCTGGTTGGGTCGATTACCAACGAGCCGCTTTGGGCTGATAGCAATCCCGGCAGTACACCGGTTTGTCCGCGCTCGGACGGAAGGGAACCTCAGCGGGTTTCCCACAGCGGGCGCAGGTTGCAGTGTACATCTCCCTGGGCCGGCGGTCGAAACCCCGGCTGTCGCGAGATTGCTGTTTACGGGCCGCCCGGCACTCCGGGCAACGCGAGGGTTCATTCTCAAACCCCTTGGAAGCAAAGAACTCTTGCTCACTGGCGGTAAAAGTGAACTCACGGCCGCAATCCCGACAAGTCAAAGTCTTGTCCTCGTACATAAGAATAACCTCCTTTTCTAGCCGGATGGCTGAATTCGTCTCGTGTTTAGCCCGGCTTAGAGGCGGAGGTCGATGAAGTCAAAGGCTCATGTAATGGTCCGAATCCGAAGCCGTACCTGAAGACGATGCCTTATTATATCACAGTCTCGCACAAAATACAATATATATTGTGTTTTAGTTGCCAAGATGGAGGGACCACGACCACTGGCCGGCGCCGGGAACCGTTTCCGCCAGGAGCCGGGCCTTGAAGGGGTACAACCCGAACAATTTTATATCGACCCCGGCGCCGGCGCCAAGCTCCATTTGCCGCATCCCGCCAGAAACAGCCTTCGCAGCGGGATCCACACTATCTATGCCGTTTGCGCCGTTTGCTTCGGCTTCAAAGGCGACCGCTCCCGCCTGCACCAGAAGGTATGGGTAGGCGATTCCCGTCTCCCAGAAAGGCAGCCCTCTTTCCGACAAGGAATAGGTCAGGCCGAGGGTGCTCCTGGCAAATCCAGCCGTACCGGTGGAGTATGTTTCTTCCGAAATCCCGGCGGGTGGCGTGACAAAGAGATCCGAGAACCGTTGCCGGCCTGCCCGGAGGTCAAATTCCGCCGCCCAGGGCCACCTCAAGACTTGCTGCTTGCCTGCTGAAACCTGCCAGAGCGGCGTATCCACCCTTTCCGAAGTATAGGTTTCTGCGGCGCCGGATGTAGTTCCGACAGGCACTTCATAGTTACCCTGAAGCCGCCAGTTGGCATTCCCCCGGAAAGTCAGTCCCAACCCCGCCTGCGCAGCCAGCTGCCGGGCGGGCCGGATGGCGCTGCCGCTGGTGAATTGCTTGAAATAGGTTTCCGCCTTGAACTTCTTGCCAAAGTTGTAAACCAGCGCGGCGGTGTGATGCGACGCCTCCGGCCGTGCAAATTCCCACTGATAGTCGTAGGAAGCCGTCCATGGCCCCATCTTACCGCCGCCAAGGCCGATGCCGGCTGACAGCCTGGTCCGTGTTCCGAGTTCAGGTTCAAGGATCGGGTAAATGGAGAAGTCGGGGGAAACGGCCGCCGCCCGGGCGTAGGCTCTGGCGACCTTTTTTTGCAATGAAGCCGTATCCGCCTTTTTTAATGAAACCGAGTTCGTTGTGGCGCCAGTTGCCTTTTTGGGAATCGGTGTGCACTCAAATCCCGGATCTTTGGCGGCGAGGATCTGCCTGATCCGGGGCATGGCCCCGTTGGCCGCCTCATATCCTTTTTTGAGGAAGTAGTCCACACTGCTGAAAGCCATGTATGAATCGTATTGAACGCCGGGAACGACGATTAAATCCGCCTGGGATTCGTTTTGTTTCACGTAGCCGTCGATCATAAAGTACAGGGTGAGCTGGAGATTGTTCAAAATGTTGTCGTAATCGACCTCCTCAAGTTTTTTGGTGATGTCGACACCGATCACGACGTCGGCGCCCGCCTGGCGGGCCACGTTGACGGGCACCGCATTCTTCATGCCGCCGTCCACAAAATATTTTCCGTCGATCTCCACGGGAGGGAAGACCGCCGGCATGCTCATGCTGGCCACGATCCCCCGTGCCGCGGGCCCTTCATGCAGGGCCAACTCCTCGCCGTCAGCCAGATCGGTTATAACGGCGTAGAAAGGAAGACGGAAGTCTTCAAAACGTTTGCCGTCGAGCAAGCTGTCCAAAAATGCCTCGAACCGCCGGGTGCTGACAAACCCACCCCTGGGTGGAAAGGAGAGGGAGAAGAGTTCGGCGAAATCGGTGTTTCTGACCAGAAATTCGATCTCCGCCGGGGAGTAGCCGGCGGCATAGAGGCCGCCCACAATGCTGCCCATGCTGGTCCCCACCACGATATCCACCGGGATCCCGTTCTCCTCAAAGGCCTTCAACAGGCCGATATGGCTGATCCCTCTTGCGGCGCCTCCTCCCAGGACCAGGGCCACCTTGGGCCGGGCCTGGGCGGGAAAGGTTAATGATGATAGGGCGATTAGAAGTGCGAAAGCAAGACTGAGGAGTTTCAACGCTTGTCGGGAATTCATGCTGTGCCTCCTTTTAACGCTCAGGGGGTGAGAACCGGCTTCTCGCCAGGGCCATTTGTGAATTTCCATGGGGGTTGCCAAACTCCTGCATAAAACTCCTGCATATAGGTTGCCCGGTCAGTCTGAAAAAGTGAGTTGGCAGGCCTGCCCACGGCCGGTATTTTTTTGCGCCAAAATAATACCCGCCCGGCCGGTGTATTTTTGCGATTTTCCAAATTGGACAAAAAAGTACCGCCAGGCCAAAAACCAGTCCAGTGCTGTTAACGTTAAGGCGGTGTAAAATTTATTTGAAGTTTTAATATCAAAGGAGGCGTCATCATGGCAAGCATCAAAAAGGTTCTGATCCCGGCGGTTGCATTGACCCTGGTACTGGGACTCCTGGCGGGTTACTCGATTTTCAAGAAGACAAGCCCCGCCAGGCAGGAGACCCCCGTCGGCGGGCAGCAGGTCAAGCAGGACGACGGCAAATTAAAAATCGGCTTTTCGCTGCCTACCCTGAGGGAAGAGAGATACCAGCGGGACAGGGATGAATTTGTCAAGGCGGCGGAGGCTAAGGGGGCCGAAGTGCTGGTGCAGGCGGCCAACAACGACGAGAACCTGCAGAACAGCCAGGTGGAAAATTTGATCACCCAGGGAATCGATGTCCTGGTGCTGGACCCGCAGAACGCGGAGTCGGCGGCGGCGATGGTTAAAGCGGCCCACGACGCGGGTATCAAGGTGATCTCCTACGACAGGCTGATCAAGAACTCCGACGTGGACCTGTACATTTCTTTCGATAACGAGAGAGTAGGGGAACTGCAGGGGAAATTCATCACGAACCTGGTGCCCAGGGGAACCTACTACGTATTCGCCGGAGCGCCCACGGACAATAACGCCACCCTGTTTAAGAAAGGTGCCATGAAATACATTAAATCCCTGGCGGACAAGGGTGACATCAAGATCGTGTTCGACCAGGCCGTCAAGGACTGGCAGCCGGAAGAAGCGCTGAAACTGGCTGAAAACGCGCTGACTGCCAACAAGAACAAGGTCGATGCCATCCTGGCGCCCAATGACGGTACGGCGGGCGGCATCATCCAGGCCCTGGCGGCCCAGGGGCTGGCGGGGAAGGTGCCCATCACGGGCCAGGACGCCGAGCTGGCGGCCATCAAGAGGATTGTCCAGGGTACCCAGTCCATGACCGTCTTTAAAGACGTCCGGGATCTGGCCAAAAAAGCGGCTGAAATGGCGGTCGAGCTGGCTAAAGGTACAGAAGTCAAGGGCTTGGGCGACGTCAACGGGGCGGTGAACAATGCTAAGCTAGACGTACCGTCCATCTTGCTGGACCCCGTGGTCATCACCAAAGACAACGTGGACGCGAAATTGGTTGACAGCGGCTGGTTCAAGCGGCAGGACGTTTACGGCAATTAGTGGAACGGGTTGATAAGGGACAGTCGGTTAAGGCTGGCTGTTCCCTTATCATTACCTTAAGGGCGGTGCATGATGTCATGAGCGGTTATATCCTGGAGATGCGGAACATCACGAAGGAATTTCCCGGCATCAAAGCCCTGGACGACGTCAACCTGCAGGTAAAACCCGGGGAGATCCACGCCCTGTGCGGGGAAAACGGGGCGGGCAAGTCGACGCTGATGAAGATCTTGAGCGGCGTTCACCCCTATGGGACTTATCAGGGGGAGATCCTGATCAATGGTGAAGTCAAACGCTTTTACCGGATCAAAGACAGCGAGCAGGCAGGAACAGCTATAATTTACCAGGAACTGGCGTTAGTCAAGTACATGACGGTGGGCGAGAACATTTTTCTCGGGGATGAGCCGGCAAAAAACGGCGTGGTCAACTGGAACAAAGTGTATGCGGAATCCCGGAACCTGTTGGCCGAGTTGAATATTGACGTCAATACCTACACAAAGGTGATCAACCTGGGCATCGGCTACCAGCAAATGGTGGAGATCGCCAAGGCACTGTCCAAAAACGCCCGCATCCTGATCCTGGATGAGCCGACCTCGGCGTTGACGGAAAGCGAAACGGAGCACCTGCTCAATATCCTGAGGAGGTTGAGAGACAAGGGCGTCACCTGTATCTATATCTCACACAAACTGGAGGAAGTTTTCAAGATCGCGGACTCCATCACCATTTTGAGGGACGGGAAGACAGTCTGCACGGACGAGGCGAAAAACCTGACGGAAGACCGGGTGATCTCGCTAATGGTGGGCAGGGAACTCACCCAGCGGTTTCCCGTGGCGCAACACGTGCCGGGTGACGTGGTGCTGGAGGTCAAAAACTTTACACTGTTGGACGAGGAAGTGCCCGGAGGTAAAAAAGTCGATAACGTGAGTTTTCAGGCGCGTCAGGGCGAGATTCTCGGCATCGCGGGCCTGATGGGCGCCGGGAGGACGGAACTTGCCACCGCCATCTTCGGGGCCTTCACCGGCAAAAAGGAAGGTGAAATCCTGGTTGAGGGCCGGCAGGTAACCATTGACAGTCCCCTTGACGCCATCAATCACGGGATAGCTTACCTGTCCGAGGACAGGAAGCGGTACGGCCTGGTGCTGATGATGGATGTGCAGGAAAACATCGCTCTGCCCAACTACCCGGCGATTTCCAGGCTGGGGGTGATCAACAACAACGAGAAGGTAAAACATGCTCAAAGGTTCACCAGGGAATTGCGGATCAAAACTCCTTCGCTGGCCCAACGGGTGGCCAATTTGAGCGGGGGCAACCAGCAGAAGGTGGTGCTGGCCAAGTGGCTGATGGCTAATCCCAGGGTGCTGATCATGGACGAACCCACCAGAGGCATCGACGTGGGAGCGAAATTCGAGATCTACAACATCATGCACGACCTGGTGAAGCAGGGAGTATGCGTGATCATGATCTCCTCCGAACTGCCGGAGATCCTGGGCATGAGTGACCGGATCCTGGTGATGCACGAGGGCAAAATCAGCGGCGAGTTTCAACGGGAGGAAGCGGACCAGGAAATAATCATGTCAGCAATGGCCGGGGGTAATCACTATGTCGCTTAATAAGCTTATCAACATGGAGAGCGAGGCTGGAGCGGCGCTAAGGGCGCCAGCGGCGGGACACGAGAAGAAAAAGTTGCGGTTTAGGCTGGACGTGCGTTCATATACCATGATCATCGCCCTGGTGGCCATCTGGGTGACCTTTTCCATCTTGACCGACGGGAGTTTCCTGTCAGCCAGGAACCTCTCCATGCTGGCGCGGCAGATGTCCATCACCGGCATCCTTGCCGTCGGCATGGTGCTGGTGATCGTGGCCGGGCACATCGACCTTTCTGTGGGCTCCGTGGCGGGCTTTACCGGGGCCGTGGCCGCCATCCTCCAGGTAACGCATCACTGGGGTACGCTGCCCGCCATTCTTGCGACGTTGCTGGTGGGGCTGGCCATCGGCGGGTGGCAGGCATTCTGGATTGCGTTCCGGGGAGTGCCGGCCTTTATCGTCACCCTGAGTTCCATGCTGGTGTTCAGGGGCGGCATTTTATTGATTACAAAAGGAATCACCATTTCGCCCATGCGGGATAGTTTCAAGCTGATCGGGCAGGGTTACGTCCCGCCGGTATACAGTCTGGCGCTAGGCATAGCGGGCGGCGTGATCTATTTGCTGCTGCAACTGCGCAACCGGCGGTCGCGTCAGAAATACGGGCTGGAGGTACTCCCGTGGGCGCTGGAGGGCCTGAAAATCGCGGGCATCCTCGTCCTGCTTACCCTGTTTGTGGGCGTGATGCTGGCGTACAAAGGCATCCCCATCCCCGTCGTGATCGTGCTTTCCCTCGTGCTGCTGATGGCTTTTGTCGCCGGCAACACCACCTTCGGCCGGCACGTCTACGCCGTGGGAGGCAACAGGGAAGCGGCGGTGCTTTCAGGCATCAATGTCAAGAAGACAAACATGATCATCTTTTTGATCATGGGTCTTTTGACGGCTCTCGCCGGCATCGTGCTGACTTCCAGGCTGGACGCGGCGACCACCAGCGCGGGGAACATGTTCGAACTCGACGCCATCGCGGCGGCCATCATCGGCGGTACCAGCACCCTCGGCGGGCAGGGCACCATTCCGGGAGCGATCATCGGCGCCCTGGTGATGGCTACCATCGACAACGGCATGAGCCTGATGAACGTCGACTATTCCCTGCTGACCATCGTCAAGGGCCTGGTACTGGTACTGGCCGTGTGGGTTGACCTGAGCACCAATAAGGGGAGGTAACACCCCGAGTAAGAATAAAACCGAAAGGGAGGAACATTAAATGACAAAATTTAAAAAAATAACTTCAAGAATAATATTATTTATATTGTTATTCACATTAATTTTGCCTTTTTTACTTGTGACTACTCCTATCCCAGCCAGTGCCGCTCTTGGAGATGCAACAAGTGTTAATGTAAAGGGAGATACCTTGGACATATCGGTAGGAGCTGATAAAGTCTTAGTGCAAGTTATTCAGGATGATACCATCAAGGTCGATTACCAGCCGGGCGGGGCATCCAGTCCGGATACTCAGATTATTGATCCGCAAAAAACATGGGGGCCTGTCGGAGCAAACATTGGCACAGCCTTAAACCCGATGGTCATTACCACAAGCAAAATGAAGGTGAAAATTAATAAAACTCCACTGAGAATTTCAGTATATGATGCGAATGATAACCTTCTGATCAGAGAGCAGGATGCAGAAGGAGTTTACAATGATGGAGTGAGATTCAATCATAATACCGGAGATAATTTTTACGGTATAGGCGGATATAATGCCTGGGATAATTCCGCCGCCAAGATTCTCAGGAACAACGGCGGTTCTGTTTATGCCGGTGCCCAGGGCCATGCAGGCGCCCCATTTGTATGGAGCAATAAAGGTTATGGTGTATTGGTGGATTCTGATGGCGGCAGTTTCACTATTGACAGTACGAGACTGGAGTACAGCGGCGTCTCAAAAACAGACATCGAGTATTATGTCATGGTGGGTTCGCCTGCCGACAATATGTCATCGTTGGCGGAAATAAGCGGTAAACCTCCCATGTTTCCCAAGTGGGGCATGGGTTTTACCAATACGGAGTGGGGAATTAACCAGACTGAACTAACTGACATAGTGAATACCTACAGACAAAAAAATATTCCTATTGACAATTTTGTCATGGACTTTGACTGGAAAGCCTGGGGAGAAGACAATTACGGCGAATGGAGATGGAATACGACGAAATTTCCTGATGGACCTTCGGGGGCTCTCAAGTCATTAATGGACTCTAAAGGTATAAAATTGTCCGGTATTATGAAGCCGAGAATACACGTTAATACAGTTCAGGGGCAGTATGCTACTAATAATGGCTTTTGGTGGCCGGGAAAGCAGCCTTATACCGATTATTTTTCCGGTCAACAGGTCAATGATTTGAATTTTGCCATACCGGCGGCCAGAACGTGGTATTTCGACCACATCAAGGATTCGTTTAATACCGGTATCATCGGCTGGTGGAACGACGAGGCTGACGATGGATATGACAACTGGCAGTTTATGAATATGCAAAAGGCTTTGTATGAAGGGCAGAGAGCATACGTCAATCAAAGAGTATGGTCAATTAACAGGAATTTCTATCTTGGAGCACAGCGGTATGCCTATGGAATGTGGTCGGGAGATATCGACACGGGATTTGCTTCTATGGCCAACCAGCGTGACAGGATGCTTTCGGCGATTAATCTTGGTGAAGTCAAGTGGGGAATGGATACGGGAGGTTTTAACGGCGGAGATCCGACGCCGGAAAACTATGCGAGATGGATGCAGTTCAGCGCATTTACTCCCATATTCAGGGTACACGGTCAGCAAAATCTCCAGCGCCAGCCGTGGGTTTTCGGAACACAGGCGGAAACAGTATCCAAAGATGTAATGCAGTTAAGGTATAAATTGATTCCGTATGTCTACGCCTATGAAAGGAAGGCTTATGAAAGCGGTGTTGGTCTGGTTAAACCGCTGGTATATGACTATCCGAATGACCCCAATGTGGCAAATTATACGGACGGATGGATGTTCGGCGATTGGTTGTATGTTGCGCCGGTAGTTGACCAGGGACAAACCTCAAAATCGGTATACCTGCCCGCGGGGACATGGATCGATTACTTCAAAGGCACCGTATATAACGGAGGCCAGACGATCAATTACTCGGTCAATTCGTCAACCTGGACAGATATTCCGTTGTTTATCAAGAAAGGCGCTGTCATTCCTTCACAGGACTTGATGAATTATGTGGGCGAGTTCCCTGTGTCGACGGTTTATGTCGATGTGTTCCCTGATACAGCTCAGACCAGCTTCAATTATTACGATGATGATGAAATGGCTTATAATTATGAAGATGGTGTATATTTCAAACAGACGATGACGACCAAGGATAACGGGGATCATGCAACGTTTAATGTTTATTCAAAAACAGGAACTTTCACTCCGGCTCTTCAAAATTATATTGTAAAAATGCATGGCAGAAACACTACAGGCGTTACCATTGATGGGGCGGCTGCCACGAGATATGCCGATTATGCAGCCTTAACGTCTGCATCCGGTCAAGGCTGGGCAACCGGAAGCGATATTTTTGGCGCTGTAACATATGTGAAAATTGCTGCCGGCACTGCAAAAAATGTGGTCGTTACTGGAGGGGCAGCCCCACCGCCACTGCCGCCTTATAAATATGAAGCGGAAAATGCTTCGCTTTCCGGTGGAGCTTCAGTAAATACGAATCATGCTGGTTACTCAGGAACAGGCTTTGTAGACGGTTACTGGAATGCCGGCGCCGCAACGACATTTACTGTAAATGTACCTTCCGCTGGTGATTACGATGTAACGCTGAGGTATGCAAATGCCACAGGCTCAAACAAGACCATCAGTATATTTGTAAATAATATCAAACTAAGGCAGACAACCCTTTCAAACCTTGCCAACTGGGATACCTGGGCCGATAAAGTGGAGACGATTCCGTTGAATGCCGGTGTTAATACCATTTCATACAAATATGATACGGGAGATACCGGTAATGTAAATCTTGATTATATTCTGGTGCCAGGTGGAACAGCGCCTAAAATACCGGTAACGTTTATTGTTCATAACGCGACCACTAACTGGGGGCAGAATGTCTACATCAGTGGTAACATAACTGAATTGGGGAACTGGGACACTTCGTTGGCGGCAGGGCCTGCCAGCAATCCCAACTATCCGACCTGGGAATTAACAGTAGATTTGCCGGCAGGAACACCAATTCAGTTTAAAGCTATTAAGAAGGACGGTAGCAGCGTGGTATGGGAAGGCGGCGGCAATCACCAATATACAGTTCCGACTTCCGGTTCAGGTTCGGTAGAGTGGACATGGGTTAACTAATTGACATTAGGGGAGGTAACCACACCGCTCTCGTCGCCAATTCAATCCCCTCCTTCATACAGCCTCCTTCTCCGGTTACCGGAGAAGGAGGCCAAAGAATTTCTTTTCGTACCGGGGGTTCTGCCAATGACTGCGAAAATAAGGAAACAACAGGGACTGAGCCACGGAATGGCGGGCAAATTAATCGCGTTGTTTTTGTTAATCAGTATCCTTCCCCTGGTTATATCCAGCTTCCTGGACCTGCGCAACACCTCTGCGGCGTTGCGGAAAGGGGCTTACGAGCAATTGGTGGCCATCCGGGATGTGAAGAAGGGGCAAATCGAAAACTACTTTGCTCAACGGCACGCCGACATCGATGTACTGGCCGCCACCAGCGACATAAGACGCGGTATGGTTGCTTTCAGTGAAAGCTTTACCCCCAGTGGTTTGATCGACAGCGAAGCGTATGCCGCGGTGGACAGACGGCATGGACCGTTTTTACAGCAATACCTCCGGGAATACGGCTATTATAATTTATTTCTGATCGATACCGGCGGGCATGTCGTCTACACCGCCAATAAGGAAGCTGACCTGGGAACCGACCTGATCAATGGGCCGTACCAGACTACCAACTTGGCTGAAGTGTTTCAAAAAGCCTTAAACCGGACCGCCATCGCGGATTACCGGTATTACAAGCCATCAAACGCCCATGCTTCATTCATTGCGGCCCCGGTAAAGGATGACAACGGTGAAGTCCTGGGAGTGCTGGCGCTCCAGATTTCCGACCAGGCAATCAATGAAATCATGGAGCAGAATTCGGGCCTGGGTGAAACCGGTGAGACCTACCTGGTCGGCCCGGATATGCTCATGCGTTCCAATTCTAGGTTTGTGGCCGGAAAAACGGTGGGGGTAAAAGAAATAGTCACCACAGCTTCCAGGGAGGCCTTGAACGGCGAGACAAAGGTAAAGGTGATCGAAAACTACCGCGGAGTTACGGCCCTGAGCGCCTACGCTCCCCTGGAGATCGAGGGCCTAAACTGGGCGATTATCGCCGAAATCGAGGAGGCCGAAGCGTTTCAAGCCGTCAAGACCATGGAACGGCAGCTTGTCATGCAGTTGCTCCTGGTGATACTGGTGGTGGTTGTTCTTGCCTTTTTCTTCTCCAGAACCATCATCAGTCCCGTCAAAAAACTTGCACTTGCGGCTGAAACAGTGGCTGCCGGTGATTTGAGCGCAACGGTACAGGTAAAATCCCGGGATGAAATCGGACAGTTGGCCAATGCTTTTCAAACTATGGTTTCCAGCCTGAAGGACATGATCTGTGGCGTGACGGAAGTGTCCCAACTCGTGGCTTCCTCCAGCCAACGTTTATCAGCCTCGGGTGAGCAGGTAGGTCGGGCAGCCCAACAGGTGGGCAGCGCCATCCAGCAGGTAGCCGCCGGTGCCGAGGAACAGTTCTCCCGGGTAAGCGAAGCTGTCGGTGGAATAAAAAGCCTGATCGAGCAGATTAACCAGGTGAGTGAAGAATCTGCGGCGGCTTTGGCGCTCGGTGACAACGTCATAGAGAGTATATCTGAAGGGACGGAATCTGTCGCGAGTTCCATTGAACAGATGCACAGTATCAAGGACAAGGTAGGCCAGACCGCGTTAACCATCAAGGTCCTCGGTGAGAAATCGGCTGAAGTAGGCAAGATCATCAACCTAATCAATGGCATTGCGGAGCAGACCAACCTTTTGGCACTGAACGCCGCCATCGAGGCGTCCAGGGCCGGAGAACAAGGCAGGGGTTTTGCCGTGGTGGCTGAAGAAGTGCGCAAACTGGCGGAAGAGTCTTCTCAAGCCACCGACCAGATAGCTTCCTTGCTCGAGAAGATGCGGAAAGTGATTAATGAGGCTGTCGCTACCATGGAAGAAAGTACCACCGAAGTAGAACAAGGCTCCCGGGTAATGGACGGGACCGGACGGGTCTTTGTCAAGATCCAGGGCCTGGCGCAAAACCTCTTGGAGCGGATGGAAGTAGTGGCGGCCAGCGCCCGGGGAATGGCTGCTGGCAGCGACAAGGCAGGTAAGGCCGTCCAGGACATTTCCCTGGTGAGTGAAGAATTTGCTGGAAGCGCCGAAACAGTTGCCGATTCCAGTGATCAACAGGTGAAGGCGACAGATGAAATCGTAGCTTTGGCCAAACAGCTGGCCGGATTGTCAGAACAACTGGTCAGGTCTGTGGCAAGGTTTAAGAGAGGATGACCAACTTGATTGCGGCGGATTTCACTGAGGATACATTCCGGAAGGTTTGTCAAGGTCAAAAATTGCTAGACGGTTGATATGGCAGGATTCCTCTGTAGATTAGAGAATAAAGCATTGTCTGAAAGACAATTTGCCTTTCCGCTGTCTAATTTCTTGATGATCATCGAATTGGGAAAAGGATTGAGCATCATGACAACCAATAACAAAGGTGTAGCTTTGATTAAAAACAATATATTGATCGTGCTGTTATTGACGTTAATAATTCTAGTGGGGATGGCTCTTTTCAGGTTTGAACGGATAGCGGAAGAGGTAGCCAATGGGAAACCGAAGTACCATTTTTTTGTTGTGGCGCAGAATTCCGTGGACCCCTTCTGGAAAGAAGTGCGCAGGGGTGTGGAGGTCGCGGCGCGGGATTACCATGTGGCTGTGGAGTTCACGGCGCCGCGCTTCAATAACAGTGAGGAACAATTGCGGTATCTCGATATTGCTGTCCTGGCCAGGGTTGACGGTATTGTTACTCATGTGGCCAACGAAGCGGATTTTAACGGTCTCATCGACAAGGCTTACGACCAGGGTATTCCTGTGGTGACAATCGAAAATGATGCGGGAGGCAGCAAGCGGAAAGCTTTCGTCGGCACCAACAGCTTTTTGTTGGGAGAACTGGCAGGTGGACTGATGGCAAGGGCTACCAATGGCAAGGGCAATATCGCCATCATCGTGAACAATGATGTCCAGACGGATACGACCAGCAAAAACCTCAAAATAAGCGGCTTTTTGCATGCTGTCAAGGCATACCCGGAAATGGAAGTGGTCAAAGTGTACACTTCCATGCTGGGGATCATCAGCGCGGAGGAGATCACCCAGTCCATAACCGGCAGCCAACCGGCCATCGATGCCATCTACACCGTCGACACGGTGGATACCCTGGGGGTCGCCCAGGCCCTGGTGGATTTCAACCAGGTGGGAAACATGGTCCTGGTCGGGTACGGCGACACCCCCGAGATCCTGAGGTATATCGAAAAGGGTATCGTGTACGGCACGGTGATGAGCAATCCCTACCTGATGGGCTATCAAAGCATTAAAAGCTTGATGGAGATTAAGGAGAAGGACAACGTTTCCACTTTTGTCGACACGGAGATCAAGACCATTACCGCCGAAACGCTGGACGCTTACCGGCAGGGCAAGACGAACGGCAGGTGAGATGATGCGAAAGGAACTTTGGAGATTTACCGGTATCAGGCGCAAACTGCTCATCTATTACCTGATCATTACAGTATTAATGGGGGTAACCAGCCTTTTTTCCTACTATAACGCCAGGTCGATCATCACCAGACTGAACTCTGTTTTTGCCGACTACATCTATCTCAATGAACTGTATTCCGACGTGAACAGTTTGGAAATAGAACTGGAAAAATACCTGTCTTCCAGATCCTCAGAAGCGCTGTTGAATTATTATACCCTCTACAACAAACTGCAGGAACAGGCGGCTAAAATATCATCCGATCTGAGTGATGATCAAGACGACCTGATGCTCAAGGATATCGGCAACATGATCGGAAGTTTTTTGAGCGAAGCCGATGCGGCGGTCAATGCCAAAAGGGGACGGATCAGCAGCCAGTATATTCGTCATTTCACCCGCTCCAACGAGATTAGCGAGTATATCAAGTTTTACATGAATAACCTCCTTTACTACAAGCTCCAGCAAGGCTCCGCCAGGTATCAGGACATTTCAAGGAACATGACTTTTATCAGCTACCTCAATCTCTTTTTGATCGCCGGTTCCGTGATCGTAAGTATATTTTTGGCACTGGTTTTTACCTACCGGATCACCAGGCCCCTGATCGAACTTTACCGCGCGGCGGAAAGGGTGTCCGGGGGGGAGTTTGACATCGAACCCGTGGAGATAAAAACCGGTGATGAAGTGAAGATCCTGGCCGGGGCATTCAATCAAATGACGGTGAGTATCAGGGAATACATTGAGCAAATAAAAAGACAGGCTGAGATGGAAAAGAAGTTAAAAGAGCAGGAAATGCAGAACCTGCGGATGAAAAGCGTGTTGAAGGATGCCGAGCTAAAAGCGCTCCAGTCGCAGATCAATCCCCATTTTCTCTTCAATACCCTGAACGCGGCAGCTCAACTGGCCATGATGGAAGGCGCCGACAGGTCTTCGCAATTCATCGAGAAGGTGGCGGAACTGTTCAGATACAACCTGAGGAGATTGGCCGAACCGGTAAAACTGGAAGATGAAATCAAAAGTGTCCAGGCCTACATGTTTATCCTGCAGACGAGATTTGGCGACAAGCTCAAATTCAGCAGTGATATTGACGAGGAACTGCTTGACACCGTTGTACCTTGCACCATTATCCAGCCGGTAGTGGAAAACGCATTTATCCACGGGATCGGAGACCTTGAGCGGGAGGGAGAAATTCGCTTGACTGTCAAGGGCTCGGACGGCCTGGCCCTGATCGAGGTCGCGGATAACGGCGGCGGGATGGATGCCGGGAAAATCAAGGCCATCCAGGCGGTGGATAACCGGTACGACTTGTCGGAAGGCCATGTAACCGGGATCGGCATGCATAACGTGATCGACCGGTTGCGCCTGTTTTACAACGTGGATGACGTGCACGACGTGATCGAACTGAGGAGCGAGGTGGATAAGGGTACGAGGGTTACCTTGAAAATTCCGCGCAAGGGAGGGAAAGGGAGGGATGGTTAAGCTGTTTGTCGCCGATGACGAGCAAATTGTGATTGATTCTTTTAATTATATCGTACGGCAAAACTTCTCGGATGTGGAGGTGACCGGGTGCGCCAGGTCCGGCAGGGAAGCCATCGAGAAAGTGGAACTGTTAAAACCGGACATTGTCTTTATGGACATCCGGATGCCGGGCATTGACGGGATCGAGGCCATCAGAAAGCTCAAGTCCAGGCATGATCACATGATATTTATTATCATCACGGCCTATGAACATTTTAATTATGCCAGGGAGGCCGTTAACCTCGGTGTAATGGAGTATCTCTTGAAACCGCTTAACAGGCAGAAGGTTATCGAAGTAATCAAGCATGCTCAAGGCATCATCACGGCCAAAAGGGAGGCGATGGCCAGAGAGCTGGAACTCGAGGAGAAGTTAAGCCGGATTATACCTTATATCGAGAGCGAATTTGTCTATTCGCATTTCTTCAATACCGAACCGGACCATAATCTGGGCTTTTACGAAGACATTTTTGAGATGAAATTAAATTTCGGTTACGTGCTGGTCGGACATACGCCGAACGGTGGGGAAAGTATCAAGCATAGCCTGGCAAAGCACCATTTTTATGAATCTTTCAGGGCCAACATTAAAAACCTGGCAGAGTGTCTTGCCGGCCCTCCCATGTTGAACGGCATTGCGGTCTATATCCCGGTCAGCGAGGAATCGGATGCCTATGAGGTGAAAAACACTTCAATCAAGCTGGCTAAAAAGTTGAAATCAATGGTTGCCAGGGAAACTGAAATAGCCTTTAAAATCGGCATCGGCAGGGCTTATCACATCGACGGCTTTATCAAATCCAAAGAAGAAGCCGACAGGGCCATCAGCATGTCCCGGGACGAGGAAATAGTCCATTTTGAAGATTGCATCCTCGTCCCCGTCAAGCAGGATCTGTACCCGCTCCATCTGGAGAAGAAGCTCATTGACAAACTGATCCTGGGAGACCTGTCCGGGGCACTGGCGGTTTTCGATGAGATCTTCCAATGGCTGGCGGCAAACTCCGGGGCGGAACGGCAAAAGATCAAGGTGCGGCTGGTAGAACTGGCGATTGTTATCGAGCGGACTCTTTCCTATTATTTTGAAGATATCGACGCGGGGCGGGCGGCGGAGATCCTTGATGAAAATCCCGGGGACTGGAGACCTGATTTTTACAACTGGCTCAAGAACCTTGGCAAGCGGGTCATCGACATCAAGGCCAGTGAGTTGGACGACTTGATTTGCAAGGTTGTAACATTCGTGAATCAAAACTACCATCAGGACATTACCCTCAATGATGCGGCCAGGGAAATTAACCTGAGTTATTACTACTTCAGCAAATTTTTTAGGGAGCAAACCGGGCAGAACTTTACCGACTACTTGACGGCTACCAGAATGGGTAAGGCCAGGGAGTTGTTGCTGGACCAATCCGTCAGCGTCAAGGAGGTGTGTTTTAAAGTCGGCTACAATGACCCGAATTATTTCAGCAAAATTTTCAAAAAGGTCACGGGAATGACTCCGTCGGAATTCAGGGTGTGGGAAAACCCTGGGGGAGGTAAATGCAATGCCCACTAGATCCCGGAGACTGATTTTGCCCCTGCTCCTGGTAATACTGTTGATCCTGCTTTCGCTGCTGGTCTACAATCTCTATACCTTGAACAGCGCGGGAGGAACCGCCGGGAAAAGCGCCGGCCGTGGCGAGAGCATCAAGTTAGGCTTCTCCCTCGGAACCCTCAAGGAGGAGCGTTGGCTCAAGGACAGGGATATCCTCATGGCCAGGGCCAGGGAGATGGGGGCGGATATCCTGGTACAGAACGCGAATAACGATGATGAGGACCAGTTGAAACAGGTCAGGTACCTGCTGGATCAGGACATTGACGTCCTGATCATTGTCCCCAATGACCTGCAGAAGGCGGCCATCGCCGTACAGCTCGCCAAGAGGGAGGGTGTCAAGGTGATCTCTTATGACAGGCTGGTGCGGAAGTCCAATGTTGACCTGTATATTTCCTTTGATAACGTCAAGGTGGGTGGGTTGATGGCCCGGAGCCTGCTGGAGCGGGTGCCAGGAGGCAACTACTTGATTATTAATGGGGCGAAATCGGATAACAATACCGGGATGATCAAGGAAGGTTACGACGCCGTGTTAAAACCCGCCGTCGAGAGGGGAGACATCAGGATACTTGCCGAGGAATGGGCGGATAACTGGATGTCCGAATACGCCTTCAAGGTCGTCGACGAGGTGCTGCAAAAAGGGATCGCCGTTGATGCCGTGCTGGCCGGCAATGACGGGCTGGCGGGAGGCGCGATCAGGGCACTGGCCGAACATAGGCTGGCCGGCAGGACCAGGGTGGCGGGCCAGGACGCGGACCTGGCGGGCTGCCAAAGGATCGTCGAAGGTTCACAGCTCATGACGGTATATAAACCGATTGACAAACTTGCTACGGCGGCGGCGGAAATGGCCATCAAACTGGCCCGGGGGGAAAGCTTGAACATTGCCACGACGATTGACGACGGAAGATACCAGGTGCCATACTACCGGCTGGAACCTGTAGCCGTTGACAGGGGTAATATAGATGACACAATTATCAAGGACGGGTTTCACAGCAGGGACGACGTTTACCGTAATCTGACGACAGGGATGGCAGATGACGATTGGCTCCTTTCAGCGGAACCTCCATCTTAATTACGTATACATGTTTCTGCTCTCGCTAAGGTTTGATGCGGCATTCTGGGTTATCTTCTTGCGTTCCAGGGGATTCAGCTTTGCCGCCATTGGCCTTTTGGAGACGGTTTTTCACCTGTCTTCGTTTATCAGCGAGGTGCCAACGGGGTTTTTGGCCGACCGGCTCGGGCGCAAAGCCAGCCTGGCTTTTGGAAGTTTGGCCGGTGCGTTGTCGGCGGCGCTGATGCTCCTTGTCCGTAACGAACTGGTGATAGCCGTCGCATTCTGTTTTTCGGCGCTCTCTTATACTTTCCCTTCCGGAGCCCACGACGCTTTGGTTTACGACACCTGCCTGGGGCACCAAAAGGAGCGCGATTTCACCCGCATTGCCGGCAACCTGAACGCCATCTGGCTGGCGGGGGCTTCGGTTGCCGCGCTGGCCGGGGGCTGGGTCGCGGAACTGGCGCTGGGGTGGCTCTATGTCTTGAATATCCTGATGAACCTTACGGCGGTAATCGTCATCTGGTTTATTCAAGAAGCGCGGGAAGATGGGACGCCGGCGGATGGCGGCGGCGAAGTTCGGCTGGCGCAAAAACCAGGCATGGTGAACGGGCCCCCACTCTAACGCCTTCGGCCGACAGGGATGGCAGATGACGATTGGCTCCTTTCAGCGGAACCTCCATCTTAATTACGTATACATGTTTCTGCTCTCGCTAAGGTTTGATGCGGCATTCTGGGTTATCTTCTTGCGTTCCAGGGGATTCAGCTTTGCCGCCATTGGCCTTTTGGAGACGGTTTTTCACCTGTCTTCGTTTATCAGCGAGGTGCCAACGGGGTTTTTGGCCGACCGGCTCGGGCGCAAAGCCAGCCTGGCTTTTGGAAGTTTGGCCGGTGCGTTGTCGGCGGCGCTGATGCTCCTTGTCCGTAACGAACTGGTGATAGCCGTCGCATTCTGTTTTTCGGCGCTCTCTTATACTTTCCCTTCCGGAGCCCACGACGCTTTGGTTTACGACACCTGCCTGGGGCACCAAAAGGAGCGCGATTTCACCCGCATTGCCGGCAACCTGAACGCCATCTGGCTGGCGGGGGCTTCGGTTGCCGCGCTGGCCGGGGGCTGGGTCGCGGAACTGGCGCTGGGGTGGCTCTATGTCTTGAATATCCTGATGAACCTTACGGCGGTAATCGTCATCTGGTTTATTCAAGAAGCGCGGGAAGATGGGACGCCGGCGGATGGCGGCGGCGAAGTTCGGCTGGCGCAAAAACCAGGCATGGGCGGGGTGATTCGTTCCCTGCGGGAAAACCCGGAGATGCTCCGGCTATTCCTGCTATTTGGGTTTCTGAGCGCCGCGGAGACTACCGCGGTTCTTTACGGCCAGGCCTACCTGCGCGCGGCTGGCATCCCTTTACCAGTGATCGGCGGTGTCTTCATGGCCCAGAACCTTTTTGCCATCTTGCCCACGAAGATGGCCTTCCTGGCGGAAAAGCGAGTAGGGTTCAGGTCTTGCCTGCTGGGCGGGGGACTGGTGATCAGTCTCATGATCGCCTTGCTGGGGGCGTTGCCCCGCCAAAACGGCCCGGCCCTGCAAATAGTGGCGGTGGCGATCTTTCTGTTCCTGGACGGCGCCCGGGAAATGTTGAACCCGATCTTCAGCAACGAGATCAATTTGCGGATTCACTCCACGGAAAGGGCTACTCTCCTGTCATTTGGCAGCATGGTGTTCAGCATGATGATGATGGTTCTCTTTCCATTGGTGGGAATAGCCGGGGACAGGGCCGGCTTGGGCCCGGCGTATCTGTTTCTGGGAGTTACGACATTGGCGGTGATTCCAATATTTAGCCCATCATTACGGAGGAGGAAATGGGCTCCCTGGCGGTGAAACCTTTAGATCCCCAGCGCCTCGCGCTTTTTGATGATATGCCGCTCGATCCCGTCGGCGACCTCCACCGGATCGTCGCCGAGCGCCACCTTGCCCCCGGTGATGCCCTCCAGATCTTCGGTAAGGAATTTCACCAGATCCGGCCCGCCGCCCACGGGCGGCACCGGGGACAGGTGGGTGTAAAGCCCGTAGGCCAGGGCGAAGAGGCCGTCGATGGTGGCTTTCTGCTCCATGTATTGCGGCGCGGTGACCGCCACGGGCAGCTGGGAGGTATCCACCCCCAGGAAGTTGGCCAGCGGCGTCACCAGCATCGAAATCCGGCCGGTATCGGTGCAGGTGCCGAAGGGCAGGACGGGAGGAATCTGAAGCGCGCGGCAGACCGCCTTCAAGCCTTCTCCGGCCTGGTCAATGGCTTCCAGGCTGCATAAACCGGCCACTTCCAGCGCGTGGGCGCCGCACCCCCCGGCCACCATCAGGATATCCCTTTTAATCAACTCCCGGGCCAGGTTCACGGTCAGATAGTCGTGCGGGCCGTTGCCCAGGGTGGTGCAGTTCACCAGGGCGACCACGCCCTTGATCTTCCCCTCTTTGATCACGTCCACCAGCGGATCCAGTTTTCCGCCCAGAGCCTTGATCACCGCCTCGGGCGAAAAGCCCGCGATGGCCTTCTGGGTGTAATGCGGCACCCTGGTGGGGATCCCGCGTTCCCGGCGCTTCCGGAAGTTCTCGATGCCCAGCCGGATCAATTCCTGAGCGATGTGCGCCGCTTCCGGCGGTTTATAGTCCAGGTGCAGTTCCACGCCGGGCATCCGCACCAGGTCGGAGACGCAGACCAGGGTAACCTGGTACTTTTCGCCGTAGGGGCCCAACAACGGCGGAGAACAGTTTTCATCCATGGCCAGAATGTCGACAGCGCCTGTGGCCAGCGCGGGCTCGATCATCAGCCAGTTGCCGATGAGCCCCTTGAAGACGTCGTCCATCTCAAAGCGTTGCAGGACCTCCTGCCCGCTTTCGATGGAGCCGATGACCCGGATCCCTCTGGCTCCGGCATCCCGGGCGCGTTTTTGGGCGGCCTGATCCCTGGCCGCCAGGATGGTGGCCACCCCCACCCAGGGTTCGTGCCCGTTGAAGAGGATATTCACATAGTCCGGATCCAGGATCCCCAGATCGGTTTCCACCTCATGCGGCGTCGGCGTCCCGAAAAGGATGTCCTGGACCCATTCCAGCGGCAACTGGGAGTCGTAGATGGTGGCGATCCCCAGCCGCAACGCCTTGCGGGCCAGCGAGAAGAAGTCGCCGTCCACGTTGGTGAGGCAACTGGCGATGGAGTCCTTGATCTCGTGCATCACGCCGGCCGGGTAGATGGCCAGGTCTTGCCAGATCCGCCGGCGTGGCGGCGGGGCGTAGGATTCCAGCATCTTGCTGGGTTCGTCGTAATCCCGGCTCAGGTTGGCGATGAGAAAGTCCGCGAGGCGAACGGCGATCTCCCCCGGCTTCCCCGAGGTGTCGATTCTCAGCGTCTCCGAGAAGCCCATCAATTTATCGTTATCCACGATGCTGTAGGGCGTTTTGCCCTGGGCCGTGGATTTCAAGGTGCGAAATGCCTCATAAGCGTGGTGGGTGTAGGTACTGGCGCCCATGGCGTTGCGCAAAAGCATATCCCGCATGGCCATCGCGTTGCGGTCGATGCCGCAGGTGCCGTGGGTTGCTTCGGCCCGGTCGGAGATCCGGCAGGGGCCGTTGGTGCAGAGCTGGCAGCTTACTCCCTTGACGCAAAACCGGCACCGGATGCGCTCTTGCGGGCCGAATCGATCCCACACGTTGCTGATGCCGTCTTGATGGAGGTGTTCATACATTTCCCGCACGGAGGGATGAATGCTGATATCGGTGCCGCTTCTGGCGATTACGCCTTGAACCAATGAACTCCCACCTTTGACTTTGATATGTTATCCATGGTATATTGTCCATAATGTTAAGTGTTAATCCTTGCAGGCGCAAAAGGTGTGCAAGAGGCGTGACTTGGATTGGAGAAGGTGGAAACTTGTTGAGAAATATGCGGAGCCTCTTTGGCGCCATTTCCGGCAATGTACGGGTGCTGGCCTACACGGAGCCCCTTTGGGCGATTCCCGTCTCCTGGACCCGGATCTACGCCTCGCTTTACATGGTGGCCTTAGGGGTAAGCGTGGTGGAAATCGGCTGGATCAGCGCCCTGGGCATGTCCGTCCAGATCGTCGGAGCGCTTTTGGGAGGTCATTTTACCGACAAGTGGGGCCGCAAGAGAACTTTGATGATCTTTGACCTGTTGTGCTGGTGGCTGCCCATGCTGGTGTGGCTGGCGGCGCAGAACGTCTGGTATTTTGCGGCGGCGGCGTTCATCAATGGGTGGTCGTTTATGAGTTTTCCGGCCTGGAACTGCCTGCTGGTGGAAGATACACCGCCCGAGAAGCGTTCGTACGTCTTTAGCGTGATCCAGATTATCGTGCTGGGGGCCGGGCTTCTGGCGCCGCTGGCGGGGCTTTTTGTGGCCAAATACCAGATCATCGCCGGCTCGCGCCTGATCTACGGGATAGCGGTCGGCTCAATCGGGTTGATGCTGATCCTGCGCCTGTGGCTGGTTCGGGAGACGTCCATCGGCCAAGCGGTTTCCAGCAGCCTGGCCGCGGTCTCCTTCAAGGACGCGGTGCAGGCCTACCGGGATTCCTTCACAAACGCCAGCCGCAACCGGGCCCTGGTGATCCTCTTCCTTCTCGGAACCTTCAATACCTTGTACATGAACATCTGGACGGCCTATTCGGCCGTTTACATGGTGGATCGACGGGGTCTGGGGATAGCCGCCTCGCTGATCTCCCTTCTGCCGGCCTCGCAAGCGCTGGTGATCATCCTGACCACCCTCCTGGTGATACCGCATATCCGGGTGGAACGGCTGAAGAACTGGCTTTTGTTGAGCACGCTACTGCTTTCAATCGGGATGGGAGTCTTTGTGATCGCACCCCCGCGTTCCTTTCTTCTCTTGACCCTGGCGATGCTCCTGACCGGCGCCGGGACGGCGATCTTCGGGCCGGTGCGGGATACCTACTTCGCCAACCAGGTCGCGGACGCGGAGAGAGCCAGGCTGTTCTCCATCACCTCCACCCTGGGCCTCATACTCACCATGCCGGTGATGCCAGCGGCCGGCAAGCTATATGAAACGACGCCGGTGATCCCGTTTGCGATTGTCCTGGGGCTTCTGTTGGCCAGCGTGGCCATTGTGTTTGGGCTTCCCCGGCGCAGCGGCAGGATTCACGAGGCGGGCGTGGAATTTTAAGCCGTGAACTATGAAAAAATGGCGGACTGGCAACTAACTGCAAAAACGAATGGAGGCCGGTGAAATGATGACCAGGGAAGAACTGCTCAATGAGGGCGTGGCCGCAAAATTCATGCGCTATGTGCGCATTGATACCCAATCCGACGATGAGGCCGCAAGTTGTCCAAGCACCAAAGGCCAGTTGGAGCTGGCCGAACTTCTGAAAGATGAGTTGCAAACATTGGGACTAAACCATGCGGTAGTGGATGAATATAGCTTTGTAACGGCGTCCTTGCCGTCGAATCTGCCCCAGGCCGCGCCGGTGATCGGCTTGCTGGCGCATATGGACACCGCCCTGGGCGTCTCCGGGAAGGATGTAAAACCGATTCTGCACCAGAAGTACGCCGGCGGGGACATCGTGTTGCCCGGAGGAACGATCCGGTACGTGGAAAACCCTCTCCTGGCGAAAAACATCGGCAACGACATCATCACTTCCGACGGGGATACCTTGCTCGGAGCGGACAACAAGGCGGGGGTGGCGGAGATCATGGAGGCGCTCTGCCGGCTGATCAAGGATCCCAAGCGCCCCCACGGGACGGTGAAGGTGGCCTTCACCCCCGACGAGGAGACCGGGAAGGGCATCCTCAACTTCGATGTAAAAAAGTTCGGGGCCGATTATGCTTATACCCTTGACGGGGGTGAACTGGGGGAGATTGAAGGCGAGAACTTCAACGCCGCCAACCTCCGGGTGACGATCCACGGGATCAGCAGCCACACCGGCGACGCGAAGGGAAAGATGGTCAACGCTCTGCACGTGGCTTCGGAACTGATTGCGGCCATCCCGGCCGGGATGCGGCCCGAGACCACCGAAAAGCGCGAGGGTTTTATCCACCCGGACACCATTGAGGGAAGCGTCGAAAAGGTCCAGATGAAGGTTCTCTTGCGGGATTTCGAGCGCGACGGGCTGCAAAAGAAGGCGGAGATCCTCCGAAAGTCCGCGGAAGCGCTGCAGACCAAACACCCGGGCGCCAGGGTGGAGATCGAGCAGGTGGGCGGCTACCAGAACATGAAAGTCAAGCTGGACGAGGAGCCCCGGGTGTTGGAATTCGCCCTGAAGGCCATCCGGGAGGCGGGGGTTGCGCCGGCGCCCAACGCCGTTCGCGGCGGGACCGACGGGGCGCGGCTCTCCTACGCCGGGCTCCTCACCCCCAACCTCTTCACCGGCGGGGTCAACTTCCACAGCCGCCAGGAATGGGCGTCTGTCCAGTGGATGGAGAAAGCGATCGAGGTGGTTCTCAACCTCATCGCCCTCTGGGCCAGGGAATAGTCGTTATCTTTGCAGTTCCTCGCGCATTTGGCGGTACTCCTCCGTGGTGATCTCCCCACGGGCGTACCGCTCCTTGAGAATCTCCAGAGCGTCTTTATTGGAGCCGTCGCCCTGGCTGCCATGGTCATGGCCGGCATAATCGCCATGCCCGCCGAATCCGTGGCCGCCGCAGCCCATACCCATACCCCAGCCCCAGCGGCCGCGGAAGAGGAACATGAAGAGGAGCCACACGGCCAGGGGGGCCAACCACCACCAGAGGGAAGGCCCGAAGAAGGGTCCGCCCCACCCCCCGTATCTATAAAACATCATGGGTTTTACCTCTCTTTCACACTGGTACGGCATCATCCTTATATTACATCAGGTCGTAAAAAAAGTCCAGCTAGATCCCTAGACCCCTTCAAGGTTGAAATCGGGGATATACGTCCCGGTGGCTGAACCGGGCTCCTGCATGTAGCCGTTTTCCAGGCCGATCTCCAAAAAATAGTCCACTACTTCGTCGTATTCCTCCCGGGAGACAGGCCGGTTGATCTCCGGGTACTGGCAGGCTTTGTAAAGCGGGGTATACTGGGACATCAGGCTGACATAGACGCTGGAAGGCAGATTTGCCCGAATCCAGTCCAGGATCCGCTTCGACTCCCCCACCAAACCGGGCAGGACCAGGTGCCGGATGATGAGTCCCCTCTGGATCAGGCCCTGGCCGTCGTCCACGGCGTCGCCCTTCTCTTCGTCGCCCTTCCTCTCCGGGGAAGCGAACTCCGGTGGCCCCACCTGCCGGAACATCTCCAGGATCGCCGCCGTAGCCGCCGCAAAATACCCCGGCGCCGCCGAATAGCGCCTGGCGGTGGAATCGTTGAAGTACTTGAGATCGGGCAAGTAGACATCGATCAGCCCTTCCAGCCGCCTCAGCGCTTCCACGCTCTCATAGGCGTTGGAATTATAGACCACGGGGATGGCCAGCCCGGCCTGTTTCACCAGGGCAAGCGCCTCCGCCGCCTGCGGGATGAAATGGGTCGGCGAGACCAGGTTGATGTTGTGCGCTCCCCGTGTCTGAAGCGCCAGGAAGATCTCCGCCAGGCGTTCGAGGCTTGCCGGTTTGCCGAAGCCCTCGTGGCTGATCTGGTAGTTCTGGCAGAAGACGCATCGCAGATTGCAATGGGAAAAGAAGACCGTTCCAGAACCGCGGCTCCCGCTGATGCACGGCTCTTCCCACATGTGCAGGCCGGCCCTGGCGATCTCCACCCCGGCTTTTGCCTTGCAGAAGCCTATTTTGGCCGTTGGGCCGGTCGCCAGCCGGTTTGTCCCGCAGTTGCGGGGGCAGAGAGCGCACTCCGCAAGCATTGGCAAAAACTGCACGGGCTCGTAACTTTTCATGGACGTTCAATACTCCCTGCGCCAATATAATTTCAGGCCCTAACAGCAACCTGGGGCCCAATCGAACCGATCCCATTATACCATACTTGACAGGAAGGCTGCGGCGTGAGATAATATACCAACGGGGGTACCAGGGGTACCTGTTTTTGTGCGCAAAATCACGACAATCGAAATCCAATGGGCGCGATAATCCAATTGTGAAGGTGGGAGAACGTTGATCACGGTCACCGAGACGGCGAGCGAAAAGCTCAAAAAATACCTCGCGGAAAAGAATCCGGAGGCGTTGATCCGGCTCTATATCCAGGGGGTTGGCTGAGGGGGGCCAAGCTATGGACTGGCTCTGGAAGAGTCGGCGGAAGAGCGCGATGTTACCTCCGAGGTTGACGGGATAAAGTTTGTGATGGACCCGATGTCCGCTCACTATCTGGAAGGGGCGACTATTGACTACCGGGAAAGCCGGTTCGGCGCGGGATTCACCATCCATGGCCCCGAAACGTCTTCTTGCTAGTTCTTTTCGACCTTTAATTGCAGGTTGCCCGTTGGGGCAGTTGCCGCAGGTGGACCGGCCTCCGGAAACGGGGGGCCGGTTATTTTTTTAGCCCTCCGCAAACATGGCGGGGCCCCGGCCGGGATTACCCGGGCGGGGCCTGGATGCGGTCCGCCTGTTTACCAAATCCGCGAAGCTACTTTGCGACCCGCAAAGCTATTTCACGGCCTGGAGAAGCTGCTGCAGGAAGGCGGCGTCGGGCACCGCGCCCTCCACCTCCACCTTTTCATTGATGATGGATTTTGGCACCCCATAGACTGCGTACTGCTGCGAGAGCTCCGGAAATTCGCTGGCTTCAATGGCTTCGGCCCGAATATGCGGGTTCTCCATGGCAAATTGATGTGCGGTGCGCACGGCACGCGGGCAGTACGGTCAGGTGGGGGTGACAAAGACCTTGATCACCACGTCCTGGGAGATCTTTTGCAACTGGTCGCGGATGTCCTTGCTGAGCCTGGTCTCCCCCTGGGAGAGGGAGATCAGGTCCTCCAGGATGGTGGCGAACTCGTAGCCGGCGGGAATTCCAAAAAAGCGGATTCCCACGTCCTCGGACTGTTCCATGACGATGGCCGGCACCTTGTCGATCCCATATTTGGCCACGGCCTCTTTGTCCGTGGGATACTTGTACACCACCAGCTTGAGCCGGTCGCTCAACGCCGCGACTTCCTCAAGAAGTTGTTTGGTGTCGTCGCAGTACGGGCAATCGTCCTTGGCGCCGTCTTCATGTACAAAAAGGGAGATGGTCACATCTTTGGCGAGTTCCTTGTCAAAGCGTTCCCGGACGGCTGTCGCGTCCTTTGTGGATAAAAAAGGCATCTTCTTCCCTCCTTTGGATTTGCCAGCCCTGCTGGCAAAAAATTATTCAAAAGCGGTGCCCTGTTGGCTTCATCCATATGTTATCCCCATCTCGGCTCCAAAACTTGCAAGGTGACCGTTCGGGGCAATCCCGGATGAAGAACTTTTCAACATGAATATCTTACCATAGGGGGTAGGGTATGTCAATAACCCTCCAGAATAAATTCATACCCTCATGCGACAAATTGTTTTACGAAATACTCCGGGGTAAGGGGTTGACCGGTGGCCTTTCGGAGCAGGTCGTTCCAAGCGCCGGCGGCGCCGGGCCGGAAGATCTTCTCGACCAGGAAGCGGCCTGCCTCCCGGTTGCCGGCGATGCCGCCCGCGCCCACCTCCCGCTGGATGGCCGCCTGGATCTGCGAGGCGGCCACCGCGCCCAGGATATAATTCTGGTAGTAGACCGGGGTCGTGCCGATATGGATCTTGGCAGCCCAGTCCGGGGCTTTGCGCCCTTCCGGGCGTTTCACATACTGGAGCCGTTCCGCCAGATCCCACCAGAGCGTGTCCAGGTCCTGATCGGGGTCGCGGTAGAGCTCCCGCTCACCATCCTTTACCACCAGGCCCCAGCGGATGAAGATAAGTTCGCCGAGCCGGAGGCGCCAGGCCAGCGCCGGCGTCAATTGCGCCACCTCCTCCGCCTTGAGGTTGAGCACCTTCTTGAGCCAGTCCGGGTCCCTGGTCAGGCGTCCCATCATCATGGCGATGGCTTCCGTCACGAAAAGGTGGGGCTCATCCCGGAGCAGATAGGGCAGCTGGCGGTCAATATATTTTGAATAGACGGCGTGGCCCAGTTCGTGTAACAGGGTGTTCATGGACAATTCGGTGGGCCGGAGGTTGGTCAGAACCCTGACATCCCCTTCCCGGTCGATATCGGTGGAGTAGGCGTGCTGGTCCTTGCCCTCCCGCTCGAAAAGATCGCTGCGCGCCAGGATATCGTCCACTTCAAGCCCGATGCCCCGGTAAAATCTCCGGCCGAGCTCCACAATGCCCTTGCCGGCGAAATATCCGTCCAGGCCCGCCTCGCCGGTGGGGGGGACCTCCTGAAAGAAGGGATCGCTGTAATGCCAGGGCTGGATCTCCTCCTTGCGCACTCCGAAGCCGGCGGCCAGCGTCTCGTCCAGTTCCGATTTCATCCCGGCAAACGGCCCGCCGGTGAGCTCCTCAAGATTTTTTAGCGTGGCGAAGAGCTCCGTTTCATCCATTTCTTCGAGGGAGAGGGACATGGAGTAAAAGTCCGCGAATCCAAGATTGCGGGCGATCCGGTTGCGAAACTTCACCAGGTCGCGGATCTTTTCCGCCACCTCCCGGCCGATCTGTTTGCCGGCCTCCCATGCCTCCCGGCGTTTGTCGCTGCGCTTCTCCCGCAGGAGAATCTCCGCCAGGTCGTTGTTGCTCACCTTTCTGCCCTGATAGGCGGCCCGGAAGTTGGTGAAACGGCTTTCGATCTCCGCCTCCCGGCGGACCAACTCCCTGGTGGATTCCCGGTCGATCTGGTTCCGCAGGAAATGGTGGTAAAGGATGGTGAGCTGCCGGGCCTGGAGCTGGTCGGTGATCTCCCCGGAATCCCGGAAGGTTCGGAGCGTTTCAAAGTCTTCTCTGTTGGAAAACAGCTCCAGCAGCGCGCCCTTTTGCCGGATATAGGCTTCCTCGTCCTCGGGCGCGCCTCTGGTCGTCAACCGCCAGTACGCCTCGTTAACCGCGGTGAGCCGGTGGGCGATCTCCGGCGCCACCCGGTTCAAAAATTGCTGGAACCCGTTGTTCATCTTTTATCCTCCTGTATTTTGCCTGGGCTGTTGCGCCGGATGACGGACAGGGCAAAAAGCAGGCCGATGCCGCCCCCGATCACCAGTGTGGCCGGGGGGCCGAGCGCATGGGCCACGCTGCCGGCAAACAGGCTGCCGAAAGGGGTAAGCCCGCCCAGAAGCAGGGAATAGACGCTCATCACCCTGCCGCGCAATTCATCGGGAACGCTGGCCTGGACGGTGGTATTCACCGTGGCGACGAAGGTGATCATCGACCAGCCGATGGTGAACATCACCACCAGAGCCAGCGGGTAAAACCTCACCGGGGCGAGCAGCATCTGGAAGAAGGAGAGGCCCAGCGCACCGCCAAACAGAAGGAGTTTCCGCGGGCCCCGATGGCTGAGGAAGGCCAGGCTGAGCGCCCCGGCAAGCGCCCCGATCCCCATCGCGGACATCAGGAAGCCGTATCCCCTGGCGCCCTGGTGCAAGACGTTTCGGGCAAAGAGGGGGACCAGAATGTTGAAGTTCATGGCGAAGATGCTCAGCGCCCCGAGAAGCAGAAGTGCCATGGAGATCGCGGGTGTCTTACGTATGTAACTCAATCCCTCCTGAATGCCTTCCCAGAGATGGCCGCCGTGCACATCCAGCCTCATCGCGGGTGGACGGTGGCTTTCCGGCCCGCGGCGGCGGCCCTCGAGGCGGATCAGAGCCAGACCGGCAATCACGGGCAAAAAGCTGGCGGCGTTGAGCAGAAAAGCGGTTCCCACCCCCCAGGTGCCCATCAGGATTCCGGCCACCGCCGGCCCGACGATTCTGGCGGCGTTGAAGGCGGAGGAGTTCAGGGCGATGGCGTTCATCAAATCTTCCCGCCCCACCAGATCAAAGACGAAGGCCTGACGGGCGGGGACATCCAGCGTGTTGACCATTCCCAGAAGGGTGGCCAGAGCCAGCACATGCCAGTACTGGACGACATGGCTCTTGACCAGCAGGCCCAAAACCAGAGCCTGGAGCAGGAGAACGGTCTGCGTGAACAGGAGCAGGGTGCGCTTGGGCAGCCGGTCGGCCACCACCCCCGCCGGCAACGAAAAAAGGAGCACCGGGGTGAACTGCACCGCGCTTACCAGCCCGAGAAAAAAGGCGGAATTGGTCAGTTGCAGCACCAACCAGGCCTGGCCGACATTTTGCATCCAGGTGCCGACCAGGGAGATCAGCTGGCCGCCCCAGAAGAGCCGGAAGTTGCGGTGGTAAAGGGCCGCGACGGGGTGGGAGCGCTTCTTCCTTGCACCCCGCTCCGGTTGACCTGACGGCTCATCTGGCTTGTTGTGCCAGGATTGCTCAGGTGATTTATCTTGTTCAGGTTTTCCAGGCGACTGGTCCGGCACGTTCTCATCCCTGCCTTAATCTGCTACTTTCCAGTAGTTCCATACCCAAAAGAGTTTTCCTGCATCCGGGTGCGATGTGGCAGCGCGCCGGCCGGGGGGTGTAAAATTTAGAATGAACATTCTTTCTGGAGGTGAGACCATGACCAGAGTCCCAGGTCATCAACAGGCTATAGGGTTTCCCGAAACCACCGCAGGGAGCGCTGGATGACCTCGCTTTCCCAGGCAGACGGGTTATAGGTGTGCTCCGCCCCGGCGACCAGGTGTTTTTCCACCCGTCGTCCGGGGCGGCGGATCTTTTCCAGGTAGGTTTCGGCCTGCGCAGCTGGCACGACTTCGCCGGATTGAAGGATTCATCAGGGAGATGTAGAACGCCTAAAAGATTCTGACGCAAGGGGGCCTTCGAGCGGATGCAACTTTCCATCTTTACTGCTCCCGATCAGCCTTTCCCGCACAGGCCGAAACCTGAACTGGGTGAGTTTCCGGTGGTGACGGCCTCGCGACGAACGGATCTGGTAGGGTGGTACCGGGATTATCTGATCAAGGTTCTCCGGGAAAAATACCCCCCGGCCAGGACCCATACTCTCGTACCGGTGACCAAATTCGCCGGAGCCCTCCTCAAGGAACCGCTCCGGCCCGTCCTTGAGTCGTACGAAAGCCTCTTTGTGCACCTCACCTGCACCGGCATGGGAGGGACCGAATTTGAGCCCCTGGCGCCGGCCGTGGAGGAGACTTTTCGGGTGTTGCCGGAACTCCTGGCTTTTCTGAAAGACCCCCGGCGGTTGCGCTTCCGGGTAGATCCCATTATTCATGTCCAAAAGGGGCGGCAGACCTACACCAACCTCCCCCTGGCCGAGGAGATCATCCAGCGGGCGGTGGAAGCCGGGGCCAAGGACTTCAGCACCAGCTTCATGACCATCTACCCGAAGACGGTCCGGCAATTCGGGGCCAGTGGCTGGGAACCGGTGGAACTGATGGCCGGGGAAAAGCAGGAGATCTTCGCACGCCTGCGCCGGCTTACTGACTCTCTGGGAGCCCGGCTCTTCGCCTGTTGCACGGAGGGGCTTCCGGAGAGTCGTTGCATCGATGCTTTCCTGCTCACGGAGCTTCACCCGCGCCGGATCCCGTGCAGCGGTTTTGAACCCAGAAGCAGGGCATATTGCGCCTGCCACCATTCGGTGGATATCGGCGGGTTTTATAACCAGCCCTGCAAAACGGGTTGCAGGTACTGTTACGCCAGGCCGCAGTTAACTTACGGAGGCGCCGGGTTTCCTGCCTGATCTGCCCAGCCATACGCCATCCGTAACGTGAGGCTGGCTACGCGCCTCTACCGTTACCTGACCGTCCCAGGCCCCGGCGTCTGATTGCTCAGCCAGTCGAGGCGCGAGTTGGTGTCGCGCGAGGCGGGAACCCGTTCGATCACCAGACCGGTGTTGGCCAGGATCTCCCAGTTTAACTTCGCGTTCTCCCAGGCGACCCGGTCTATCTCCGCGCCGGTAGCGTCCAGCAGGTGGAGATAGTCGCCGGTGTTGGAAAGGGAGAGCGTCAAACCGGAAAGATCGGGGTAGCGCTTGAACAGGTTGTAGAACCCCGCGGAATTCCTGGCGACGGCCAGGGCTGTTCCGGGGGCCAGGGTCGTGCCGGCGGGGAAGAGCCACTCTCCACTGTTGTCCTTCAGTTTCCATCCGGTGAGGTTGAGCGCCGCCGCCGTCGGGTTGTAGATCTCGATGTACTCCTCGTCCGCGTCCACTCCCACCGTATCGTAATATACCTCGGAGAAGACCGCGTGATCCACCGGGTTGCCGTCGTACCAGTCGTACCAGAAGATATCATTGTAATAGTCGGCCAGCTGGGCGTTGGAGATGATTAACCCCGTCTCGCGGTTGTTGGTGGGGCTGTTCTCGCTCCAGTTGATGCTGGAGACCAGCACCGTCTGACCGTCCACGATCATTCCCTTGTTATGAATCTTTTCCACCTTCGCGACGTCGAGATTGATCAGCCTGGCCTGCAGATCCAGGTGTTCGGCCGCGGCGGTGTCGTTCACGTATCTGGCAGTTTCCGCGTTGTTGCGCGGGTCGGTGGGATCCACGGTGGCGGAATCCAGGAGGATCCGCACCTTCACTCCCCGCCTGGCGGCGTTGATCGCCTCTTCCAGGTAGATGTCGGGCGTCGAGGTGGTGGAGCCGGTGCTTGCCGCCCCCCAGTACTTATGGATGTAGAGCTGCTCGAGGTAGAGAGTTTTTTTGGCGTCTTTCATCAGGCCCAGCATGGACCTGGTGGTCAGCAGCGTGGAATCCGGAGCCAGCACCGGCGAGACGGTAAAGGTATCGGTGAATGTGGCGGCTGCGAACGGTGAAACATAAGCGCCGGTGGGAATGGTCCGGTCGGGCACAAAGGTGGCCGCGGGCTCGCCATAGGCCGTACCGGCGGTATACGGATAGCTGTCCCGGAAGGCTGGGTTCCAGTCGCCCTCGAAGACCTGGCTGAAGAAAGCGGCCACATCGGGATTGTCCACGATGACACCCCAGCCCCGGTTGCCGGTGGACGGGTCCACGGGGACCCCGGTGTTCTTCCAGTTTTCCGACTGCACAAAGACTTTCTGCCCGTCAATGACGGCGTATTTGGCGTGATCGAAGGTGTACCGGTCGTGGATGTCGTTGGCGTCGTCGGTGATGATGTAACGGACCTGCCCACCGGCGCCGGTGATCTGCTGCGAGACGTAGCGCTGCTCATCGCTCAGCCCGCCCACCGGATTTCCTTCGATGAAGGCCCTTACCTTCACGCCCCGCTGGAGGGCGTTGACGATTCTGTCCATGAGGTAAAGGTTGAAAAACTCGTAAATGTTCAAATCGATGGAGGTGACGGCGTTGTCCACAAAGTTGGCGAGAACCTGGTAGCTTGAATCGGGGGAGGCGTAGGCCGTCACGTTTCCAGTAAAGGTAAATGAAGGGTAGGGCCAGTGCGACTGCCCGACGGTGTAAACCCGCAGGTCGTCCCAGTCCGAGGCCGCATCCGTGTCCTGGTATTCCGAAGCGGCTTCGTCTCTGTCCCTTTCCAGGATCACGCCTTCGGACACTCCCGGCACCGGCGAACCAGCCCAGCCCGCACCGGCGTAGGAGGAGGAACCGTAGGCCACGGCGTCAATAACATTGCCCTGCGGGTCTTTGAGGAGGACTTGCCCGCCCGAGTTGCTGAGAACCGGCACGGAGCCGCTTACCACCATCTGCGGCACGGCGGGATCGGTATCCGCTCCGTATTCAAAGCTTGCTTTCTGGGCCATCTCCTGTTGAAAGGCGGTGGCCTTTTTCGTGACGTAAAAACTGGCGCCGGGGGTAAGGTTGGTCCCCGAAGGGAAAAGGATCTGCCCCGCCCCGTTCGAGATCAGCCAGTTGTCCATCTGTACGGTAAGGCCGGTGGGGTTGTTGATCCGGATAAACTCTTCGGGTTCATAGGCCAGGTAAGTGTCGTAGTAGACTTCGGTGATGATGGGGTGGGTGACGCTGAGAGCCTGCGCGGCTGGGACCGGCCAGCCCGAAATCGAGACGATTACCAGAAAGGCGAAGAGCATTAGACTTCTTTTGAGTCTCATTGGTACCCTCATCTCCTCACATGATGGATTTTTGAACCACATGTTCCTGTAAATTCCATAACAGGAGTCTTTTTCCTTTACGGCCAGCGGTTTTTGTCCGCGAAAGATACTTTTCCGGATTAGCCTCTCTATGTTTCCGCACAATAGATCAAGATGCTGATGAAAGGAGTTGAAGCAAGGATGTTCATGCACGACAAGAAATTGCTCCAGGATGTGAAGGTTCAAAAGACCAACCCCCAGTACGCCGTGATGTTGCAGGAGCAGTTGGGCGGCGCAAACGGCGAGCTGACGGCGGGGCTCCAGTATATGTCGCAAAGCTTCCGGGTCCTGGATCCCCAGATCAAGGACATGATGCTGGACATTGCCGCGGAAGAGTTCAGCCACATGGAGATGGTGGCCACCACCATCAACCTCCTGAATGGGCAAGATGTGGATGTCAACCGGGTCGGGGTGGGGGAGATCGAAACCCAGGTGCTCACCGGGCTTGCCCCGCTTCTGGTCAATGCCTCCGGAGACCCCTGGACCGCGCATTACGTAAACGAGACGGGGGATCTGGTGGCGGATCTGCTCTCCGATCTGGCTGCGGAGCAGAGGGCCAAGGTGGTCTATGAGTATCTCCACCGCCAGATTAACGACCCGGAGGTTCGCAAGACCATTGACTTCCTTCTGAACCGCGAGGAGGCGCACAACCAGCTGTTCCGGCAAGCCCTCGCCAGGGTGGCTCAGACCGGCTCAAACAGGGATTTCGGGGTTACGCCGGACTCCAAGCTCTATTTCAACCTGTCGCAGCCCGGAAAATACTTTGACATGCCCCAGCATCCCACACCGCCCCATTGAGGCAGGGGTGGATTCTCCACTTTTGAACAAGGATTCCATCGTCCATCGCACAGAACCGGCCTGCGACTCAGGCCGGTTTTTTATTTCTCCTGAATTCGCTGTACGCGGTTTATTCCACCTTACCGATTTTGATGGCCGTTTAAAATTTTTTGCTTTAGAGTGAAGGAAAAAATAACTTTGTAGCGAACTCATGGACTTTGGATGGGAAAGTTAACCATACCGCCAGATCAGCACGGGCCAGGAGGGGGAGCCGATGCAAAAATTTTACGGTTTTAGCAGGCTTGGTGGGCGTTGTCGTTTTCATGGGGATGAATCGGGAAGATCCGGTAGGGGGAAGTTGCGATTC
>JAMCQP010000120.1 GCA_023381695.1 Bacillota bacterium | reverse complement strand
CGGCCAATATAGTCCGATGGTCTGGCGCCAACTGTTTGCGATCGGGAAAAATAGATCGCGTTAGCAATTTGTCTGGTGTTTTCATCGTATAAACTGTCCAGAAGCTCAGCCACCGGTATCTGTTCAGCAGTTCCGCTAGAAACCGCTGCCTGCTCTAATGCGGCAAACACCCGCCGGTAAGCCGGATGCTGAAATCCTTCTACACCCCCGGCTTCCGCGACCTCTCGAATCAGCCGACTGTCTTCCAACATCAACCGGATCATTTCTCGCTCAAAAGCTTCTTCGGTAGCAGGAACCTTAACATCAGCCTCTTGCGAACCAGCGGAAGCTTTGATTTGCCCGGCCTGCCCTTGCGGTTTAATATCCCGCGAGGTCTCGTGCAAGTATTTTTTCAACTCAGTAGAAACAGCATGGACCGTAACTCCTAGTTTGTCCGAGACCCGCAACAGATATGCCTCTTGTTCTATTGAATTGCCAATATCGCCCAGAATTGGCAGGACCGATTGCAACGCCCGTAGTTTCCCGTCCACATTCGAAAAATCTTGCTCCGTCAGTATGGTATCAATCTTATAATCGACCAGAGAGCGGGATTGCTCAAGCGCCTGCTCCATGGCAATAGTTCCGAATTTACGTAAAAAGGTGTCTGGATCCTCGCCCGGCGGCATGGCCACCACCTTGACCTCCAACCCGGCCTGGGGGACCAGCTCCAGCCCCCGCAAGGTGGCCTTCTCCCCCGCTGCATCGGCGTCGTAGGCGATGTAAACCTTTGGTGCATACCGGCCGAGCAACTTCACCTGAAAAGGAGTCAAAGCCGTGCCCAGCGACGCCACCGTCTCGCCAAACCCGTACTGGTGGCAGATCACCACGTCCAGGTACCCCTCGACGATGATCGCCCGGCCCTTCTTCCGGATCTCTTCCCTGGCCCGATTCAACGCATAGAGGGTGTGTCCCTTGCTGAAGAGCGGCGTTTCAGGCGAATTAAGATACTTGGGCCCTTCGGCGCCGGCAATCAGCCGGCCGCCAAACCCGATGTTCCTTCCCTGAACGTCCTTGATCGGGAAGATCACCCGCTGTCTGAAGCGATCATAGTAACCGCCGCCATCCCGCCGTTTGGCCACCAGCCCCACCTTTTCGGCGTCTTCCAGGGGAAAACCCTTCTTGGTGAATGCTTTGGCCAGCAAGTCCCACTCCGGCGGCGCATACCCGATCTCAAATTGCTCAATGGTCTCCGGGAGCACCCCGCGCCCTTCGAGATACTCCCGGGCCACCCGCCCGTGATCGGTCTTCACCAGTATATGATGGAAGAACCTGGACGCCAACGCGTTGATCGTATAAAATCGTTCCTGCTGGGCCTCTCGGGCCGCCTGACCCGGATCCCCCACATCGGGGATCCGGATCCCGGCCCGGCCGGCGAGATGCTGCACCGCCTCCCGAAAGCCGAGGTTTTCAATCTTCATGATGAAATGAAAGACGTTGCCGCCAGCGCCGCAGCCAAAACAGTAAAAGAGCTGCTTCTCGCGGTTCACGGTAAAAGACGGCGTCCGCTCGTTGTGGAAAGGGCACAGTCCCTTGAAGGTGGCGCCAGCCTGCTTCAGCCGGACATACCCGCCGATAACCTCCACAATGTCGTTGGCGGACCGGATTTCGTCCAAAAATTCCGGGTTGAAACGCCCCGTCAAATTAACCCCTCTCAGTGCGCCTGGAAGGCAGGCAATAACAGGCAATAATAAATTGTTCGCGCCCGCCAGAGGTTTTCCTCTTTTTTGGCGGCAATTAACGCGTCCAGGCGCTTGGCAAAAAATGTTTGCCGTACTCGGCGACGGCATAACGGTCGGTCATCCCGGCGATGAAATCCACCGCCGCCCGTTCCACGTCTTCGAAGGCTTCGACCGTGAGCTCCTCGGCCAATTCCCGGGGATAGCTCACAAAATGGCCAAAAAGGCTCTGCAGAACGGCCTTGGCCTTTCCCTCCTCGGTCTTGGCCAGAGAGCCGATGTAGACCTTGTCAAAGAGAAAGCTGCGCAGCCTGTTGGTGGCTTCCCGCACCTCCGGAGACATTTTGATATCGCCCTGATCCAGGCTGCTGGTGATCAGGTCCTTAACCATATGATCGATCCGGGCGGACGAATTAGTTCCCAAAAGATTTATACTCTCTTTGGGAAGTTGTTCCGCGGAGATCACCCCCGCCCGGATGGCGTCGTCGATATCATGGTTGATGTAGGCGACCCGATCCGCGATGCGGACTATCCTGCCCTCCAGGGTAGCCGGCAGGACCTCCCCGGTATGGTGCCAGATCCCGTCCCGGACCTCCCAGGTCAGGTTAAGCCCTGGAAAATCGGTGGTACGCCGTTCCAGCCGCTCCACCACCCGCAAACTCTGCTCGTTGTGGCGAAAACCCGGGCGATAGACGCTGTTCAGGGCATCCTCGCCGGCATGGCCGAAGGGCGTATGCCCGAGATCATGGCCTAAACCGATCGCCTCGGTGAGATCCTCGTTCAGGCGCAACGCCCTGGCCACCGTCCGGGCGATCTGCGCCACCTCCAGCGTGTGCGTCAGCCGGGTCCGGTAATGGTCCCCCTCCGGCGAGATGAAGACCTGGGTCTTGTGCTTCAAACGCCGGAACGCCTTGGAGTGAATCACCCGATCCCGATCCCTTTGGAAGGGGGTGCGGATCTCGCACTCCTCCTCCGGAAACTCGCGCCCACGCGTCCGGCTGCTTAAGGCAGCCAGCGGCGACAAGATCTTCTCTTCCAGCTCCTGAAGTTGCAGGCGAATCATCTCATGCCGCCTCCTCCAAGAAAAAGTGTAGGAAATGGCTGCGCCATTTCCTACACAAAACCCTTCAACCGCTACAAGAGCCCAGGATGGGCGAGGTGGCGCACCGGCCACATTCGACACGATGTCGAGGCACCGCGAAGCCCATGGATGGGCGAGAGCGGTGAGACGGCCAAGGCGCGCTACTTGCGAGGGTTTTTGATCTGCGCCTGGGCGGCGGCCAGCCGCGCTACAGGCACCCGGAATGGCGAACAGCTCACATAGTCCATGCCCACGTTGTGGCAGAACTCCACCGAGGCCGGATCCCCACCGTGCTCGCCGCAGATCCCGATCTCCAGATTGGGCCTGGTCTTGCGGCCACGCTCGGAACCGATCTTGATCATCTCGCCGACACCCACCTGATCCAGGGTCTGGAAGGGATCCTTCTCCAGGATGTTCCTCTCAATGTAAGACGGCAGGAACTTTCCAGCATCATCCCGGCTGAACCCCAGGGTAAGCTGGGTGAGATCGTTGGTGCCAAAGGAGAAGAACTCGGCCTCTTCGGCGATCTTGTCGGCGATCAGCGCCGCCCGCGGCATCTCGATCATCGTCCCGATCAGATAATCGATCTTCAGGCTGGATTTGCCGATGATCTCGTTGGCCACTTCCACGCACATCTCCTTGAGGACCTTGAACTCCTTTTCAAGGATCACCAGGGGGATCATCACCTCGGGGATGACCTTGACCCCGGCTTTGGCCACCTCAACCGCCGCCTCGAAGATCGCCCGCGCCTGCATCTCGTAGATCTCCGGGAAGGTGATGCCCAGACGGCAGCCGCGATGACCCATCATCGGGTTCATCTCTTTGAGGCTCTCCACCTTTTGCTTGACCTCGGCGGGCGTAACGCCCATCTCCTTGGCCAGCTCCGCGATGGCCTCATCCTCATGCGGCAAGAATTCATGCAATGGCGGGTCCAGCAGGCGGATAATCACCGGCAGCCCATCCATGACCCTGAAGATCTCCACAAAGTCGCCCTTTTGCATGGGCATAATCTTGGCCAGAGCCTTCTTCCGGCTCTCCACATCCTTGGCCAGGATCATCTCCCGCACCGCCTTGATGCGGTCCTCGGCAAAAAACATATGCTCGGTCCGGCACAGGCCAATCCCCCTGGCGCCGAAGTCACGGGCCACCTGAGCATCATGCGGGGTATCCGCGTTGGTGCGGACGCCGGTAACCGCAACCTCATCGGCCCATTCCATGATCTTGCTGAAATCGCCGCTCAGTTCGGGTTGAATGAGCTTGACCTGGCCCAGGATCACCTCGCCCGTGCTGCCGTTTAAGGTAATCCAGTCGCCTTCCTTGACCACGATGTCGCCCACCGTGAATCTCTTCCTGGCCTCATCCACCTTGACCTCGCCACAGCCGGCGACGCAGCACTTGCCCATGCCCCGGGCCACCACGGCCGCGTGGGAGGTCATGCCGCCCCGGGAGGTCAGGATTCCTTCCGCCGCGTCCATGCCGCCGATATCTTCCGGCGAGGTCTCGGTCCGGACCAGAATCACTTTTTCGCCACGCTCCGCCCATCTCTCGGCTTCATCCGCATTGAAGACCACCCTGCCCACGGCGGCGCCGGGGGAAGCCGGCAGGCCCTTGCCGATCTTCTGGAGCTTGGCCTTGGGGTCGATCATCGGGTGGAGCAACTGATCGAGTTGATCTGGCTGAACCCGCATCAGGGCGGTCTTCTTGTCGATCAGGCCCTCTTTCACCATATCCACGGCAATCTGCACCGCCGCCGCCGCGGTCCGTTTGCCGCCGCGGGTCTGCAGCATGAAGAGCTTGCCCTCCTGGATGGTGAATTCGATATCCTGCATGTCCTTGTAGTGGGATTCCAGGCGCCGGTAGATGTCTTCCAACTGTTTGAAAGCCAGGGGCATCGCCTGTTCCAGCGTACTGATCGGCTGCGGCGTCCGGATGCCGGCCACCACGTCCTCGCCCTGGGCGTTGATCAGGTATTCCCCAAAAAACTTCTTCTCGCCGGTGGCCGGGTCGCGGGTAAAGGCCACCCCCGTCCCGGAAGTGTCCCCCATGTTCCCGAAGACCATGGCCTGGACGTTTACGGCCGTGCCCCAGTCGCCGGGAATGTCGTTGAGCTTGCGGTATTTGATCGCCCGCGCGTTGTTCCACGAATCAAAGACGGCATTGATTGCCCCTTTGAGCTGGTCCCAGGGAGTTTCGGGGAAGGGCTTGCCCGTCTTCTCCTTGACCAGGGCCTTGAACTGGACGACCAGTTCTTTCCAGTCCTCCGCGGTCAGCTCGGTGTCGTGCTGGACCTTCCTGGCCTTCTTCCGCGCGTCGAGAAGGTGCTCGAACTCGGCATGCTCGACGCCGAGCACCACGTCGCTGTACATCTGAATAAACCGGCGGTAACTATCATAGGAGAATCGGGGGTTGTTGGATTTCTTGATCAGGCCCTGCACGGTGGTGTCGTTCAGGCCCAGATTCAGAATGGTATCCATCATCCCCGGCATGGATACGCGCGCGCCGGAGCGCACGGAAACCAGCAGGGGGTTGGCGGGGTCCCCGAACCTGGCCCCCAGGGCATCCTCCAGCCTCTTCAGGTTGGTCTTGACGTCCTCCTCCAGCCCCTCGGGCCATTTCTTGTCGTTGGCGTAAAAACCCGTGCAGACCTCGGTGGTGATGGTAAATCCGGGTGGAACCGGGACGCCAAGGTTGGTCATCTCCGCAAGTCCGGCGCCTTTGCCACCCAGCAAATTTTTCATGTCGCCGGCTCCCTCGGCTTTGCCGTTGCCGAAGAAGTAAACCATCTTCTTTGTCGCTACTTTTGTCGCTACCTTTGTCGCCATCTCTGATCCCTTCCTTCCCAAAATGAACAAACGCCCGCGATTGCCCTCCTCAGGACACCTACAGGCGTTTTCGTTTACGATTATACGCATAACCCCAAATGTGTCCCGTCCCTCGACGTTGCCAGCATTGCAACTATGGCCCAATCTTGGCGCTTTTTGCTATTTATTCGCTGCGTTTTCCGAATATCCTTCTTTACCCGGCAAAAATAATCGCGTATGCAACAAAAAGGCCACCCCTGGACAGAACCATCCACGGTGACCATCTACGTCTACATCCGCGCTTTTCTGCGAAAATCCCCATCAATTCCACTGTTCTTATTGCCACTGTTCGGGGGATGGCTCGTGTGTTTCATCACTGTTGCCTTGTTCCGCTGTCCCCCCTTCGGGCTTGCCCCTTTCCACCTCAATGCTGCAGTTTGTGGCCAGGGCCGCCACCGCACCGATGATCGCCAGTGATGGGGCGATCATGGCCCCCACCACACCGGCGGTGACCGGGATCTCCAGGACCACATTTTCTTTGGTTTTGACCCGGATCTTATTTACATTTCCCTGCCGGATCAACTCCTTGATCCTTTCCAGAAGCTCGCTGCCCTTGCTGTAGATCTTTTCGTACCGTTGCTTTCCTTCCCTTTCGATGAGGACCAGGGCCTGTACCACGTCGCCATCGGCCTCATCCAGGAATTTTTTCGCCTCGCCGTAGCTCAGATCCGCCCGATTCCGCAGGAGATCGATCTTTTCCAATTCGGTGTATTCTTGAGGCATCACTTCACCTCCTCGCCCTTCTTGACGCTTCAATGTGTTTCATTGACCTTCATCAACGTTTCCAGAAAGTCCAGGGACTTCAACCTGCGATCCAGGCGAAAGTCGATATAGGCTCGCAACAGTCTCTTCAACTGGTTTCCGATTTCGCCATGGTATTGCACCTGAGCCAATCTTGGCCACGGCCAGTTTAAAAGAGCGCGCATGGTCTCCACCGTCCCCCGGCCCACCGCAAGAGCCTGGGGATCACGGCTGAAACAGTTGGGACACAAAACTCCCCCCAGCGTCGCGCTGAACCGGAGATTGGAGGGCACTTCCCCCCCGCAGGCCACACACCCCTGCAATTGCGGCTCATAGCCTAGTATGCGCATGAGCCGTAATTCAAATACACGGGTGATCCTTTCGAGTTCCGCCAGTTTGGGAGCCACGCTCTGTTCATCCCGCACCACGCCCTGCTCGTTCCGTTCCACCGGCAGAGCCGCCATCAGCCGCAAAGCCCCGAGAAGCAGTTCAAACAATTCCTCATGAGCCTGCCGCTCCGGCGCCGAAAGATCCGCCAGCTCCAATATGTAACTGCCGTATGCCATCCGGAAGAGATCCTCGCGCAACCCCCGAAAGGAGTCCAGGATCTCGCCCTGGCTCAGGGAATCCATTCCCCGGCCCCGGAAGAACATCGCCTGCTCATGCGTGAACGGCTGGATGCACCCCATCAACCTGCTACGGGGCCGGCGGGCCCCCCGCGCGCTGGCCTCCACCTTTCCCTCGGCGCGAGTGTAAAAGGTGACAATCACGTCCGCCTCTCCAATGGGCCGCGTCCGGAGTACGATCGCCTCTGTTTTGTAAAGTGACAAGAGTTTCTCCCCCCGGTCCAAGCCCAGTCGCCGCATGGGTCAAATGGGTTACCAGAATTTTATTCCACGTTTTAAGAAGTGGTTCCTGCAAAGTTGCTACCCGCCAACGAGACGGTTACCTGTGAACAAGGCCGATTATCTGTGGCTAAAGAGCCTGAAGAGCAGCGTCAGGATGATGCTGAAAAGTATCCCGGTGGTCAGCGGGAAATAGAAGGTGAAGTTCCCCTTCCGAATGTAGATGTCTCCGGGCAGCCGGCCGATGTGAAACCGGCCCGGGTTGGGCGCCTGCCCGGCGATGAGCAGCAAGATTCCCACCACGGCCAGGACCGCGGCCAGAATCAGAAACATTCTTCCCAGCGCACTCAGTTCCGACATTGCTTGCCCACCCCTTCATCGGGTTTGGATTTTACGGGCGGAAGAGCGACTTCGGCGGTCTGGCCCGATACCGCTCGGCCTCACTGTAGATGCATCCACAGTATGGCTGGCGGTAGAGGCCGAGTTCTTTGGCGCGCACCTGGCCGGCCCGGAATCCGCCTCGCCAGTCCTGGTAGATAAATGGGACGCCGTACTCCCGGGAGACCGTCTCGGCGGCCTCCCGGACCATGTCGTGCTTCTGGTAAGGGCTCACCAGGAGTGTCGTGCTGAAGGCTTCAAAACCCTTCTCCTTTGCCGCCCGGGCTGTCTCCCTGAGCCGCATCTCATAACATACTCCACACCTGGTATCCACCCGGTGCGCCACCCGGCGCAGGTACTCCTCAAAATCGTACTTCTCCGCATCAATAACGGGCAGATCGATCATCTTCGCATACTGGATGAGGGTCTCCTTGCGGCGCAGGTGTTCCGTGAAAGGGTGGATATTGGGGTTGTAAAAGAAACTCGTGATCTCATGCCCCTGTGCGCGAAGCTGGTCGATGGGGTGGATCGAGCACGGCGCGCAACAGGTGTGCAATAAAATCCTCGCCATCCTGCCTCTTACCATCCTTTTACATGACTCTGGTTCTCCTAAAACAGCCGGCCCTGGGGATTTTCCGCCGGCCCGGCGCCGGCATCGTTCTCAGCCGCCCTCTCTCCGGGGCTCTGGCGGCCGAAGTAGGAGTAGGCCAGCCTGGTGGCCACCCGCCCCCGGGGCGTTCGTTGCAGGAAACCGTGTTGCATCAGAAACGGCTCGTAAAAATCCTCGATGGTCTCCGCCTCTTCGCTGATGGAGGCCGCCAGGGTGTCCACCCCCACCGGTCCGCCGTCATACTTGTCGATGATGGTCAGAAGCAGCCGCCGGTCAATCTCATCCAGGCCCAGTTCGTCGACCTCCATCATCCGCAGGGCCTTCCGGGCCACGCCGGCGTTAACAACGCCGTCGGCCCGGATCTGGGCGTAGTCCCGGACCCTCTTCAGGAGCCGGTTGGCCACCCGGGGAGTCCCCCGGGAACGCCGGGCAATCTCCTCCGCCCCTCCGGCGTCAACGGAGACATTGAGGATCCGCGCCGCCCTGGCGACAATCTGCCGGAGATCCGCCTCGCCGTAAAAGTCCAGGCGGCTGATGACCCCGAACCTGTCCCGCAGCGGGGAGGTCAGGGCGCCCGCCCTGGTGGTGGCGCCCACCAGCGTGAACGGCTGCAATTCCAACCGCACCGAACGGGCCCCCGGCCCTTTGCCGATAATGATATCCAGCGCAAAATCCTCCATGGCCGGGTAGAGGATCTCCTCCACCGTCCGGTTCAGGCGGTGGATCTCGTCGATAAACAATACATCCTTCGGTTGCAGATTAGTGAGGAGAGCCGCCAGATCCCCCGGGCGTTCGATGGCGGGGCCGGAAGTGGCCCGGATCTGGGTCCCCAGCTCATTGGCGATAATGTTTGCCATGGTGGTCTTTCCCAGTCCAGGCGGCCCGTACAGGAGCACGTGATCCAGCGCCTCGCCGCGCCTGATGGCCGCGTCGATAAAGACCCGGAGATTCTCCTTGACCTTCTCCTGCCCGATGTATTCATCCAGCACCCGCGGCCGGAGGCTGACGTCAATATCCAGATCCTCGATCTTGCGGCGCGGGGAGATGATCCGCTCCCCGGCATCCCGCGCACCTTCCCCAGGCATAATCAGTCCTCCCGCCCCGATGGGTCCTGTCCGGCTCCAGCCAGCACCGGCCGGTCCAGCCAGTTTCTGCAAGTCCCGGCCTTTTTATCCGATCAGCTTTAACGCCCTGCGAATTAATGCCTCCAGGTTGCCGTCACTTCCGTCGCCGCCGCGAGCGTTTCCTCCACTGCCGCGGGCACGGTCGCCACCGTCGCCACCGGCCCCGTCTGCGGCGCCGTCTGCGGTTCCGCCTTCCGCCCTCGCCTTCTGCACCGCCCTGGCGGCCTCAACCGGTGAATACCCCAGCGCCACCAGCGCCTCCACCGCATCCGCCGCCGGGTCGGAATCCTTTCTTCGGGCCTGCCCGCCCGGCATCCCGGGCATTCCTTGTACCCCCATCCCCGGTTGTGCCCCGGGGATGCCGCCGGTAAATCCGATGGATCCGAGCTTGTCCTTGAGCTCCAGGATCAGCCGTTGCGCGGTCTTCTTCCCGATCCCGTTGATATTTGTCAGGATCGCCTCATCCGCGCCCATGATCGCCCTGCGAAACTCCTCCGCTTCCATCGAAGAAAGAATGCTCAGAGCCACCTTCGGCCCGATACCGGAAACTCCGATCAGCGCCTCAAACAGTTCCCGCTCCTCCCAGGTGGCAAACCCGTAGAGCAGGATGGCGTCCTCCCGGACGTGGGTATGCGTAAAAATGCAGGCCTCTTGCCCAGGACCCGGCAACCTGTCGCGGGTTGAACCGGGGACATACACCCGGTAGCCCACCCCGCCCACGTCAATAATCACAAAATCATCGGCCTGAAGGACCAATACCCCCTTAAGGCGGGCAATCAAAACCTATCCCCCCCTGTCGCGCCCTCAAAGCGCCGGCGTTATGGATATGGCAGATCGCGATGGCCAGCGCGTCCGCCACATCGTCCGGCCTCGGGACGCTCTCCAGACCCAGCAGCGCCTTGACCATGAACCCCACCTGGTCCTTGTCCGCGCGGCCATTTCCCGTGATCGTCTGTTTCACCTGCAGGGGCGTATACTCGGCCACGGCCACGCCCGCCTTCGCCGCGGCCAAAATGGCGACCCCCCGGGCCTGCCCGACGGCCAGGGCCGTGGTCACGTTCCGGTTGAAGAAGAGCTGCTCCACCGAGACCAGATCCGGATGGTAGGCCTCAAACAGGATCGCCAGTTCGTCGTAGATGCGGCAAAGACGCTCTTGAGCGGGCATATCCGGGGTGGTGCGAACCGCGCCGAAGTTGACCGCTTTCAACCTGCCCCGCTCTCCATACACCAGGCCGTATCCAGTTATGGCGGTGCCAGGGTCAAGCCCCATCACCAGCATAAGATCCCCGCCTTTAATGATCCGCGCCTTAAAGATACCGGGTTACCCGGTTACGCGGCCGAGAATGCCAGGTAACGCCATCATGCCAGGCTATCATCTATTCGACGATCACACCTGATAATCCTCTACAAAAAAAGCAGGGACCGCCCAACGGTCCCATCCTTCCGCGCCATCGTGTCCAAACCGCCTTGATCCTTCACCAATACCGTCACCAGCACCGCCGCCAGTACTTCACCAGTACTTCACCAGCACTTCACCAGCACTTCACCAGCACTTCACCAGCACTTCACCAGCCTTCGCTAAGCCCGGCCAGCCCCTGCAGCACATCCAGCATCTCCTGCTCGTTTTTCACGGGGATCCCTTTCTCCAGATCGGCCACCTCCCTGTCCGGCAGGAACCTGGCCTCAATCTGGGTGGTCTCCACAAGCACCCGCTTCATGCCAGGCAGCCCCTGAAAGATCGCCACATATCCCCGCTCGATCCCCAGATAGCGCGCAGAGGCATGTTTGTCGCAAAAATCGTCCCGCCTGATCCGAACCGTGACACGCCGCGGGTTGAACTCCTCCACCGTGGCGCCGGGATAGAGCCTGGCAAATTCGGCCCGGTTGAGGTTGGCCATCTGGCGGCCGGCCACGGCCTCGATGATCTCTTCATTGCCGCAGAAAGTGTGCTGGATCCTGGTGACAATCCTGGTGCTCACCGCCGTCCGGGCCAGATCGTTTGTCGGCAACCCTTCCTTGATCGCCTGCGGCAAGGCCATCGCCGTTCCCCGGCCGGGAAGCGCCGCCTGTTTCGGGCGGGTCCGGTCCGGCGGGCGGGACGCCTCCCTGAGGCTCCAGTAAGCATAAGTGAAACTCCCTATGAAAACCGCCAGCGCCAGCGCAACAACTATCCACCGTTCTTTCGGCTTTAGCACGGGCAAAACCTCCTTTGGCAGGCACACCGTACATTGATATCCTGCCCAAAACCGGTAAGCTTATTCCGGATTGGAGAAATTTGCCTTTGATTTTTTGATTTACTTTTGATTTGCGGTGAAAAATTTGAAGGCCGGCCATTGGCCAGCCTCCCCAAAAACAAGGCCCTTATTCCCGCTCCAGCGCCGCCAGGGTCTCATCGGAGATCTCGGAGTTGGTGTGCACGTTCTGCACGTCATCGTGCTCCTCCAGGGCATCCACAAGGCGCATCAACTGCCCGGCCTCCTTGGTGGAGACCTCCACGGTGTTCTTGGGCAGCATGGTAACCTCCGCCGAGGCAAATTTCACACCCTGCTTCTCCATGTTCTCCTTTACCTTTTCAAAATCCGCCGGTGCGGTGGTAATCTCGTAGCTTTCCTCCTGGGACCGCACATCTTCGGCGCCGGCGTCCAGGGCCTGCATCATCAGGTCGTCCTCGGTCCAGCCCTTCGGCAAACCTTCGGCCTTGTCAATGGTCAAAAACCCTTTCTTCTCAAACATCCAGGAGACACAGCCGTTTTCACCCAGATTGCCGCCATGCCTGGAAAAGATGTGCCGGATGTCGCCCGCGGTGCGGTTGCGGTTGTCGGTCATGATCTCCAGCAACACCGCCACCCCGCCGGGACCGTAGCCCTCGTAGGTGAGCTCCTCGTAGGATTCGCCATCCATCTCGCCGGCGCCGCGCTTGATGGCCCTGGCGATGTTATCGTTGGGCATATTTGCCGACTTCGCCTTTTCAACGGCCAGCCGCAGCCGGAAGTTCGACGCCGGATCCGGCCCGCCCTGCCGAGCCGCCACCATGATCTCGCGGGTTACCTTGGTAAAAGCCTGCCCCCTCTGGGCATCGGCCTTCTCTTTCTTGTGCTTGATGTTGGCCCATTTCGAATGTCCCGACATAGATGTTCCCCCTGATCAAATCAATATCAATGTCAATGATTGCGCAATTTGCCAATGCTATTTTAGCACATAGGGCCTCCACTGCCAAGGGGCAACGGCGCAAGAATTGAAGGAAACTTGCCGGCGGCCGCCGAATAGATTCATTGGCTGTTGAATAGATTCACACTGGCCACCGAATAGATTCCAGAAGGAGCGAGGACCTTGAGTAAAGACGTAGCGAGTCAAGATGCATCGAATAAAGACGCATTAAGCAAACACACATCAGGAAAAACAGCGCCGGAGAGAGCCGCCTTCTACTTCGACCGCGCCCAGGGTTTCAACTGTGCCGAATCGGTTCTCCTGGGAGTTGCCGGGAAAGCCGGGAATCTGGTCCCGAGAATCGCCACCGGTTTCGGTGCCGGATTTGGCCGCCGCGGCGTGGTGTGCGGCGCGGTGTCGGGCGGAACCATGGCCATCGGGCTCAAGTTCGGCAGAGATGACGGCCAGACCCCGGACGCAGCGGCCGCCAAGGAGCGGTGCTACCAGTTGACCCTGGAATTTTGCCGGCGTTTCGAAGAGGAGTTTGGGAGCTGCTTTTGCCGGGATCTCACCGGCTGCGATCTCACGACGCCGGAAGGCAGACAGAAGGCCGACGAACTGGATGTCCACAACACCAGCTGCATGGGGTACGTAAAGAGGGCGGCGGAGATCCTGGAGGAGATGCTGTGATAAACGAAGCAGCAATGGGTAACATCTAAGACCTAGAAATATAATGGAATTTTACGGTGAACCCTTTTTTTAAAGCATTTAGCATGACAGAAGAATTGTTGGTTGATATGGCTTTCTTCATGCCCATCCAAATTTGAAGTAAAAACCAGCGTACAGATATTTTTTTCCCTTCTTTCAATTGTTTTGCCGCAGAAACAGCATTGAAAGCGAGGCTTCACCGTTTCCATGCCCTTTCGCTTTTTAAGCCGTTGGGCCTTTCTTTGGAAAAGAGTAAGCTTTTCCTTCGTCAAAGCCAGCTTACGAGTAAACTTTAATCCAATTCCCCATTTGCGTTTTAGTTCTTCGGTCTTAAGCTTACATACTAAGGGAGGACCACCACCATGTAATTCACTTTGCGGGTAAGACAGCTCCCAGTATTCACCACAATCCTGACATTTGTATAAGGTTTTCCATTCCCTGGCGTTATCAGAGACTTTTATTAACTTTTTTAAGAACCCAATGCAATTATTTCCCTCATATTGCTTTTCTTCCCCACAACTGCACATTGCAGAATTCCCCTTTAAAACCATCGTTCAATAAACCTCAGAGCTTCTCTATAGTTCACTTGAGGGAACTACCCCATTCTTTTTCGACATAAGGGTTATCTACTTTTTTAGCAAAAGTTCCCCTTCCCACCTGCCGCCCCTTTCCCTCGTAGAAGTAGTCCTTCTGGCAGGAGTCGTCCATAAACCGCGTTAACCTGCTACCCTGAAAAATAGATCAAACTCCCATGTAAACCCCGTTTGTATTCAGACAAACTGTCAAAGCACCTAAGCTGCAGGTTCTACCGTAACTTTGTAACCAAGCTTCTCAATGCGCTTAACCGCCCGATGTACCGTTGCGTTCCTGTCGCGCTCATCAAAGTAGTTTACTCCCAGATCTTGGTAGATCGTCCCGTGCTTAAGCATCTGGTAAATAATAACCAGGATCGTATGTCCCACCGCTACAGCAGCCCGGTTTGCTCCCCGTCGGGTTGCTATCCGGTGGTATTGGGAAGCAAGATAAGTGTTTTTGGTTCGCCCCGCCGCCCGTGCTGCTTCGGTAAGTGCTTCGCGCAGCCAAGGACTGCCCTTGCGGGTTTT
>JAMCQP010000019.1 GCA_023381695.1 Bacillota bacterium | reverse complement strand
AAGGGTCGCGCCGGGAATTCCAGCCAGATCAGCGACGGGGCGGCCGCGCTCCTGGTGATGTCCCGGGAGAAGGCGGAGGATCTGGGGGTCAGGCCCCGTTTCCGGATCCTGGCCCGGAGCGTGGTCGGGTCCGATCCCACCCTGATGCTTACCGGCCCGATCCCGGCCACGGCCATGGTGCTGGCCAAAGCCGGCCTGGGCATCGGGGATATCGACGTATTTGAGGTGAATGAGGCGTTTGCTCCGGTGCCGCTGGCCTGGCTGGCGGAGACCGGGGCCGATCCGGCCCGGCTAAACCCCAACGGCGGCGCCATCGCCCTGGGGCATCCCCTGGGTTGCAGCGGGGCGCGGCTGATGACCACCATGATTCATGAGCTGGAGAGAACCGGCGGCCGCTACGGGCTGCAGACCATGTGCGAAGGGCATGGGATGGCCAACGCCACCATCATCGAACGGCTGGAATGATTGGACGGCCGAAATGATCGAATGGTGGAATGATTGAACGGCCCGACTGACCGAAGGGGTTACGGCACTCGGGGGAGAGGTTGAAGCTACGATGGGAAGCCGCTTTTTCACCGCGGAACACGAGGCGTTGCGGGAAAGGATCCGGGGTTTTGTCCGGGCAGAGCTTGCCCCCCATGTGGATGAATGGGAGGCCCGGGAGCAATTCCCCCGGGAGATTTTCAAGCGCATGGGGGAACTCGGTCTTCTGGGCCTGCGTTACCCGGAGGAATACGGAGGACAGGGGAGAGATTATTTTGCCGCCGTGGTCCTGAGCGAGGAGCTGGCGCGCTGCGGGATTGGCGGCTTGCCCATGGCGGTGGCCGTCCACGCGGAGATGGCCACTCCTCCCATCTTCCAGTTTGGCACCGAGGAGCAGAAGCAGAGGTACCTGGCGCCGGCGATCCGGGGCGAGAAGGTGGCCTGTCTGGGAATCACCGAGCCCAATGCCGGCTCGGACGTGGCCGCCATTCAGACCACCGCCAGAAGCGACAGCCAGCCCATCGCCAGTAAAGACGGCGCGGGTTGGGTGATCAACGGCCGCAAGATCTTCATCACCAACGGGATCCAGGCGGATTTTATCACCCTGCTGGCCAGAACAGAATCGGCCGGAACAGATCTGGCGAGAACTGATAAACAGAAAAGCTATGACGGCCTCTCCCTCTTTCTGGTCGACAAGGGCACGCCGGGGTTCGAGGTGGCCAGAAAGGTGGAAAAGGTGGGGATGCGCAGCTCGGATACGGCGGAACTGGTCTTCGAGGATTGCCGGGTTCCCGGGGATGCGCTTTTGGGGCAGCAAGGGCGGGGATTTCACCAGATCATGTGGGAACTCCAGGGCGAGCGCCTGATTGCTGCCGCCGGCGCGGTGGCCACCGCCGGGCATATTTTGGAATTGACCGTAAAGTACGTCGGGGAACGCCAGCGCTCTGGCGGGCGGCTTGTCCTGTCCCAGACCGCCGCCCACACCCTGGCGGAGATGGCCACGCGTATTGAGGCGGCTCGGCAACTCACCTACGCCACCGCCTGGAAGTTCGCCAACAATCTCTACCCGGTCAAGGAGATCTCCATGGCCAAGCTGATCGCCGCCCGGACCGCCTTCTGGGTGGCGGATCGGGCGCTGGAGATCCACGGCGGGGACGGCTGCCCGAAAGGTCACCCCATCGAGCGGTTCTGGCGGGATACGCGTCTGAACCGGATCGCCGGGGGGACCGACGAGATCATGCTGGAGATCATTTCCAGGGAACTTGAGCTCCGATAGGTGGGATTCAGGAATGCGGGACAGCCCACGGATTATACGGATTAGGGCCGGATAGCTTTGGACCACGTGGATTTGTGGAATGGGGGGGACTTTGATGCCTCACTGGCGGTTTTCCGACGAACACGAGATGTTTCGCAAGAGCGTGCGCAGGTTTGTGGAAAAGGAGCTCTCCCCCTTTGTGGAAGAGTGGGAGGAAGCCGGCGAGGTTCCCGAAATGGTATTCCGCCGGGCTGGGGAGAACGGCTACCTGGGGCTGAAATACCCTGAAGAATTCGGCGGCGCGGCCGATTACCCGGCCGCGGCGATCTTCCACGAAGAGCTCGGCAGGTGCGGAGCCGGCGGGGTAGCTGCCGCCTTGCGGGCGCACGCCGAAATGGCCACCCCGCTGATCAACTTTTTGGGCACCGGGGAGCAGAAGGAGAGGTACCTGGCGCCGGCCGTTCAGGGGCAAAAGATTGCCGCCCCGGGAATCGCGGACTTCGAAGGAGGTGTGGATTGGGGCTCTGGCTCTGGTTCGGACCTTGGCTTGGGGCTGGATGGTCCCGCGCTCCTGCCTGCCGCCGTCCGGGAAGGGGCTCATTACGTGGTCAACGGCCGGATCCTGGCCATAAACGGCGCCAGCTGTGACTTTGTGGTGCTGGCGGTAAAAGACCCGGCGGCAGGCGTGGGAAATGGAATTGAGAAGAACCGGGAGGCGGGACTCCGTGGGATCAGCCTGTTGCTGGTGGACAAAGGCACTCCCGGCTTTGCCGTGGGCGAAAGGCGTCCCATGCTGGGTTGGCGATCCTCGGGCACGGCGGAACTGAGCTTCGAGGATTGCCGGGTGCCGGCGGAAAACCTGCTCGGGGAGGAGAAGATGGGCTTTCAGCACATTACGGCCAATCGCCGGTGGGAATGGATAACCCTGGCGCTGGGGGCGGTGGGGGGCGCCGGGATGGCCCTGGAAACCGCGCAAAAATACGCCTCCCAGCGGGTGCAGTTCGGCCGGCCCCTGACCGGTTTTCAGGCGACCAGGCATAAACTGGCGGAGATGGCCGCCGGGATTGAAGCGGCCAGGGAACTGGCCTATCACGCGCTGGATCTCTACGTTAACGATGTTGAAGGCGCCGGTGGTTTCGACGCGACGGTGGTAGCCGGGGGTATGGGACGGGTCGACCCGCCCGTTCCCACAAAAGAAGCCGCGATGGCCAAGCTTTACGCCACGGAGGTTTACCGCTGGGTGGCGGACAATGCGGTGCAGATCCACGGGGGGTACGGCTACGCCATGGAATACCCCGCGCAGCGCTTCTGGCGCGATGCCCGCCTTGGAACCATCAAAGAGGGGGCTTCGGAGTTCATGAGGGAGGCCATTGCGGAAGAAATACTTAAATAACGGGAGGGAGAGAATTTGGAGATCAGAGACTGTGTGGCCATGGTTACCGGAGGGGCCTCCGGGCTGGGAGAGGCCACGGTCAGGAATCTGGTGGCGTACGGAGGAAGGGCTGCCATCCTGGACATGGTGGAGGAGAACGGAAACAGGTTGGCGGCTGAACTTGGAAAAAACGCGATCTTCGTCAAAACCGACGTCACGGATGAAGCCAGTGTCCGGGCGGCGGTTAACCGGGCGTTGGACGCCTTTGGCGGGATCAATGCGGTGGTGAACTGTGCGGGCATCGGGCTTGCCCAGAGGGTGGTTGGCAAGCAGGGGCCGCATGACCTGGCGGGCTTTACCAAGGTGATCCAGGTGAACCTGATCGGCACCTTCAACGTAATTCGCCTGGCGGCGGAGAAGATGATAGCCAATGCACCCAACCCGGGCGGGGAACGGGGCGTGATCATCAACACGGCTTCCGTGGCCGCCTTTGAAGGGCAGATCGGGCAGGCGGCCTACAGCGCCTCCAAGGGCGGTGTGGTGGGGATGACGTTGCCCATTGCCAGGGAGTTTGCGCAGTTTGGCATCCGGGTAATGACTATCGCCCCAGGGCCCTTTGACACACCGATGTTCAAATCGCTTCCGGAAGAGGCGCGCCAGGCCCTGGGCGTCATGGTTCCCTTCCCGTCCCGGCTGGGGGATCCGCGGGAGTATGCGCTTTTGGTCCGGAGCATCATCGAAAATCCGATGCTCAACGGGGAGACCATCCGCCTGGACGGCGCCATCAGGATGCAGCCCAGGTGACTGGGGCATCGGGTGTTGTGCGGTGAACGGTAGGAGATCATCAACATGAAAGGTAAGCGAGTCGATAAATGGCCGGTGATACGGAGGTGGCAAGATGGATTTTGAGCTGACGGACGAGCAGAAGGCTCTTCAGGAAATGGCCTACAAATTCGCCAAAAACGAGTTCGGGCCGATTGCCAAGGAGTGTGATCGGGAAGAGAAGTACGCCAGGGAGGTCTGGCGGAAGGCGTGCGAAACAGGCCTGGTGGGCGTCGTCATCCCGGAGGAGTACGGGGGAGCGGGTGCGGGCTGGATGGAGGTGGCCCTGATTACCGAGCAATTTTCCAGGATCGATATGGGGTTGGGCCTGGTGGTGATGGCGGCCACCTTTGGCTCGGAGAACATCCTTCTCTACGGCTCCGAAGAGCAAAAGAAGAGGTACCTGCCTCCCCTGGTCAGCGGGAAGGCCGTCTCCGCCGGAGCCTACACCGAGCCCGACGCCGGGACCGACGTGGCGGGCGCCAAAACCAGCGCCGTCAAGGACGGCGGCGACTATGTATTGAATGGCAGCAAGATGTTCATCACCAACGGCACCGTTTGCGACTTCATGGTAGTGCTCTGCGTCACCAACCCGGAGGCAGAGAAGAGGACGGAGCGGCACAGCCTGATCATTGTGGAGGCGGACCGGCCCGGCGTCACCAGGACGAAGATCAAGGGGAAGATGGGAATCCGGGCCTCCGATACTGCCGAGATCGCCTTCGAAGATGTCCGGGTGTCCAGAGGGAACCTCATCGGCCGGGAGGGCCGGGGATTCTATCAGCTCATGCACTTCTTCGACCTGACCAGGATCATGGTGGCCGCCCAGGGCGTGGGGTTGGCTCAGGGGGCGCTGGACAAGACTGTGCAATATGTGCAGGAAAGAAAGACCTTCGGCAGGCCGCTGGCCGAAAACCAGGGCATTCAGTTTCAGCTGGCGGAGATGGCCACCCGGGTGGAACTGGCGCGGAATATCACCTACAAGGCGGCCTGGAAGGCCGACCACGGCCAGCTGGACCCCGGGCTCAACGCCATGGCCAAGTACTTCTCCGGGGAGAGCGCGGTCTGGGTGACCGACAAGGCCTTGCAGCTCCACGGCGGCTACGGGTATATCGACGAATATGATGTCCAGCGGTTCTATCGGGACGCCAAGATCCTGGAGATCTACGAGGGCGCCAAGGAAGCCGAGAAGATGACCATCGCCAGGAGGCTGTTCTAGCGGCTTTCGGCTGTGAATTCAGCTAGAAGTACCATTTCTGCTCACGAATTAGCTGCAAAAGATTGATGCATCGAATGCCATAATGATCGCAAACGTCAGGAATCCTGGGTGTGTTCAAGTTGCCAGAATGCTTCTCTCCAGTTACAACCGTCTGAAGACGCACATCGAGTGGGTAAAACAGCTTGTCCCTCTGTTTTGCCCACTCATAAAGGTCATCTGCCTACTGCATGTTCAATAGCATCCAGGTGCTTTAATCGGACACCGAGGAAATCGGATACGTCACTGGCTGTAATGTTGTCGTCATGGTATGCATCCAGCACAAGTTTTGTATAGAGAAGACCGTTGTTGCGAATTGCTATCCGGGAAACCGGCGGATGCCCTCCGACTTCTTTTAGCCTTTGTTTATCCTTTTCCCTTTGATCAGCGTAAGCCGCAAGAAATTCTTCTCTTTTTTTTCTGTAAAAATCCTCGGGCGCCACACCAATCAAGACGAAACGGCGAAGTAATACTTCTTGGCTTACCCAATATTTATCGGCAAGAGCGGAGATTTCATCATCCGACCAATATTGATGCCTTTCGTGTTCTAATACAAAGGGCTCTTTGCGGAGCGCTGGAGCAGGTACAAGGACTGCCCCGGAAATGTAGTTGCAAAAAGCTTCTACATCTTCGGTTTTCCCAAATTCATGTAGGTCACAGATACCCCCATCCTTAAGAAGAATATGAACCAGTTCGTGAATAAGGGTGAAAATTCTGCCGCGTGGCGAATCCTGTCCATTGAGAACAATAACAGGGAAAATCCTTTCACTAATGGACATGCCCCGCATTTCCTCCAAAGGAACTTTTTCCGCCTGGAAAACAAGAATTCCTTTCCCTTCAATTGCGCTCTTCCATGCGTTAAGAGCTTCATATTTGTTTGACCAATGGAACTGATCTTGCAAAACAACTCCAAGATATTCTCGTACTCTCTCGGCAACCTGGTCCGGATTATCGGAGCGTTCAACATGCAATGCCGGGCCAGTATTATTCTCAAGTGATTCAGCAAGTTCCACGGCTACTTCTCTTCGTTCCCAGGCTCTTCGGATCTCCTGGTTCAGCTCGGGAGAAATTTTTATGCGCTCCCCATCTTGGAGTCTGCGAAAATCATGCATTACATCAAATGTTTTAGGAGGTTCGGGCAAATAAAATACCGCTAGAGGGCGTTTGTAAAGAGTGGCCATCTTACGTAACTGGCTAATCGTGGGCCTTTTTTCCCCGTTTTCCCATTGCTGGAGCCGCTCCGGAGTTACATTTAACCGTTTTGCCGCGAAGTTCAAATCGAGGCGGCTTGATTCTCTGGCCCAGACCAGCAATGCCGGCGTGGCAATTGCTTCTACCTTTCGTGCCATGTGATACCACCAACCTCTCGGGTTCTTAAAACGGAAAGATTCAGGTGAAACAGCAATCATTGTTATCTTAAACGCTTCTGCTATCCTTATCGGTTTCCTTCTTGAATATGCGAAGTCGAAAAATGGCAACTTATTTCACGGCTTCTCAAACTGCTAAGCTACACATCTACATTATAGCAAACCGCCTCGAAATACTTGCGTATTGACCGTGGGAGATGGTAAACTGATATTGGCATCTTCTGGGCGCACGACTCAGGAACTTGGGTGATCGGCCAGCGGCCACGCATCAGCCCGGATGTCACCAAGGGGGCAAGAAGCGATGGAAGACGGAACCGAAACTCGCCACATGATCGAAGAGATTGTGCAAAAGATTGTCGCTGAATATGCTCCCCAAAAGATCATTCTCTTTGGCTCCCATGCTTATGGGCACCCCGACGAGGAGAGTGATTTGGATCTATTGGTGATCAAGGATACCGACAAACGTCCCATTGAAAGATGGACAGATCTTAAACGGACCCTGCGGGATCGTGATCGCGCAACGTCTGTATCTCCCATTGTCTACACCCCAAAAGAGCTGGAAGAGAGACTTGCCAGTGGAGATTTCTTCATCCGGGAGGTACTGGAGAAAGGGGAGGTACTTTATGGATGAAGAGGTGAAACAAGAGATCCGGGGGAAATCTGGCTTATGACACTGGCAAACGTTCTTACCATAATCAGGATCTTGTTAATCCCCGTCTTTGTGGCGGTCTTCCTGTGGGAGTCGGCGGGAGGGCGGTATCTTTCCGTCGGGGTGCTGCTTTTATCGGGCCTGACCGATGTTCTGGACGGGTATATCGCCAGAGCCCGGCACCAGGTCTCCAAACTCGGAAAGATTCTTGATCCGGTGGCGGATAAGCTATTTGCGCTCGCGGTGCTGGGCGCCCTGGTGGCGGCCCGCGAACTCCCGCTCTGGATTCTGGTGGCATTGGCGCTCAAGGAGGTAATCCAACTCTTTGGCGGGGGCCTGCTGTGGCTCTCCCGCAAGAACACCCTCGGCGCCAGCAATATCGGCAAGGCCGCCACCTTCCTGCTTTACGCGGGGGTGATCGCGGTCATCCTGGGTTTCTCCTTCGGGCCGGCGATGGTGATCGCGGCGGTGGCGGTCTCCTTCGTGGCGGGGCTGGGTTACCTGCGCCAGATAGTTTCCAGTTGAATCGGATATTCCCAGAAGGTTGTTCCAGCCGCATATTTTGGCAGGGAAGCGGGCCCTGGATTCCGGCAAGACTAGCGGTATATCAACGGAAGGCAGGAGAACCGCTTGGATTATTTTCTTCTTCTGGTGGCCTCGCTGATTCCCGGCATTCTATGGGTTTGGTTCTTTTACCGGCAGGACCGGAAGGAGCCCGAGCCGCGCCGCCTGGTGATCCGGGCGTTTGTGTACGGCATGGCGGCCGTGGTGCCCACCGCCCTGATCGAGATGCCCTTCAGCCCGTTGCTCACCCGGCCGCCGAATCTGGCGGTCCTGCTGCTTGGCGCCGTCTTCATCGTGGGGCTGGCGGAGGAATACGCCAAGTACCTGGCGGTGCGGTTGTCGGTCTATTCCCTGCCGGAGTTCAGTGAGGTCATGGACGGGATCATCTACGCCGTCGCGGCCGGGCTTGGCTTTGCGGTGGTGGAGAACCTCTTCTACGCCATCAACTTCGGGATCAAGGTGGTGCCCGTCCGGGGGGTCATCACCAGCCTGGCCCACGCCTCCTTTTCGGGGATCATGGGGTACTATCTTGGCCTGTCCCGGATGCTGCCACAGTATGCAAAGCCCCTGATTCGCAGGGGCCTTACCTATGCCGTGGGACTCCACGGCGTCTACGATTTTCTCCTCATGAGCCGCTTATTAAACCCGATCTATGTGGTCGTCCTGCTGCTGGTGGTCTACAGGGTTCTGTCCAGCCGCATCAAACGCGCCCGGGAGTTGTCGCCCTTCAAGGAAGAGTAAGCCTGGAGACTAAAGGTATATATTTTTGAGGCTTAGGTACCTCTTATGTCTGGGGACTTTGAAACAGACGACTGGCTATTTAGTTAGCCGGTTGTTTATTTTTTATGGGCATTTATGTGGGCATCCAGTTGTAAAGCCGATGATGGTTCTTGAAACTCGCTGACGCAATAGGTCTCGGTGCGTTTTACGCATACTTGCGATTGCGGGAAAAATAATTTTACGGAAAGGAAGGAAAAACATTACATGCAAAGAAAGTATGCAATGTTTGGAAGAGGGTTGTTTTTAAATGGCCCAGGCAATGATTTTTAACCTGAGATAATGCCAATTGAAGGAGGGGGGAGCTAGATGGGTATTCAAAAGAGGAGAAGGCTTTTTCCAGTCTTTGCTTGTCTGGTCGGGTCTTTAATATTTCTGGCGCCGGGTTCAAAAGTGGGCGCGGAAACTCTGACCACAGCTGAATACACCGCTGCGCCGCAACCAATTGGTGCTAGCCCTACACCCGCCCAGTCTTTGCAGGGGGATCCGGGCGACGGTTTTAAACCAAGCTTGTTCTCGGGGAGCCTGGTGACGACGATTCCCATAGAGGTGCCACCAGGCACAAACGGGGTGGGTCCCGCCATCTCCATGGAGTATGATAGCGGCAGCAATGAAAATGGCTGGCTTGGGTTGGGTTGGAAGATCCGGGGGCTAAGTTATATCGCCAGGAGTTCGGAAGACGGGGTGCCAAGGTATGACAGCAGCGACAAGTTTGTGCTGGTTCTGGGGGGTGACACCTACAAATTAGTCTACGGGAGCGATGGTTACTACCACACCCAGGTGGAAACAAACCTGCGCATTAAAAATTATGGGTCGTATTGGGAGGTCATCGATAATACCGGGACAAAGCATCGTTTCGGATACAACTCTGATTCGCAGATCCCGGCTATTGGCAAGAGTGCCACCAGACTTTGGGCCATTGATCAGACGCTTGATCCAGATGGTAATTCGATTGAGTATACATATATTGTGGATTCAACGGACGGTGGGTATTACCCCTATGCAATCCTGTATACCAGGGGCAATGGGCTGAGTACTTATCGAAAGGTTCAGTTCGAGTGGGAGCCAAGAACCGACGCTATTTACGACTACACAAGTGGTTCGGTGGTTAAACCTGGTTACCGTCTGCACCGCATTGCCACTTACACGGGAGTTACCGCGATCAGGAATTACATATTTTCTTATGTTCAGAGCCCTTTTTCCGCCAGGAGCTTGCTGCAAACGGTCACCATGTATAATGCCGATCAGACTGCTTCCATACGCCTGGCAGCGATGGGCTATCAGCAGGGGGAAAATGCTTTTGGCACCTCGACAGTGTGGAGCCCTGTGGGAATAGGAAACTTCGGAGATCCATTCTATCTTGGTGACTTCAATGGCGATGGGAGAACTGATATCGCATCGGTATTAGCAGGGGTAGGAATGCGGGTTGGACTTTCGACCGGCATGAGTTTTGCCGATGCAGGCGTTTGGACAACTTCGGGAGGCGGCGATAAAGGGCGGCCTTATTATTTGGAGGATTTTAACGGCGATGGCAAGGCAGATCTGGGAGAAATACGAACGGGAATCGGTTTTGTTGTCCGCCTGTCGGACGGGACGAAATTTGATGCTCCTGGGTCTGGAACCTGGTTTAGTGGCACGGTTGGAGGGGATCTGGGGGAACCCATTTATATTGGAGATTTCAATGGGGATGGGATGGACGATCTAGCAGAATGTAAGGCCGGTATAGGTGTCGTTGTCCATTTGTCAACAGGTTCTAACTTTTATGGCCAGTATTCTGGTACTTGGAGTCCCATGGGGAGCGGCAACATCGGAGAGAGTTTTTATTTTGCAGATTTTAATGGAGATGGTAAAACAGATATCGGTAATGATGTAGCAGGCCAGGGATTTAGAGTAGCACTTTCCACCGGTACTTCTTTCGGAGCTGCAACAATATGGGACCCCACCGGGGGTGGTGATCTAGGAGCGCCATTTTACATTGGAGATTTCAATGGTGACGGGAAAACAGACATAAGCGAATGTCGCGCGGGGATTGGATTTGTCGTCAGAATCTCGACTGGTGCGGATTTCCAAGGCAATGGTTCGGGGACGTGGAGTCCTATTGGGATAGGAGATATTGGCGCACCGTTTTATTTGGCCGACTTTAATGGAGACGGCAAGACGGACATCGCTAATGATGTAAATGGTCAAGGATTTAGAGTGGCACTTTCTACAGGCACTTCTTTCGGGTCTGCAACAATATGGGACCCCACCGGGGGTGGTGATCAAGGAGCACCGTTTTACATTGGAGATTTCAATGGTGACGGGAAAGCAGACATAGGCGAATGCCGCGGGGGAATTGGATTTATCGTGCGCGCTTCAACCCCCATGGTCAAATCCGACTTGCTGGCAAGTTTGACGAATAAAGAAGGGGGAATCACGTCTTTCGGGTACCAGCCCTCAACCCAGTTTTCAAATACCAGATTGCCTTTTCCGATGCACATTCTCACCGCGGTGACTCAGAATGACGGCCTGAACCATGTCTATAAGACCAGTTTGACCTATTCCGGCGGGCTTTACGATCTCCGCAAACGCGAATTTAGAGGATTCAACCAGGTGAAGACGGTTGAGCCCGACGGGGATTCCACTGTGACGTTGTTTCACCAGGATGAGATTTTCGTTGGGCGGCCCTACCGGGAGGACAGGTATAATGCCTCGGGAGCGTTGGCAGCCTCGGAGGCCAACATGTGGAGCTATCAGGCTTCCCCTTATTCCTCCGATGTGAAAATGGTGACGCTCAAGCAAAAGGACAACTGGATCTACGATCCGGGCGGGAGTTACCAAACCCGTATGGCCTATACCTACGATCAATACGGGAACATCACCGAAGAGGCCAATCAGGGCAACGTCGCTGTCAGCGGCGATGAGATGTATACGAACACGGAATACGCTTATGGCGTTGCAAACTGGCTTCCAGGCGTTCTGAAACATAGAGTGGTGTCCAATGATGTGAGAAAAAGGGTTAAGGAAAGCTGGTATTACTACGACGGCCTGGGATATGGTTCGGTCGATAAAGGGCATCTGACCAAGGAAGTCAACTGGCTGGATACCAGTGATCCCAATCCTTTGACTCCTCCTGATGAGCTTCTGAACCAGGTGATTACCAAGGAATACGACATCTTCGGTAACATGGTTGCGGTGACAGACCCCAGAGGCAACCGGACGACGACCGAATTTGACGCCACTTACTATACTTTCCCGGTTAAAACAACCAATGCCCTTGGCCAGATTGGGACCGGCGAATACGATCCGGGCACCGGTCAACCTCTGGCTAAAGTGGATGCCAACGGGAACCAGACATCGTACACCTATGACGTTTTTGGGCGGTTGGTGCAGGAAACAGGCCCGGACGATCTGAATTCCACTTACGGCACCTACACGCTCTACTACCAGAATTACGGGAACCCGGCCAGCCAGCATATCTTGACCTATCGGACCGAAAACAGCGGGACGGCGGATTATCTGTGGAGTAAGGGCTACTTCGACGGGTACGGGCGCGTTTACAAGACCGAAACCGAAAGCGCTGGCGGCAAGTCGGTCATCGTGGACACCGTGTACGATCACCGGGGGCGGGAGCGGCAGAAGTCCAACCAGTATTTCAGCGGGGAGACTCCCAGGTGGACGGTCTTTGATTACGACGCCTTATCGCGGCCGGTCAAGGCCAGCTACCCGGATGGAACATCCACGTCCACCAGTTACGCCGGGCTGGTGGTGACCGCCACTGACCGCAATGGCAACCAGAAGGTATTTACCAATGATGCTTACGGGCGCACCGTGGGGCAGAAAGACCCTTACGGCAAGGAATTTCGCTACACTTACGACGTGGTGGGCAACCTCATCAAGTGGACCGACCCCAACGGCAATGCCTTCGCTTTCAACTACGATTCGCTGGGGCGGCAGATTTTAAGCGACAATCCGGTAACCGGCAAATGGACCTACCAATATGACCTGGCCGGAAATTTGACCAGCCGTACCGATGCCAACGGCAATACCACTCTTTATGGATATGATGCACTCAACCGGCCCATGAAAAAAGACTACCCGACCGGGGTCGACGTGACCTATGTCTACGATGAGGCCGCCTATCCAAACGCCATTGGCAGGCTGACGCGGGTTTTGGACGGCTCCGGCCAGAAGGAGTATTTCTACGACAGGAAAGGGTGGCAGGTCAAAGTTGTTCAAACCGTGGACGGGGTTGGTTACACCACGGAGGCCACCTACAACGCCCTGGACAAGGTCACCAGGTTAACCTACCCGGACGGGTTTGTGGTGGATTACCGCTATGACGTTGGGAGCAACCTGTCCCAGATTGCGGCCGAGACCAGCGCCTACGCCACCATCCCTGGGTATAACGCGCATCGCCAACCCTTGACCGTCAATTACGGCAACGGCATCGGCGCCCAGTATACCTATGATCCGAACAACTGGCGCATGACGGCTCTGAACACGAAGAATGGGTCGCTGCAAAACCTTTCTTACCAGTACGATAACACCGGGAATGTCACCGGGATTACCGACAACGCGCCGGTCAGCACCTTCCACCCGGTTGCGGAAACCCAGAGTTTCACCTACGACAAGCTTGACCAGGTGGCCACCGCCAACGGCCCCTACGGCAACTTGACGTACACGTACGATGCAGCGGGGAACTTCCTGACCAAGGAAGGCATCACTTACACCTATGATCTCACCCGGCCATACACCGTCGTGGGGCGCAGCGACGGTTTTCAGGCCAGTTACGACGCCAACGGAAACATGGTCACCCGCAACGACTTTGCTTACCAGTACGACTACGAAAACCGGCTGGCAGGGGTGAGCAAGGCCGGCGTTGAAGTTGCCCGGTATATATATGACGCGGATGGCCAGCGGGTTAAGGCGGTTACTCACAGCGGCACCACGCTTTACATCGGCGAGCTCTACGAAGTTGCGGGGGCGACGGTGCGCAAGCATATCCGGGCCAACGGCAAGCTGGTAGCAACCATCGAGTCCAGCGACGCCTTGACCAACACGTATTACTACCATCCCAACCACATTGGCAGCACCAACGTGGTGACCGATGCCGCGGGGAATGAAGTCCAGCGGATCGAGTACCTGCCATTCGGGAAGACGCGGGTGGAAGTCGGCCTCTCCCGCACCCAGTACAAGTTCACGGGGAAAGAGCTTGATGAGGAGACCAGCCTGTATTACTACGGCGCACGGTATTACGACCCTGAACTGGGCAGGTTCATCACTTCCGACCCGATCCAGAGCGGGGTGAACTGGTATGTATATACCGCGAATAACCCGCTGAGGTATGTGGATCCCTGGGGGCTGAGATTAGCGGTCACCGGCAGCATGAATGAAGAGGAGAAGGACCCCGATGGGCAGCATGTCTGGTCGGGGGATATAAGATACGATTCCCAACATGCCTTTGCGAATGAGGTCCATGAACGTGAGAAGGGCGGAAACGCTAAAGAGACCAACGATATATTGGTGGGTGCGGTCGGGGTTGCTGTAGGAGGCGAATTGGCAGTCGGCGCGGCAGCGAAAGCATTGCCAGCTTTGGGTACGTTGGCTTCGGCGGTTGCATCTAAGATTTCTTCGGCTGTTTCCTGGCTTAGGGATAGGTTGAGTCCTACGGCGAGTGCGGCGGAACAGCAAGTTGCTGCAAATAGTGGGAAACCGTTATATCGTTACATGAGTGAGGCCGAGCTTAAGGCAGTCCAAGAAACTGGTTATTTACGGGGAGGACAATCAGGGCCAACATACTGGACAGATTCCTTATATAGAAATGCGGTTCGCGCGCAGGAGCGGCTCTCATTAAAAACTCCTCCTGCGTATAGAGTTGAATTTCAAATAAGAAATAACCCGCTTATTGAAGGGGGGACCAAGGTTCAACCTGCCAATGGTATGTCAGGTGGCGGAAGGGAATATTGGTCCATGGATCCGGTTCAAG